>JAUXVN010000006.1 GCA_030684555.1 Ignavibacteria bacterium
CAATAACGGCATTAACTTCCGTTGGAGTCAGCCAATGAGACTTGGGAATCTGTCCGTTATGCTGTAATGGTTTTCCGGTTCTTTTAAGCCATCTGTAAAACTTTACTCTCGTAAGGTCTATTGCTGTAAGTAATTTACTTACCGGAATTTCTGTCTTTTCAGAAAGATTTTTAACATAAACAGTAAGATTATCCCTGATTTCGGGTTCTACCCACATTTTATTCAAATCTCCCCAATCAATTTTTTTTTAAGACGGAGATTATCTTCTACTATCTCACTGATAAGAGAGTCCTTATGCTTTAACTTCTCCTCTAATCGGGTAATCTTTTCATTTTGCTGTACCGGTGTTTTTGATTTATTGAAAATCCCAAGAGCACCGGAGAAGAGTTCTTTTTTCCAGTTATAGAACAAGTTTGGATTGAGATTATGTTGTTCGCAGAGTTTACCAACCGGTACTTGATTTTCAAGATGTTCCCGTAAAATCTGAACCTTGAATTCTGCCGTATAATTCCTTTTTCCTTTCGACATGATACTTTCCCTTTCTTTTTGTTTCTCTAAATCTAACTATTTGAAAAGTATCTTTCCATCTGAAGCATTATATTACAGTCCCTCCATATTTTACTACCGGTGCAACCTGATATAATCTTCCCTCGCCTGCTGAAAATTGGGTGTAGATCATTTGTGATGTTGTTATTGTTCTATATTAAACTGTCAAACGGATCTTCAATATTTCTTATTCCCATATTGGAATATCCTGTAGTATTTGTTAGGTTAAGTTTTGCCACAACGGGAGTATTTATCCTAAGGTTTGTCAACAAAAAGTATTTATTATCAGGATAGTTAAGATTTCCAAAAAAACCTGCATGCCAATGATAACTCATTCCAAAGTGTTGTACTGATAGATAGTCAGCCGAATTTCCCAAATATTTTGGTAAAGCATGTTCCTGGTATTCTATATTCAAATATTCCTTAGTATATGTTAAATCAATAAGTGTTTTACCTAATACCCCTGTAATTCTGGGTCCGAAACTATTCTTAAAATAGTAGTATAAACTATTTGGATAAAATACCGAACCATCCTCATTCCGCTCCATCAGTACTTTCCAATAGACATTACTATTTCCACAGTTAAACTCCACATCTGTCCATCCGTGTGTCATCTTCCACACAATCACTCCTTTAGCACCATGAGCTAATGCAAGCATTATTGATCCATTAAGTTCCGCTGCAGAAGGTTCTTCAAGCCAGCAATTCACACTATCAGGTCCAGGTAATCGAGGCTCTCCTATCAAAGGCTCATACCAGAAATCCGGATGTTGATTATGCAAACCTTGCAATAAGCCCCTCTGCTGTTCATAACGCCATGTAGTAGTTTTACCTCTTTCGTAACTGATAAATTCCATCATAATTTGTGAAGGTGATGCCATCTCTTTGAATTTTTGAATTGTATTATCCCCATTGCGCATTCCCTCCCACTGCGGGTAAAATTCTGCGATTCCATTCGGACGGGGCGGGTTCATATTGTTTAATATTTCATCTACCATTTTGGCGGGTGTGTATTTGTCTATTGTCTGTGGCTCGTTTATGTTATAATGATAAAGTATATTATCCCAATTATTGTACTTGTTTGCAAAATTGGTAACTTTTTCTTGAATATATGGATAGTTTTCAATAAACAGCCTCCCTATTTCTAGATCAAACACTTCAAGTTTGTCAACAATCAACTCCATCCCTCCGTACCACAATACTTTAAACTGAATTCCGGTTGAATGTTGGGTATCATCATAATCAAGTAAATTATATTGATTTAATCCCGATATTTTTTGATTATATTGTATAAATCTTTCCGGGTATTGATAGTCAATATCAAATGAATGATATTGACCATCGGTTAAGGCATCTGAATCGATAATCAATTCGTTTAGAATTTCATCTTCAATTTGATGGGATGTATGACTATAATAAGAAAATACTACAGATATTTTGCACACAGGAGTTCCTGGCGGAGGTAGTTTTTCATCTATTTCTCTTCCGGTTAATGTCGCACGTAAGTTATAATTCAGAGGTACTGTTTGCATATAATTCATCTTATATTTTTTATCCTGCCTGTAGTGAGGTCCTGTGAATAACAACTGATTTGAATTCTCTAAATCGACCCCGGATGTCCATCCGCTCCGGTTATTATAGTTTATGCTTTCTCCGAATCCAGGCTTTAGTCCCGTCTGCAACGGATAATCATAAATTGCTTCTTCTGCTTCCCAATTTGTGTAATATCCGTTCGAAAAGTGAAATACTGCTGCTGAATCACTATCTGATTTTGTAACAACAAGATTATATTTTTCAAGCATCGCTTTTTGTGTAGCATCTTCACCATATATATTTTGCAGTATTGTGTTCATTTTTAAACTGTCAACATGTTTGTAAAGCTCGGCATTTGTTGCATCCCATTCATCAAGATAAACCCCGTAGATAAATCCCTGCCCTTTTGTTGTATTAAAACTCAATAAGGTAAACAGTATTGTAATTATTGCCAAAGAACTTTTCATGGTAACCTCTTTTTATTTTAAATAAATCATTTTTTTTATATCACGAAATACCGGTATTCCATTATTCCCTTTTACTTCTATCTTATAGAAATATATGCCGCTTGCCAGATATCCATTACTTGATTTCGGTCTGAATTCACGTTCATGGTAGCCTGCTGTTTGATATTCATTCACTATCACTTCTACGAGTTCCCCTTTTGTATCATAAATATATATTGTTACATCTCCTCCTTCCTTTATTCTATACGGGATAATTGTTGACGGATTATATGGATTAGGATAATTTTGGTATAGCTTATATTCTTGAAGTATCGTCCCTGTTTCGTTACCCGTTGACACAAGTTCAACACCAATTTCTTCGCTCCCTTTTGACTCATTCCCCTGCATATCTGTTGAGGTCAATTTGAAGTAGATTCTGTTTACTCCGGAGGGCTTTCTATAGACAAGAATATTTTCACGCTCTTGAGATATGAAGTTATTCTGCGAAACTGTGAAGTCGGTTATCGTATCCGAGTAAATTGTATAATAACTAAAATCGCTTTCTGTATTTTTTTTCCAGCTTAAGTATATATTAGTTGAATCTATTGAGAGAGCCAAGCCTGTTGGATATTTAGGCGGGTAATCAAGATATTGATACGATTTGCCCAGCGGACCTCCATATACTCCGATGTCACTCCGGCTTGAATCAGGGTCTAATATTTCAGGATCCCCTGCATTTATCAGTAGAGAGTACATCTGTAAATGAAAATCATTATTCTCTTCATTTACAAACATCGGGTCCACTGAAAGGTTTGTACTATCTGCAATGAAACCGGTGAAGTTTTCTATATTGCCCCATGAATTATTATAACTGACTATCGGTTGTGTAGAAAAAACATTATATATTCCGCGTGTGTTTTTTATAGAAACATTGTTTTTAATGATCCAAGGATATACAGTGCGTATACCTTGATCGAAATTTATAACTACATTATTAATTACCTCATATGGAACGCTCGGGGAACCTGCACTAAAACCGTAGCCTTTTTTATTTGTTCCGATCATAATATTATTAAATATTTTACTTAATCCACCGCTCGATATTCCTATAGCTGTTGGTAAACCTGCTCCCATTTGTATGAAATTATCGAATATGATACCCCTTCCGCTTAGCGAGGTTAGTATACCACGGCTATCCATATTCAGGAAAATATTACCATACACTGAATCAAATATGGCTGAAGTTGTCGAATATATCTCTATTCCTGTTCTCAGATTATCAAATGTATTGTTTTTTATTGTTGCATATGTGTCCATGGTTATACCCCAACCGGCTGAAGATATCTTGTTATTCTTGATTTCGCACCAAGAAGGGGAAGAGTAATTGCCTGGATTATGTATAGCAGTACCTTGCTTACTGTTACTAACAATGATGTGAAATCCATCAATAATGCAGCCGTCTTTCATAGTTATAGTGCGGTAACCTGATGATGTGGATATTGTCCTTGTATCAATAATGCAGCTATCCCAACCGGAGCCTATTAACGATAATCCGTTTATCATAAAGACTTGTTCTATATAAGTACCGTTACCTACATAAATAGTATCACCAAAACTGCTTATGTTTATGCACTTCTGAATGCTGTCGCTTGCAGTAGCCCAGCTTGTGTATGGTGGCTGTGCACTTCCGGTTTTGCTTACGTAACGGATTTCGGAGTGGAGAGGGAGTGTTATCAGAAGTATTAAGAGATATACTGTTTTTATACTTATGTTGTTCATCATTTAACCCTTTTCATTTCAACAATATCATTTTACCCAAACCGGTAAATACCGGTTGGTTGTTTATGTTTATTACTTGAAGTTTATAAATGTAAATGCCAGTTGCTATTTCGTTATTGTAACCCGTTGACCATTCTGGCATTCCGTCACTCCGCTTGCCTCTTGAATCAAATTCCTTTTCGTAGTAGCCTTTATCCTGCCAGCCGTTTACTAATACTTCTACTACTTCTCCTTTTATGTCATAGATGTATAGTTTTACATATCCTCCTTCTTTTAACCGATACGGGATTATTGTCCTCGGATTAAATGGATTCGGATAATTATTCAGTAGTTTGTATTCTTCTAAAACCAAAGGAGGGAATTCTGCATTTCCACGCGCCCAGCGGCGCAAAATATCCGTCCACATCGCCCGCTTCAATATCGGCGAGCCGCGCCGGCTTCCATTTCGGCTTCTGATCCTTGTCGATCACGACAGCGCGCACGCCCTCG
>JAUXVN010000009.1 GCA_030684555.1 Ignavibacteria bacterium
TTTGCTTGTTTGTGTTTGTATTTTCTGTGGTTCATATAATTTCTTTTATTTATTACTATCGTAAAAATACAACTTTACGATTTCTATTCCTTTCTTTCTTTTACTTTTTATTAACTCTTGGGTGAGTTTTTAGAGATGCCCTATAAACAGTAAAAAAAGTGAAGGAACAGTAGTCGAAATAAATATTCCGAAAGAAAAATTCTTAGCTTCATAAATAAAAAGTTGAATATGGAAAACTGGAGCGAATTAGGAAATATTGCTTCATTTAAAGAAAATTCTTTAACCGAAGTTAACATTGGAAAAGTTAAACTCGCCATAAGTTACAAGAATGGTGAGTTCGGAGTAATCTCGGGTGTATGTAATCATGTTGGCGGGAATTTAGGTGAAGGTCATATTGATGGAGAATATGTAGTCTGCCCGTGGCATTTCTGGAAATTTCATTTTAAGACCGGTAAAGGCGAACCAGGTTACGAAGAGGATAAAGTTCCCTCATACAATTATAAAATAGAAGGTGGAAAATTATTTGTTGATCTCAATTCTGCAACAAAAAGAAATAAACTACCGCATGCAGCGCATCCGCTTACAAGAAATATTCAAAGAGAACCCGGAAGTGTTAGATTGGTTGGAATTTCTACGACTGCGATGAATAAAGATTATCCGCGCTACAGCACTTCGGATCACTTGCTTGAAACCTCGCTTGAATATGCAAGAACTGTAGGATGCGAAACAAAACTATTTAAATTGAATGAGATGAATATCCGCAGTTGTGAGGGATACTATTCAAAATCTGCCAGAGCTTGCACATTTCCATGCACAATAACTTCAATTGATCCAGATGATGAAATGGAAAAAATTTACGAAGCATTTATCCATTGGGGCGATGCGTTTATTATTTCAACTCCTATCCGCTGGGGTGCAGCGAGCAGTTTATATTTTAAAATGGTAGAGCGAATGAACAGTATTCAAAATCAGGAGACAATTGCCGGAAAACACTTATTGAAAAATAAAGTTGTTGGGTTAATAATTACCGGCGGTCAAGATAATGTTCAGGGCGTTGCCGGAAGTATGCTTTCATTCTTTGCTGAACTTGGCTGTCAATTTCCTCAGTTTCCTTTTATTGCACATTCACGCGGCTGGTCTGCCGAGGACATGGAAAACAATGTTAAATATGTTCAAGAAAGTAAAACTTTACATGATGGCGCAGAAGCTCTTGGTGAAAGACTTTATGAAATGGCAAGTTTAATGATTGGAGAAAATGCACTTCATCAAAAATTTGATAAAGGTGGTAGGAAAGCAGTTAGAGATAAATGAATCAATTTAATATTTATATCCACTCACTTCCTCTTCAGAAAATTCAACACCAAGTCCAAGCGCTATTCTGTTGACGAAATTAAAATAACTAATGATCAAGTTGACAAGTAGGATATCTTCATCGTTCCAGCCGAATGATTTAATATTATCAATTGTGGATTGGGTTATTTTATCCGGAGCCGTTGTCAATTCATCTGCATATTCAAGCAGTGAGATTATTTTGGGATTAACCTCAATGCTTCTAAAATCATTTATAAACTTATTTAACTTATCTCTATCCTTCCAATAAAAATTGAGAGCTTCGGCGTGGTGATTAATACAGTAATCACATTTATTGGCAACAGAAACTACTACAGCAATCATTTCTTTCAACTCACGTGAAATATTAGACTTACCAAACATTATTGATTTGTACAAATCCATATGCTTCACCATTGCGTCGGGATTTAAGCTGTGGATTTTCATAATGTTTGATAATTTACCACGTGAATTAATTATGGCGTCGTAGACTTGTTTTAATTTACCATCAACATTTGTTTCATTTATCACTTTAATAAAGGGCATATTTATCTCAATTTAGTTTTTTGTTTAACCTTGTTTCATCAATATCACCGTAAGAAAAAAGTTTATCATCAATAAACAGAGCCGGAGTGATAGAAATCCTTTTACCGTGATATGAGTTAATATGAATTGTCTCGAGACTGACATTAGGATTATTAATATGAATAGTTTCAAGTACTTTTTTTGCCCGATCACAAGCTGCGCAATTGTCTGAAATAATTAGTTTAAGATTCATTTTATTTTTTTAGGGTAAAGATGATCAAAATGAATATTCTTTGATGTCAATTTTATGACAAAAACCTAAGAAATTATTTTTTTTAATTCATCAACTTTATTAATTATAAGTTTATTGCGATCAAAATTGATTATTCCTTTATTTCTTAAATCTGTTAGAAAGTAATTGACCGTCTGCCGTGAACAAGCTGTTAGTTCTCCAATATTTTGGTGTTTTAAGAATGGTTTAACAAATATCTGATCACCAACTTTTTTACCATTTTTTTCAGCATATCTAATTATAAAAGAAGCAATTCTCTGATCGGCATCTTTAAAGATAAGGTCTTCAATTCTTTCGGAGAAACTTCTGAGTTTTAATCCCAAAATCTTTGTGAGCTTAAGATTTAGATTAGGATTTTTCTCAATAAATGCAGCAAGATCATTTTTATTTATAGCACAAATCAGAGATGATTCGACAGTTACTGCATAATCGGTTCGCTGTCCTTCGTCTAAGTAAGCCATTTCACCAAATATTTCACCAGGATTTATAATTGCAATAATTTTTTCACTTCCATCGGCAAGGTATTTGGTAATTTTAACACGACCGGTTTTGAGGAAATAAATAGTTTTTGATGGTTCATTAGCAAAGTAAATAGGCTGGTCTCCATCAATAGTTCGATCAGAAATCATCCGATTTAATTCCATCATCTTACTATTATCGAGGTTACTGAAAAGATTAAAATTTTCCAGATACCATAGTTTTGATTTGTCGGCCATAGTTAATTCCTCTTTTTTCCTAAAATTTTAAAATCATATTTCATTCAAATCATTTATTGGTGTAAGAAAAATAGACTCTAATTAATATTGACACAAATAATATCTGCGGTATAACGACGTTGTGCTTAACCCGCAGCCCAGAATAAGACTGCCGAATAAAAGCAAAAACATTAATGACTTAAAAAGTTTTGTTTAACAGAACAAAGCCGAACAAGTTAGCCGAAACGGAACGACCAACATTAAAATTATAAAAAAAACGAATGCGAAAACGCTGTCGGGTTGAAGCACTGGTTAGGCAACTTTTTGTATTATGGCTCTATCCCAAGAATTAATAGTGGAACAGGGGGACTATTCCGACCTTGACGCATTACATTATAAACTTCACCTTCAAAGTATGCAATACCGGAAGACATTTGACATTGCATTTTCTTTGTGGGTAAAATTTCAATTCCAAGATTTATAACGCCACCGGAATAAAACAACATATGCTTTACAAATAAATCATACGCTACAAATGAATACTTGCCAAATTGAACTTCAACTGCAATTTGCTGTTTTACAAAATCAGTTTGGTTATAAGAAAATATTGGATTCTTTTCTCCATTTTCTATTAGAAATTTCTTTTGTTCTTTGATTGGAAGTGAAATAGATTTTTCCATCAACTCACGGTTCAAAGTAATATAATATTTATATCTGCTTTCATTCCAATTTCCTTCTGCAAATTTCAATTTTAAAGCACTATTTATTGCAGTTGGACTATATAACATTATTCCTTTCTTTCTAATTTCTTCGCTCACTTTTGTTTTAAAGTCATCTGCATTGACTGATTTAACGTAGCTTTTAATTTCTTTGTATAAATTATTATGATGAACAATAAGATATTCTTCGCCATTTAAATGGGAATACTTTTGAGCAATTTTCATCTGTTATATCCGTTAAATTTTAGTGAAAGCCACTCTTGAGGAGTTGTAGCAACTTTATCATTGGGGGATGGTTTATGAATTGGTTTTGTAATTGGACGGACTTTTAAAGAACCGTTATATAATTTTTCAATTCTTTGTTTTGTTTGTTCAACATATTTTTTTTCTTTTTCAATTCCGATAACATTTCTATTATTTTTTATCGCTGCTAACATTGTTGAACCAACTCCGGCAAATGGGTCTAATATCCAACTTCCTTCATTCGTTAAAGCCAAAACACAACGTTCAACTAATTCAATTGGATATTGGCAGGGATGTTCGGTTTTTTCTGGATGATTTGATTTTACATTCGGAATATCCCATAATTCATTTTCCCAATCTTTTATAATAATCTCCCAAACATCTGAAGGGTTTTTACCTTTAGGATTACCAGATAGTTCTCCTTTTTTAAGTCCCTTAAAATGACGTTTCCCGGGATACTTTGATGGCACTCTAACATCATCTAAATTGAAAATGTAATCGTTAGTTTTTGAAAACCAAAGTATAGTTTCATATCTTCCCGAAAAGCGATTTGATGCGTGTAAACCGTGCCCAAAGTGCCAAATAATTCTATTTCTAAGTTTTAGATTATGTTTTTTGAATATCTGATAATAGAAAATATCTAAAGGAAATATTTCACCTTTTTGAACATAGTTTCCAACTTGCCAACAAATATTTCCTTTTGAGGAAGTTACACGAATTAATTCTTCAATAATTTTTTCTTGTTCTGCAAGATATTTTTCTATTGAGTTTTTAGTCTCATATTCTTTGCCAATGTTATATGGTGGGGAAGTAATAATTAAATCAAACTTTCCACTTTCAATGTTCTTTAAATGTTCAAGGGTATCACCTAAAATAACCTCGTAGTTAGATTTATAAGGCTTTTCGGGAAAATCAAATGATATATCTTTAACTCTCATAGAATTTCAATTCTTTTTTGTTTTAAATATAATCATTTCATTTAACTGATTCACTTTTATATTTAGTTGCCTAACGACGTTGCCGATAAGCGGCGCCCCAACACAAGATTGCCGCATAAAAAACAACTGCCAATGATTTAGCAAACTGCGGAACTTGTCAATAGAAATGAGACAAATAGTTTATTTAATTAAGCAACATATTTTAATGTTAGATCGTCCGTTTT
>JAUXVN010000014.1 GCA_030684555.1 Ignavibacteria bacterium
AAACCGTTGGACATGATGGAATATTGTCCCTATTGCGAACATCTCTGAACCGTAGGACAAGATTTTATCTTGTCCCAATTGCGAACATCTCTGAACCGTAGGACAAGATTGTATCTTGTCCTAATTGCGAACATCTAAACCGTAGGACAAGATTGTATCTTGTCCCAATTGCGAACATCTCTGAACCGTAGGACAAGATTGTATCTTGTCCTAATTGCGAACATCTAAACCGTTGGACAAGATGGAATCTTGTCCTACAAAAGGCATAGCATAATATTTTTGGAATCTGGTTTTTGGTTTCGTAAACACTTTTTAGTAATTTTTGAATAACAAAAAAAAGCAGACAGCGCCAACTGTCTGCTTTGTATATCTTAAATATCTTACAAGGATATTAAGAGTTGACCGGATCGGGATTGGTTGGTTTTTTCTTTCGGGGAGTAGCCGTTCTCTTTTTGTAAGGCTCCATACCAAAATCAACCAATCTTGGGTCATTTATTCCCAGTTTCGCACGAAGAATTCTCTCCACACCAGCTAGAAATTTTGTAACTGAATCAAATTCATTCTTATACTCAACAGCAAGAATTTTCGTATTGTTACGCGAATCTTTAAACTGCTGCCGCTTTAGAATTAAGCTATTCAGCTTTTCAGTAACCCCGGCTAAATCAATAGAAGCACCTAAGTTACTGTTCGAAGAATGTTTAATCATCCCTTCTTCGATGTTTTTTAAAAATGCCGAAGTTTTCATAAAACTCCGACTGTATATAATTGACATAATTTTACCTATGTCTTTCTGCTCAAATCAATGAGCTTAGTTAATGTCACCCCACCATGGGATGAGCAAACTTTTTGAGTCCTATTTGACTCTATCTATTTATTTTGTTTTGATTATTTGTTCAGCGGTTTAATCCAAAACCGGCTTTTTATTTCTATTAGGGGTCGAGCTGAAAGTAAACCTCAGTTATCAGAGGTTTATTTTATTGTGGCTGTCTGAGGCAATTTTTGCCTTTCCCTAATAATAATCAATCCAAAATATCGAAAATGTGATTTTTTCCATTTCGATTCCGGATTCTAATTATAAATCCGTCTTCACTCCTTTGATTAATTCTCTATTTAAAAATAAATATTCTTTGCTAATAAATGCAAGTTACTTTTTAAATAAATTCGAAATATTTTAAATAAATTACTTGACATTTAAAAACCATTGTTTTTTTTATCGAACTAACGAGTCAAAACTATTACTTAATAACTTATAATTACGAGTTAACAACTTTAAGTTATGATTCAATCAGTTTGAATTAAAATGTAACAACTTATAATTATAAATTATTCACTCCAAATCCAGAGTTATAGACTTCTAGTTGTGAGTTGATGGTTTTTAATTTCGAGTTGTTTAGTTATAGTCTAAATCTGTCGCAATTTAGTTATGAGTTGTTCACTTTTACTTTGAGTACCCGGCAAATGAACTTAAAGGAGTAACTTTTTAGCTTTTCATTTGAATTTTAGAAGTTTCATGCGGTAGAAATGAGGGTGTTCCGAACCTGTTGGATAACATGTCTCATAATGTTAGGTTGTCAAACTAACAATCCTCTACAGCGAATCGTCAAAATAACAATTTCCCGTCATTCCGACTGATGTCAGAATCTAACTGAAGACGATTAGATGCTGAATCGATTCGCCTCGGCGAACAGCATGACACATATTTTTCAGTATGACTTACGCTCACTCCTAATGTCCCTCCCCTACTTTACCATGCACTTTAAATAATTGTTTTTTTTCTATTGTCTTGCACCTAAAAAAATTGCAATGCTTTTTCCCCAAATGTCTTGCACCTTAAATAATTGCTTAACAAAAAATAGAATCAATAAAATACTCATCAAGTTTACCAAGCAAAGATTTCCGTTAAGCGGAAAAATCTGTTTGAACAGGACGGAGGTTGGGATCTGCAAAGCGAAAAGATGCTGATATACATCAGCATGACATCATGTTAAAAGATGTTGACCCGCCTTTTGTGGGCAGTATGATAGTATTATGCGGTCATTCCGACGGAGGTCGGAATCTTTCCCCTTGCGTGAAGATGCTGAAATGATTCGCCGCGGCGAACAGCATGACAGTAGTACGCTATCATCCCGCCCGCCTTGGGAAGGCAGCATGACACGTATTCATCAGCATGACATTCTTCTTCGTGCCCTTGAGGCTTAGTGGCATTTTTCTTTTTTTTCCACGAGGGCACCAAGGCACAATCTTACTTTTTTATTTCCCAATGCCAATGCCACGGTTCAAAGGAGACACCGAAACGGTTTTCTCTTGGATATGATAAGTAAAAATTATACTTATATCCGTTTTCTGTTAACCATTTATACTCTTCAAGAATTTCAAAATCTTCGGCTATTTGTGAGTCATTATAACCATTAATTCCGTTTGCATTAATGAAATCAATTGCTGTAGTATTGGGACTTCCATGTTCGCTATAACCCGGCATCGCTATTATTTTTGCATTTTCTCTAAGTGAGTAGTCATTGCTTTTTGCAAGATAAAATAGGAATAAGTAAGCCTGTCTTCCCGCTGACCGATAACCGGAATCTATAAACAACTTTTTACCAATTTGTTTTTCCATTTCAATCATCATTAATTCGTAATCGTTATTAACATGTGAAGGGAGATAACTAATGCCGGTTTCGTACCCCTCCCCTTTTCGATTTAAAGTAACAGATTCAATTCGTAATAAATTTTCAGGTTTTTCTAAAGTAAAAAACTTACCCTTAAAACCTAAATCCACAGGATTAATTTCAAAAATTCTTTCAACAAATGAGCATTCTAAAGTTCCAAGTAGATTCATTAGTGAGGCGTACTCAACTATCCCTCTTTCGTGTGAAGGGAGAAAACTCATCTCGTTTTCCCATTCGTTTAAAACTCTGTCCAATACAAATCGGTGAACAAAATTTAATTTAGAAAAATTGATTTCTTCAAAATAATATTTAGCGAAAATTCCGAGTACGATTAGAATTAAAATCAGAAATGATTTAATGAAATATTTTTTCACATTCTACTCATTAATATTTATAAATAACGAAAGTAATCTAAAGAGGAATTTTTGTTTATTCAAAATTAATTTTAGTGGACAAACCATTACTTTGTAAATTTGCAAATGAGTTTTAATGAATTAACCTAATGGAAATCTGGAAAAGAAATTTAATCATACTATGGATTAGCCAATTCCTTGCTATGGCGGGGATGAGTGCTGTAGTCCCGTTTCTTCCATTATTTATACGTGAACTTGGAGTTACATCTATTAATGAAACAGCGCGCTGGAGCGGTTTGGTTTTTGCCGGTCCTTTTGTTGTATCATTTTTTATTACGCCTCTTTGGGGAACTCTTGGTGATAAGTATGGTCGTAAGATGATGACCATGCGGGCAATATTCGGATTGGCAATATCACAGTTCTTAATCGGGTTTTCACAGGATGTTAATCAATTATTTTTTTTCAGAATACTTCAGGGCTTATTAAGCGGATTTTATCCGGCTGCTCTTGCACTCACCGCAGCAACTACACCAAAAGAAAAAACAGGTTATGCACTAGGAATGATACAATCAGCCGGGCTTGCCGGAAATATTATTGGTCCGTTGATCGGAGGACTTTTATCGGATATACTTGGTTTTCGGAATGTATTTTTTGTGGTTGGTATTTTAGTTTTTTTTACCGGAATATTTATCGCTGTTTTTATTAAGGAGCCGGTAAGAGAAAAGGGATCTGAAATCACATTCTCTTTTATTGATAATGTTAAATATGTTTTCAAGTCTAAATTTCTTTGGATAGTTGCGATATTAATATTTTGCAGCTCATTTGGAGAAGCACTTCTACGCCCCATTTTCGTTTTATACATTGAATCGTTTCATGTTGAAATGAAATTTCTTCCGACAATAACCGGTGCATTGTATAGTATACTTGGAATTTTTTCCACAATTTCTTCTGCTTTTTTTAGTAAGAAAATCGACAAGTTAGGAATCAGCAAAACACTATTCCTTGGTGCATCAACAACAGGACTAATGTATTTGATTCATTATTTTGTTGTCGATATTTATATGTTGGTTCCGGTTCGAATATTATTAGGTTTAGGATACGGAATAATTATTCCTGTATTATTTACTGCTTTAAGTAAAGATATTCCTGAAGTGCGAAAAGGTGGTATAATGGGGATTGGATCAAGTTTTCAAATACTTGGAAATATGATTGGGCCGGTGACAGCCGGAACTTTAGCAGCGATGATTGGATTGCGACCGACATTTTTATTCGCAGGAATAATTTTTATCTCAATAGGTTTATTTTCTAACTTTCGATTAAAGAAATACTAAAGGGCTCCTCTAAAAACTAATCCGTTGACTAGCGGATAACAGGTAGATGCTGCCAAACCGGATTTTCGAAGAGAGCTAAATAAAGTTTTTAGAGTTGCCCTAAATATCTTTAAGAGTTTTCCATCTCCCAAATCTAAATTTTCCCCAAAGTAATGTTGAATAGAGAATAATGTAAATTGGTAGAGCAAACCAGGCTGCTATAAAACCTAATTCTAAATAAATTCCGAGGAAATATGCTAACGGGACAAAAATTAAAATATTTGTAATTACCTCAGCAGCCATAACAAAAGCAGTTTTTCCAACAGCTTGTAAACCGTTTGCAAAAATAATTCCTGATGCATAAATGATTTGTGAAAATCCTGCTATTTGCATTGCCGGTTTTGCTGTTTGAATAATCGATTCATCTGTAGTTATTAATAGTAAAAGAAGCCGCGGAAAGAAAATATAAAATATTGCTAAGAAGAGTGTATAATATGTGGCAATTTTTGCAGTCTCATATCCATAAATTTTTGCCAGCTTCTTTTTCCCTTTTCCAATATTACTTGAAACAAGAGTTTGTACGGCAACACCAAAACCGAAAGTCGGCATAAATGATAAAAATAAAGTGCTGATGATTGCTTGTGTTGCTGCTTGTTCGGTTATTCCAATTAAACCTGTTATTGCCACAAACGATAAAAATCCGACAAGAATGAAGATGTTTTGAAATGATACAGGTAATGAAAGTTGTATAATCGATTTAATTATTTCAGGTGAAAACTTGAATCGTAGAAGATTAAATTTATGCTTAAATTCTTTTCTCGAAGTAATTAGCAGATAAAAAATAACATCACAAACAGTTGCTAATGAAGAGCCAAGACCGGCTCCGGCTAATCCCATCGGCTTAAAACCAAATTCACCATAAATAAAAATGTAATTAAAGAAAATATTTAGAAAGTTTACAAGAATTGCCGACATCATGAAAATTTTTGTATTCCCTATTCCAAAATAAAATCCTCTAAACGAAACTGTTATCAGAAAAAAAGGAATTCCCAAAAACCGGAAGTACATATAATCACCGGTTAGACTGCCTACTGTATAGTCTTTGGCAAATAGTTGAGCTATAGAAGCTGAACCTGTAACACCAAAAAATGCGATCACTATCCCGACAAAAATTGAAATCAGAATTGAATTATAAAAAACATCACTAATTTCATTATACTCATTTTTGCCAAATCTTCTGGCAACCAAAATATGAGTACCGGTTGCAAGACTTGAAAAAAAACTGATTAAAGCCCAGGTCGCAAGAACACCAAGTCCCATGGCTGCTAACGCATATTCTGCATTATCCAATCTGCCAACCATTGCAGCATCAACTAATGAAACAATCATCTGTGAGGAGAGACCTGCTATAGCCGGAAGCGCCATTTTTAAAATGGTTTTGTAAAAGTTATTATGCGGAAAAATTTTCATGGTTTGAAATTTAATAATTTTATTTACGTTATAAAACTGTGTGCTTGAATTGTTGATATTAATTTGCGTTAGACCAATTATTAACACCATCCGAAGCCAATTTCTTAAAAGTCATACATAAATCGTTCATTTTGGGATGAAGTCTGATATATTAATCCTAAATTTCTTGACATTTTTGTTTTTTTTTGATAAAGTTGAGTTGATTTAATCAACTATTATTTCAAGACGATGGAGAAACTCATGAAACAACATTTCTTTTTTATAACGCTTCTGTTAGGACTTCTATTTTTCACATCAAATTATTCTACAGCTCAACAAATGAACGGCACGTGGTCATGCAAATATGCTACATGGGATGCCGGTGACGGAAGGAACAGTATTGGTTATAATACTGCATCTGTAGGAGTATTAAAGGAAGATCATTTTGTAGCTCTCGCAGCTAATATTTCAGGAACAACCGCTTATTTAGTCGGTTATGAAAATGCTACTGATTCAACAGGTATGATCGGAAGTTTCCCTTACAATCAAACCGGTTTAATTATTGATTGGATAAATCCTGATAACGGATTTGATTTTTTAAGTGTAAAAAAACCGATGAAAATAATTGTAACTCCTGACTCTCTTATCTATCTCGCTAACAATGACGAACTGAAAAATGTTTTAGTATTCAAGTTAACAGGCGATACAACTCTAAGTACTATTTATAGGATGGAGACAGGAACATCAGAAATTCACGATGTTAAAGTTGACGCTAATGGATATGTTTATGTTAGTGAGTACGCCGCAAACGGGCTTGTCGCAAACATAAAAGTCTTTAACGGAATTAATAATGATGTTCAATGGGGCGATTTACACAATTCAAGTCCAATATTAACTTTTGCATTACCTGATACAGGAAGAGCATTAGGATTAGCTGTAAGTAATAATGGTTCACTTCTCTACGTAGCAAATTATACGTTAGGAAAAATTTATTTATATACCGGCGGACCAACAACAGGTTATACATTATACAGTGGTTTCAATTATACAAATAGAGACACAGCAATTGGAGGAAGTTTTTCCGGTCCAACAGGTTTAGCTCTTTTAGAACCAAATAATTTATTATTTGTTTCTCAAGATGTTTTTGGTGTAAGTACTTACGACTTCGGTAAAGTAAATATAGTTCATGGTTTTAGTGGTGAAACCTTAAGTACTTGTGATATAGCAGCATGGAATTTCTTAATGACCGGTACATATAATAACAGACCAAATGGCGGCATGTTCCCGAATGCTTCAGGTTATGCTTCAACTCTTGATGTTGATGTTGACGCTTTAGGTAATATGTATGCTGTTTCATATAACGGCTGGACAGTTGATAAATTTCAATATTCAGAGACACTTCCAATAATTCCGAATCCATTAGGTATTGAAAAATCAAATAACAGTCTGCCAACTGAATTTAACTTGACTCAGAACTTCCCTAATCCTTTTAACCCTATTACAACAATCGAATTTTCAATTACAGATAAATCTTTTATCTCGTTGAATATATATTCAATTACCGGGCAATTAGTCGAGACTGTTGTAAGTCAAACTGAATTAGATAGAGGAAACTATAAATATACATTTGATGCTTCTAAACTTGCATCAGGAACATATATTTATACATTAACAAATGGAACAAACACAATTTCTAAAAAAATGACATTAATAAAATAACTCATTCATTCATTCTGGAGGATAATACATGAACAGATTAAAAAACGGACTATTTCTTTTATTGATTACAGTCCTATTTCTCATCAACAATCAAGTTACTAAAGCTGATGTCTTTGGACATTATCTAAGAGTAACGCAACCCGACAGCGAACTTCCATTTGATGGTAAATTTGATGACGGATCAGGTGCAGCAGTAAGATTTATATTAAGTGATCGAGCTGACACAGTATGGGTAAATATTTATTTAACCGGTAATCTCGTAAAAACAATAAAAGCTACAAATATGGCTGCTGTAGATACTTTTGTTGTTTGGGACGGTACAAACAATTCAGGACAAAATGTCGGAACCGGCGCTTATACCTTTGAAGTAAAAGCGTTCAGTACCGGTTATACTCAATACACAAAGATTTATTATAACACACCTCCTATATCTACCCGTGGTGTTACTGCAGTTAAAAATAAAGGACTCAAAAATTTCGGTTTCATCTATGCAGCTTCTAACGGCGATGAATATGCTACCGGTGTTGCACGTCATGCAGGCAATGGTATCATGTTTGGAGATCTTATGGGAGCTGCAAAATTAACTACTACCGGAGTAGTTCTTGGACCATCAGATGCTCGTTATTCTTCAGAAGCTGACAATGACGGATACGTTTATGTTGTCGGTAGAACTAACAGAAATTTAATGAGATACCATGTTGATACTTTAGTTGTTGCTGAAGTAACAGACAGTTCAGGTTTTAATAACTACTTCCTTAATAGTGTTGCTATCAGACAAAAGGACGGTGGTAAATTTGTTATGATGTCCGGAACCAATGCAAGTACTTCAGGTTTTGCAAATTCACGCGTATATGGATTTGAACTTGGTAATTCAGCTTCGTATACAGGCACAAAAAATCTAATTCTTGAAAATACCGATTATATGGTATGGGATGCAATTTTCGGTAGAGATAACAAAATCTATGTTACCTTCTTTGGCAGAACAGACGGATTAGTTAAACCAGGTGTTGCAGCTTTCAATTATACGGGAACTCAATTAACATGGGCTGATACACTCTGGACAACGAGAATTGATACAGGTCGTGGTAACACTGCTGCATACTATTTTGGTGCAACTCCTGCTGACGATATTCTCTATTTTACAATAGCTCGTATAGCAAGTGGAAATCCCCCAACATCACAAAACATTTGGGCTGTCAAAAACTTAGAAACAACCCGTGATTTAATTATTGCATATGCAGATGAACAAAACAATTTAAGTATCACCCGTTCAGATATTGCTGTTGATGCAGTTGGTAACATTGTTTATTTTGAAAATTCAAATGAAGAAACTGTTATTATTGCTCCTCCATTTGGAGCTAATCAATTTACGACTCCTGGCATTGGCTTAATTCAAGTTGTAGCCGCTGAAGATATTGCAGCAGTTAAAATTGATGCCAACAATGATTTTATTCCTGATCGTGTTGGTCAAACAGTTACTGTTGTAGGAGTTGTAAACTCAATTAATTTTACAGCTTCAGCAAATAGATTCAGTTATTATATTCAAGACGGTACCGGTGGTATCAATATTACCAAAGGTAGTCAACCAAGTGGTGGTCCTGTTTATAATATCGGTGATCGTTTATTAGTGACAGGTGTTCTTGGACATTTCAGAGGAACTTCTCAATTGGATATCGCTGATCTCACAACAGATATTTCTTTATTGGGAACAGGTGTTGTATTGAATCCAATACAGTTAACAATTCCTCAATACTTAGCAAATCCTGAACAATATGAAAGCATGTACATTGAAATAATGGGAGTTGGAAAAACTGCAACTTCACCTGCTTGGCCCACTACGAGTGCAAATGTAACTTTTAAGATTTTTGATGGTTACAATGTCTTAGATATGTTCCTTGATCTTGATGCCGGATTATTTAATAATGCTGAACCAACCTGGCCTGTTAATGTAAAAGGGGTTGCTACTCAGTACACGTCAAGTTCAACAGTTTATAATGATGGCTATCAGGTATCACCAAGATTCTATACTGATTTCACACAAGGTGTAGCTGTTCCCCCATCTCCTTATTTCTTCTTGAATACACCTGCTAACAACGCAACAGTAGTTGTTACAGATTCTAATCAAACATTTACTGCTAAATGGAGTAAAGCTGTTGATTTGAATGGTGATAATGTTATTTATCAATTTATTCTTTTGAAAACACCTCTTTATCAATCAAATGCTTTAACTGATACTCTATTTACATTTAACGGAAAACAAGTACTAACCTGGTTAGCCGGACAAGATACATTAAAAACAAAGTGGACAGTTCGTGCAAAAGGTGCAGAAACTAACTTAGTTGCAAGTGTTGATACGTTTAATGTCACATTTGTAAATGATATTCTTATAGGTGTAAAAGATGTTATGCCGGCAGAGTTCTATGTTCAACAAAATTATCCTAATCCATTTAACCCTTCTACTACAATTAAATTTGGATTAACTTCTGAAGCTAATGTTGATTTGAGAGTATTTAATATTCTTGGACAACAAGTTGCTGTATTGTTGAATAATCAAATCATGAATGCAGGACATCATGACATTAATTTTGATGCTTCAAAACTTTCTACTGGAACATACATTTACCGATTGTCATCGGGTGATAATGTTGTTACCAAAAAGATGATTCTGATGAAGTAATTCTGAATAGGATTCTTTTTTAGGGCGGTTCTTTAACCGCCCTTTTTTTTGCTTTTTTTTCGAAAAAGTTTTTTGAAAAGGAAAATCTTATTACATTAAGCAAGTCAAATTAATCTTCAACTATTAACAGATTTTCATTAATCGATTTATGAATAAAGAGATCGTTACAAGATCGCTTGGATTAGACGCCCTAAGAGGATTTGCCATCTTAACCATGATATTATCGAGTAGAATTCCTTTTGGTGTTTTACCCGGATGGATGTATCATGTTCAAGTACCTCCCCCACTGCATAAATTTAATCCAGCAATAGCGGGAATCAGTTGGGTTGATCTCGTTTTTCCTTTTTTTCTTTTTTCGATGGGAGCTGCTTTTCCGTTCGCTCTTTCAAAACGATTAAAAAATGACTCATCAAATCTTAAAATTTATTTACAGATACTTTGGCGTGGAATATTACTCGCATTTTTTGCTGTAACAATTCAGCATATGCGCCCACATGTAATTAATCCGGATCAGCCTACGGAAACGTTGTTACTCGCAGTTATCTTATTCCTTTTCCTCTTTTTGATTTTCGCCAAATTCCCTTTTATAATTTCAAAGAATATTAATTACTTACTAAAAGGAATTGGATTAGCCGGTACTTTTACATTTTTTTATTTAATAGAATACCCGGATGGAACCGGTTTTTCATTAAGAAGATTTGATATAATAATTCTTGTTCTTGCAAATGTTGCATTAGTCGGATCTATTGTTTGGATACTTACTCAAAAGAATATCTACTATCGACTGATTTTTTTAGTTTTTTGTTTTGCAATCAGATTGATATTTAATACTGAAGGAAGCTGGTTAGCTCAAGCAGCTTCTTACTACCCTTCATGGATGCTATTTCAACCTTATTTTCTGAAGTATCTTTTCATTGTTATCCCCGGGACAATAATTGGGGACTTGATTTATCAATGGAATAAAGAAGCTATTAATGAAAATGAACCTAAATCTGAATTCTCAGAAAGAGGATTGGTTATAATTTCAATTATATTATTATTGATTATACCCATAAATCTTTTTGCGTTTTATGATCGATTTATTTTTGAATTGTTGGTTTTTAATGTTAGTATTTCATTCCTTTTGTACAAAATATTTCAACGAACCAAAGCTGTTAATGATTTGTTGATTAAAAAGATTCTGCTTTGGGGAATTTTCTGGTTACTACTCGGTACTTTATTAGAACCTTTTGAAGGAGGAATAAAAAAAGATCATTCGACAATGAGTTACTATTTTGTAACTACCGGCTTAGCAATCTTCATGCTGACCTCATTTACAATTATTATCGATTTCCTTAAAGTTAAAAGAGGATTTAAATTGCTTATAACAAATGGTCAAAATCCGATGTTGGCGTATGCAGTGGGAACAAATTTACTTACTCCCCTTGTTATGCTTTCATCAATTGACCCTTTGTTGCGATCAGTTTTATCAACACCCTGGCTTGGAGTGATAAAAGGTATAATTGTTACCTATATTCTTGCGGTTATCGTACACTTGTTCACCAAGTATAAAATATTTTGGCGGACCTAATTCTCTTTTAACCGTATCTTGCCCGGGTTTACTTTAGTTAAGAATTTTAATAATCATTAAATAAAAGGAGACTCGTATGCCCGAATTGAAAAAATGCAAAACAATTCCGGAAATGTATCAATTTCTTACCGAAGAGTATGGAGCGACTCTGGAACGACCATTACTCAAACATAAAGTGAACAATGAATGGGTTGGTATCACTTATACGCAATTTAAAAAAGCGACTGATTCTTTTGCTAACGGATTAGCTTCACTTGGTGTAAAAAGAGGTGATAAAGTTGCCATCATAGCTGAAAATAGACCTGAATGGGTTTATACTGATATGGCTGTTCTTGCACTTGGTGGAGTTGACGTTCCCCTATACCCTTCTTCAACCTCTGATAATATTGAATTCATGATTAATAATTCTGAATCAGTTGGAGTAGTTTTATCTAATAAACTGCAATTAAATAAATTCATGAAAATTCGAAAAAATTGCCGAGGAATAAAGTTTATTATATTGATGAATGATAAAGATATTCCGGAAGGTGAAAAGGATGTCTATTCATTTAACACAGTTCAAAGTAAAGGAGATTCGTTTGCGCAGAGTAATCCATCTCACTTAAAAGAGAATATCAAATTGTCGCGTGAAGATGATCTTTGTACAATCATTTATACTTCAGGAACAACAGGTGAACCAAAAGGTGTAATGTTAACTCACAAAAATATTCTTTCAAATGTAAATGGTGCACTTGCTTCCTTTCCTTTTGGATCCGATGATATTTTCTTATCATTTTTACCGTTGTGTCATATTTTTGAGAGAATGGGTGGTTATTATTCAGCATTCTCTGCAGGAAGTATGGTTTGTTATGCACAAAGCATCGAAACTGTGGCAACCGATTTAGTAGATGTTAAACCAACGATAATGACAAGTGTCCCGAGATTGTTCGAAAGAATATATTCCAAAGTAATTAAAAACGCTGAAAGTCAACCACCTAAAAAGCAGAAGATATTTTATTGGGCACTTGAAACAGGAAAAGCTTATGCAAAAGCTAAAAAGAGTGGAAATATTCCTGTTGGTTTAAGTCTCAAACATAAGCTTGCTGATAAACTTGTCTTTTCAAAAATCAGAGCCAAAACCGGAGGACGATTACGTTTCTTCATTTCCGGTGGTGCTGCGTTAGCACGTGAGTTAGGGGAATTCTTTGAAGCTGTAGGAGTTTTAATAATCGAGGGTTATGGTCTTACTGAGTCTTCTCCTGTTATTGCAGCTAACCGGCTTGATGATTATAAATTCGGAACAGTCGGTAAACCTTTTCCGGATGTTGAAATTAAAATTGCAAGTGATGGTGAAATTCTAGCAAAGGGACCTAACATTATGCAAGGATACTTCAAGAATAAAAAAGAAACCGATGATTCAATTAAAGACGGCTGGTTACACACCGGCGATATCGGTGTTTTTGATGCTGAAGGATTTCTTGTAATTACAGATAGGAAAAAACATCTTTTCAAAACTTCAGGCGGAAAGTACATTGCACCAACACCAATCGAAAATTTATTCCTTGCAAGTAAGTATATCGATCAATTTGTACTTATTGGTGATAGAAGGATGTTCCTAAGTGCACTTATTGTCCCCGATTTTGAAGCGGTTAAGGAGTTTGCGGATTCACACAAAATAGCTTATTCCGGAATTGATGATTTGATTGAGAATAAACAAATTTATGATTTGTTAGAAACAGAATTAACTAAATTCCAAAAGAATCTCGCCAACTTTGAACGCGTCAGAAAATTTGCTCTTCTTGATAAACCTTTCACTCTTGAGAATAATGAAATAACTCCAAGTATGAAATTGAAAAGAAAAGTTATCGAAGAAAGATATGTGCATTTGATTGAACAAATGTATTCGGAGATAAATAGATAAATTAAAATAAACCCCCTTTTTTCAAATATGATTAAAGGGGGTTTTAAAATAATTGCTTGTACAAACTTTAAAAAAGCGAATCTACTTTAAGTTCTACTTCACTTTCTGCATAAAAAGGTTCACCGTAACGTTTACCTATCTTAAATCCATAAAATTGTGCCCGTGACTCAATAAATTCCAGAAATTCCGGTCGACTAATAAATGTTTCCGGTTCTATACTTTTTGGATCAAAAAATTGAGTTGAATAGGCTTTTACAGCTTCCATTTTTACATTAAATTTTTCTGTGATATCAATGATGAATGAAGGCTCGAAAGTATATGTCTGCATAAAATAATACAATTTCGCCGGTCTGTAAGGAGCCTGATTAATTTCCTTATCAAAAGTCTTTATTTTCGGAAGACCTGAAAAGAACGAGGCTTCTTTAACTAGTCGACTTGTTGCTACATGGTCTGGATGACGATCATTTTTATATGGTGCAAAAACAATTTTAGGACGATATCTTCTCATCGCCATTATAATTTTAGAAATGTTTTCTTTATTCTTTTGAATTTCACCATCGGGTATAGACAAATTTTCCCGTTTAGCAATCTTCAAAATAATACCTGCTTGAAAAGCTTCTTTCTGCCTGGTTTCCGCTGTTCCTCTTGTTCCCAATTCACCACGGGATAAATCGATTATTCCGATTTTGTAATTTAAAGAAGTCAGTTTTGCTATTGTACCCCCCATAGACAATTCTGCATCATCCGGGTGTGCTCCAAAGATAAGAACGTCAAGATTCATAATTTTTATAAATATTTGTGAAAAAAAATGCTTCCATCAAACATAACTATTTTTAATTTTTTAAACCAAAATTATCGTAAAGAAAATCACTGTTTATGTTTAAGGTAAAGTTTTTTCCTTCACTTTTCGGAAAATCCCTTTTTAGAATTTTTGTAGAGAGGAACAAATTCCTTAAATTGATTCTACTTTTTTATGAATCTTAATTATGGGGAACTCTGCGAGAAGATTCAAATAAGACAAATTGAAACCATGTTTTATATTTGAGGTTTTTATGAAATATTTTTTACAACTATTCCTTTATATCTTCACTATCTCTATAACTACTTTTTCACAATCGGGTAATGATTGGCGATGGCTAAATCCTACTCCACAAGGGAATCGACTTAATTATGTTCAAATATTAAATCCATTTACATGGTATGCTGTTGGTTATGCCGGTACCTTTATGAAAACCACCGATGCGGGTAATACATGGTCGTATCGACATGATGTAGGGCGTCCGAATGGAACTTCGGGACAAACTGCAAATGTCCTGGATGCACATTTTTTTGATTCCAATAACGGAATCATTATTGGAGGTAATGCAGGGATTTTCAAAACATCAGATGCAGGAGAAACCTGGTTAGAAGTTGCTGAAAATCCTTTATCCCCAACAGCTACTGCAGCTTTGAATCAAGTTTATTTTGTAAACAATAATTTAGGATTTATTTGCGGCGCTTCAGGAACTATACTTAAAACAACAAACAGCGGAAATAATTGGACAACATTAGCTTCCGGTGTAACAACAACGTTGTATGATATTTGGGCTTCAGATGAAAATAATATTTTAGTAACCACTACTGCCGGAAACATACGAAAATCAACTGATGGAGGTGTTTCATGGACTCCAATAAATGTTGGTGTAACAAATATTCAGTACAAAATTGGAAGTGATGGATTAAATATTATTACAACCGGTGCTGCGGGAACGGTTAGACGTTCTTCAGATAATGGTACTACCTGGTCGTTAGCAAGTACCGGTTTACCAAATACGATTCAATTTAATGATATAGATTTTATTAATGGTGCTGTGTATCTAACCGGTAACAGTAATTATATTTATAAAAGTACTAATCTCGGTGCAAGTTGGACAACAATTGAATTTACTGCGCCCAATCAAACATGGACATCTTCTTATTATGCTTCAGCTTTTTCCTCCACCGGTGATTCTCTTGTTACAGTCGGAGCATTTGGTTTAATCAATTCAATTATGGGAGCTTCATCAATTCCAAAAGTTCATTCAAAATTATTTAAAGCCGGTACATGGAATGATATTTGGTCATCTTCACCCGATGCAAACGTCTTAGCAGTTGGTGCTGCATCAATTGCATCTGCTTATGATCAAATTGGGAGATCTACCGATGGAGGGATGACATGGTCAATTATTCCTTTCAGTACAACATCAACTGCTATGTTCTGGTCGATTGAAATGTTAGATGATAATTTGGGATTTGTTTCTGGAACGAATAGCGCAATTTATAAAACTACTAATGGTGGATTAAATTGGGATTCAGTTGTTACAACAGGAATACCTTCCGGAATAACTCTAAGAAAAATCGATTTTGTAAATGCAAATGTTGGTTGGGTTTTTGCATCAGCTCCAAACGTTCTAACAAATTATATATTCAAAACTACTAATGGTGGAATTGATTGGACTCCTCAATCACACGGACTAACCGGAACAATAAACGGAACTGTTCTTGGGGCTTGTATGTTAAGTGAGAATGATGGGTTTTTATGTACCTATCAACCTAAACCTTACCGAACTACTGACGGCGGACAAAATTGGATTGAGCAATCAGTCATCGATAACTATTCAGGTTTTCTTTACGACATCAAAATGGTTGATACATCTGTTGGATTTATGTCGGGCGGATCAGGTAGAATCTATAAAACAACAAATGGTGGATTATTGTGGGATACTCTAACTGTTCCTTCAAGATCTTATTCAATAAATACTTTAGAAGTTATTGATGTTAATACAATTGCTGCTTTTGGAAACACAGGAATTTTCTATCTTACAACGGATGGTGGTTTAACCTGGGTAAGTAAAAACACTTCCGCGGCAACACTTAACGGTTCACATTTCTCTAAAAATAGCAATACTAATCAATACGCTTTTTTTACCGCTGGTACTAATGCTGCTATTTTGAAAAATACTATTACAACCATTCCTGTTGAGTTAGCTTCTTTATCTGTTTCTGTTAACGGAAACAGTGTTAGTTTACTCTGGAAGACTTCTTCTGAAGTTAATAACCAGGGTTTTGAGATTGAAAGAAAATCTTCCAATTCCGATTGGCAAAAATTAACTTTCATTCAAGGTAAAGGAACAACCGCATCAACAACTGAATACAGATATACTGATACCGATTTGAAAGATGGAAATTATACTTATCGTCTGAAACAAATTGATCTTGATGGTTCTTTTACTTACAGTTCAACTATTGAAGTTGAGGTTGGAACACTGATAACATTTACACTTTCACAGAATTATCCTAATCCATTTAATCCGGCTACATCAATAAAGTATTCAATTGCAGAACCAAGCAAAGTAACATTGAATATTTATAATCTACTTGGTGAAAAAGTAGCAGAGTTAGTCAACACACAACAGGATGCTGGATATCATCAACTTAACTTCAATGCAGGTAAACTTTCAAGTGGCGTTTATTTCTTTACTATCAATGCTGAATCAATCAGTAATGGTCAGAAGTTTAACGATACTAAAAAAATGATGCTGATAAAGTAGAATTGCAAGGAGAAGAACTTAATTAACAAACTCCGTTTATGGACGGAGTTTGTTTTTTATAGAAGTTAATGGTGAATGAAAGAAAGAAATTAATTAATGCTTGTATCTCACAAATATCTGCTATGACATTATCCCGAAAAAACTTCCATAAAAAAACATTTGCGATTTTCACATTAAGTATTAATTTTCGCAAGAGTTTTCCCAATCTTAATTGAGGGTACTTTTAAGGTTGAATTCGGATTATTCACTTATAATATCTTAAATTAATTCATCACAGGAGGTTAATGTGAAAAAATCTTTTCTATTTTTCTTGCTTCTTCTTTCCTCTACAAGCATGCTTTATTCTCAATCTAGTTCTGATTGGAAATGGTTACACCCAACACCGCAGGGTAATCGCTTAAATTATGTACAGGCTTTTAGTGCAACAAACTGGTATGCTGTTGGTTATGCAGGTACTTTCATGAAAACAACTGATGCCGGCGCAACCTGGTCATTCAGACATGATGTAGGGCGTCCGTTTGGAACTTCGGGACAATCAGCAAATGCGCTTGATGCTCATTTTTTTGATTCAAATAACGGAATCATTATTGGAAGTAATGCAGGAATTTTCAAAACAACAGATGCTGGTGAATCCTGGGCAGAAGTTGCAGGAAACCCTTTAACGACTACACCTGCTCTAAACCAAATATATTTTGTTGATAATAATTTGGGATTCATTTGTGGAGCTACAGGAACTTTATTAAAAACAACAGATGGTGGTAATAACTGGAGTGTAGTTACTTCTGGTGTTACTACAACATTTTATGATGTTTGGTCATCTGATGGAAATTTAATTTTGGTAAATACAACAGCAGGCAACGTTAGAAGATCAACTGATGCCGGAGCTACATGGGCGGCTGTAAATGTTGGAGTCACAAGTATTCAGTACAAAATTGGAAGTGACGGAACAAATATTATGACTACCGGTGCTGCCGGTAGTGCAAGATTATCAACTGATAATGGAGCAACCTGGTCTTTAGCAAGTACTGGTTTGCCAACTGCTACCACATTCTATGATATTGATTTCGTTGGTGGTGCTGCATTTTTGACCGGAAATAGTTTTTATCTATACAAATCGACTGACCTTGGTACAAGTTGGGATACAGTGGGAGTATTACATCCTAATCAACGCTGGACAAGTACATACTATGCCACTGCATTCTCTCCAACCGGTGATTCATTAGTTACAGTTGGAGCATACGGTCTAATTAACTCAAAGATAGGAGCCTCAGCAACCCCAACAGCACACAATCTTTTAGCAAAAGCCGGAACCTGGTATGACATCTGGTCTTCAGATCCAGATGGAATTGTTATTGCAGTAGGAGCCACAACATTAGCAACAGCTTATGATCAAATTGGGCGTTCTACAGATGGCGGTACTACCTGGTCAATTATTCCATTTAGCACAACATCAACTGCCGTATTTTGGTCAATTGAAATGATTGACAATAATTTAGGGTTTGTCTCCGGTACAAATAGTGCAATTTATAAAACCACAAATGGTGGTTTAAATTGGGATTCTGTTGCTACAACAGGACTCCCTACAGGAGCAACATTCAGAAAAATTGATTTTATTAATGCAAATGTCGGTTGGGTTTTTGCAAGTGCGCCAAGCACTTTGACAAATTTCATTTATAAAACAACAGACGGCGGTGTTACGTGGACGGCTCAATCACATGGTCTTTCTGCTGTTAGTAATGGACAGATTTACGGTTCCAACATGTTAAACGAAAATGACGGTTATATTGTTTCTTATCAACCCATTCCTTACAGAACGACTGATGGCGGAACAACTTGGACTGCACAATCTTTATTTGATGCGTATGGTGGATTTTTATATGATGTAAAAATGGTTGATACTTCTTTTGGTTATATGGTCGGCGGTTCAGGAAGAGTATATAAAACAACAAATGGTGGATTATTGTGGGATACTCTAACAGTTCCTTCACGTTCATACTCATTATATTCACTTGAGCTATTGGATGCAAATACTGTTGCTGTTTTTGGTGCAACCGGGGTATTCTTTATCACCACAGATGGTGGTTTAACCTGGGATAGCAAAAACACATCAGCAGCAACACTTTACGGTTCACATTTCTCTAAAAATAGCAATACTAATCAATACGCATTTTTTACAGCAGGTACTAGTTCCTATATTCTGAAAAATACCCTTACTCCTATTCCTGTTGAATTAGCTTCTTTATCTGCATCAGTTAACGGAAACAGTGTTAGTTTAGTCTGGAAAACTTCTTCCGAAGTTAATAACCAGGGTTTTGATATTGAAAGAAAATCTTCTAATTCTGATTGGCAAAAATTATCTTTCATTCAAGGTAAAGGAACAACCGCATCAACAACTGAATACAGATATACCGACAGCGATTTGAAAGACGGAAACTATACTTATCGTCTGAAACAAATTGATTTTGATGGTTCTTTTACTTACAGTTCAACTATAGAAGTTGAGGTTGGAACACCGATAACATTTACACTTTCACAAAATTATCCTAATCCATTTAATCCGGCTACATCAATAAAGTATTCAATTGCAGAACCAAGTAAAGTAACATTGAATATTTATAATCTGATTGGTGAAAAAGTAGCAGAGTTAGTCAACACACAGCAAGATGCTGGATATCATCAACTTAACTTCAATGCAGGTAAACTTTCTAGTGGTGTTTATTTCTTTACTATCAATGCTGAATCTATTAGTAGTGGTCAGAAGTATAACGATACTAAAAAAATGATGCTGATTAAATAGTTCCTATGAACCAAGACTTTGTGCAGTAAACATAAGTTTTACACACTATACCAATCCCGGTATTCATGTTTTATTTTAATATGAAATTGAATGCCGGGATTCTTTTTGTACGCACCCGAATATGCAACCTCCGGTTATTCTAATTTAATACATGCTACGCAAACAGGGGAAATATGATTCCTAAACTCTAAAACATTCTTGATAAGTCGCTCCTAAGGCGCTTTTCGGAGATTGTCATTTATCATGTTCTATAAACAGATCGCTCCTGACTTTGTAATTACACTTCGCAACAGCCAGATCGAACTCCATAGCGCAGCAAGCAGCAATTTTGAATTATGAATGTTGAATTTTGAATGAAACGCAATCCCGCATGCGGGATAAACGGCAATACCATAGGAGCGATCTTTAGGGTTTTTGCGTAACCAAGTAATTAATTAACTCTTGTCGCAATAAAACGACTATGAATCTTCTACTTTGTCTTTGGTTATCACAATAGTTTGCCTAATACGGCGTTCATTAACAAATTACAATACTTTTTCTGTGGCACAATTATGGAAGAAGTAGTTGTAATAAACATTTTTAACCAAAGGAGAAAATTTTGAAAAAAATAAATTTGCTTTTCGTTTTATTGCTTTTTTCAGCAGTTACAATTTCCGCTCAAGTAAAACCCGAATTTAGTAAGAGAGTACCTGACTTTATCAAACTTGATAAAACTAAACCCGGCAATGCATATTTTACAATTGACCGCGTGCTATTAACCGGATACGAGGATAAAACCTCTCAAGATTGGGCTAATAACGCTTGGATAAATGTTGAAAGAACAATAGAACAGTATGATACAGATGCCGGCACATTTGAATCATTGATGAGAGAGTGGGATCTTCAAAATGGAGTTTGGATAAACTCTCTCAAACTTATTGCCAGTTTTGCAGTCAACACAACCGATTCTACATTCAGATTTTTAAATATTGAAATGCACTCCTGGGTTGATACAGCCTGGGTACTGTTTTCAACTACTGTTTACACATACGATTCGAATAATTTTTTAATCGAAATAAATAGTTCGATTAATCTTGGCGGAGGATTGATCCCTTATTTAAAAGCTACTTATACTAACAACAGTGCGGGTTACCCACTAACAGAAATAACGCAAACTATTAACTTTAGTACATTTCTTTTCGAAAACGAAGAGAAGATTGCCTTCACTTATCAGCCGGCTAACCCTATGTATCTTACCGGGCAACTTGAAGCTGATTGGGATGGCAGCGCATGGATAGATACATTAAAAATAAGATATACGCGCAATAGCATGTTAAATCCTACCGTAGAAATTGAGTCTGACATTTATGGCGGAACAACAGTTGTAGATGTAACTAAGGTTGAATACGTTTATCTTGCCGGTGATGAACAACTATCTTCAGAAATTAGATATTCGTGGAATGCAGGAGGAAGCGCCTGGGATAATCATTCTAAATATACTTACTCATATACAACTTTTAACGAATTAGATGTAGTGCTGTTAGAAAATTATCAGAGCAGCGCATTTATTCCCTGGCTGCGGACAACTTATACATACGATCCGATGGAACGCGAAACGGAGGAACTTACAGAGTTATACTCAAACAGTGTGTACGAAAATTATTCTCGCAAAATAACATCTTATATTCCTACATCGGTAGGCGATGAAAGCCCTGTAATAAATGGATTTACTCTCGAACAAAATTATCCAAACCCCTTTAACCCGGCAACAAAAATTAAATACTCGATTCCCAAAATCATCAATAATCAATCGTCAATCATAAATCTTAAAGTTTACGATGTGCTTGGCAATGAAGTTGCAACGTTAGTGAACGAAGAAAAACCGGCGGGAGTTTATGAAGTTAATTTTGACGCTTCAAAACTTTCGAGTGGAATATATTTATACAAACTTCAAGCCGGAAGTTTTGTTCAGACAAAGAAGATGATGCTTTTAAAATAAAAAATTTCTCCCACTCTCATATTATTAAAGTCCTGTCATTAATTGACAGGACTTTATTCTTGCATTTTAGCAAATAAAATGCGAATTTTGATTTGAAGACTGATTCACCTCCTTTGAAAGAGAAAAGTTTTATTAATCAGCTTATCTCTGTTATAAAATTATTCTTCTTCACTTAAGCGCGAATCCTTTTCTCCGTTATTAGAACTGTGTTGGCGCGAACACCAAATCAATTTAACCTAATTATTAGTTCTCACCAATTACCGTTCCGTTTCAATAAAATTAAAGGAGTTCTGATGAAAATTCAATTTATTGCTTCAGTAGTTCTTTTTGCTATAATTGTATTGAGTATGGTTACACCAGCGCAAATAACAATCACATCAGCCGATGCAACAGCTTTAAATGCAGTTGGCAATGTGCTAACCAATCACTACGATACTACAGCTACTTCCATTGATATTGGTTCACCGGGAGCGACCTCGTGGGATTTTTCTTCACTTAATTCCCACACTTCTAAACCGTTGGCGAGTGTGCTGCCTTCGTCTACACCTTACTACTCGTCATATTTTTCCGGTTCAAATGTGGCGTTTAGTTTTAATGAAATAATGAATGGCAACACTGTAGATGCTTGGCAGTATACAACTCAAACTCCGAATAATTATTTATTGAATGGAGTGGTGGTAGAAGCAGTGATGGGTGCGGATACATTCATTATAACATTTGTTAATTCTCCTGCTCAGATTTTTTTCCCGATACCTTGCACTTATAATAGTCAATGGGAAAGCAGTTTCATTATTTCAAACACTTCTTATTACAATGGTTTTCCATTGACTACTACTACTACAAACCACAAGGAAAATGTATTAGTTGATGCCTGGGGAAATATGACGATGCCCGGTGGAACTGTTTTGCCAGCTATAAGATTTCGCAGGGATGATAAATATACTACAAATACTCCCCCATTTTATGAGCGAACAATTACTTATTCCTTCTTAACCAAGTCCGGCGCTGCCGTAGAAATTACAGCTATCGATACTAATGCGCTAAACAGCGGGACAATCCAAACAGAAGGAGTAACCTGGCGGAGTTCTAATGTTGTTAACATTGAAAGCGAAAATCAAATAACGATTGAGTTTTCTTTAAACCAAAATTATCCTAATCCGTTTAACCCGACGACAAAAATTCGTTACAGCATTCCCCTCGTAGAGACGCATAGCAGTGCGACCGCACAGAACGTATTATTAAAAGTTTACGATGTGCTTGGCAATGAAGTTGCAACGTTAGTGAACGAAGAAAAACCGGCGGGAGTTTATGAAGTTAATTTTGACGCTTCAAAACTTTCGAGTGGAATATATTTATACAAACTTC
>JAUXVN010000017.1 GCA_030684555.1 Ignavibacteria bacterium
AGATTGCCGGAAAATAATGAAAACAAGTATAAGAACTATAGCCCGAATAATTTTTTCAAGGTCGAGCCACTTTTTGCTAATTTTCCTCGCTACATCTGCTTCTATATCGGATTTGAGGTCTTGATGAAAGTATATTGGGGAGGATGCTTATGAAATTATTCTTTCTTATATTTTTCATTTTTTCCATTCTTTTTATTTCATGCAAAGACGAGCAGCCTAATACACCTATTGAAACAGCTAAACAAGGCAATTATTACATCCAAAGCGACCCTGATAGCGCCGAAATATGGGTGAATGAGGTTTATAGTGGTAAAGTTACCCCAGATGTGATATCCGCCTCTGAGGGTCTTAACAAGATAAAATTAACACGTACTGATTATCATGATACAACCTTTGCTGTAATATTTGAAGATGAAAAATATATAATTCATCCAATATTAAATCTTAAAAAAAATTACAGAACTGGCTCAATCTTTTTTTCTTCAGATCCTTCCGGTGCACAAATATGGGTTGATGGCATAAATAGTTATAAAATTACTCCAGACTCAGTTGTTCGGGAAAATGGGACGAAAACAATTTTATTAAAAAAGAATAATTATCATGATGCATCTTTCACTGTTGACTTTGAAGAAGGTCAAACCAAAATTCATCCTCTTATAGTAATGACAGAGACCTCAATGATTAGACCAACAGATTTCGGAGGAGCAACTCCAACTAATGTACTAGCTGTGGTTAGAACTTCAACCTCATATGGCGGAGTTACAATTGATGTTGGAACAGCAGTAGCAACATTCGGATCACCACCACAAGATAAAGGTGTTGTAAAAGTTAATTCCAAAGGAACCGATTATACTTTAACAAAACAGTCAAATAATGCTTATATATTTACCCCGGACGCATTAAGTCCACAAGGAATAGGTTTTAACAGCGGCTCAAGTGAAGTAACATTTTCAGCAGCAAATTATTCTTTAACAAATAATAAAGTATTTGTTCCGGGGAAAGTAACCTTAACAGCCCCGGTTATGGATGCGTCTATACCACGCGCTTCAAACTTAACTATCAGTTGGGCAGTTTCAGGAGCCGGTTCAAACAATGCTGTAGTGGTAATTGATAAAAACGGCAAATCAATATTTAAGCAAAATTTGGGGACAGTTACTTCAGCATCGATAACTTCTTCTGAATTACAAACACTTTCTGTAGGGACAGCTATTGTTTATGCAATTAGTTACAATTATATTTTGAGCAACAGTAATGAAGCGGTTTTAATAGGTGAGACAGTCGCCTTCAATACTGTTAATTTACAATAATATTGGGTCTTTGATGCTGATAATCATTACTCAAAAATTAAAATTGTAAACTTTGGTTCAACATCAAACTTAGCTTGGGTTGAAATTCAATGGTTATATAACCCTACAGTAGGAGACAGAAGATTCTAATTTTCGTTCCTTAAGTTTTCAAGCCGTACTTTTAGTACGGCTTTTTTATTTTAAATAAAACAATCCTTTTATGATAACTTCTAACTCATTATTTTCAACACTTAATTATCCTACATTTAAACAAAGAAGAATTTTTTATGAAAATCGGAATTGAAATAAGCATGTATCCGCTTAAAGAAGAATACGAAAAACCTATACTCGAATTTATTTCGGAGTTAAAGAAAAATACGAATTTGGAAATAATCACTAATAAACTGAGCACACAGATATTCGGTGAGTTTGAAGAAGTTACAGAATTAGTAAAACAAAACATCTTTAAAACTTTCGAAAAACAGAAAACCGTTTTTGTTATGAAGTGGGTCGGCGGACCTACCGATTTTTTATAAGCATAAAGTATTTTTATTAGTCAGTTAACAATAATCCTTAATTAAAAAAGAAGGTGTATTTATGCAAAAAAGAACTCCGTTCCCTTTTGTGTTTTGGATAGCTAATACTGTTGAGATAGTTGAGCGTTTTTCCTATTACGGTATTTATATGGGTTTCGGGATTTACATGGAATATCTTGGATATTCAAAATCTCAGCTTGGTATTGTTCAAAGTATTTTCCTGTTGTTTTCTTACGTGGTTCCAGTAATTTCGGGAACGTTCGCAGATAGGTATGGGTTTAAAAAAGTTTTACTTATTTCTTATCTCGCCTATTTACCATCAATCTTATTATTAATATTTACAAAATCCTTTTCGGGGATAGCGCTTACAATGTTAAGCATTGGTTTAGCTGCAGGGATATTCAAACCATTGATTTCGGGAACTGTTCGTGCAACAACTGATAAAACCAATAAAACTCTTGGCTTCGGAATATTTTATGCAATGGTAAATGTTGGCGCGTCATTCGGTCCAATAGTCGCCGGAAAACTTCGTGCAATATCATGGGATTATGCATTCATTGTTTCAGCAATCGGAATCGGAATAATGTTTCTTATTACACTCTTTTTCTATAAAGAACCTCCTCGTGAAACCGAAGGAACAACTCTGGGACAAAAGTTTAAAGATATGAAAGTTGCTCTTTCTGATTTTAAATTTGCATCTTTTCTATTTATCCTTGGTGTTTTTTATTGGCTGCCGTTCTGGGCATTCTTTAATCTTCTTGCAATTTATATTGATAAGAACCTTGATACTGCAGCATTATATGTGACCATCTCCGGAATTTTCGGAACCGGTTTTACATCAATATTTTCAGCCACAGATGAAAAAGGCGTCACGCGAATATTAGGAGAAACTGTTTCACATACCGGATATATAATTATGATATTCCAAATATTCGTTTCACGCATTTCAGAAAAGTTTAAAGCAATTCCGACATTCAACTTCGGATTGTTTGTAGCAGCTATCGGTATGATATTGCTTGGTTACGCAAGAGTTTCTTTCTCAGAACTGGCATTTCTGGGAATATTATTTTTTGCAGTTGGCGAGATGATAACATCACCGAGAATTCAAGAATACATTACATGGATTGCCCCAAAAGAAAAAGCCGGATTATATATGGGAACTAACTTTCTTGCTGTTGGATTAGGCGGTGCATTAAGTGGTGTTACATATACTTCTGTTTATGGTTACTTCAGAGATATGGGAAATCCGGAATATGTTTGGTATGTATTGGCTGCAAATCTTTTTCTTGCGATAATTGCAATTTATACATTTATTAAAATCGCGGGTGAGTTTAAAGAACTTGATGAATAACGGATGAAGTCTAATTTTGTCAGCACGTGATTATCTAGAATAAATTGCACGGGATTGTATAACTGTTGTTCTTTTGCGACACTATATTTTTTTTATTAGTAGCCATAAAACGACTTAGATTAAATATTTTCCCTGATATAGATATTATTACTTTTGGCACTATTATTGGGTTAAGATATGGAAATATAATCTGTTACTATAACGAGGGTTTTTATTAAACAGATTATTGTAATTCAGTTACTAAATAAAAGAGGATAAAATGAAAAAAACTTTTTTGCTTTTTGCACTAATGATAATGTTTGCAGTAGTTGGCTGCAAAAAGGATGAATCCACAACCGATCCGGGAAATACTAATCAAAATTCATCAACAACACCCACTCCGACTGATTTTGGTGGAGCAACTCCAACTAATGTATTAGCAGTAGTTAGAACTTCAACCACATATGTCGGTGTTACAGTTGAACTTGGATTAGCAGCAGCAACATTCGGAAATCCACCGCAAGATAAAGGTGTTGTAAAAGTTACATCCAAAGGAACAGATTACACTTTAACAAAACAGTCAAATAATTCTTATGTATTTAATCCGGAAGCATTAAGTCCTCAAGGAATCGGGTTTAACAGTGGTTCAACAGAAGTAACATTTTCAGCAGCAAACTATTCTTTAATTAATACTAAAGTATTTGTGCCTGGAAAAATTACCGTCACCGCACCGGCAGCGGAAACATCTGTACCACGCGCTTCAAACTTAACTATCAGCTGGACAGTTTCAGGCGCCGGTTCAAATAATGCCGTAATGGTAATTGATAAAGACGGCAAATCAATATTTAAACAAAATTTGGGAACTGCAACTTCAGCATCTGTAACTTCTGCTGAATTACAAACACTTTCTTCAGGTTCTGCTATTGTTTATGCGATAAGTTACAATTATATTTTAAGCAACAATAATGAAGCGGTTTTAATAGGTGAGACAGTCGCCTTCAATACTGTTAATTTACAATAATTATCTTATATCAAATGGAGGAATCTAATATGAAAAAAGTACTTTTTGCAGTTTTAGTTCTTGGTCTTATTGCTTTTGGTACAGTTGATACCAATGCTCAGTTCAAAGGTCAATCAACTTTAGGAGTTGGTGCAGGATTTGGCGGCGGCGGATTATCCGGTACCGGTGCTATTCCGTTGTATGCTGAATACAATTTTTATAATTTCAATGAAAAGCTTCAATTAGGTGCTTATGCAGCTTTTGCTAGTACATCTGAAGATTATGGCTTTTTTACATATCAAGGAACCTGGACATATACTAACATAATTATTGCTGTTCAGGGCAATTATCATCTCTCACCGGGTGAACAATTTGATCCATTTCTTGGTTTGTCACTTGGTTACAATGTAGCTTCAGCTTCATTTGAATGGAGTGGTACTGTTCCTGCAGGTGTGGCATCACCAACCGTTACAGCTGGTGGATTCTTCTATAGTGGTCAAGCAGGATTTAATTATTGGATGAACCCTGGTTTAGCTCTTCAAGTTAGAGTTGGTTATTTCCCATATGCTTCAGTTGGCGTATTGTTTAACATGTAATAGCCGTTTTTCAGAAACTGCGATTATTATTAAGAGTGAATCTAACAATTTACTCGGAAAATTTAACCCTTGCTCAATTAATTATTGGCAAGGGTTTTTTTTTTATTAAGTCTATTTCATTTTGAAATACAATTCTCTTCTCTCTTCTTTTCCTATCGTATCTTCATACATTTTTTTATACTTTTCGAATTGCTGTTTAGATACCGATTTTCCATTTACAATCATTTCATCACTAAAAAATTCTATCTCCGGCTCATCGTTAGCAGAGTTAATTAATTTATCCTTAACTAATTCAGACTTAAATTTTTTGATGAAATCCTTTGTATTTGCAATTTCTTTTTTAGTGGTTTCTAATTCCTTTTCCGATTTTTCTAATTTACGTTCAAGGCGTTCGAGTTTTTTGTTGATATCTTTTATCCCTTTATTTGGCAAATCGGGAATATTAAATTCGAAATCACGCATCAATTCAGGAATCTTACCAATTTTTTCATGCAAGTTATCAAGATCGATTTCGAAGTTAAAAATATTTGAATCAAGTTGAGCAAGTTCATTTTCAGCATCTCTCACAATAACTTTGATCCTTTTCTTTTTCAAAGAATCAGCAGGATTATCACCATCTACTTTTATGATTTTAATTTTCTTCCCGGAATTATTGACTGACTCTTCCGAAACATTTTTCACTCTTCCATCAATCAGTTCTTTATAGTTGTGAAAATTTTCTGACGCGATTTCCTTTCCATCAATTTTTAATTTTTCAATTTGATTGTTGGTTAATTCAACTTCAACCAAAGAATTTTTATTATCAATTTCTGTATGAAATTTGAGAACTTTGATGTTCTTTTCTTCTCCATCATTTCCAACTGATGAATATCCGTTTACAGAAATTAGAGTTATTAGAATTGCTGTCACAACGAGTGACTTCATTCTTGCGGTTGTAAATAACTTTTCCATGATTCCTCCTAATTAATTTTTTGTTCATTTCATAAGACGAGGTGAGGTTATAAAGGTTTTATTGAATAAGCGAAATCGTGATGAACGGAAAATGAAAATGACAATTGGAGTTTTAAAGATTGCGGTTTGGTAAGAATAGTAATACCGAACAAGAGATGCTGAAACGAGTTCAGCATGACAGTGATTTGGGGTTTGGTAAAAATAATGATGCTGCACAAATGATGCTGAAACGATTCGCCAGTGGCGAACAGCATGACAGTTTTTCTTAATTTGGTAAGAATATAAATGCCGGGCAAACCCGGCATAATAATTTCAAAAGAAAATTAACAAGCGGCACCGATTGCGATGAAAGAATCTGCCTTCAAACATGCACCGCCTACAAGTGCGCCGTCTATATTTGGTTGTGAGAGTAATTCAACAGCGTTATCAGGCTTTACACTTCCACCGTATTGAATTGTGATTTCTTCGGCAACTTCATTTGAATAAAGTTCGCACAATAAACTTCTGATAAAAGCATGAACTTCTTCAGCCTGTTCTTTACTCGCGGTTTTCCCTGTACCGATTGCCCAAACAGGTTCATAAGCAATTACAATTTTTTGAGCATCTTCTGAATTAATTTCGGACAGACCTTCAACAACTTGTTTTTTTACAACATCGAATGTTGAACCACTTTCACGTTCTTCTAATGTTTCACCGATACAAAAAATAGGAGTTAATTGTGAAGTGAGTGCTTTTTTAATTTTTTTGTTAATAAGTTCGTTGGTTTCACCAAAAATAGTTCTTCTCTCCGAGTGCCCTAAAATAACATATTGACAACCGACACTCTTTAACATTGATGCTGATATTTCAGCGGTGAATGCGCCGTTTTCTTCATAGTACATATTTTGTCCGCCAAGTTTTATTGCGGAATCTTTTATCAACACAGAAGCCGTTTCTAATGATGTAAACGGTGGGCAAATTACGAGTTCGCAATTTAATTGTTGATTAACTAATCCGTTTTTAATTCCGGATATGAGTTCAATTGATTCACTCAAATTCAAATTCATTTTCCAGTTACCGGCAATAATTTTCTTTCTCATTTTTTCCTCACTAATAAAATTGAAATTTTCCTTAATCAACTTACTAAAGAAGTTGTAATTACTCAAAACCTGGAACTTTATCTTTTTAATAAATGAACTTTATCACACTAATAAATTAAAAACTATTTCTAGTCATTTGAGCAATCAAATAGGCGAAATACCCCATCTTTTCAAATAGATGAAGGCACGGATATTGATTTATCCAACTATTAATAAATCTGAGAGCACCAAATGACAAAATCATCTTCAACAAAAGCATTTCTGTTCATCTTAATATTCTTAACATCATCCTCAAACTTTGCACAATTTGTAACTGTGAAGGGGAAAGAATTTTATTCCTCTGATGGAAAACCTCTTTTTCTCAAAGGAATAAATCTTGGTAATTGGCTGCTCCCCGAAGGTTATATGTTCAAATTTCAAAAGACAAGCTCGCCGAGGTTAATCTTCGAGATGGTTAATCAGTTAGTCGGTGAAGACGAAGCACGCAAATTCTGGAATGCCTTTTATGATGAATATATAACTCACGAAGATATTAAGTTTATTAAAGCAGCAGGATTTAATTCGATAAGACTTCCGTTTAATTACAAATTATTCGTTAACCCAAATGATCATCTTAAAATTGAAGGAAAAGGATTTGAGCTAATTGATAGATGCGTAAAGTGGTGTAAGGAAAAAAATCTTTATGTTATTTTTGATATGCACGGAGCACCGGGCGGTCAAACCGGTGACAATATTGACGATAGTTATGGTTATCCTTTCCTTTATGAAGATGAAGATGCACAGCAAACAACAATTTTAATCTGGAAAAAAATCGCAGAAATTTATAAGGATGAACCAATCGTTATAGGTTATGATCTTTTAAATGAGCCTATCGCACATTACTTTGATAAAGATAAATTGAACCCGCTCCTTGTTCCCCTCTTTAAAAAGATAACTAAATCAATAAGAGAAGTTGATAACAATCATATTATTTTTTTTGGTGGCGCTCAGTGGAATAGTAACTTTTCAGTATTCGCTGAACCGTTTGATGATAAAGCTGTTTATACATTTCACAAATATTGGACAGATACAACTCAATCAGTAATTCAGGAATATGTTGACTATAGCAATAAATATAATGTTCCGTTGTGGATGGGGGAATCGGGTGAAAACACAAACGAGTGGATTACTTCATTTCGAAAATTGTTAGAAGTTAATAATATCAGTTGGTGTTTTTGGCCATATAAAAAAATGGATGCGCCAAGCAATGTAGTTTCAGTGAGTAAACCGAATAATTGGGATTTGATTCTTAAATATTCTGAAGCCGATCGATCATCCTATTCCAGTATAAGAGAGAATAGACCAGATATTAATATCATCAGACCAATACTTGCCGAATATCTCGAAAATATAAAATTCAAGAACTGTATAATTAATAGTGATTACCTAAAAGCACTCGGACTTAAATAAACTAACAGGATTCGTAAAATGAAACTTATTATTAAACTCCTTTTATTACTTCCATTTATTTTTATTTTTGGAAGCAATACAAATAGGCAACAACCGTTATATAAAAATAGTGAAACTCCAATCGAAGATAGAGTAAACGACCTTCTTAAAAGATTAACTCTTGATGAAAAAATAGATTTACTCGGTGGAACCGGATTTGCGAGTAAATCAATAAAGCGCCTCGGAATTCCCGAATTGAAAATGGCAGACGGACCCATTGGAGTTCGTTGGGGAGAAGCAACAGCGCTTCCTTCCGGAATAGCATTAGCAGCAACATGGGATACTCTACTCGCAAAAGAATATGGAAAAATTTTAGCAACTGAAACTAAAGGAAAAGGAAGAAATGTAATCTTAGGTCCATGTGTAAACATCGCACGATTACCGATGGGAGGAAGAAACTTTGAAAGCTTTGGTGAAGATCCATATTTAACTTCGCGGCTTGCGGTTAATTACATCAAGGGAGTTCAGAATGAAATTGTTGTTGCAACGGTCAAACATTTTGCATGTAATAATCAGGAGCATGAACGCGATTTTGTTGATGTCAGAATTAGTGAACGAGCATTGAACGAAATTTATCTTCCACATTTTAAAGCAGCTGTTGAAGAAGCAAATGTTTTAGCGGTTATGTCAGCTTACAATAAAGTGAACGGACCTTATGCAAGTGAAAACAATTATCTTCTGATTGACAAACTAAAGAATGAATGGAAATTTAAGGGATTAGTAATGTCTGATTGGGGTGCCGTACATAGTACAATTCCCACTGCAAACAGCGGACTTGATCTTGAAATGCCTAACGGAAAATATCTCAATAAAGAAACGCTAATTGGAGCAATAAAAAATGGGTTGGTAAAGGAATCCACAATCAATGATAAAGTTAAACGAATTTTATATGTTATTTTCGCATCAGGTTTATTTGATAGTCAAACTAAAGAGGATGCCTCTTTGATAAATACTATTCATTCAAAAACTCTCGCTTATAATGTCGCAAAGGATGGAATTGTATTATTAAAGAATAGTAAAAATATTTTACCTCTTGATTTAACTTCTATCAAAAAGATAGGTGTGATAGGAACAAGTGCTATAACAGCGAGAACCGGTGGCGGCGGTAGTTCAATGGTTAATCCTGTTTATGCAGTTTCTCCATTCGAAGGTTTGAAGAATAAACTTCCGAATACAATACAACTTGATTATGCCCCCGGTGTTCAACTTGATGGAGATATAAAAGCAATTGAAAGCAAATATTTATTTCTTCCCGATGAATCTTCTAACGGATTAAAGGCTGAATATTTTAAAAATGTAAATCTATTTGGAAAACCCGACTTAATTAAAACCGACCTCACGATTGATTTTGATTGGAAGAATGAACCTCCTTTCGAAAATTTTCCAAAAGATAATTACTCTGTGAGATGGACGGGAAACGTAAAACCCGAAAAGAGCGGTGACTATACTTTTGATGTGATGAGTGACGATGGAGTTCGTTTTTATATAAACGATAAACTGGTTATAAATGATTGGAATGATCATAGTGCTATCACAAATTCTTACACAATGGCATTAGATGCCGGAAAAAGTTATCGTATTAAATTAGAATATTATGAAAACGGTGGTGATGCAGTTGTAAAATTAGGTTGGCGCGAACAAAATGATAACCTCTTACAGGAAGCCGTAAATTTAGCAAAAACATCGGACGTGGTATTGGTTTTTGCAGGAACATCTTATCAATATGAAACTGAAGGACGGGATAGAAATGATTTATTACTTCCCAATAATCAGGATAAACTAATAAGTGAAATTTCTAAAGTGAATAGTAATGTTGTGGTTATTCTTACAACCGGTTCTCCTGTTTTGATGAACGATTGGTTGGACGATATAGAAGGTTTACTCCAATTGTGGTTTGCGGGTTCTGAAGGAGGAAATGCAATTGCTGATGTTTTATTAGGAAATGTGAATCCTTCCGGTAAACTTCCAATGACTTTTCCTAAACTGTGGGAAGACTACAGTCCATTCGATTCATATAAAAAAATCGACAGTATCACTTATTATTCTGATGACATTTTTGTCGGGTATCGTCACTTTGAGAATAAAAAGATTAAACCTCTTTTTCCTTTTGGATATGGAAAATCCTACACATCTTTTAAGTATGACAATATAAAACTCTCGGTAAATGAAATGTATGCAAATCAAAGAATCGATTTTACTTTTGAAATTACGAATAGCGGAATAATGAAAGGGGCAGAGATTGCACAGCTTTATATAAGAGATATAAAATCTTCTATTATAAGACCGATAAAAGAATTAAAGGGTTTTGCAAAAGTGGAATTGAATCCTGGCGAAACAAAAATTATATCGATGAAAATTGATAAATCGGCTTTATCGTTTTACGATGAGAAAACCAGTTCATTCATAGCCGAGCCAGGTGAGTTTGAAGTGTTGATCGGAAGCTCTTCAGAAGATATAAAACTTAAAAAAGTATTTACGTTAAACAAGTAGAATTTTAAAAAGACAAATTTTATGGTATCCATTAAAAATATTGCGTTGCTTACTATTCTCATGGTTTCAAATCTTTTATCACAGAATAGTGACAAGATAAAAGTTAATCAATTAGGCTACATAACAAACGGACCTAAAGAGGCAGTAATTGTTTCTCCACAAAGTCTAACATTTTATATAACCAGTGAAGTTACCGCTGAAACTCTTTACACCGGAGCTCTTGGTTCTGAGAGAATTTGGAGTTACTCAAATGAAACTGTGAGAATTGCAGACTTTTCATCATTCAAAAGTGAAGGAAAGTATTTTTTAGTTTCACCTCCATCTTATAAATCTCATTCATTTGAAATTAAAAAGAATCCCTTTTATGCCCCCGGAAAAGCTTCGCTTAAAGGATATTATTATCAACGAGCTTCTACAGCATTAACCATTCCCTTTGCATATGTTTGGTTTCGTCAAGCCGGTCACTTGGATACTGCGGTGATTATTCATGCATCGGCTGCATCCGACAATCGTCCTGAGAATTCGAAAATTTCATCTCCCAAAGGTTGGTATGATGCTGGTGATTATAATAAATATATTGTTAATTCCGGTATTTCAATGTTTACACTCTTATCGGCTTATGAAACATTCCCCGAATACTATGATACATTAAATTTGAATATTCCTGAGAGTATTAATCAACTACCCGATATTCTAGATGAAGTTAAGTGGAATTTGGATTGGATGTTAACCATGCAAGATCCGGAAGATGGCGGAGTTTATCATAAACTTACTAATGCAAATTTTGACGGTTATGTAATGCCGCATAATGCAAATACTCCAAGATATGTTGTTCAGAAAAGTACAGCAGCAACATTGAATTTCGCGGCTGTAACAGCGCAAGCCTCACGGATATTTGCAAAGTTCAATAACTTATACCCTGGTTATTCAATTCAATTATTAGAAGCTTCTAAAAAAGCTTGGGGTTGGGCAAAAGAAAATTCAGATATCTATTACAATCAAACATTAATAAATATGTTAACCGATCCGGATATTAATACGGGTGAGTATGGCGATAGCAATGTAAACGATGAATTTAATTGGGCAGCATGTGAGCTTTATATTACAACTAAAGCAGATAGTTTTATTGCGTCAAGAATTAATTACTTACCTATTCAGTTAAATATTCCTTCGTGGCAAAGCGTTAATACTCTTGGGTTTATTTCTCTTTCTGTAAACAAAAATAATTTAACTTCAATCATTGATACAGCGATTATTGTTAGTCGAATATTGACATTAGCAAACTCACTCGTTTCTAATCAAACTAATTCTGCCTATCGGGTTGCAATGGGACAAAGCAATAATGATTTTGTTTGGGGAAGTAATTCTGTTGCTGCAAATCAAGGTGTGATTTTACTAAACGCTTATCTGCTGAGAAATGATATTAAATATTATAACGCAGCATTAGCTAATGCCGACTATTTACTTGGACGTAATGGTACGGGTTATTCATTCCTCACAGGTTACGGAAGTAAACGGGCAATGAAACCTCATCACCGCGTATCACAAGCTGACGGACTTACTGAACCCGTTCCCGGTTTACTTGTTGGGGGACCCAATCCGGGACAACAAGACAATTGCGCCGGTTATCCTTCTAATCTTCCAGCTCTTTCTTACCTGGATGATGTTTGCAGTTATGCTTCAAACGAAATTGCAATTAACTGGAATGCCCCTGCAGTCTATTTGTTTTTAGGACTCGAAGCAGTCTCTCCATATAAATTGACTAATAATTCTGAATCTTATCTTGAACCAAATAAATTTCAATTGTATCAAAATTATCCGAATCCTTTTAATCCCGAGACCAATATTCAGTGGGAATTGGGAACAGGTGGACATGTAAGTTTAATTATCTATGACCTACTCGGAAATGAAGTAACTCGATTAGTCGATGAGAATAAACCTGCCGGAAGTTATAATGTGAAATTCAGTACTTCATCAACAAAATCAACTGCATTGACCAGCGGTGTATATTTTTACAGATTACAGGTAGATAATAATGTAACAGTTAGAAAGATGATATTACTACGCTAACAAACTTTGTAATAATTAAAAATTAAAATCCAATTGCATTGTAGGGAGAACCAACCAATCGTCAAATGTTTGTTCCATTCTGATTTCCTTAATAGCTTTAACCGTTAAAACTAATCTGATATTCTCATAAACTTTTAATGACAACATCGGAGATAGAATTATAAAGCCGGGCGTTGATTCCGGTCGAAGATCGGTTTTATACTTGTTCTCAAAAAGACTATTAAATGAAACCTCCCTTAAAGTGCTATTTGTAACACCAGGTTTAAAGTCGAGTAGTTCCTGCGTAAAATATCCGAATGAAAAACCATAGTTTATCAAATCATCCTTATTGGCAGAATGAACTGTTAATAATGAAAAAAAGCTGTAGTTTGTTTTAGAGGCACGATCACGAAAATACAAAAAATCTTCTCTTACAATTTTTCCGTTTCGATCTACTTCTTTTGAGTGAATAATTGTTTCGGTATCAAAAAAATACTTTTGGAATAATATTCCGAAATCAAAACGTACTCCGCCAGTTGGTTTTTGCGAATAAAATCCGAAACCCAAATTCCAGTTTAACAATTGAAATTCTTTTAAAGATGAATAATATCCTCCGATAAAAAAGGCAAAACTTTTTGTCAAAGCGGCATCAACATCAACTCCAAACTGATATTGCGGAAAATTCCATTGAAAGTTTTTTTCATTAACGGACATGATAGAACTGTCAGACAGCAGTAGGCTTTTGTTATATGGATTTGAAGTTCGAAAACCGACACTCCGTTTCTCATTATATTGAATCATAGGGGTAATAATTAAATCTCCTTCTCCGGACTTAAATCCGGAATGAACCGGCGGAGGAGTAATTGGCGAACTAACGTCAGAATTCCCCAGATAAAGAGTTTCAGTAATTGTACTTGTGGAGCATGAGTTTAAAAGTAGAGCGATTATAAAACCACATGCACTCTTAATTATTTTCTTTTTGATATGTAACATTTAAATGTAAATCCGTATAATTTTATCTAAAACAAATTTGTAAATAATTTAAGCCTCAACACTCTATGTGTTGAATTCAATATAAAAATACCACTACTTTATTTAACAATATTCACTGTGATCTTTTCCAATAATTCAAACGATTCAAATGGTTTTGAAAGATAATCATTACAACCTGCTTCAGCAGTTTTTTGCCTGTCTTCAGGGAAAGCATGCCCCGTTATTGCTATAATCGGGATGTTGGGATTTTTGCTTCCGGCTCGAATTAATTTCGTCAATTCTAAACCATTCATTCCCCCGCGAAGAGAAATATCCATTAGTATCAAATCAAAATCATTTGACTCATAAGCTTTTAATGCTTTGTCTGCGTCTGCAGCAATTACAATATCATAATCGTGAAGCAAAACCGATTTAAGATACAACTGGTTTATTCCGTCATCTTCAACTACAAGAATAGATGGTTTTGTTTTTTCATTATGGATTGATGGAGAATCACTCTTTCTAAAAAAATTAATTTTTTCTGAGTCTGCTTCTGTTGTTTCATCCTCAAACAATGCGGCAAAGCAAATTGTAAACTTTGTCCCTTTTCCTTTTTGACTCTGAACCTCGATGGAAGCATTATTTAGCTCGAGAAATTTTTTCACTAACGATAACCCTAATCCAACACCTTCATAAGCTCTGTTATAACCCGATTCTTCCTGCGAATATGGAGTAAATAATTTTGGCAAATAATAGTCAGATATTCCGACTCCGGTATCGGTAATTTCTACACAAATAAGATTCGGTTCGCTTCGGTAAAGTTCAATATTAACAGAACCTGTATCTGTAAATTTAATTGCGTTATCAATAATATTTATCAATGATGTTAATACTGAATATTCGTCTGCATAAATTTTTGAATTAACGATTGATGAATTGAAATTAAGAGAAACTGATTTTTCATCAGCGATTGGTAAATACTCATCAATTACATTTTTTATAATTTCTGAGAGTGAAAGTTCTGTTGGATTAATGGTGAAATCACCGACTTGCAGTCTTGAGAAGTTCACTATTAAATCGACCGTTTTCATCAATCTCTTAGAAGATATTTCAACTGATGTGAAGTAATTTTTTTCATTCTCATCAGCTTGATCACCAAAAGCTTCCTTAATAATACCGGTCATACCAAGAATACCGTTTAATGGTGTTCTTATTTCATGGGATATATTTGCGATAAAAGCATCTTTAAGTTTATTTGCTGATTCAGCAGTTTCCTTGGCACTAATGAGTTCTTCTTCCCCCTTTATTCTTAATTTAATGTTAACCAGCATTTGAGCATAAATTAGTAGAAGCTGCCGTTCTGTTTCGGAATAATTATGATGGAATCTTACCGAATCAAATCCAATAAAACCAATACAATTATTTCCATCTAATATAGGAACTGACAAAATACTTTTAATTTCTTTTGATTGAAGAATTTTCTTTGTTTCACTTTCAGGAAGAGCTGAAATATCAGCAATATACAGCGTCTTCTTTTCTCTAAATGAATCTACCCACTCAGTAGATAATTGGATGTTCTGGAGTCCGGCAATTTGAGAAGTAATCCCATCATTGCACCACTCATAAGTCATTGAACAAATTCCATTAGAGCTATCATAATCAAAAATATAGGCGCGATCTGCATTTACAAATTTACCTAGAATATTTATCGATTTGCTTATTGAAGGATCAACCTCTTCTTGTGGAAGATTAATGTAATTGGAAGATATCCCGATTAACAATTCACGAAATTCAGATTGCTTTCTCATTTCTTCTTCTGCTAACTTTCTACCTGTTATATCTTCTTTTACAGCAAGATAGTGAGCAAATTTTCCCGTTTCATCTTTTATCGGAGAGATGGAAACATATTCCCAATATAATTCACCCGATTTTTTCTTGTTATGTAACTCCCCTTTCCACTCTTGTCCTGCGGTTATAGTATCCCAAAGTTTTTTATACTGCTCTTTAGGAAGTTCACCTGAACTAAAGATTCGTGGATTTTTACCAAGAATTTCTTCATAACTATATCCTGAAATTTCTATTGTTTTCGGATTAGCATATTCAATATTCCCTTCAAGATTGGCAATAATAATAGAAACCGGGCTTTGTTCAACGGCTCGTGAGAGTTGAATAATTTTTTCTTCAGCTTTTTTACGGTCCGAAATATCTCTTACAATTAATTGTACACCGTTCTCACCATTAAAGATAATTGGTGTTGCTTTAACTTCCACATCTATAGAAGTTCCATCAAAACGAATAAACTTTTCTTCAGCAATAGGCAGAGGGTTCCCTTCTTCTTTAATAGATTTTACCCGTGCTATCACCATTCCCATAGAATCAGGGTGAACAAACTTGAGAATCGGTTGTCCAAGCAGTTCTTCTTGTGTTTGAACTTTCATCAACTTAAGAGTAGCGTTGTTAACATAAACGATTTTACCTGAGACATAAATAGCAATTGCGTCCGGGGAATCATCCACTAAACGCCGGTATTTCTCTTCACTCTCGGTCAAATATTTCTGTGCAATTTTTCTTTCTGTTATATCATGAACTATTGAGTGCAGGTGATCCTTTCCTCCGATTTCAATTTTACTGCTAAAAACTTCTACATCTCTTTCACTTCCATCGGCGCAGCGGTGTTTAAACTCAAATTTAACTTTTTTCTCTACTAATACTTTATTGATAGCTGCTTTAAGTGCTTCATCAGATTGGGTATTTATTTCGTTTAATTTCATTTGTTTTAACTTTTCGCGGGACCAACCGTAAAAATCACTTGCCGCCTGGTTCGCATCTATTATAAAACCGTCTTCCGGATTTATCAATAACTTTACAGCCGAATGTTCTTCGAATAGACTTTTATAACGAATTTCACTGTTTATAAGTGCATGTTCGGCTTTTTTACGTTCAGTATCATCCCGTTGGGTTCCCCAATTACCTACCAATTTGTTGTTATGTATTACACCGATAACATTATTTAGAAAGTGCTTTTCGTTCCCATCTTTATCATATTCTAAAGTCTCAAGATCTTCTATTTGATAATGATTAATGACAAAGTTTTTTGCGGTTTCAAAATTAATTTCGCTTATGCTTCCTCCATAAATATCAAGCATCGATTTGCCGATTAATTCTGAATAATCGGAATAGCCATACATTTTGACCATAGCATGGTTGCATTCACTAATAATTCCATTCTTAATAATCATGGTGACTTGTTCATCAACAGGTAAATTTATATCTATCGGTTCGCTATATTTTATAAAGTAAATACCTTCATTACTTTTTTCAACAAAATTTTTGTACTCTGTTTTACTTTCAAGTAATTCATCTTCGGTTTTCTTTTTTAATGTTATATCAGTATCATTACCCTGAAATCCTATGAAATCACCATTTGGATTAAAGACCGGATAACCATTTGTTGTAACCCAAATGCGTTTTCCATCTTTTGTAACAATCTCATTTTCACAATTTATAAATGGTTCGTGACTTATAAAATTCTTAAAAGTTTCTTCTTTGAATTCGTTTCTAGTTGCTTCGGGATTCAAATCATAATAATTAATTTTATTAATAAGGTCAGAGGGTTTATAACCGTAAACTACCTCGCTTGCTTCGCTTACGTAAACAAACAATCCGGTTTTATCAACTTCCCAGGTAACGGTTCGACTCTGTTTCGCAAGTTCTAAATATCTTTTATTACTGATATTCAAGGCTTGCAGAGTTTTTTTTCGTTCTTCTATTTCAAAGGATAAATCATCAATAATATTTAATGTTGCTTTACGAGATTTTATTAATTCTTCATTTTTGTTTGATAGTTCTTCATTAATCTTTTTTTGCTGTGCTGTAAAGTTTTTAAGTCCTTCTGCAAACATTTTATGTTCGGTAATATCCCGTACGTAAACAACTACGCTATTAAAATCTCCATCACCCCCTTTTACCGGATTAAATCCATACTCTAAATAATAATCATGATCTTTCAAAAAATAACTTTTTTCAATTTTGAATACTTCTCCTTTGAAAGCTTTTTCAAAATACCCTTCCCATTCGGCAATGAAATTTGGGAATGGAGTGTTGGCAAAGATTGACTCACCACGCAAAGCTGGCTTACCGGTGTTTTGAAGAATATAATCTTCATAAGCTTTGTTGCCATATAAAAGATTATAGTTCCTATCAATTGACCAAATTTTATCTTCGTTACTATTTAGCACCGTATTTAATTTTTGTTCCGATTCTATAAGTGAATTTTCAGCACGTTTTCTCACAGCAATATCAACTGCGGAATCGGCGAGTTGGGTAATCAATTGAATATCATTTTCATCGTACAAAGATTCTTTATTGCCCACCCCAAGAATTGCAACAATTTTATTGTTTCTAAAAACCGGAATAACGAGTTCACGGATTACAGGAGCATGCCCTTCAGGTAATCCTTTTTTATTCGGTAAGTTTTCATAATCATTATGAATAACAGGTTTACGTTCTTTAACACAATCAACCCAAACACCAGCCTGGCTTATATTATAGTGTGAATCTTTTCCTTCAGAAGTACACATCGTTTCAATTGTATTAGTTGACCACATTTGCAACTTTAATGTTTCCTGGTCTTCTTCAACAAAATGATAAAAACCGATTTTACTTTGGGTTAATCTTTCTGCTTCATCGAGAAATTTTTGAAGAAATGAATCAATGTCTGATTGATACGAATATTCAATCAGATTAAGTCGTGCTTCGGCAATAAGTTCATTTTGCTTTTTTTCAGAAATATCAATAATGTTTCCGTAAACTTTCTCTATTCGGTTATTTAGGTATAATGGTTTACCGGAAGTTTCTATCCAGATATTACGCCCTTTTTTGGTTACAAAGGGTAACTCAAGTTTATATTCAATTCCATTTTTGTAACAATTTTGAAATACCTCAAGGAGAAGACTCCTTCCCGGTTCGGGATAACAAAGCAGGGTTTGTTCAAAAAGTTCAGGCGGATGTGGGCCAATCGAAAATGGTTCTATTTCATGTATCAAATAAGTTTCTTTAGTCCAATACAAATTTTGAGTTCGAACATCATACTCCCATCCACCGACTTTAGAAATCTCTTCGACATTATTTAATAAGATTCCTTTTTTTCTTTCAGAATCCTCAAGTAAAACTCTTTCAGTGCTGTCATGCATGTTAATAAGAATTCCTTTTATATCAGGATTTGATAAAAGATTTTTCCCTTTCCCTTTTACATAACGAACGGTTCCGTCTTTGTGCAAAATCTTTTTTTCAATATCAATGTGAACTTCATCAGTGGTAAGAATATCGATTAACAATTTTTGCGCGCTTAAAAGATCTTCTTCATGGACAAAGGCGAAAATATTCTTACCGATAATTTCTTTTGGGGGGAATCCCGTTAAATCTGAAGTTGAAGGAGTTGCATAAATTATCACTCCGTTTTCATCAATGATTAGAATAACATCTGTGATATTTTCAAGAAGAGCATTGATTAATTTATCATTTATTAAAATGCTTTTCTCTTCCGATTTTTTTTTCTTTCCCATTCTTAACTCAAATTAAATTTGTTACAACTATTGTATTTATTATTTATCAAGCTGTTCAGCATCTGCCACGTTCTAAAAGATTCCGAACTAATTCGCCGCGGCGAACGGAATGACACCTCTCTGTCATGCTGAACTTGTTTCAGCATCCTGCCACGTTCTTAGAGATTCCGAAACAAGTTCGGAATGACAAGTTACTGTCAGGCTTCCAACTTCAAACGAGACTGCATCTTACCACGTAATAGACCTAACTAAACTCATCAGATAAATCTCGCCAATCTTTATTTACACTTTCAATTAAGTTAATTTTCTAATTACGATGCCAGTTCTTCAATTGTTTCTCTCTTTGGATTGCTGATGCTACTTCATTATAGACTTCAAAGAATACCAACTTATCCAAATTGTATTTTTTTGTAAAACCATCACATAACTTATTTTTATGTTCATACATTCTTCTTCTTAAATCATTAGTAACTCCAATATATAGAGTTCTTGAGTTATTGGTTAGTATGTAAACATAATAGTTCTTCATAAATTTAATTTGTCATTCGTCCTAAATATTAGAATCTGAATCTATTCTCTCTCTGATTGTGTCATGCTGAACTTGATTCAGCATCTTGCTACGTTCATAGAGATTCCGAACCAATTAGCCGCGGCGAACGGAATGACAATTTTTCTCTTCGTTGCGCGAACGGAATGACACGTCCTTGCCATACTGTTCGCAAAAGGCGAATTGTTTCAGCATCTCCACATCGTACACCGCATTATTGCTAAGTTACAATATCTACTCAACAGCTTTTGGTAGAGTAAAAGAGAACGTACTCCCGTTACCTTCTATACTTTCCACCCGGATTTTGCCACCATTTTTTTCAACAAATTCTTTACATAATAGTAAACCGAGACCTGTACTTTCCTCCCCATCGGTTCCGTCCTGTCCAACTCTTTCTTCAATTTTAAATAATTTATTGAGTAGATCAAGGGAGATTCCGATTCCTGAGTCTATAACCGAAACTTCAATAAAATTATTATCTACTTCTTCAGAAGTTAGAATTATTTTCCCATTTCTGTGCGTAAACTTAATGGCATTCGAAAGAAGATTTTGGCAAATAGAATTAATCATATTTTGATCTGCTCTAACTTTATGTAACTCATCTACATCATTGATAATTTCAATTGATTTATTTTTAGCAAGTTGTTTAATCGTTTCGATATCATGAATTATAGATAACTTAAGCCCAATAACTTCCGGTTCAAACGGTATTACTCCTTGCTGAACCCTTGCCCACTCAAGTAGGTTTTTAAGTAGTTTGAAGAGATTCCTTGCTTTGTTGTTCATCTCTCTGCTTAATAAAGATAGTTCTTCGATAGAAAAATCGGATGGTCTCTCCGCCATCATTTGAGTAATTCCGATGAAACCTTGAAACGGACTTTTCAGATCGTGTGCAATAATTGAAAAGAATTTATCTTTTTCCGAAATCGTTTTTTGTAATTGGAGAGTTTTCTGTTCGAGCTGTTTTTCTGCTTCTTTTCTTTTCGTAATCTCTATAATTGTACCGTCAATAGTATCTTCATATAAAACAGCATTCATAAGAAAAACTATGTGTTTCCCTAACCTGGTAAGCAATTCTATTTCAAATCCCTCAACTTTTCCTTCACGCTTTAAAAGTGTTGTAAATTCAATTCGCTTCGCTTGATCAACATAGTAAAATGTTGAATTCTCTTTTATAAATTCTTCAATTGAACCATACTCCATTAATTTAACTATTGCATCATTAGCAAACTTTATTGTTCCGTCTAATTGAGTCTGGAAAACCCCTACCAGTGAATTTTCAACAAAACTTCTATATTTTTTTTCACTGTCCTTTAATTCGGTAGCCAAAACAAAAAGTTTATTTTTCTTATCCCTCATTTCAATAAGTCCAACAAGTAAAGCAAAAATTGAAAATGAAATCAAAGTCCCAAGTATTAAAACAAAATAAATATGTGCAGCGTCTTTACCGGAGAAGAGAGATATATTTTTGGATATTTGAACAGTCCATTTGCTTCCGTAAAAATCAATCGACATTATTTGAATATATTCATAAGAAGAATCGTTAATCACTTTTTGACCTTTTTCGCTGTCAAAGAGAATTTTATCTGGAGAAGTAGTTTCACCATCATAAACTTCCAACCGAATTTCATTTCCTTCACTTAATAATTTGCTGCCCAAGAGTCTCGACATAAGATCATCCATCCGGTAAGGGCTGTAAATCCATCCTTTTATTGCGGCTCGTCTTTCCTCAATCGTTGTTAATGGCAAACTGCTTGAATATACAGGAAGATACATTAATGTACCGGCTTGCACATCAGATTCAGTTTCTTGAACTAAAATTACCTTTTCTGAAATAGCCGGAACGTCATAATCGCGCGCTCTTTTCATTGCAATTCTACGGGTGGGTTCTGTAAACATATCATAACCAAAAGCTCGTTGATTACGCCAAGTAAATGGTTCCAGATATACTATAGATGTGTAAAAATCTCTTTTGTAAGAAGGCTTAATTGAGTACTCTGAAAATCCTTCTCTTCTAATTGAATTAATATGTTCTTTTAATTTTGATGGAGGAATTATGGCAGCATAACCTATTCCCTGTATACCCGGGAGATCAGCATTAAGATTAGATTTTTCAATAAATCTCTTCCATTCGACTCGAGTAATAGTATCTGATGATTCAAAAAATGCGACTCCGTTACGGAGAACTTGAGCGTGGGCTTGCAGTCTTAATAATATGCGTGTTTTAATTTCTTCGCACTCATGTATAAATGATTCTTCAAGATAATCAGATATTTTTTCAGCAGTATAGTTTGCAGAAAAAATAGTTACAACTAAACCAGCGAAAAGAAGGAGCCATGCTTTCCAAAATCGCTTAATCGAATCGCGGGAAATAAAGTACTTAATTCCCTCTACTGTCGAAGTCATAATCACTCCCTGCTTAAGTTATTTATCCAGAATTAGATCAACTTCAAATTGAACTAATTAATCCTATCCATCTATTTACTATATATTAAAACAAACCGAAATTGAAGATTTTTATACATTCCGCAAAATAAATTCACTTTTATTTTATGATTTAATAAATGGAATTACTGTACAAACGTTTCATTTATTAAACCCTGTAATTGATTTAATTTTATATTATTACCGGAGTTATTCCGGTTGTTACTTAACATACGTCTTTCACTCTCAATTAGGAAAATATATTTGTTTCAATAAATTCAAAACATCCCCTTTACTAAAAGGTTTTGCGAGGTAATAATTAATTCCCTCGGCTCTAAATTTTTCTTCATCACCCCGCATAGCATAACCGGTTATTGCTACAATAGGGATGTGCTCATAACCCTGATATTTTTTTATCTCTTTTGAAAGTTCTATACCATTTATTCCTCTTCCAAGATTAATATCCATTAAGATAATATCGTACTGTTTTTCCTTGATTTTGCTCAAACAAGTAACAGAGTCTTTTGCATGATCGACAAGATATGTTTCATGCAGATAATGTTTTATTACCAAAGCATTTATAAGATTATCCTCTACACAAAGTATTGATGGGGGTGTAATTGTTGATTTGAAAATTGCTTTTTCAATTTCAATTTCCGGTGTTTCTGCTTGAATGATTTCTGTTGAACTTACAAAAGGGACGGAAGTTATATTTGAAAGAGTTGGAAGGTAAACCTTGAAAATTGAACCTGAACCGGGAACGCTTTCTAACTTAATTCCTCCGTTTAATTTGTCAATAATTTTTTTTGCAATTGAAAGCCCTAAACCTGTTCCTTCAAAATTACGGCTTAATCCTTCACTCGCTTGTCTGAATTCTTCGTAAATAATTCTTGTATCTTCTTTAGCAATTCCTATTCCGGTATCTTCAATTTCTACAAGAGCATTTTCGATTCCGTCGAATACTTCTTTTTTTAGTCTAATTTCGAAAGCTCCCTGTTCGGTAAATTTAATTGCATTATCTACTAATTTTGAAAAAAGTTTAACCAACTCAATTCTATTTGCATACACTAAATGTATTTCATCTGACTGTAGAAATTGGGAAGTTAAATTCTTAGCAAGTGCTTTTTCACTATATAATGAATAGACTTCCTCAAGAACATGATTGAGAATGACGTTCTCAGGATGATTCTCAGATGCATTAGCTTCCAAATCTGCAAGTTCAAGTACTGAATTTAGTGTGCTGAGTAATCTGTTGCTGGAAGTGATAATCCCTTCAACAAATTCAAGAATTTGGGGTGACTCTTCTATTTCCTTAATAATTTCTGACAAACCCAAAATTCCCGTCATAGGAGTTCTAAATTCGTGACTCAAATTTGCCAATAGAGAGGTTTTCAATTTGCTTGATTCTTCAGCTTTATCGAGTGCATGTTTCAGTTCAAACATTAACTCTTTCTTCTCCGTAATATCCTCTGCAGCAGAAAAAAATCTTTTACAACAAATTGATTCGATCAAACATTCACAAACTATAGTTTGCCGGATCCATCTAATATTACCCGATTTAGAGATTAATCTTGATTCTAATATTTTTGAGTGTCCGGGTGTTAACTTTTCAATTACCCGGTGATAATCATCCACATCATCCTGGTGCAGAAAAAATTTCCAATCATTTTTATTAATAATTTCTACCGGTGAAAAACCGGTAATTTTCTCAAAAGCTCCCCCAATCCATTCAATATTAAAATTTCCTTCTTCGGTTACTGAAGCCGAATAAACGAAATCAGAGATTACATTTGTTAAGTCGCGGTATTTTCTTTCTGATTCGATCAGTTCGTTTTCAGCTTTTATTTTTTCGGAAACATCAATAATGAATCCTTCTAATGCTATAAGATTGTCCTGTGAATCAAATACTCCGCTCCCTTGTTCCCACACCCATTTTATTGACTTATCAGCATTAATTATTCGATATATTAGTTTAAAAGAACTCCGTTTTTCCAAAGAATCTTGAATTGATTCCCAAACCCGGTCTCTATCTTCCGGTAAAATTATATCATTATACGAGAGTTTATGATTATCACAAAAATCTACCGGTTCATAACCTGTTAAATCAAAACAACCTTGACTTATAAACTCCATTGTCCAGTTGGAATCATTTTTACATCGATAGGCAATTCCGGGAAGATTACTCATTAGAGTAAATAACTTTCTTCTACTTTCCGACAATTCTTTCTGTGTATTTACTCTACCGGAAATATCAGTAAATATTGTTGCGAACTTTCCTTTCTCATAAGTTGAAGCAGATATGGCAAAATGCTTTTTAAGTGGTGGGGAATATATTTCGAAATAGGTGGGTTTACCTGTTATTGCCACATCAGAATATTCTTTTAAAAAAGGAGGTTCATCAACACCATAAATTTCGGTGGCTTTCTTAAAGAGGATGTCATCTTTTTTTAGATTTAATATTTTTTCGTATTGTGGATTAACATCAGTAACTATATAGTTAACCGGTATTCCGGCTTCATTATAAATTAAATCATGAAGAGCAACTCCTTCGGGCATTCCTTTGAAGAGCATCCGAAATTGTTTTAAGGCTTTTGTAGAACTTGTAATCGCATGCCGTAAATGTGTTTCATCAGTTGAAATAATTATGATGTTTACAATTTTGTCGTTTTCAAAAATTGGAGCTGCACGATTTGAAAAATAATGGCTGACACTGTTGATAGTTTGTCTGGTCTCAAAACTTCCGGTTTTCCCTTCTTCGGCTAATTTAATTCCATCAAGCAGATTTTGATGAAATTCAGACTCGGTAATATCAAAAATTGACTTTCCTAAAACCGTTGATGTTTCATTACCATCTTCAAGTTTATTAATGAAAGTAATTTTAAAATCCAAATCAATTATAATAATAGTATCGGGAACATTTGCCGCAAATGTTTTAAGTTGTTCATCGCTTTTTAATTTAACCCGAAAATGTTCATATTTTTTTATTAGTGAGTTGATAGTCGGAACAATTCTTTTAATATGATGTTTGAGGATATAATCGTCTGCTCCCTCTTTAATGCAAGCAACTGCAGTTTCTTCATTTACACTTCCTGTTAAAATAATAAACGGGGTTGAAGGGTGTTTTGATTTAACAATTTGAAGGACTTCCAAACCGTTGATATCAGGGAGAGAGAAATCTGATATGATGATATCGTAATTTTCTTTATCTAATAAAGATATAAATTCATCTCTGTTAGCAGCTACCTTCAGTTCGTGGGAAATGAAGTTTATATCAAGTTCATTTTTGAAGAGAAAAACATCATGCTTGTTGTCTTCGATTAAAAGAATTTTCATAGTTATCACCATTTAATTGCAAATAGAACGGCACATAAACTTAAAGTTTATAATGGAAAATTGATATAGAAAGTTGTTCCTTCACCTTCAACAGATTCAACTTCAATAGTTCCACCATGTTTTTCCATAATGTCTTTACAAAGTATTAATCCAAATCCTGTTCCTTTTTCCCCGCGAGTGCCCAAAGTGGTTATGTTGTTATTAAATTGAAAAAGTTTTTGAATATTCTCTTCTTTAATTCCAACTCCATTATCTTTAACTGAGATTCTTACAGACTCATCATTAATTGAGGTTTGGAAGATTATTTTTCCGTTATCTTTTGAAAATTTTAATGCATTAGATAACAAATTTCTAAAAAGAGTATTGAAGAGATGTTTGTCAGCGTGTACTGTAACTTCGGTAACAATCTGATTTAAAACATCCATATTTTTAGCTGATATATTTGGTAAGAAAAGATTGATGATTTCAGTTATATCTGATTTCACATTTATAAGAGTTGGCTGAAATGAAATTCTTCCTGTTTGCAGTGTTGACCACTCTAATAAATCCTCTAACAGTTTATATTGACCTAATAAGGATTTATGAAGTTCCGAACTCATCTGCTTCAATTCATCTAAAGAGAGAGATTCAGCTTCATCAGCAATTATACTTGTAATCCCTAAAAATCCGTTAAACGGTCCCTTCAAATCGTGGGAAAGTATCGAAAGGAATTTATCTTTAGCGGCATTAGATTCTTTTAATTCAATACTGATTTTTTGTAAATTATTTTCGAACTGTTTTCTTTCAGTGATGTCTCTTGCAACAGCAAGAATTTCAAAAGGTTTACTACCACTAAAACGGAATTTAGTTTTAACTTCAATAGTTTTCGTCTCCCCGCTTTTTGTAATTATTTCAATTTCATAATCAGAAATTTCATTTGGACTAACTAATGCTTTTTGTTTCTCATATTCGGTTAATTTTAAGGAATCTTCAACGAGTATCGAATCCAATTTTTTACCGATTAATTCTTCGGGGGCGTACCCAAGAATATTGGTAACAGCCGGACTAATGGATTTGAAAACTCCGTTAAAATCAAGGGTACAAATGATATCAACTGATTGTTCAAAAAGTTCTCTATAACGTTTTTCACTTTGTTGTAATTCTTCTTCGGCTTTTTTCCTTTTCAGTATATCCCGCCATACGATATGTAAAATATTTTCACCGCTCACAGAAATTTGAGTTAATACAACTTCAACGGGAAATTCCGTTCCATCTTTTTTTGAATGAATCCATTCAAATTGATAATAGCCTTTGGTATTTGCAATAGCAATTACATCAGCAGCCTTTTGTGAGGAGAGTTTTCCATCGGGTTGATATTTCGGCGAAAACTGGCTTGGCTGCTTGTACAGAATTTCTGATTTGTGCTTATACCCTAATATATTCAAAGCGGCTCTGTTGCAGTCAATTATTCCATGCACACCCAATAACAGCACCGGGTCGGTTGATTCAGTAAAGATTTTGCGAAATCTATGTTCACTTTCTAACAGTGCCTCTTGAGCCGTCTTTTGCTTGGTTATATCCCGAAAAATACTAAGAATAAATTTTGCTCCGTCTTCGCTCGTAATTTCTGAATTTGAGAGTTCGAACCAAACTTTTTGGTTATTCCAAAGAGTTAACTCTCTTTCTATTTGCCTGCCAACCTTTCCGGTTTTTATTCTGTTTATTGCATGCTCAAGTATCGAACTTTGAGAATCTTTAGAATAAATAATAGATAATTCTTTACCAATAAGTTCAATTTTATCTAACGAAACCAAATCACAAAAAGCCTTATTAACAAGAATCATTATTCCTTGCTCGTCGATTAGCCGCATTCCGTCAAATGATTCTTCCCAAACCGACTCGAATAGGGATTTCTCCTTAACATTAGATAATTTATATTTTATAATATTCATACAATTCCATTTATTTCATTTACATCTACTTTATTCATCATTATTTCATTTATGAAATTGAATTAATAATTAGTCTAAAAGATGATCCTTTCCCTTTTTCACTATTAATTATCATTTCAATATTATTTATATTGGCGTAGTTTTTACATAATGCCATTCCAAGTCCGTTACCATTATAACTCCTGGTATAACCTGCTTCCTCTTGAGTAAATGGTATATAAATATTTTTTAGATATTCTTTAGAAATGCCCACGCCTGTATCCCTTATTTCAACTACCATTTTATTATCCAGGATATTATAAACTGAAATGTCTATTGAACCTTCGTTAGTATATTTAATTGCGTTATCAATAAGATTTGAGATTATTTGATTAAGCATATATTTATCAGCATGTACTAACTGAGAAACCGCATAGTTTTGATAGTTAAATTGCAGTTGCTTTTCTTTTGCCATTTGAAAGAATTGAAAACAAAGGTCTTCCAGTATGTCTTTATCAATATCAATAATTTCAGGTGAAAAGGAGTGGTCACCAGTTTTCAATTGCGCCATTTGAATAATTTGATCAATAGTTTTTACTAATCTTTTACCGGCGCTTTCCATTATCTTAAAGCAATTTTTTATATTATCATTTATATCAAGCCCTAATTCTTCCTGAATTAGATATGAAAATCCTATAATATTATTTATAGGAGTTCTAATTTCATGCGATATTTGTCCAAGGAATTCCGTTTTAAGTTTATCTGACTGTTCTGACAATTCTTTTGCTTCCAACAAAGCCAGCTCAGTCTGTTTCTTTTTAGTAATATCCTTAGCTGTTCCCATTACAGCCGGCGCATCTTTATAAATAATAATTCCGGCAGAAAGATTTATGATTAATTCAATCTCTCTATTTTTATGAAGTCCTTTAATCTCATATTCTTTCTGAACGGTCGATTCATTTATAGGATTTCTATAATTATCGCATACTTTGTGCCAATCATCGTTTGCAATAAAAGATTCAAAATTTTTATCAATAACTTCGTCCAAACTATATCCAAAGATATTAGCGAACGAATCATTAGCATATACAATGGATAAGTTTTGAATAATGAAAATTCCATCTCGAGAATTTTCGACTAATGCTTTAAATAAATATTCTGATTCCTTTATTTTTTTATCAGTTATGCTTTTATACAATGCAATTTCAATAGTTGACTTAAGGTCTACATAAATAAATGGTTTAACAATGTAACCATATGGTTTTGTTTGTTTTGCCCTAATTAAAGTTTGCTCGTCAGTATGTGATGTAAGAAATACTACAGGAACTTCATACTGCTCAATTAATATTTGAGCGGTTTCAATCCCGTCCATTTCACCCTTTAGATCAATATCCATCAATGCCAAATCGATCTCATTTTCTGCAGCCTCTTTAACTGCACTTTCCGCTGATTCACAGACAGCAACCACATCATATTGTAAATGGAGAAGGTGTTTCTTTAGTTCAACAGCAATTTTTGTGGAAGCTTCCACAATTAATATTCTACTTTTTTTTTGATTCTCACTATTGTGCACAACAATTCCTTTTACTCAAGTGCCAAAAAGACTAATCTCACTTCTACGTTAATACTGGTGTCCGGAATTTGAATTTTCTTTCAGAAAACTACTTTTCTGTTTTGCTTTACATGAAGCAATTTTAAGTAGTTTAAAATCATTTACTTCGAACGGTTTATTAATTAATCCGGGTGGAATTATACGGTTTTTAAAATCAAGAACCATAAAGTCGTCACTTGCAGCTATTAAAACTTTTACCATGTCCATATTGAAGTTTATAATTAATGTTATTTATTAATTCACCTTACGCAGATGTCATGCTTGCCCGCCTTAGGCTGGTCAGCATCTAAATATTATGGGGAAAACAGATCCCGACCCGCCTAAGTCGGGCGGGATGACAAGTAGTGTTTTTTCCATATCAACTGCATAAGGTGATTTATTAAATACTTTTCGATAAACCTGTTTACGTATGATAATTTAAGGAACAACTTCTAGAGTTTTCTCACAAATTATACTCAGTCCGATATAATTTAATGCTTTCAGGCAAAACTGAATATTTAGTTGATGTCTGTTTTCAATATCGACATTTTCAATTTCACGATTACTATCTGTTTTACTCATGTGAATTTGGGCATTATTGAAAACTTTAATTAATTTATCGGTGATTAAGGTAGACATTAGCGAATATAATTCGTTGTGCGAAATTGCCACTGAATCATCTATGTTTTCCCCTTCTCCTTCGCTATTTGAATATATTTTTATATGCAAAATTGTTTTACTTTCGGGTTCAATTAATGATGCAGTTGACTTTAGATTCCAATTATTAAAATGAGTTAGGTCTTCAATTTGGGCAGTTATTTCCTTCATGTAATGATCTCTAAAATATTGTTGAACCTCAGAAATTATTTCTTCAGCTAAATTGTCTTTTATTATTTCCTTAATTAAAATGAAAAGATCAATATTGTTAAAAAGTGATTGACTAAAAGATCTGAGAAATTCGTGTTTAACAGTTGTTTTCTTAATTACACCGGTAAAATATGTTTGTGCTATATGATCATTGATTAAATTTTCTCTGAGTAAAAATATTCCCTTAAAATTTTTCTCGGGATTATTTTTTACTTTTTGCGCTAAGATTTTTTCATTAAGAATTTCTTGTTTTTCGGTGATCAAGATGTACTGTGGTTTTTTTTCTACATAGGTAGTAAGTCCCTCAACACTGTTAGGGGCTTCAATAACAATAAAATTGTTTGATAGTAAGGCAGTGATGAAGGTTCTAAAAGTTTGGTCTTTATCGATTAACAGAATCTTTTCCTTTTGTGTTTCATCGACCAATTTCCCTCCCCCTACTTTTCTCAATTTTGATTGATTCAGCACATTTCTAATCCGGTCAGCGTCAACACTAAAATTAATTGGTTTTAAGATATAATCAGAAATACCCTTTGTTAATACACTACTTACGCTTGCTTTATCGTTAATAGCCGTAAGCATTATAACCGGAAGTTCGTTTAATCTATTGTCCTCACGTATCGCTTTTAAAGTTGCAATTCCATTCATCACAGGCATTGTTACGTCCAGGAGGATTAAATCAGGGAGTTCTTCCTCTAATTTCTTAAGTGCTTCGACCCCATTGGAAGCAGTAGTAATTTGGCATTGGAAATTTTTTGTTAGTAATCTTTTAATTATTAGCTGTATTGTATCGTCGTCTTCAACCACTAAAAATTTGTACATAAAGCCACCATATTTATTTACACAAACTTAATAAGTTTACAAATATTTCTCTTTATATTTTTTTAACGAGAAAGTGAATGTGGATCCTTTTCCTTTTTTACTTTGCAAACTAATTTTTCCCGATAACAATTCAACCATATCTTTGCATAACAACAAACCAAAACCAGTACCATGTTCATTGTTGGTTCCCTCTGTTGTGAAACCGGTATCTAATCTAAAGAGCAGCTTTTTATTTTCTTCTGAAATACCCACTCCCCAATCTTGAATATGAACAAAAACATCGTCTCCAATTTCTTGACACCTTATTTCAATACGGTTTCCTGAATGAGAGAATTTAATTGCATTTGAAATTAAGTTTTCCAGGATGGAGTTAAGTATTTTTTCATCAGCATAAACATAAATTTCGCTATTGATTTTATTGATTAGCGTTATATGCTTGTGCTCTGCTAATGCAAAAAGTAAATTAATAGAATATAAAACAGATTCAAATAAATCAATTTTATCAGGCTTAAATTCTAACTTGCCTGTTTGTAACCTTGACCAGCTTAATAAATTTTCGACTAACTTAAAAAGGTTTTTTGTCGAATTATTTATATTCGTTAATAAAGTCTTTATTGAGTCACTATCTAACTCCTCATACTCCTCAAGAAGAATATTGGATATACCAATAAGCCCATGGAAAGGGCTTCGTAAATCATGGGCTACAATTGAGAAAAACTTATCCTTACTTGCATTTAAGTTTTTAAGTTGATATTCAGATTCCTGAAGTTTATAATTAATAACCGACAATTCTTCTGCTTTATCTTCTAATAATTTTTTATGCGTTTGAAGTTCTTCGATAAATGTATTGATTGCTCTTTCGGCATCTTTCCTATCTGTAATATCAAAACATGAGCCAACAAAACCAAGGAATTGAGAATCTTTTGTAAACCGTGGAGTAGCTATATCGAAAATCCAACGATAGTCACCAATTTTGTTTTTAAAACGATATTCGATGTTATATTTTGTTCTTTTCGAATAAGCATCTCCGCAAATATTTGTATAAGCATTAGCATCGTGTGGATGAACTTTTGATAACCAATTTTCAGTATTTAACTCGTCAATGTTCACTCCTAAGTAATCAGAAAGAGTTTTATTGATGTAAAGCAGCTTGTTTTCGGCAGAAGTTATCCACACAAATTGAGGCAGACTATCGGTCAGTAATCTAAATCTTTCTTCACTTTCTTGAATTTTTTCATTTAGGTTTGTGTGAAATGATAAATCAATTACAACTCCCTGTAACCCGATAAATTCATTTTTAACAAATAAAGAAGTAGAGAAAACAAAAATTGGAAATATGTCCCCATTTTTTTTTAGTCCATCATATTCTTTCCCTCTAATGTCTCCACCATTAATAATATCTTTGATATTACTAATTGCTCTTTCTCTATTATTTTCTGCTACCAAATCAAGAACAGAAATACCTTTCCCCAGGTCTTCTATATTGTACCCGAATGTATCAAGTCCTTTTTGATTAGCATATTTCAGAATAAAATTGTTATCGGTTTGGAAAAAAGTAATTGGCAGATATTCAGCCAAACCCTCTAACAATATTTCGCATTTGCCATCATTCATGGTTTTCTCATTATTCTTTGAGTATAAACAAATTCAATAATTTCTATAATTAATTCAAAAGTCTATTGTTCGAAACAAAAATCAGCACCAATAAAACGGTTGTTACTGTTACTTCCTTTCTATTACCAACAAAAAGTTGTGAATTAAAATAAGATTGTTTCTTTCCAAAAACCGTTACGGTTTGTACAACACTAATGAAAAGGGGAAGGAATACCGAACATCATTTCGAACAACTATAATAATAATTATTCATTTAAATGTGCGACCGGAAAGGATAGAATTATTTTTGTTCCAGTTCCCTTTTCACTTAGGACATCAAAATTGCCACCGAGCATTTTTGTAAGTTTATATGCAATTGTTAATCCAAGACCGGCACCCTGGTATTTTCTTGTATATCCAACTTCTTCTTGTGAGAAAGGCTCTAATAAAAATTTCACTTCCCCCGGATTCATCCCTTCTCCTGTATCTACTACCGATATTTCAACTTGATCTTCTATCAACTCTGATGAAATTTGTATTTGCCCGTGTGCTGTATATTTTAGAGAGTTCTCTACCAGTGACATTACAATTTTCTCAAGTTTTATCCAATCAACCTCAACCAACAATTCTTCATCTGATAAAGAAGTAGTAAATTCAATACCCGCCTGTTGAGCATAGAATCGTTTTTTTTCATAAACAGAACGTAATACTTGATTACAGTTTAATATTACTTTTTCTAAAACTACTTCTTCCGATTCTATTTGTGAAACTTCAACAATATTACCGAAAAGATTTGTAACTCTGTTTAATACTTCTCTTACAGAAACCATGAACTCACTTATAGTTTCAAAATCATTTGATTGAAGGCAGTCTTCAATAATTTCAGAATAACCTGATATTGCATTGAATGGTGTACGTATTTCGTGAGACATATTTTCAAGAAAAGCTGTTTTTAATTTGTTTAACTGCTTTTCCTTATAAATCGATTTTTTAAGTTGATATTCATAATTTTTTTGAGTTGTTACATCTGAAAGTGTTACAATATAAAACCGTTCATGGGTTATATTATAATCCATGAAAGAAATTTTTCCGTTGTAGAATTTTTCATTTCTTAAAGATTCAAATTCGATATTAAGGGCGTTGTTAGTATGTAAATCTGAAATTGCAGTTAGAACTTCTTTTTTGAATTTTTCGTCAAGTATTGAATCAATATTCCCATTCAAAGCATTGGATTTATGAATAGAAAACACTTCACAAAAATTGTTATTGGCATTTTCGAAGAGAAATGTAACCCCATCAGCTTTAATAATTAATAGAAGATCTGAAATGTTATTAATAATTAATCGAAGTTTTTTCTCTGACTCCTTAACAATCTGATTTTTAAGAAGATAATGAGTTATATCATTTGCTGTTATAATGTAGTTGTGTGATTTATCGGTTGTCCGGAGAATGGGGTTAAGTTTAAATTCTTTGTATGACAAACTTCCCTTTTCATCAAAATGAACAATAACTTTTGTCCACTCACTTTTTGTTGAAAAGGCTTCACGGGCTTTTTCTATATCCTCTTCACGCATTAGTCCGGCTAAAGCATCAGTAAAAAATTGTTTATAAACCTCTTCAATTGTTTTATTCAGAATTTTTTCAATTGATTTAGTCAGGTAGATTATTTCACCGAACTCATTTGTAATAATTACAGGAACATTCCCGTATTCAATAGCATTGTGAATGGTGTTAAGCCGGTCTTCCAACTTGAGGCGTTCTTCAACCGAAGTAAATCTCAGGACAAAATATTCTGCATTTGCTATATAAATACGCTCAACATCAACCGAATAATTTTGGAAGTCGTTTTTAAAATTATACCCTAATTGTAAATCGAAGTGAAAACTACTATAGTGGCTTTTAATAAAACCCTTCACGATATGAACCAGGTCAGCATCTGAATTTGCATCAGAGAATGGTTCTCCTTCGTTTTTATTAAAGGATTGTTTAAATGAATTATTGCAGTAAATTATTTCACTATTACTGTTAATAATAGCAAGGGGATTGGTATCTGGCAATTCCTCAATCTGCTTATAATCAGCTAGGGTATTGTAAGTCCTTTTAAACGGATTATTTTCGTTCTGAGATTGATCCATCTATTCGTTTAATATCCTTAATAACAATTTCATCATTATAAAACACTTCATCTACCGGAGGCAGAACAAATGTTTCGCCGGTTAGTTTTTCAATAAATATTGCCATCCTGTTTGTAATCTCATTAAATTCCTTAACCAGTTCAGAGTAAATTCCATCCAGTAGTCTATTTAACAAATCTGTATCGGTATTGGAAAAAATTTTGTCAATCCTTAACAAATAGAGCCGTTCAAACAAAAGAGGGACTTGTACCAATTTTAATGAATTAATGGAAATAATATCTTTAATATCATATGTTCTTGTTGTAAGATTCAGATTCAATTTTTGATCATCATTTTTTTCACGTTGAACATTACAAATGCTGTAGTCGATAAATATTAATGGTTGTTTATTTTTAACATCAACTGAAGTTAGAAATTCGAAACCATCAAAAGTAAAACTTATTTCAATAATTCCGTTTTTGTTTTGATGCATCTTTTTTAGCTGCCACTTGAGACGTGACAGGTATATAAGAGCAGAAGAGTATACGATTGAATCAGAAACATTGTTAGACGCAGAATATCCAGATAAAGCGCCGCGTTGTACAGCAGAAAAATTTCCTGATTTTGTATAACCTTCAGTTGAACTTGAAATATTTGATATTTTATTTAACATGCCTATTTCCTCAACTTATTATCGAAGAATCCGGCAAATAATTGAGGGTTATAAATTTATTTTAATTTAATCATTTTGTTTTCGGCAGTATAATCAATAGTAGTTGGATTTTGGAGGTGAACTAAATCATCAACTAATGATTTGATCCGCACGATAGATTGGCTGACAATTTTGAAATCGTCATCCAATTCATTAAAATCTTTAGATTTAATTTCTTCTTCGATATTATTTATAGTCATCATTAAACTACTTAAAGGATTATTGAACTGGTGACCAATTGTACAAGCCATTTCGACAATGGCTTTTGAGTGTTCAATACTTTTAAGTTCATTTTGTAGATTAAATATTCTCGTCCCCGACCGAATTCTGGCGAGTAACTCTTGATTTTCAATTGGTTTAATCAAAAAATCATCTGCCCCCACATCCAATCCGGTAACTCTATCCTTAAGTGATGTTCTTGCAGTAAGAATTATGTAGTAGATTACTTTAGTATCATCGTTACTTTTAAGTATTTTACATAACTGAAGCCCGTCAAGAATCGGCATTGTCCAATCGGCAACAATAACCTTGGGAGAAAAAGTTTTCAAAACATCTAACGCCTCGGAGCCATTATGAGTTATAACAACCTCATAACCGTTTTTGGTCAGAAGTTTTTCTAGAATGAATCGGGTATCTTTTTCATCTTCGACAATTAAAATTTTATCTGAGTTGTTCAATTTATCATCAACTTATTAATTGTGTTAAGAAACTGATTATAATCTACAATTGGTTTGACTATAATTCCTTCAGCCATACTTTCATCTAAAATCGAATTTTCGCGGCTTGAAAGAGAATAAGCCGTAACCAATAAAATCGGGATTTTAGAAAATTCCGCATTTAGTTTGATGTACCTCGATAATCTTATGCCATCAATTTTTTGACCGTCTAAATATGTATTTTTTAGGTTGATATCCATTATTATCAAATGAATTTTTTCGTTTTTTAACTGATGGATAACATCATCAGCATCTTCAGTAATAATAGGACAAATACATGCTCTTTCGAAAACATATTTGTAAAATTTGTGCAGAAGTTGATCATCTTCGATAATCAGTACAGATTTTGTCATTATTTTTTATCCATAAATTTCAGAATAATACTGATCCTTCTGTTAACTACATTATACGGATCATCTTTATTGAGTAAACGAGAATCGGCATATCCGCGTATTTCTTTAATTTTATTTTCGGAAAGTCCACCCTTTACCAAAATTTTTCTTGCTGAATTTGCTCGATCGGCACTCAACTCAAAATTTGTATAACTGTTTTGAGCAAGAAATGGGCGCGAATCAGTATGTCCTTCAATTATTACTTTATTTTGAAGAGTTTCAACCTGCTTACCGATAAGTAATAATAATTTTTGTGCTTCAGGTTTTAATTGAGCTGTTCCAATTTCAAAGAAAATATCTTCTTTTGATTCCATCATTTCAATTCTGAGACCTTCTTCAACCATTTCAATTTTTAATTGATCAAGAAGATTCCCTAAATCCGGATTTTTTGAAAGCTCATCAACAATTTGTTGTTTCATCGCTTCCAATCTTTCTACTTCATTAGCTCTTTCAATTTGCTCTTGTTGTTCGTCAATAATATTGAATTTAGGACCTTGCCCCTGCCCGGGTAAAATATTTTTACCTTGAGTAGAAAATCCGATTGGATCTTTAAAATATCCGGCTACACTTTGAATAACTTTTTCATCCTGCCCCAAAACCCACAGTACAATAAATAGAGCCATCATTGCTGTAACAAAATCGGCATATGCAACTTTCCAAGCACCTCCGTGGTGAACACCGTGTCCCCCCTTGTGCTTTTTAACAATGATTATATTTTCGCCGCCATCATGCATTATTATTCTTTTTTACCTCTTACAAAATTTTCCAATTCTGAAAAAGTGGGGCGAACGTCTGAAAAAATAGTTCTTCGTGCAAACTCAACTGCAATGATTGGCGGATTTCCCTTAGAATAAGCAACTATACATGCTTTAATTGTGTGTAGATAACGAGCTTTACTTTCATTAACTATTTCAAGATTTGTTGCTATCGGATTAACATAACCATAGGACATTAATACGCCGAGGAATGTTCCAACCAAAGCGGCAGCAACGTGCATACCAACATAGGCAGCACCTTTATCAATTGAACTCATAGTAACGATAATACCAAGAACAGCTGCAACAATACCTAATCCGGGGAGTGAGTCACCTACTTTTGAAATTAAAGCTGAAACCGGTTTTTGTTCAAGTTCGAAAGTTTCGATCTCAGTATCAATTAGTTCTTCTAATTCATGAGGGGGGATACCACCGGACAGCATCACCTTCATTGTATCACAAAAGAAAGTTTTTGCGAGTTCACTATCTATAAATTTCTTGTTTTGTGATAGGATTTCACTCTCTTCCGGTTTTTCGACATGCCTTTCAATGGCTAAAAGTCCATCTCGTTGTGCAACTAAAAATAAGTCATTGAACGACTTCAATAATTCCAGGTAGTCTTGTTTGGTAAATGATTCAGATTTAATTAATGCTGGAATAGCTGCAATAATTTTTTTGAGTACCGGTAATGGAGCAGAAATAATAAGACTTCCAAGTGCAGCCCCGCCAATCGTAACAAACTCTGCCCATTGTAGCAACACAATTAAATTACCCCCCGCCAGCAGGAATCCGCCAATTACGGAAAGGGTAACTACAACTGCACCAACAATTACAAACATAATTTACTTCTACTGTGTTTTAGGTGATAATTCAAATTCAATCTGCTGAACAATTGCAAAGATTGATTCACATTTAAGATAAATGGATGACCAGTCTACCGGATTTTTAGCCATCGTTTTTTCTATTTCAATACTCAATTCGGTAATTCGTGGATAGCCTATTGTACCTCCCGAACCTTTGATTTCATGTATAATAGTTTTAAATAAGTCTTTATTTTTAGATTGGATTGAATCTAATATCGCTTGTTTTTTAATCGGGAACGAACTTATAAAAAAACTTTGAAGCTGACGTCTTATATCATCATCTTCTGATTCTTGAATAATAGTACTTTTACGGGTTTTAGTAATGTACTCACCACCGAGAATTTCATTTACCGTTTTTATTAATAATTCTTTTTGTAATGGTTTTGAGATAACCCTATCAGCACCGGCTTCAATAGCAGCTAATACATTACGTTTACTTGTATTTCCGCTGATAATAATTACCGGAATATTTTTTAATTCATCAATCAACTTAATCACTTGAAGCATTTTTACACCGTCAAGATTTGGCATAAGTAAATCAAGTAAAATTAAATTCGGTTTATGCGTAACAGCTTTTTGAATCCCCTCAAGTCCGTCCAAGCATGTGATTACTTCAAAATCATAATCCAGAAAAAAAATCTTTAATGAATGCCGAATAAGATCGGAATCATCTACAACGAGGATTACTATTTTACTATCTTCGTTATTCATTGCCGGCTTTCGGAAGCTTATTAACTTTAAATTTGGTTACATCAATTGTTTTTTCATTGCTCAATTTTGAAGCCTCAATCGCTGTTTGTTTTACTTTTTCGTAAAGTTCGCCGCGGAATATTTCGATATCATTAGGAGCTTCGATTCCAATTTTAATCTGGTTATCGGTAATGGATATAATTTTAACCCTAATGTTCGAGTTCAAAATAATTTCTTCATTCACTTTCCTGGTAAGAATAAGCATAATTCATCTTCTTTCTATTCAACGAACAGTTTATATGTGAGTGAATATTTTTCAAAATCTAAGATTTTCTGAAAACCCGATTTATTTTCTTGATTAATATAGACGGGGGCTTTAAGATTAACCGTCATTGCAAGCGGATCCTTGTTGAGAGTAACAATGCCAAAGGCTTCAAAATTATCAACTTCAGGGTACGCATCATCAATCACACGAATTCCTATTAGCGGGAAAGATATTTCCGGTTGTTCAATTGAGTTTAACCAATAAAATAATTCGTCTTCAGTTTTAATAAATACATAATCTTTATGATTTTCAAACCCAAATAAACCATTCTGAAAGCGAACAATCAAATTTTCGTCAAACTCGATTTCACCAAATTGTACTGTTGTTATTTTCATATGTAGACCTATTGTTTTATAATTACTAAATCAACTCTTCTGTTTGTTGCTCTGCCTTCTTTAGTTTCGTTCGACTCCATTGGTCGATATTCGGCGTAACCGACAATTGAAACTTTATCCGGAGATAACTTTTCACTATCTATTAAAAAATAAGCTGTGTTCAAGGCTCGCGCAACAGATAAATGCCAGTTTGATCTAAAGAGACCTGAACTAATCGGAATATTATCCGTATGTCCTTCAATCCTAATATCATTTGGTAAAACCGCAATAATAGCGGCTAATTTACTAAGCACTAACTTCGAGTTAGTATTCAACTCTGCGCTGCCCGAAGGAAATATAATATCTTCCAAAATATGAATTGTAATTCCGCGTTCATTTTCTTCAAGTCTAAGATTAGCTTCATACTGATTATCTTTAATAAGCTGATTAACATCCTGCTTAATTTTATCGTATGGAGAAATCTCAAAAATCTTTGCCTCACTTTGAATAGGAACAATTTTACCTGATGCTTCGTTGCCAAAAACAGATCCCATAGCGGTAATCATTTTTTCATATTTCAATACATCAATGTTTGATGCAGCATATAGAATAATAAACAACCCTAAAAGAAGAGTAATCAAATCGGCATAGGTTATTAAATAACGATCTTTTTCACCATCCTCAGCAAAAGGATTAATTTCGTTATCTGTTAACTTAGCATTCTTTCTTGTTCTTTTTGTGGAAGCATGCTTACCAGTCGGGCTCGCATCATTGAGGGTATTTCCCCACTTTGCAAAGCCAATACTCCTTGAAGTGACAGCTCCATCATATTTTTCTCTTCTTGATGACATTTTTTTAGTTTATCGCTAATTGGTAACCAAATTAAGTTCGCACTAAATACACCCCAAAGGGTTGCAATAAATGCAGTGGCTATATTTTTAATTAAATGATTAGGATCTCCACCGGCATTTGCCAAAGTCATTATTAATCCCATAACAGTTCCGAGTATTCCCATTGTAGGAGCATATCCTCCCATTTTAGAAAAGATGAAGATATTTGAATAATGTCTTTCCTGCATCGATTTCATTTCGATTTCTGCAAGGTATTCAATTGAATCAGGGTCGTTCCCGTCAATTGCATTTCGAATCAACTTTTGACAAAAATAGTACTCAACTTTATTGAGTTCTTTTTCAATAGCAAGTAATCCTTCTTTTCTTGATCTGTTTGAAAAATCGACAAATGTTTCGATTAAACCGTCAAGTTTGTATTCCTTCGGGAAATATGCCATTTTCATCAAACCCCAGATTTTCGTAAACTTGTCGAAACCAAATCCGATAATTACAGCTGCAAATGTTCCTCCAAAAACAATTATTAGCGGAGGTATAAGAAAAAGAGCTTTAAGTGAACCACCTTCAAGAAAGAAAGCACCAAAAATTGATGCAAATCCTAATATCAAACCGTTTACTGAACCGAATTTTCGCATTACATATAATCCAAAATTGATCTGGGAAGAATCATCGAAGCAATTTTATTTGCAAACTGCAGTGCATAATCTTGTTGCTGTAGTTCCATTAAAGCTTTTGCAAGATCAACGTCATTAACTGAAGCTGAAAGCTCTTCAAAATTATCCATTTGATTAATCAACATTTCTTCGGTATTGGTAAGCTGATTAATAGTTGATCCAACTTCTGATGTTTTATCTAAAAGATGTTTGGTGAAATTATTTATAAGATCAATTTGTGCTTGATCAGGAATTATTCCATTCTTAATATCTTCTCTAATGTTAATTAGAGTATTGAAAATGTCAGTTTTCTGATTTGCTGAACTCGTAATCACCGCAGCTTCATTCTTCTCCTTCAATCCACGAAAATCCAATGAAAAATTTATTTTCTTATCAGACACTTCTATTGATGACATAGAAGGAGCAGCTCCATCAACCGAAATCAATGTACCGCTATTTGCGTTGAAGACTAACTCCTTAGCCGAAGGTGGGGCAGTATAAACAGAGTTGCCGTCTCCGTCAAGAATATCATAACTGAATTGATAACTATTATCTGCGGTTTTTGTATACGATGAGTTAAAGGTATAACTGGTTCCCGAAACATCATAAATTGTTGATGAACTTGAAGTTACTGTACCGGCAGCAACACTCTTATCAAGATTACCTGAATGCGATACTATTGTTCCAAACAAATCTCTTCCTGTAATATTAACTTGCTGGGTCATCCCGTTTGATATTTTGATTTTTTGTTCACCGGTCATATTACTTGCTAAATCGATAGTCGTTCCATCACCACTCTTAGCAAAAGGAGCTGAAGAAAAATCGGTTCCGCCAAAAATGTATTTGCCGTCTGATTCAATATTTGCTAAATCAAGAAGTATGCTGAGTGATTTATCTATCTGATCAGTATATAGCGTCAAATTACCCTGGTTTGTTGGATTGATTAATTCAGTCAACTTAACCATTACGTTAGTTAATTCAGTGTTCATCGAATCCATAACAAATAGAGTTTCACCTAAAAAAGTACGGCTCTTGTTGATATTATTGATATAAGTTTTAGTAGATTCCATTTGATCACTGATTCGTAATAATGTAGAAGTGCCGGAAGGAGAATCAGACGGACTATTAATCTTCTTCTGAGTTGCAATTTGAGTTTGCAACTTATTCATTTTTGCTTTTGTTTTATTCAAGTTACTGAGATAACTATTCGAAAGCATTTGGTCTGATATTCTCATAACTTATACCATATTAAGAATTGTTTGTAACATCTCATCTGCAATTTTTACTAACTTTGCAGATGCATCATACGATCTTTGAAATTTTATAATATTTGTCATCTCTTCATCAATCGATACACCCGAATAAGATGCCTTTTGTTCTTCGAGTTTATCTAATACAATTTTATTTGATTCAGCGAAATAAGCTGCTGTCGATTTTTCATTTCCGATTTCACTGATAAGAGCTGAATAATTTTCTAATAGTGTGGAACCATTCAATAAACGCTTTGAGCTTATTTCTCCAATTTGAACTGCCAGAGCACCATTACCACTTGTTCCATCTGACGAGATAGCAATATTTCTTGGGTCCAGTAAAATATCCTCATTAATTTTCAGTTCACCTGAATCGTAGCCGGAGAAGAAATCTAAACCAGTCAGTTGTGGTGCTCCAATAGTGTAACCTTTTGAGTGAACATCATTCACAGCACCAATAAGTGTTGTCATTACTTCATTTAATGCATCGTCATATTTTGGAATTTTTTTTGAGTAGATATCTGCATAGGCAAACAATTCTCCGCCGCTTAGCATTGCAGATGCTTGTCCACCCACGGATTTTATTGTTAAATCTCCATTCACTTCAGACGGATTGAATTCAATACTAATGAAGCGGTCTGCGGCATGAATTCCACCTATCGAAACACTTGCGGAGTTAGCAGTATCATAAGTAACATTAATATTGGCTAATTTGCTTAATTCGTCGAGTAATAAATCGCGTCTGTCAATCAACTCATTAGCCTCTGTGCCTTTTGTAGAGTATTCAAAAATTTGGGCGTTAAGTTGTTGTACATCTTTTAAATATTGATTAAGAGTTTTTGTTTTTTCGGCAAAGTCAGATCTAATATCAGTTTTTACTGTACTTAAGTACTCATTAATACTTTTGCTTTTAGAAGACAACTGCTGAGCCGCCTGGATTACTGAATGTCTCAACGGAACTGAATTAGGAGTAACTGACAACTCCTGCCACGAATTAAAAAACTTAGATATCAAATTTGAAAGTCCTAAGTCACCCGGTTCAGAATAGATTTGTTCAATTTGGCCGATTAATTCCGATTGTTTGTTGCTTCCATAATATTTTTGGTTTGTTGTGCGTATTTGTACATCTGTCAGACTATCGCGTACTCTAATAACTTCGCTTAATCTAACACCCGTACCCCACATTATACCGCCAACCATTTCAGATTTTTCAGATGCGAAAACAACCTGCTGGCGGGTATAATCTTTATTTGAAGCATTTACAACATTATGCGACGTTACATCAAGTGCCTGTCTGTAAACACTTAAACTTCTTCTTGCTATATCAAATACTCTGCTAACGCCCATTGTTAAATTTTTCTATCAAATATTTTATGTTGATTGGCACCATACAAAGCTGTAATGGTGTCTTTAATAAATTTACGCGAATGCTCAATCAAATAACTATTTTGTTGATTAAGGTTATTTATTTCATAAGCCAACAGAATAATCTGATTGCGCACTTTGAAAATTGTTTCGTAATTGGGATCATTATTGGTTTTCATAATTTTCAAAAATTCATTCACAGACGGAGTTTCAAGCGAAATTCCTTCTTTACCTGCAAGCGAAACAATTTCGTTGATTCTGTCTCTTTCATTATTCCTGATTCTATTAAGAATTCTTTCTTCTTCCTCAACAGCCTTTTCAACTTCAGAGATAACATTTCTTACAATTGCCTTTTGCTGTTCTATCATCACTTCTTTAAGTGAATGTAAATTATGCAATTGATTAACAAGCAGTTCAAAAAGTTTTTTTGTTTCCATTTTATCAACTCTCTAAATGATTTAAATAACCGATAACCCGTGTAACATAATTCTTAGTCTCTTCAAAAGGAGGAATTCCTCTATATTTATCTACATTTCCCGGTCCGGCATTATAAGCAGCCAAAGCAAGTTTCAAATCCCCATCATATTGTCGAAGCATTTGCGATAAATATTTAGTCCCTCCGAAAATATTTTCCTTGGGATCAAACACATTTCGGACTCCCATATCTTTTGCCGTAGAGTCGATTAACTGCATAAGTCCTTTAGCTTTAGCAGTTGAAACAGCCGATTCTTTTCCTGCTGATTCAGCTAGAATTACAGATCTAATAATATTTTTATCAACTCCGAATGCTCTTGAGGCTTCCTCAATATGATCTTCGAAACGGTTTACTCGCTTCAATGATTCCATACTTGGTCTAATGCCGGTTCCCGAAGCATCTTTATTATTGATTCTGATTTTTTCAAATCGCTGCATTGGTTTTATTTTAAGATTTAACAAATCATCATTCGATAATTTTTCACCTGTCAACTTGAAATAAATCATCTCAGCAATTCCCATCCCTTTACCCTGACTCATTTTAGAAGATATTTCGCTTTGGAAAATTGTATCAAAATATTCTCCACCCATACTTTCTTCACCAAAAAACCCATCAGTGGTTTGTGTCATGCTCTTCAACATCATTGAAGTTAGTAAACTTTCAAACTCTCTTGCGGCTTTAGCATATTTTGCCTTTTCGATCGGGGTTTTCTCGGTTGTCTTTGCCGGCTCGGTTATATGCTTTTGCTCGTTCGATATTTTTAAGTTAATACTTTCCATTTTAGATTATTACCAATTCAGCTATTAATGCGCCTGCTTCTTTTAATGCCTGAAAGATTGCAATAATATCTTTCGGTGAGACCTTTAATGAATTTAGTGCTGCCGCAACTTCCTGTACATTTGATGCTCCCTCAATTGCAATAGCCCTTGATGAATCTTGCGTTGCATATGGAATTAGATTGTTAAATACTTCTGTATTTCCTCTTGAAAATGCACCCGGTTGAGATATTATCGGGTTTGATCGTATTGCAATATTTAGACTTCCATGCGATATTGTCACTGCTTTAATTATTACTGTACTTCCTGCTACAACCGTACCGGTCTTTTCATTAAGAACTACTTTTGCGAGGTAATCTATTTCTACATTTAATCCTTCAAGCTCTGATAAAAAGTTTACTATATTGTTCTGATTAGCTAATGGTACGTTAATTTTTATTTCTGAAGCATCAACAGATTTAGCAACATCGTTTCCGAATTTGGCATTTATTGCATTTGTTACATTATTTGAAGTAGTTAAATCGGGTGATTTTAAGAATAGATTTACTTCTTCACTGTTTTGTGAAATTAGTGGAAGAGATTCTTTTAAGATTCCTCCTTGCGGAACTCTTCCTGCAAGAGTGTGATTTTTGCCTATTCGATTTCCCGTGGGAGTGTTAAAATCAAAACCACCGACTGACATTGGTCCTTGAGCATATCCATAAACCAAACCACTCATACCCGACATTGGCGTCATCAATAGTGTTCCGCCGAGTAAACTTACCGCATCACCCAATGAGGAAACGGTTACATCAAATTTTGCTCCCGGTTTCAAGTAAGAGTTTAGTGTTGCGGTAACCATTACAGCAGCAACATTTTTTGTTTTGATATCAGTTTGAGGAACTGTAATTCCAAAACGTTTTAACATACTTGTTATCGATTGAATAGTGAACTGGGCACGATGACTATCGCCTGTTCCGGCTAAACCTACTACTATTCCATATCCGATAATTTGTTCTGCATCATCACCGGCAATGTATGCAATATCTTTTATGCGCTGCCCGTTAACGGTCGAAAGCATAATTGCTAAAAGTATAAATATTTTAATTGCTGTTTTCATAATTCACCTAAAAAAGCCAATGAAATAATTTTGTCAACCAACCCGGGGATTGCGATTTGTCTATCATCCCTTTTCCTTCGAAAAGAATTTCCGACTCGGAAATGTTATATGATAGAACAGAATTATCCGCCATAATATCTGATGTTCTAACAATTCCCCTAATTTTAATAATTTGTTCTTCTCCGTTGATTACAATCTTTTTACTCCCTTTGATAAAAAGATTTCCGTTAGCTAAAACAGAATCAATTGTTGCGCTGATTTTTGTTTTAATAACTCCCGAAGTTTTTGTTGAGCCGGAACCGGTAAATCGATTTCCCGAACCCAAACCAAAATCTGCAGTCGGCAGTTGATTTTTTCCCAATCCGCCTGACATATCAAAACCAATATCGCTTTGTCTTCCCGTAGATGTTTCAGCGTTATTTGATGCGAGTGAAGATTCAACAACGAGAATTGTTATTGCATCACCAATAAAGGCAGCTTTCTGATCGGAGAATAATGACCTGCCCGAGTTACTTCTCATATCTTGAGGTAAAAGAGAAGCCGATAAAATGATAAATATTAAAAATGTAGTTTTCATAAAATTACTCAATTATTGAAACGTTTTTTGAATCAATTACTTTTGCTTTAAATAGTTTTTTATCTTTTGATGCAATTCTGATAACATCATTAACGCAGCCTTCCTGTCGTGCAATAGCGTCAATAGAAACCATAACATTACCATGTTGAACTTGAGCGGAAATTAAATCACCGTTTTGAATTACGGGAATTTTCTCAAGCAGTTCAGAAATAATTACATCCCCTTTTTTTATTAATGATTTAGTTCTGAAGGTGTTCGGCTTATCATTTTCAGTAAGGGCAGTGCCTCTGATTTTTGCAACATCAACCAATTTGATTTCGATATCTTCTTCTGATAAAATCATTTTTTTATTAATATTTCTTTTGGCTGAAAAGACTTCATCGAACAGTTTTAATTTTACGGTAACAAATGATAGAGAAGAACTTTTTCCATTTACTGATTTTACCGGAATATATGCAACATCATTTGAAATCTTAAAATCACGGTTGTCGTCAATAACCAAATTATCGGTTTCTTTAGGTGCGTAAGAAATTTCGAATTCATATTTCTGATACCCGGACAATTTTTGATCAAGATATTCTTCAATCTTATCTTTCAATTTATCCGGAGTAGATAATGTTATTAGTAATATGAGAAGAAGATTAAGCACTATTATTAACCTCTTTTAAGATTATTTGCCATTGTCATCATCTCTTCAACAGTTTTTACTGTTTTCGAGTTTATCTCATAAGCACGCTGAGCTGAAATCATTGCAATCATTTCTTCAACAACATCTACGTTTGAGGATTCAAGAAATCCTTGATGAACTTCTCCAAATCCTTCTGAACCGGGAGTTCCAATGAACGCTTGTCCTGAACCTTCTGATTCAGCGTATAGATTATCACCCAAAGCAACAAGACCACCGGGATTTAGAAATCTTGCCAGTTGAATATCTCCAATAGCTGCAGAGCCTCCGCCAACTTCGAGAGCAACAACTGAACCATCTCTTGATATTGCTATTCCTAAAGTATTTTCAGTTAATGATAAATCAGGATCAAGTAGATAACCACCAGAGGTGATCAATTTACCTTCGGAATTAACTTTAAATGAGCCGTCTCTTGTATATGCAAAAGTTCCGTCAGTTTTCTTTACTTGGAAAAATCCTTCCCCTTGAATTGCTATATCAAACTGATTATTGGTTGCAGTAATATCTCCCTGTTTGAAGATTTTTTGAGTTGAACCCGGTTGAACGCCATTACCAACCTGAATTAAATTAGTACCGGAATCCTTCATCCCGGAACTGCTTGTTGCTAAAGGATTAACTGAAACCTCCTGATACATTAAATCTTGAAACTCGGCTTTGTTTCTCTTAAAGCCGGTAGTATTCATATTTGCAATATTGTTAGATATTACTTCTATGTTGATTTGTTGTGCATACATTCCGGATGCTGCGGTTCTTAAAGCTCGTGTTGACATATTATCCTCTTTTATACTTTCCCGATTTCATTTGCTTTTTCTAAAGATTGATCTAATTGTTGTATCATTTTATAAGTTGATTCATAATCTTTACTCAGATTAATCATTGCTTCCATTTCTAAAATCGGATTCACGTTTGACTCTTCTAAATATCCTTGAGCTATTTGATACTCCGATTCCGGAACTTCTTCAATATTGCTTTCATCAAAAATGAAATTTGATGACGACTTTAATAATTCATTATCTTGATTTGTGAATCTAACTATTAGTAAAGCATCCATAATGTCTTCGCCATACTTGATTTCACCTTCTTTGCTTACTGATACACTTCTGTTCTGTGAAAGCATCGAATTTGAAAAACTTATTTCACCATTTTTACCGATGACTTTTTGTCCTGCAGAGTTAACCAAAAATCCTTCATCTGAAATTTGAAAGCGACCGTTTCTTGTTAATTGCAGTCCATTTTCAGTTTTTACAACAAAAAGACCGGCACCCGATATTGCCATATCAAGCGGATTTGATGTGGTTATAAAGTCACCTTGTCTAAAATCGGTGACCTGTCTAAAACGTGATTCACCCATTTCAGAAATTACTTGTGAGAAAGGAACTTCTCTTTTAAACCCAACAGTATTTAAGTTGGCAAGGTTATTCGAAATAATATCCATATTCTTTTGTCTTGCGTCTAAACTTCGTGCTGAATTATAAATTCCCTTAATCATAATATTCTCTTTTAATATTTTATTGTTTAACTGATTGATGTTCTTTTAACTTTGAAGCCAATAATATTTCTTCTCTTGAAACATTTAACTCCCGAGCTTTTTTGGTAACATATTGTTCCTGTCGTGCATCTGCTATTGAAGATGTGATTAAATTTCCTCTGATTGATTTCATTTTGTTCCCGGTTCTAACTCTTAATCTCTCGCTTCTTAAAAGATCAATTGTATCTTTATACCCGGATATTTTACGGGTGGTTAAACTCATCATTCTTCTTCTAAAAAAAACAAATGTAATAACCATCATTGTTGAAATTGCAAAAATCAATAACTTTATATTTATTGAACTTAACCCCTCAAACATAGAAGCCTTATTTTCAATAATAGGAACGGGCAAAATGATTTTCTTTTTTGCCGGCGCTGATATTGTTTTTGTTGGTTGATTTTGTTTTGTAACAGCATCATTGATTTGTTGATTCACTAATTTTGAAATATATAGAGAATCTTCTGCGGATTTATTTTCAGTAGTATTTGAATTTGCATTCAATCCTACGAAAGAAAAAACCATTATAAATAACGATAATCTCAAAAATTCAAATTTCATTATCTCAACTTCCTTTTAAGCGGAAAAGAAAGAATTATTACCGAACCCGAATTTGGATCAGCTTTTAGCTGGAATCCGCCTTCGTGACGTTTAATGATATTGCGAATAATTTTTATTCCTAAATCTTTTTCGTTAATCATAGATAAATCAATAAAATCAGTTGTAACTATTTTCAGAACTACATTTTCATTAGCATAACGGGTTTGGAATAAAATGCCGCCATTAGGTTTGATAAAGGGTTTTATTAAACTGAGAATATTAATCAACAATTGATTGATGTAATTCTGATTGCTTAAAATTGTCGGAATACCTTCCTCAAGATCAAGAACTGATTCATACGAATTTGCCTTAAATGAAGAACTGGTAAGTTTGTGAAACTCTGTTAATGCTTCATTTAAACTGCATGATGATATTTTAATTCCCTCACCATTTGCTTCGGCAAATTTCACTACCCGATTAATTAAATTTTTAATATGGGTGACTTGTTTTTTTATTGAATCAATTACAGCAGTATCAATATCTTCATATTCTTTTTGAAGGAACTCAGTATAACTCATAATTACTTGCAAGGGAGAAATAATTTCTTCAAATATTCCGGAAGTTAATTCGCCTATTGCAGCAAGTTTAAAATCATTCGACAATTTTGATTGTGTTATTTGAAGTTCATTATAAACAGCTGCGAGTTCATTTTTCTGAATTAAAACTTGAACCTTCGGAACAATCGTTCCAAGTAAAAGAGTGATAATCTTTTCTTCAATTTGTCCTTGAACAAACTTCGGCAAAGGAGTTAAAACCGAAAAGACACCCCAATTTTGTTTTCCATTATAAATCGGGAAAATGAGATTGTTTAAAACTCTTTCACTTTCATTATTATCCGGAATCAATTTTGGTTTGCGTGATTCCCAAATCCAATCAATTATTTCTTCACTATAAAGATTGTTTATAAAATCTTCATTTTTTGAATTCTCGTCATTCTCAACAGAAGAAAACGACTGTGACTTTTCATCATAAATAAAAAACTCAGCATTCTTAAACGATATAACTTTCTTCAATTCCTTTCTAAAAGATTCCATAATACTTCTAACATCAACAGCTTCGTTACACTTTTGCTGAAGTTGATACAAGCTTAAAAAAGTTTGATTATAAAGCCCGTTATTCTCTTCAATGTTAACGTCACTGTCAATCTTAATTAAACGAAGATTTGCTCTTCTATCACCCCGCCGTGTTAAATGCTGAAGTGAATTTGAAAAAGATGAATAACTTTGCGCTGTGTTTTTAATTACTCTCAATTTAAAAACCTTATAAAGTCTAATTGACTCCAGAATAAATCCTTATAACCATTAATAAAGGTGTCGATTTCTTCCGGAGAGTTGAAGTTGAATTGTTTAATAGTAGTTTCACAAAGTTTTATATCTTTATCCCATTTGAAAGCACCGATATTCAAATATTTTGTCATGTAATCAGCAAGATTAACGATATTGGTTAATTGGAAACCCTGCGATGTTTCGAGCGGATCATGATGGTGAAGAACTGCCTGAGTAAGTTCAACAGGGAAATTCCATTTCTCCAATAAAAAGAAGCCTATGGCTTGGTGTGTGGTTCCGAGTATTTCAAGTTCTGCATCGTGATAAGTTGCCCCATCTTTGTCAACAAGATCACAAATTGAAGAGAAACTTGAGTGCATATATCTGTGTAATACTGAAAGACCGACATCATGCAGAAAGCCGCAAATAAAAGCTTCACCGCTGTTTGTAAAACCTAATTCTTCAGCAAGTTTTTTAGAAGCTGTACCAACCAAAAAAGAATGGAGTAAAAATTCTTTTTGATCCAGGTACTTGTCGGTTTTGTTTTTGAAAGCTTCAATTATTGATAAAGCCGTGATGATGTTTCGCAGCTCACGATAACCGAGTATAAGAAGAGCAAAATCAATAGTTGTTACTTTACGCTGCAATCCATATAGCGGAGAATTTGCGATAGTAAGGATTCTTGTAACAAGTGCTTGATCTTTAGAAATGAGTCTGCTTAACTCAGTAGCATTTGTAAGTTTGTTATCAAGCATTCTCATTGCTTCGGTCATTATTTTTGGTACAACCGGTAAGTTGATAACGTTTGATAATATCAACTCTGTTTTTTCTTTCTTCTTGTTAAGGTCTTCCATTTGTGTTGTCATAAGATTTTCTACTAAAAGGTTAAAGAATCAATTTGGTCTTTGTATAGTTGTTCATAACTGTTAATTAAATTATCGAGATAAGTTTCATCTCCTAATTTCAATATTTCAATAATCCGGGGGTCAAGTCCGATATTTTCATCCCAATCAACATTCCCGATCATAAATCGCTGTGTTAGATAGTCACCGAGATGAACTATTGCAGCCAACGGTTTGTTAACTTCTGCTAAAGAGGGTTGATGATGAAAAAGAACTGCATCACCTAAAACTGCCGGTAAATTCCATTTTTCAATTAGAAATTGTCCAACCTCCTCATGTGTTAATCCTAGTACTAATTTTTCAGCACTCATGTAGGACATTTGTTGGGATTCAACCATCTCATTTATTTTTTTGAAATCATGATTAAAAAATCTTTGAGTTACAGAGATTCCCAAATCATGAAGTAAGCCGGCGGTAAAAACTTCACCCGATTTTCTGTAACCTAAATCATCTGCAATTCTCTTAGATGCCATTGCAGTTAAAAGTGAATGATTCCAATAACTTTGTCTGTTCCATCCTTTTTCGTTACTCCCTTTGAAGGCTTCCATCATGGAAAGAGCAATAACAATGTTTTTGATATGATCAAATCCGAGAATAACAATTGCAAACTCAATTGTCGAAACCCGTCTTGGTAATCCGTATAAAGGAGAATTAGCAACTGCTAAAATTTTAGTAACTAAACCTTGATCTTTACTGATCAATTTACCCAGGTCTCCGGCACTTGTTCTTGGATTATCTAAAAGTCTCGTCAACTCAAGCATAACGACAGGAATAGAAGGTAAATTTCTAATTCCTAAAAGGAGATTTTTATTATAATCCCGTCTGTCAATTTGATGTTCAATAAAATTAGTCATTTAAAACTGTAAGTTTTGCCTTTAATTGGTTAATTATTTTGGTGTGGACCTGAGAAACTCTAGAAATTGTAATATTCATTAACTGAGCTATTTCTTTATAGCTTAAATCTTCATAGTAGTAAAGAGAAAGGATTAATCTGTCACGCTCATCTAATTGCTTAATTGCTGCTGCGAGCAGTGCTTTTGCCTCATTTTTCTCTGTGACAACGGCGGGGGAATCTGTTTCACTTGGAATAACTTCTACTAAGGTATAACCATCTTCATCATCATTTGACCTGCTTAAAGAAACAGTAGAGTAGAAAGATTCACTTCGTGATGAAGTTCCGTCAGGTCGCGGTTTTATCTGAATTTTTCTAAGTTCATCAAGGATTTTACCGCGGATTCGTTGTATCGCATATGTTTCGAATTTGGTGCCATATTCAGGGTCGAATCTATCAATTGCTTCGCTCAACCCTTCAATTCCATACTGAAAATAATCTCGTTCATCAAGTATATTGTTATTCCCAAATTTTGAATGATGAATAACATAATGAACGAGATTAATATAATTGACTGTAATCTTCTTTTTCAGTTGAACCGAGGGCGATTGTTTATAATCTGCCCATAATTGTGCATTACTCATAATACATACTCTTGAATTTTATGTTTCTTGTAGCTTTTTATTTTTATCCAATGCGGTTTTATTAATAGACCTGATAAAAATAATTGCCACGACATTTAACATTATTGTTAGAACTATAAATATTACGAATGACTTTATAATTACATCCTCTAACGGCATCCCTCTCTGACTGAAAAATATAATCGACAGAAAGAAGACTAACAGACCAAAATGTAATATTATTTTATTCATAACTTTTTCCTTTGGTTTATAATACGCAAAAGTTATACCAAAAGTTGGAGGGCTTAATTGACGTTTTTGTTTTGTTTTAGGAGAATATTTAAGGTTTTTTAACGAGGATTATTATTGCTTTGGTCAATATTGACCACTTGACTGAATTTAGTAATTTCTTTGGCACATCTGTTAATAGCATCTACCGTTTCCCCTTTTGTAAATCTTTCAAGAAAGATTTCTTGAGCTATAATCGACTTGCTAACTCCAACATCAAAGTTTACGGTTCCACAATACGAAATATCAACATTTAGGAAATGTTTTACTGCTTTATTCAAATTGCCATATGCATTTAGAGCCTCTGAAGATGTTGAAGCTCTGTTGATGACAATACCAATTTTACCAGATGAGTTTCTGCTCTTCAATAATTTAACTATTACATAAGCATCCATTATAGCGGTTGGTTCAGGAGTAGCCACAATAATTTTTGTTTCGCATGAAGAAAGCAAATGCAGAAGTTCATCGTTTGCACCGGAACCTGTGTCAATAAAGACGTAATCATACTGCTGCTCAAGCGATTGAATTTGCATAATGAAATTATCAATGATGCCCTGTGAAAGTGATGGAAAGTCAACCTTTCCTGATTCACCAAAAATAATGTGCAAATTGGAGCTGTATTCTGTTACTAAATCACCAAGAAGTTCTTTTTGAAGAATAAAACTTGATAAGTTCTTTTCCGCTCTTTTATTCATCATAATATTTAAATTGGAAAGATTCGGATCAAAATCTATTAGAAGTATTTTCTTTCCTGCTTTGGATAGAGAGAAGGCAATATTCAGAGAAAGAAAAGATTTTCCCGTTCCCCCTTTACCCGAAGTAAAAGCCACGACTTTATTATTTCTTTTTACAAGTTGTGACGCCTTCAGTTTTTCTAATTCCAGTATTCGGTTAAGTTGACCTATCATTTTGAAATTTTGTCCGAATAAATAAGTTTTGCAATAAAATCAGAATCGGCGGCTATAATATCGTCAGGGATAACTTGTCCATTTGTCAAAAAAACTACCGGAATTCCAGTACTTGATACCAAATTAAGGATATTTCCATGAGCAACCGATTCATCAATTTTTGAAAAAATGTAAGAACCATAGTTGAACATTTTAAATTTTCCCGCTGTATCAATTAAATTTCTTGTTGAACTTGTTGCACTAAGAACAAGCATAGTTTCATCAACAGAAATATTTTTTACAAATTCTAAATTCTTCTTTAGTTGATTTACGTTTTGAGGACTCCGTCCTGCGGTATCGATAAACACGATATCCTTTTTACTGAATTTTTTCATCAGTTCCGGCATTTCATGCGGCTCATATGCAGCCAACATATCAATATGACTGACTTCAGAGAAAATTCTTAATTGGTCGAGTGCGCCCAAACGATAAGTATCTACCGAAATTAATCCGACATCAAGATTGTGGATGATTTTTGCAATCAAGGCAAGTTTTGCAATACTTGTAGTTTTACCAACTCCCGTAGGTCCAATTAGAACAACTGTCTTCGTCTTTTTTTGTGGTTTCAGTTCAAAATCTGATGTCGATAATAATGATGAAAGACATGATAAAGTATAACTTTCCAGATTTTCGCGGGTAAGTAGATGTTGATACTTTTTTAACTGATCAAGAACTTCGGTAATAATTGTTTTCTGAACTTCTTTTTGAACAAGAGTATTAATTATCTCTTTTAGTTCACTTTCAAGTTCTAATTTTCCTCCCTTAGGTTCAATCTTAGCAGGCTGCTTGTCTGAGGAGGAGGCTTTAATTGAAGGGGTTTTTGCCTTAGAATATATTTTATTGTTAATCTCATTCAACTCTTCTTCGAATGACTTTTGAGGATGAAGATTAATCTTCGATTTTGAAAGGGATTTTACTTTTGCTTCACTTTCACCTTCGTCTTCAATACCGGCAGTAATCTCGAACATTTTTTTAATACCGAGTTTCAAATCGGCTTCTATAACACGTGTTCCAAGAATAACTGCTTCAGTACCAAATTCATCTTTCATTTTTTCGGTAGCTTCGCGTAAAGTTTGAGCAACAAATTTTTTAATTTGCATTTTGAACCTCTATACTATCTATAAACTCAATTTCAATTTGTGATGGGAGTTCCGAATATGAAAGTACCGAAAAGTCGGGGAAACTTGAATTTATTAATCTATAAAAATATGGACGAATTGTAGCTGATGTTACTATTACAGGCGGATAGCCAAGTAAAGTAAAATTGTTTTTCGATTTTTCGATATTATTATTAAGCTCTCTAAGCATTGTTGGGCTTAATCCAAGCGTCCCGATTGCATCTTTTTGGTTTTGTAATGATCGGGTTATAAATGATTCCAAATTTTCACCTATTGCCGCAGCGTGAATAATTCCGTTATTATCCTTAAAAAGATTTGCAATTGTATTCCCGATTGAATGTCGAACATATTCAGTGAGCACATCAATGTTTTTGGTAGCTTTTGAATAATCAATCAATGCTTCAATAATCTGGACTAAATCTTTTATCGGGATTAATTCCTTTAATAAATTCTGAAGAACTTTTTGAATTGTTCCAAGCGAAAGTGCATCCGGATTAATATCTTCTATTACTGCCGGATATTCTTTTTTCAAATTTTCAAGAAGTTGTTTTACTGACTGTCTCGTTAATATTTTATCAAAATTATGCTTTAGTGTTTCTTGAAGATGAGTTGATAAAACCGATATTCCGTCAACGACTGTAAAGCCGAGAAGTTCAGCTCTATCTTTTTCTTCTTTAGAAATCCAATAACTACTTAAACCGAATGCCGGATCTTTAGTCGGAATTCCGTCAAGGGTATCGTCTATTCCGCCGTGATTCATAGCGAGAAAACGATCAGTGTGAATCTCATAATCTGAGACAACATTTCCTTTTATTTTAATAATATATTCATTCGGGTTTAATTGAAGATTATCACGAACCCTAACAGGTGGAATTAAAACGCCATATTCCAACGCAATAAATTTTCTTGTTGAAGAAATTTTCTGAAATAAATTACCGCCTTGATTTTCATCCACTAAACTAATTAAGCCATATCCAATTTCAATTTCGATTGGATCAACTTGAAGATATTGTTCAACTTTTTCTTCCGTTGATTCGGGAACAATTTCTTCTTCAGTTAAAGTTGGAGCCGCCGCCGCCGCTCTTTTACTTAAAAAATATGCTCCGGTTCCAAGACCAACGCTTAAAATAATAAAAGTACCGGTAGGCATCCCCGGAACTAATCCGAATAAGAAAACTGCTCCGGATACAATTCCCAACACGCGAGGATTTGAAAAGAGTTGTAGTTTCATTTGTGTATCAAGTGCAGTACCGGCAGCGCTTCGGGTAACTACTAAACCGGCGGCAGTAGCAATTATCAACGCAGGAATCTGTGAAACTAATCCATCGCCAATAGTTAAAATTGTATAGGTTTGTATTGAATCACCAATTTCTAAATCCCGTTGTCCTACTCCGATAATAAATCCGGCAATTAAATTAATTGCGGTTATAATAAGTCCGGCAATTGCATCTCCTTTAACAAACTTACTTGCACCGTCCATTGCACCATAAAATTCAGCCTCGCGGCTAATTTTATCTCTACGGGATCTTGCATCAGCTTCGGTAATTAGACCTGTATTCAAATCAGCATCAATCGCCATTTGTTTACCGGGCATTGCATCCAGAGTAAATCTTGCTGCGACTTCTGAAATTCTTCCTGAACCTTTTACGATAACAATAAACTGAATGATAACTAATATGATAAATACTATAAATCCAACTACAAAATTTCCACTTACAACGAATGTACCGAAAGTTTCAATTACTTTACCGGCATAACCTTCAATTAAAATTAATCTTGTAGAGCTGATGTTCAACGCTAATCTGAATAATGTTGAAACAAGTAATAAACCCGGAAAAACTGATATATCTAACGGTGATTGTATATATAACGAAACAATAAGTATTAATACTGCAGCGGTGATGTTTAGTGCGAGGAAAAAATCTAAGAAAATAGTTGGCAGAGGAATGAGCATTAATCCAAGAATAAAGATTAACCCGAAAGCTAAAAGTATATCGGTATTTTTACCAAGGAAGTTCATTATCAAATAATACTCTTTTTCTTTTTAGATTCTTTTAACCTAAAGATATATGCAAGCACTTGTGCAACGGCTTTAAATAATGACGCAGGAATTTTATCGCCAACGTCGCACATTTTAAATAATGCTCTTGCTAATTCCCTATCTTCATGTAACGGAACATTATTCTCAACAGCAATTTTTTTAATTCGCTGAGCAAGCTCATCAACACCCTTTGCAACTACGGTTGGAGCACCATCTTTTGCCATATCATATTTTAGTGCAATAGCATAGTGAGTCGGGTTAGTAATAACCACATCTGTAGTCGGAACATCAACCATCATTCTTTGACGTGCAGCAGCAAACTGAGCTTTTCTTATTCTACTCTTTATTTCAGGATCACCGTCCTGCTGTTTGAATTCTTCTTTTACTTCCTGCTTGGTCATCATCATATCTTTTTTAAATTTATACTTTTGAAAAGCAAAGTCAGCTGCAGCAATTAAGATATAGATAAGAGCAAGTTTCCAAACTAATGAATAGGCAGAATCCATCATAAAGTTTACAATTTCTTCAATTGAAAATTCAAGAATCGCCGTTGATGATGCTATTAGTTTCGTTAACATCATGTAGGTGAAACTTCCGATAAGAACCAGTTTAAATATTGATTTAGCAACCTCTACAAATGCTTTTGAGGAAACTAAATTTTTAATTCCCTTAAATACATTAAGTTTATCAAACTTCGGTTCTAATGCTTTTGTAGCAAACTTTAATCCGACTTGAGAGATATTTGCAGCTAAAGCAACAACCACCAAACCAATCAACAAAGGAGCGAGAATTGCAATAAAATAGAGATATCCTTTAATAGCATAGTCAATAAATAAATCTTTGTTTATCGTGAGAACATCAAGCGAGTTAAATATAAACTTTGCAAACCATGAAATTTTACCGCTTACCCAGGACTGACTTATATAAAGCAGTAAAAGACCGGAAACAAAAATAGAAACCGAATTGATTTCGGTACTTTTTGCAACTTGACCTTTGTCCCGGGCATCGGTTAATTTTTTCGACGTCGGTTGTTCGGTTTTTTCCTGTCCCTCATCGGCTGCCATTAATTGCCCATCACTTGAATAAAAGTGTAAAGTTTACCTTCATATTCAATCAGAAGGTTTTTAATTAAATAGATATAAAGAGGAATAACTATAGCCACTATTGTTAATCCTAATCCAATTTTTATCGGTTGTACAACAAAAAACACTTGCATTTGAGGGATAACTCTTGCAAGAACTCCCTCTGCAATGTGTAAAAGAAAAAAGGAAACCATAATTGGTGATGCAATCTTAACCGCAATTATAAATATTGTGGCTGTATATTTTACTAAAAGATTTAGAAGGGATTCTGATACACCAAACTCCCCGATAGGAATAATAGTGTACGAGTAGGCTAAAGCTCTAATAATGTAATGATGCCCGTTAATTAAGAAAAAGATTACTGTTGCTCCGAGATAAATAAATTCACCAATTACGTTATTATTTGTTTGTGCCGTGGGATTAAATACATCCGCCATTGTTAATCCTACTTCAAAACCAATCAATGTACCGGCGTAAGAAATACCCCAAAAAACAAAGTTCAACATAAATCCGATTAATAAACCGGTTAAGACTTCTTTTATTCCGGATACAAAAAGAGACCAACCTGAGATAGAAACTGTGATCGCCTCTCTATCCAATGTTAGGAATATCACATAAGCGATAATTATTGCAAGAAATATTTTTGCTGTTGCGGGAATTCCTTCACTACTATATAAAGGAGAAGTGAAAACTGCCGATGAAATTCTGATGAAAATCATTAACATTATTACAAAATCATTAACCGGTATTGCGTTCATTTTATCATAGTGTTAAACATTGTGAACATTCTAATCGTAATCGCCATCATTTTATCAATCATCCATGGGAGTAAAAAAATAATCGTTAGAGCGGTTACTAATATTTTCGGAACGAATGTTAAAGTCATTTCCTGAATGGATGTAGCAGCTTGAAAAATTGATATAAAAATACCGACAACCAACGTAACGCCTAATACCGGCAGAATAATTATGAAAGCAGTATAAAAGGCTTCCTTCAAAACCTGAATAACAATTTCTTCTGTCATTTACGAAAAACTCCTCACAACTGAACCGATTATTAAATTCCATCCATCAACAAGAATAAACAATAATATTTTAAATGGGAGTGAAACCAGCATCGGTGGAAGCATCATCATACCCATAGACATAAGTATACTGGCTATTATCATGTCGACCATTAAAAACGGAATAAATAAAAAGAACCCTATAATAAACCCAATCCTCATTTCACTTATAACAAATGCAGGTATCACGATATAAGTTGGTAAATCTTGTTTGTTGTTGGGTCTATTTAAGCTTGCTAAACCAATGAATAATTCCAGATCTTCATCACGTACATTTTTAAACATGAAATCACGAATAGGTTCAATTCCTTTATTGTAAGCTTCTTCAACTTGAATTTTCCCATCGAGAAGTGGTTTAATCGCTTCATCATTCACTTTGTTCCAGGTCGGAGCCATAACAAAAAATGTAATAAACAATGCAGTACCGGCTAATAACTGACCCGGCGGCATCTGTTGGGTTCCCAAAGCACTTTTAAGAAAATGGAAAACGATAATTATTCGTAAATATGCTGTTGTCATTATCATTATTGAAGGGGCTAAAGATAATATCGTCATCAGAAGTAAAACTTGTAGTGTTACCGATACATCTTTTGGATTTTCTGCAGTTCCAATATCAATACCGATTTTAGGCAGCGGAATTGGTGTGCTTTGTTGTGCAAAAGTGTTTGTAGGAATGGCTATTAAAATTCCAATTACTAATAAGATAAAAAAAATGCTCTTTCTCATTTCATTCCAAGGTTCTTTTTAATCATGTCCGCAAAAGATGAATTTTGCATATCCATTTCATTATCAACAATTTCGTTATCGTCTGCATCAATTTCTTTAAGAAGAGTAATTGAAGATTCACTTACTCCAAGTACCAACATTTTATCCTTCACTCTTACAACTGAAATAAATTTTTTCGGTAATAACATTTGAGTCCCTACTATTTTAATATTCATTCCACTTGTTTTTCCTTTAGAAAGTGAGAAAGAATATTTCCTTACTACTACCAACAAACCATAAAGCATAGCTATTATGATAAGCAGTGGTAGAAGCATTTTAATGACATCAAAAAAATCCATTAGTAGAGTCCTTTAAGTTGAGCTGCTGCATCATTTAGATTGGTAATACGAATTCCGAAATGTTTATCAATTACAACAACCTCACCTTCGGCAATTTTTTTATTGTTAGCATAAATATCAACCGGCTCACTGGCAAGTTTATCAAGTTCAATTACATAACCACGCTCCAACTCAAGGATGTCTTTAATTTGCATTTGAGTTCTACCTAATTCAATATAGACATTTAATTGAAGGTCACTTAAAAAAGTAAGCTTTTCCATTGAACCGCCTCCTGATCGAAGACTTGATTCATCAAAATCATCAAACTCTACTTCTTTTGCTTTTATTTTCGAGTTCTTATCTTTTTCGTTGAAAGTATCACCTAAAAAATCTGACATTTTTAATCCTTTATTTTGTTTGATCCGTCGATATGCGTTTAGTTACTTTAACTGCTTTGTGATTATTTACATTGCCCGATTTGCCAAGAAACATCGGCTTGTTTTGCACTTTAATAATATGGTCATCACCTATTTTCTGCTCAAGCATTATTACATCCCCCTTTTCCAAATTCATCAACTCTTTTACCGAAATAACAGTTCTTCCAAATTCTACCGAAACCGGTAATAGAGCTTTGTATAAATGTGAAGTTAGAATTTCTTGTGCTGTTACACCTTGATATCTGACAGGTCTAATTGTAGAAAGTTTTTGTGAAGATAATTTTGCTAATATTGTATCAAAGGCAAAAGTTGCAAAAGACAAATTCATCATATATGATTGTTCGCCAATCAATATTTCAAAAGAGAGCAACAATACTGATTCGTTTTGTGAAGTAATTTGAGCAAAATCGATATCGGGTTCAAATCTATCAATTATGAATTCAAAATCATCAATAATTTGCCATGCTTTTCTTAAATCAGCAAAAATTCGTTCTATAACAACATGAAGCACCTTTTGTTCAATAGGGGTGATCATCTTTGTTTGCTTCGTTCCGATTCCGTTTCCGCCTAAAAGTCTGTCAACAAGCGTAAGCGCAAAATCTGTACTTAATTCAAGTATACCTTTAATATCAGTATTCTTAATTTCGAAAGTATAAAGACAAGCCGGGTTAGGGACGGACAATACATATTCAGAATAATAAATTTGATCTACAGTCGGGATATTAATATTTACAATGTTTTGTAGTTTTGTTACAAGAAAAGAAGAAAAACTTTCTGCAAAATTTTCATGGATGTTTCTTATAGTTCTTAGTTGGTTTTTCGAAATTCTATTAGGAAGTCGAAAATCAAAAAGAATCGGTTCGCTCTCATGTGACTCTACAGGGAAAGTGTCTCCGCCACTTTTCAGTAATAAATCAATTTCCTGTTGTGATAATACTTCTGCCATAATTCCTATTGTAAGATATATTTGCTGAAATAAATGTCATTTATTTTAATTTTGGGCATTCTTTCCTGTAAGTTGCTTGCAATTTCAATTCGAAGTGTATCTTTATATTGGGCATCACCCAACTGCATTATGCTTTTACTGGAAAGGAGAGAAATAACAATATCTTTAACTAAAACTTGTTTTGTTTCAAGTTCTTTATTGTCTTCTTCGCGGCTCACATCAAAACCGATGGAAGAAAGTAAAAGTCTTTTCCCATCTGTACCGGCGGGATTAATAATTATATCTTCCATAACGAAAATAAACTTCCCTCTTTCTTCAAGATTTTCGTCTTGAGGGTTTTCACTTGAGTCCTGGTTTTCGGTCTGTCCGGTTTCAGAACTATGAGAAGTAGTTGGAGCACGGTTCATCAATATATTAGCGGTAACAAAATATACTAAAACAAGCTGAACGATGAATACGGGTAATCCTATCATCAACACTTTAAGAAAGTTTGATTTAGGAGGATCGGGAATAATTAAATCTGTATCTGCCATTTAATTTTAATCTTTATAATGATTTTACTGAATCATTAGTCAATCAATATGCCAGAACCTAAACATTAAAAATGGGCAGAATAATTAAGGATTAAAGGATTGAAGTGGTTATTATTAGACATCTGGTCAAAAATAAAAAGGGAATCCGTTTTGGATTCCCTTAACTAAATTTTTAGAACTTATTATCTAATTAGATTTGTGATTTCTTGAAGTAAATTATCAGCAGTTGTAATTACCCGGGCATTTGCCTGAAATCCTCTTTGTGAAACAATCATTCTCGTAAATTCTTCAGAAAGATCAACATTTGATTGCTCAAGCGCACCTGATTGAACTGTTGTTCCTGTTTCTTCTCCAAGAGCACCGATTCTTGGTTCCCCTGAGTTTGCATAAGCTGTGTACATATTATCACCATTACTAATTAAGCCATTCAAATTTGCAAAGGTTGAAACCATTAATTGAGCTAAGTTTTTGGAACTTCCGTTGGTAAAAATACCAACAATGTTACCATACTGATCAATATTAAGATTTGAGAGAGTTGCCGAAGCTGAACCATTTTGACTTAATGCTGAAACTACTGAACTTGCTGATGTTTGAGTAACACCGCCAAATCCGGTTCCAAAATCGAGATCGATAACTGATGGATTGGCACCACCGTTAGGAACAAATGTTAGTTGTGGATTTGTCGGAGCAATATTTTCAGGACTCAATGTACCATCTGCGTTGAAAGTGATTGTACCGCTTGCTTTTACTTCTTGTCCATTATCTGTACTTGTACCGGGAACAGATGCTGTCCATGTCCATTCGTTATTACCAATTTTTGTAAACTTCATTGTAACTTGATGTGCAGTTCCAAGTGTATCAAATATTGTTACAGAACCAGTCACAATATTCGGGGATCTATTTCCGTCTGCCGAAATACTAAGTGTTGAAGTTGATGCATTTTGTGAAACTGCTGATGGATTAAGTACAAAATCGATATTGTTTGCCGGGATATTTATTCTATTATTTGCACCATCAAGCAATGCTTGAGAAGCTGCATCCAATACCCAGCTGCCGTTTCCATCATCTTCAAATTGAAGAGGTGTAATGCTGCCGGTTCCTATTGAGACATCTTCAGAATCAAAAACTTCCCAATCTAAATCATATTCATCCGGATTTGCTGTTTTAGTATAAGTAACTTTTACTTTATACGATTGACCAAATTCATCATAGATTGTAGTTTGGCTTGTAAATGGTCCAGGTAAGGCTGAATTAATATTTCCTCGTTGAACAACTTCTTCGGTTCTTGTTAGAACTGAATTACTCTTTAAATTTCCACCCCATTTAATATCGTTGGTTGCAACGGCAGGTAATTTTAAATTAGTATCAATTTTTATATCTTGTAAATTGTTTCCGGGAGGTATAGCCCCGTCAGAACTTGCAACTTTACCTTGAACAATTGCACCATTTTGTGTACTAACAAGTCTGCCGTCTGCATCAAATGTGAATGCCCCTGCTCTCGAATAAAAATTTTCACCATTACTTTTAAGGACGAACATTCCGGGTCCTTGTAAAGCTAAATCAGATGTAATACCGGTTCTTTCGAATGTACCTTGATTCCAATTTCTATCAACTGAATTAACTTTCATACCGAGACCGATTTGGAATGAGTTTGTTCCGCCTGAATTTTCTGTAGGGTTTGTACCGGCTTTAATGAATTGATTAAATGCATCACTAAAAGTTACACGTGAACTTTTGAAACCGATTGTGTTAACGTTTGCAATGTTATTACCGATTACATCCATCATTGCTTGATGATTTCGTAATCCGGATACGCCAGCGAAAAGTGAATTTAATAGTGCCATGATAACCTCCTAAGGTTGTTTTGATTTTTTTTGATACAACGTCAGTCAGTCGGTTGTATCGAGAGCGTCCTCAAAAGGTCCCGCTCTAAGTTATTTATTTATTAATTTGTTTTATGCAAAAACCACACTGTCAATATTTGTAAATACATTATCTTGTTCTTCACCAACCTGCATTGCCGTAATAACAGTTCGGTTCGGAATGTTTACAATAAATGCTTTGTCTCTCATCATTACTAAGGAATCTTTTGATCCTTTTAATTCTGCTCTGTTTACGGCAGATTCAATTTTATTCAGTTCAAAATCATCTAACTGAATATTTCTTGATTCTAATCTTTTTAAAGCATGATTAGAAAATTTTACTTTTTCTAATTCTTCTTTAAAGATCGAATCGAAGTTCTCTAAACTATTCTTTACCTTTCCGGGTGCATAGTCATTGTTTGTGACTATCGGAATAAAAGGTACTTTTACTCCATTTATTTCTGACATTACTCTTCTCCCGTTGGGGTTGTTGGATTAATAATTTCTAAAATATCTGATAACATATATTCGTTATTTCCGACTAAAAGTTTAGTCCCCGAATCTGAATATTTTACTCCGTTTATTCTTCCCCAGATAAATTGTTCGGTAATTATATTATTACCTGCAACACTCTTAGCTTCAACTGTAAAAGTATATTTACCATCAGGAACTTTATTACCACTATTATCGTAATAATCCCAAAAAAGTTTATGGTCTCCTTGAGATAATCCATCAGACTCAAATGTTTTTACGAGTACGCCGGCTTCATTATAAACTTTTACCGTAACATTGGCAGCGTTAGACGGAAGTTTATAACCAATGGTCATCCCTTCATCACCTTTAACATTCAATACATTACCGGATAGTTTTACATCTTTACCGATTAATGTTGCCGTCATTGTGTTGTTTATTGATTGCGTTAGATAATAATTTGCATCAATACTTTGAGCTGTTAATTCATTAAGATTCGACAGTTGTTCTAATGAACTGAATTGTGCTAATTGTGCTGCAAATTCACTTCCCTCCATTGGGTTAAGTGGATCTTGATGTTTCAATTGAGTTAACATCAATTTCATAAAATCATCTTTTCCTAAAGATGCTTTTCCTTTTGGTGTATTGACATTGGTATTTGTCAAAGTTGGATTAATCGGTTCAAACATTGTTCAACTCCTTAAACAAGATATTCATAAGTATTATAGCCATACTGCTTTTTAGGTTTAATTTCGTTACCGGTTTCAACATCAACTTTTTTATCGTTTTCCGATGCGTTCCCTTTTTTCTTCATAAACTGAGATCTTGGAGATCGCTGATCGTGGTTTGATAATGAAATATTTATTGTTGATAATTGAATACCATTTTCATTTAATGCCTGTTTTAATTGTTCAATATTTGATTGAACTATTTGTTTAACTGTATCGTTTTCAACCTCTATTTTCGCACTTAAAACATTATTGACAGTTTCTAGTAGAACCTTCACACTTCCGAAAGCAGCCGGGGTTAATTTCATTGTTACAGAATGTTTTTCTCTGGACTGAATAATATTCTGAATCTCTTTTACTATCTCTGTAGTTCTAACAGTTTTAAAGTTATTGGACATCTTAACCGTCTCAGAAATTCCCCTTTCCTTCATTTCTACAATCGGTTTAAATTCCTGTGTTTCTTTAACCGGTTTCGTTTCAGATTCAGTTCGCGCTGTTTCGCTATTTGATTTTTTTTCTTGTTCATTCTTAGTTTCATTTTTACCTGAATTATCCGAAGCTGTAATTGTTGTCGAGGCTGATTTTTCTTGTGCTAACTCGACTTTATTCTCTTTCTGTAAAACTGTTTCTTTTTCATTTACTAAAATGCTTTTGGGAGCAGCTTCTTTTTCGGAAGCAGATTTAACAACTTCCTTAACTATTTCATTAACATTTTTTGTGTTTTCTTCTGCTACAGTTTTCACTTTGGAAGAAGGATTTGTTTTTACTTCTTTATTTTGGTTATTATTAACACTCTCTTCTTTTTGAACTGAATCTTGTTGACCGGCTGTCGATTTTACCTTTTCACCGCTTAACTTGAATGAAGTTTCTTCTATTACATCTTTGCTTAACTTCGGAATATTTCTAAATGTATTTGTGTCTTCTCTCTTTTCATTAACTGATAGTTTTTCAACTACTGTTTGTTTTCTTTCAGGTTCTGTTACCGTTTCTTTTTGGACGATAGGTTTTTCGACTTTTACAAAATCCGTTTTCCCTTCAAGAGGTTTAATTGATTCTTTTAACTCATTAAGTTCTGTAATAATTTTTTGTGATTTCACGTTGTTATTATTAGTCGTGAAGTTGGAAGTTTTAACCTTTGGTTCACTTGAATTAATCGGTTTTTGCTCTACAGATTTTACTGTTTGTTTAACAGAGTTAATCTTAGTATCAGCTTTTTCCATCACCAATTTCTCTTTTGGTGAGATATTAGTAAAATCATTGGTAATCGGTGAAGTAGGAATTTGAGTAACCGGTTTTGTAAACAAACCAACTTCCTGTCCGACCTTAAAATCAAGGGTCTGCTTCATACTTATCATTTCAAGAGGCAGTTGATTCTCATTAAACTCCGGATGAATAATTGATTGATATTTTACCGGATTTTCAAACTGAATAAACGGTGATGAAAACATTTTTAATACTTGACTTTTCGTCAATATGTTTTGTTTTCCGTTCGTAATAGGTAATGATTCAGTTAAAACTTCAGGTTTGCTAATGACTTCAGTCGGTTCCGTTTTTATATTTTCTACTAACTTAATTTGATACGTTTTAAATGGTTCCGGAGTCGTTTCCTTAATCGGCAATTTTTGATTATTTAATTTACTTTCATCGTCTACAATTATTTTTGCAGATACAACTTCTTCTTGACCAATATTATTTGAAGAATTGAGAATTGGTTTATCTTGACTAATATTATTCTTTTTTAGCAATACCTCTGAATCGCTTGATTTATCAACGTTATTAGCAGCTTCAGAATTTTTTACTGTTACTTTAAAAACAATTTGATTTGCGATTACTCTATTATTAATATTTTCAGATGCAGCTTCTGTCGCTTTATACTGAATTGACTCCCCTTCCGATTTCACAAATGTTTGTTTTTCCGAATTTATCTCCTGGTCAACAGAAATCTTTTCACTGGTTTGTTGAACTTGATTTTTGGAAGATTCGGATCGGTTTTGGTTTATATCGGTAACGTTTGATTTTGCTCTTGGTTCAGCAGTTATCTTAGTATCAACTAATTGGTTTTCGAGCTTAGAGAGTAGTGTTTTGTCAGATTCACTTTGTGTACTAACAACTTCCTTTTCACTGCTTTGTTGAACTTGATTTTTTGAAGCATCAAATCGGTTTTGGTTTAGATCATTTACCTCTGATTTTAAACTCGGTTCAGAAGTAGTTTTATTTTCAACAGGCTGGGGTTCACTATTCGTAAATATTTGTTTAGTAGATTCACTCTGAGTGCTACCAGTTTCTTTCACATTACTTTGTTGTGTTAAACCTTTAGAGGCAACTTCACTGTTTTGGTTTAGATCAGTAACGTTTGATTTTGCTATTGGTTCAGCTGTTATCTTAGTGCCAACTGATTGGGTTTCTAGCTTAGAGAGTAGTGGTTTGTCGGATTCACTTTGTGTACTAACAACTTCCTTCTCACTGCTTTGTTGAACTTGATTTTTTAAAACATCAAATCGGTTTTGGTTTGGATCACTTACTTCAGATTTTACTATTGGTTCAGCTGCGGTTTTATTTTCAACATGCTGGAATTCAGTCTTGTTAAATATTTGATTTGCAGGTTCACTCTTTGTGCTAACGGTTTCTTTTTCACCACTTTGTTCAGTTTGAATTTTCAGAACATCCGGAGTTTTCGTATTTAAATCAGTTTTATCTGTCTTCGTATTTGAATTTTGAGAAATCTCATTTTCATTTTTTATTGTGAGATGTTCAAGTTCGTTTATACTTGCTTTAACATTAATTTTAGCTGTTGAACTTGATGTTGTTTCACTTTTAATTTGATCTTTGCTAACTGAAGTTTCTACTTTAACTTCAGCAGTCACTTTGGAATTATCAGTTGATTGAGTCACAAGCACTTTTGGTTCCGGTTTCAATTGTTCTTCACTATTTTTTAATGATGTTTCACCGTTGGCAATTTTCTCCGATTGTCCGTTTTCTTTTATTACATCAATATTTCCTGTAACCGATATACCACTTGCTTTAACAGAGGAAGAAGTTTTAATGTGCAAATCCTCATTTGAAATTTTTTGCGAATCATCCATAACAGCAGTTGGCTTAATATTTTTAAGTTCTACTGTTGAATCAGTTTCATCAGAATTAATAGCATTAACATTATTTTGATTAGGTAAATAACTGCTTGAGGGTGTATTAACTATTTTAGCATTGTAAGTTACTTTTTGATCTAATCCGAGGACGGGAGAATTCTTTACAGAGCTGCTTTCAATTTTTGAAGAATCCAATTTTTCACTTTGAACCGAAGTTTTTTCATTACCGGTTGTTGAGGGTTTTTCACCTTGTAATATTTCTTTTTCAGTATTTTGATTTTCATCCCCAAGTGGAGAGCTGATCTCTTTTGCTGCAGCCGTTCCTGTAACTGATTCTGCTAGATTATCTTCAGATATTTCAAGTGCTACAGTTCCTCCGGCTGTTGTAAAAACTAATGATACTTTTTCATTATTTAACAACATCTCTTCGAGTAAACTTCCAAGCAGATTCTCTTGAACTTCACTTACGTTAATTTCTTTATCTTTTGTAACTAATGAAATTTTTTCAACTGTAGGATAGTTTTGAAGGTTTGACTTTATCTCTTCTATTAATGGCTTTAATATATTTAATAAATCGGGAACAACAACTTGATCGTTTACTTCTTTATTTTCTGATTCAATATGAATATCACTAACAACTTCGGATGCGGCTGTTTTTTCGGCTGCTGTTAGATTTTCTTTTACAATAGTTTCAATCTGATTAAATAAGTTTTCAAGAGACTCTTTTTCATTTTTACTTAAACTGAGAGGGGTGCCGACAATTTTGGTCGAAGATGAAGGAGTGCTAGTTTCAACGAAGTTTGTTACTACTTCAGTAACAGTAACGTCATCAACTAAATCAACTTTTTCAGAAATGATTTGATTCTCATCTTCAAACAGAAAATTTGCAGACTGTGTTATAGATTCTTTTGAATCATTTTCAGCAGTAAGAACTGAAGGATTTTCTGCTAAAACATTATTCTCATCAACCGGTGTTTCACTATTTTCATCTATTTCAACTTTTATAATATCTGAAAATAAATATGAGCAATTGTCGAGACGGAAATTTTTAGTTTCTCCGTTGGGAGTTGTAACTTCAGCAGTATTGATAAAAAGAGGATTTATTTGCATTACCTTAACCTTATTATTCTATTAGCCACTTCAGGGCTTAATTCAGCAATTATTTGAGCAGATTTCTTCTTCTTCATCGAGTAAAGAATATCTCTTGCCACATTATCGGAATAATTCTGAATTATTTTAGCGGCTTTCTTAGAATCCATTGCTTCAAAGAGTCCGGAGGTGTTTTTTAACCATACATTGTAGGTTGAATCCTTCTTATTACTGAAGTCAGAAGGAGGTTCGGTTTTAGCTGTCCCTTTCTTGTTTTCTTTAAGGTCTTTTGATTTTTCTGTTAATAGTTTTGTTAGAGTGTTTAAACTGTCTACTAGAATTTCTTCACGTGATTTTTCAACCTTAACTGAATCTTGTGGTTTGATTACTACGGTTGTAGTATCAGTTACAGGTTTTACTAATTTTGCCCGGGCTTTTAAAACCAGCTTTTGTTTTGGTGGTGTTTTTACCTTAACCGAATCAATTGGTACTGCTGTAGATCGAGGAGAAAAGTTGAAAGCGAAAATATTCTCATAAGTGGTGTTTAGAAAAATTAATCCCCATGATACAAGTATAAATGCCGCAACAAATGTTAGAATATATATCAATGTGTTTTTCATTTATCTCTCCTCGCAAACTTTTGAACAGCAATTTCATCAATGCTGATTGACTCAGCCTTATTCTGTTCAGAGTAAAAATCTTCTTTATGTCTCTCTTCCAACTTATTAAGGACCTTATGCTCTTTACTTTTAATTATAAGTTCTTCTAACTTCCGTTCTCTTTCATTATTTAGATGAACAAGTTCTTTCTCAATTGCTTCTGTTTTTAATGCTATTTGATGTTGAAACCCTTGATGAAATTTTAATTCAGATACTTTAATACTCTTCTTTCTACTTTCACTTCGGTGAAGTTCTACTTCATTCTGAAGGTCGACAATTTGTTTCTGTTTTTTATTTATAGTTATGTCGATAAATGATAATTCTTTTTGAGCTTTTTTCTCAAATGATTCTTTTATCTTTTGAATCCCTGCAAACTTGTAATTAAACTTCGCCATTTGTTTATCTATAATTGAGTTTCAATAATTCCGTTTAATCTAGCAATTGTATCTTTATAATTCGCTTTTTCGTACATATCCTGTTTTAAGAATGACCTTAGCTGTGTAATTTTTGTAAGTGCATGATCAATTAAAGGATTACTGCCTCGAACGTATGCCCCGATGTTTATTAAATCTTCTGCTTCTTTATATGTTGCTAAAATTTCATTAAATGTAGCAGCACGCTCACGATGATCCGGTGTAACAATATCAGGCATAACACGACTCACACTTTGCAGTGTGTCAACTGCAGGATACTGACCACTATTAGCAAGCTTTCTCGAGAGTACTATATGTCCGTCAAGAATAGATCTGACAGCATCCGCAATAGGCTCGGTCATATCATCACCATCTACTAAAACAGTATACAGTCCGGTAATAGAGCCGTTGCTTGTCATTCCGGCTCTCTCTAACAATTTAGGAAGAAGAGCAAAAACCGATGGGGGATAACCTTTTGTAGTAGGAGGTTCTCCAATTGTTAAACCAATTTCACGCTGTGCCATCGCAAATCGGGTTACTGAGTCCATCATCAACAGAACATCCATTCCCTGGTCTCTAAAATATTCTGCGATACTCGTCCCTATGTAAGCGCCTTTCATTCTGACTAAAGCCGATTTATCACTTGTAGCAACAATAACTACCGAACGTTTTAATCCTTCTTCACCTAAATCTTTTTCAATAAATTCTCTTACTTCTCTTCCACGTTCACCGATAAGAGTAATCACGTTTACATCAGCGTTTGTATTACGCGCAATCATTCCTAAAGTTACACTTTTCCCTACACCGCTTCCGGCAAAGATTCCCATTCTTTGTCCTTTACCGATTGTCAATAATCCATCTACTGCTCTAACACCTGTCTGTAACGGAACTGTAATTCTTTTTCTTTCAAGCGGGTTTGGAGGTGTACTAAAAATTGATCTTGTTGATGATGTTTTAATTGGTCCTTTTCCATCGATTGGATTTCCTAATCCATCTAAAACTCTCCCTAATAATTCTTTTCCAACCCCAATTGTAAAGGCTTTTCCGAAAGCAATTATTTCGCAGGTTGGGGAGATTTGTTGAACTTCACCTAAGGCAACTGAAAGAACTTTTCCGTCCTTAAATCCAACTACCTCACATTGACAAACTTCATTTCCTTCTTTGTCAACAATAATACAAACTTCCCCCAAAGAAACACTTGGACCAATAGAGACAATGACCAAGCCGATTACATCGGTTACTTTTCCATTAACTCTTATTAATTCAGTGTGTTGAATTATACGGTTATACTTGTTGGTTAATTGTTCTGTAATGTTTGTCATAACAACTTTAGGGATTTAAGGAAGCGTCCAAATTTTGTTTTATAGATTCAAGCTGGGTTGAAATTCTGGAGTCTACATTACCTATTTCTGTTTCAATTAGACAACCACCCGCTTCAATATTTTCTTCAGGCTCAAATTTTATTTTTGAATAAGAATGTTCTGATAATATTTTTTGTGCATCCGACATTAAGGATTCATAATCATCCGGATTCAGTTTTATTACTACATCGTTTGCCCCTAAAATCTTCTTTATCGAGGCTCTTAACACCTCTGAAATAATTGATTCTTTTTCAATTTCTCTTTTAACAATTTTTTCTGCTATAACAAACGAAGTATCCAATACAATTTTTTCAAATGCCGATTCATAGCTCATCAATTTTTCATCATAAGTAGAAATGATGTTATGAAACTCGGCAAATTTTTGTGCAAGTTTTTTTGAGAATTCGCTTTCCAGTTCTATGATGGTTTCTTTTCGACCGTCATCATAACCGCTGCTGTATTGCTCATCTAATAACTGCTTAAAGTGATTCTCCCCGGTATCAGTTTGAGTTTCGTCATAAGAAAGCACCGAGCCTTTAACATTTAACTTAACACCTTTACTATTCAGCTTTATGACGTTAGACATAAACTTCTTCTTGACTTCCCCTAAGGTTAAGAGAAATTTCTCCGCTTTCTTCAAGGTTTTTCAAGATGTCAATTATTCGCGCTTGGGCACCTTCAACTTCCTTAAGTTTTACCATACCCATATATTGAAGTTCTTCTTTTAGCAAATCTGCAGCTCTTTCAGACATATTACCAAATATCTTATCGCGTAATTTTTCATCTGCAACTTTTAATGCAAGAGCAATATCTTTTCTATCAACCTCTTTAAGTAATCGCTGTATATCTTTATCCTGAATTTTCACAATATCTTCAAATAAGAACATCAATCTTTTAATTTCCATTGCAACATCGGGGTCTTTCTGTTCAATCTGATCCAGAATTTCCTTTCCCATGTTTACGTTAGTTTTATTTAAAATTGCTGCCAGACTTTTCGTTCCGCCGACTTTACTAATTGATTGACTCATTGAAAATCCGGCCATTTCATCAACAACTTTTTCAATTTGCTTTAATGTCTGCGGTGATACTTTACCAAGAGTCGCTATACGATAAGCAACATCACTTCTTATTCCATCCGGTAATTCTTTGATTGCATTTGCAGTTTGTTCGGGGTTTAAGTGTGAAAGGATCAATGCGACTGTTTGCGGATGTTCCTTGTTTAGGAAATTTACCAACTGTGTTGAATCAGCTTTTTTTAAAACATCAAAGCCTTTAACTGTGGTAAGGTTTTTAACTTTTTCAATTATTTCCATTGCTTTGGGTAAACCGAATGATTTTTCCAAAATGGCTTGAGCGTAGTCTAACCCTCCTTCAAGAACATATTCCCGTGCTGTTACCATCCCATAAAAATCAAGCATAACACCATCAACAATATGCGATGGAGTATTTTTAACACGGGTTATTTCAGCTGAAATTAACTCAACATCGGCAGGGTCAAGATGTTTTAATACCTGTGATGCCGTTTCAATATTTAGGGCAATCATCAATAGTGCGGCTTTTTGTATTCCCGATATCTCTGATGATCTTTGATCTTTAATTAAATTATTAGCTCTCATCTTCGTGTAACCATGCGTTAATTAATTTTGCGGCATCCATAGGATTTTTAGAAACGTAATTTGTTATTTTTTCCTGTTGATTTTTTTTGCGAATAGCTTCGTCACTAATTTCATCTTCAATATCACCCAGGGGTAAAAATGCTTTTTTCTTTTTAGGTGCAATTTGCGCCGGAGAGGAACCGCCGGAAGGTAATGAATCTTGTCCACCGTAAGTATCGAATGCTAATTCCTGATGATTAAAAGTTCCGATTACTATTTTTTCATTTTTCAATTTCCCCATCAGCCCCTTTAATATCAGTATTGAGGCGGCTATAGCAATTATAACAAGAATCATATTCAGCCATTTCTCAGAGTCATCTAAAAATGAGGCTGACTGCGGTTTTATATCTTCAAATTGTTTTGTTTCAAATGATAAATTCACGATAGAAAATTGATCATCTCTTTCATCCATAATACCAACAGCGTTTCTAATTATTTCTTCAAGTTTATCAATCTGCTCCTGTGCTCTTGGTTCATACACCGTTACTGTTTGATCATCTTTAACAACTTCTTTTGCAACATCGTTTATTACTGCGGCAACACTTAATCTTTTTATGTTTCCGCTTCCTTCAATAACGCGTTGAATAGTTTTACTGATTTCATAATTGGTAGTTGAGTTTTCGCTTGATTGAGCGGTGGAATCGCTATAATTTCTTCCCGTATTTTCCGTTTTTACAGTTTGTTCACTTATTGCGACTTGTGATTCGGGATCATATGATTCCATTGTTTTTTCTACACGATCAAAGTTTATATCGGCATTAACCTGAACCATTGAATTTCCGTAACCCAATACATTATCAAGAATTGTTTGAGCTTTTTCAGCAAGATAATTTTCAATTGATTGTTTTATTTCATATTGCTTTGCGCTGGAAGCTGCAATTGAATTTTCTTCATTATCTTTCGATAAAATTCTTCCGCGTGTATCAATTAAAGTTACTTTACCCGGTTGAAGCCCTTCAACAGCACTCGAAACTAGATTCACGATTGCAGATGCATTTGTTTTTGTTAATGTAAATCCTCCTTTTAACTTTAATACTACAGAGGCAGTGGGAAGTTTTTCTTCATCTTTAAAAACAGTTTTTTGCGGAAAAACGATGTGAACTCTTACCCCCTCAATACCGTCCTGTTTCATTATTGTTCTTGAAAGTTCTCCTTCAAGTGCCCGTTTGTAGTTTAGTTTTTGCATGAACTCCGACATTCCCATTGTTGAGTTATCAAAAACTTCGTAACCGATATTTCCTGAAGTCGGTATTCCTTTAGCAGCAAGATTCATTCTTGTTTCGTAAAGTTTTTCTTTCGGGACTTTGATTGTCTGTCCGTTATCGTCTATTTGATAAGGGATTTTTTGTGAATTAAGATTCTCAAGTACCTTTGCGGCGTCTTCTTGAGCAAGGTTTGAAAACAGCGGGGCGTATGTAGGTTCATTCAAGAAAAAGACCAATGAGGTAAGCATTAAAATTGAAACTACGGCTGCACCACCCAGCACAAATTTTTGCTGAAGAGTGAGTTTGGTGAAAATCCCCATTATTGCATTTAATGGTTTGTCATTCATAATTTATTACACCGGCATTCTTGTTAGTTCTTTATACATATCAACAGTTTTATTTCTGATTTCCATTAGAAGGTCTAAACTCGTTTTTGCTTTTTCACCGGCAATCATTACTTCATGAATTTCTACATTATCGCCGGCTATAAACTGCTGCGTCATTTTAGCCGAGCTTAATTGATCCATGTTTACATTTCCGATAAAATCGGTTAGAAGATTTTCGAACTTCGGACCTTTATTGTTCTCTGCAATTTTATTAAGTGATAATTCAGGAAATACATTATTAGATATTTCTCCAATTTTCATATCAACCTCTTCTATCTATGTTTGAACCGACACTTACCCCTGACATTTTACCTGATCTTTGATAAAAGTGATAATCTAAGATTTCGGTTTTTCTTTCAGGGTATAACTCGGCAAAAAATTGCTTTTCGTCATTATTTATTTTTTCAAAATCTTTAGGACCTTCAAACTTTTCCGGAACAGCGGAAGCAGCTTTTGGTTGGATTCGGGGTGCATAATTTCCGATACTATTTGTTGAAATCAACATAATTAAATCTCCAATGAATCTTTCGCCATCTGTTTAGATGAATTAAGTGCTGTAAGGTTAGCTTCATAACTGCGGGTTGCAGCAATCATATCAACCATTTCTGTTATAATATTTACATTCGACATTTCAACGTACCCCTTTTCATCTGCATCCGGATGCTCGGGCATGTGAACTATTTCTCCTTTACGTTCATCAACATTAACATCAAAGCTTAACCCGTCGTTGCTCTCGTTCATAACCTGTCCACCCATTCGCGGATTGCCAATATGGTTTTTATTTGAGACGTTCAGTTGAATTTTTCTACCTTCTAACTCAAATCCATTATTAATAGCGAAATCATTTTGAATAACTGATAAAGTTTTTCTTCGGTAAGGTTCACCATTTTGAGTTCGTATAGTATCGGCGTTTGCAATATTTTCAGAGATAAGATTCATTTTTTTTCTCTGAACACTAAGTCCTTTTGCGCTAATATTAAATCCGAGCATACTATTAGCTATTTTCATTGCTGACCTCCGCCTTTAATAACGCCTTGAAGAGTTCTGAAATATGAGTTTAATTTTCGCGAAGCAAACTTAAACCGGATTTGATTTTCTGCTAACTCAGCCATTTCCTGGTCTACATCTACATTATTAATTCCGGTAAATTCGGTTTTGGTTTTATCTACAACAATTTCAACATTTTTACATATTTCAGGACTTCCGAAATGTTTGCTGTCTGTGGTTTTTACTGCTGCATTAATATTTTCAGTTAGAAGTGTTTTAAAAACTACATCCTGACGGTTATAGTCTTCGGTACCGATATTAGCAATATTCTTACTGATCACTTTATTTTTAAGTGAACAGTAAGAAATAAAATTTTCTAATAGTTTAATGTTTGATTCAGCCATCTCAAAAAATCCATTATTTATTTAATGGTTGGATAAACAAATCTGATGCCACGTTATAAGAAGTTGTTTTGTAGTAAAAAAGAGGGTTGTGACGAAAATAAAATGGTTAAATATGAACAGTTGTCAGTTATTATTCACGTGAGGTTGGATTTTTTATTCAGTCAAATTTTTGAAAACGTAAACGACTCTTTTAGATCGCTATATCCACTGTCGAGAAGTGGTTCTCGACAGCCGTGGGAATATAACCCCTCTTGGGTTATATTCTTGTTACATTATCTCCGTCCTTTAGGACGGAGATAAGAATAGGATGTTTAACCGGGCTTTAGCCCAAAGAAGAGATTCTTTTGTTTACCATAGAATCAATTCGGCTAAAGCCATGCTCTGCTCTATTAGGATTGCCCACGTCATAAAGAGGCTGTGTGAAAAACCGTTAGATGTTGTTCGGATTTGTGTTTGAAACCGATGGTTAATGGAAGTTCATTTTCTCACCATACGACTTGGGGTTTTTGTTTTCTTCTTTCTGCTATCCAATGGTTTTAATACCCGACGATTCATAAACGGTTAAAACCGTTACGGCGAACTTAGCGTGTTTGTGTTAATCCAATGGATAAATCCATTGGTTAGCATTATGTAAGAATACATTTTGATGATGGATAAATTCTTGGGTTTGTATTATCGGGAAATATATCCACGAGTAGCCAATGGATGTGTTGATAGGCTGGTGTTTTGTCACTCAACGAATATTTACACTAACCAACGGATTCAGAGGCTGTGTGAAAATCCACTTGAAATCGGGGGTTATTTTCATACTGCCTTGTTTTCTGAAAATTATTTTCCACAAGTTTAACTTTTTTACACTCTTTTAAATTTTGATGAAAAAAAACGGCAGTTTATGCCGTTTTCCACTTGTAATTTTCTATTTTCATCATTAAGTGCTCAAATGGGTCTATGTTGACAAGACGCTTTAAATTATATACGGTTACATAAAGGTTCACTTCTGTCGTCACTTTTTTCAATCCTCTCAACAACAACGGTATTTTTCC
>JAUXVN010000028.1 GCA_030684555.1 Ignavibacteria bacterium
TTAACATTCTTTAGCAATTCATAAACATCTAACATGCTTATCAGATGTATCCGAACCAATGTCGCTACTGTCGAAAAAGCCTTCTTTACGTTCGCCATTTTTTGTATTACGGTCAGTAATAACTGAGCTATTAAGGTGCACCAAACCTGTGCCCTAATTGCGTTTTCATTTTCTCCATAAAAATAATGCAACTGAAAATTCTGCTTCATCTTCTTGAACAACAATTCTATTTGCCAGCGTTTCTTATAGATAAAGGCAACTTCTTCGGCAGTTATTTCAAAATTGTTGGTTATAAATACATACTGACGATTTTTCTCATCACAATAATATATCCTTCTTAGCTTAAGCTTCTTCTCCTCTTTGTTCTCTTTATAGCTTACTTCTATGATTTCTTCTTTGTTTACTCCAACTGACCAGTTCTGCAACTCCTTTTCCATTACCGTTTCTATTATTCGGCAGAGAGCATTTGTCTTTTGCCTTGTAACAAAATATATCTTGTTCTCCGTCCATTTTGCAAATTGCAAATAGTAATTATACGCCTTATCAAAGACCAACATACTATACGGTGGCGGCTGTATTTCTTTTAAGAAATTTTTGTCGTGTACTTTTGCTTCGGTTATGCGGACAAACTTTGCTATTGATTGAACTGCATCAATTAGCATATGAACTTTCAGACCTCCTTTTTTCTTCCCATCATTCTTTGGGTTTCTCCCTACTCCTTTGAGTATGTCGCTAAATAATCTGATTGTTGTTGAGTCTATTATTAGCAATTCCTTGAAAGTCAATCCATAGGTTCGGCTGTCCGACAAAAAACCCTTATATCTGCCTACCAGTTTATAATATAACGCTTCAAAAAATGAACTGTCCCGATTTCTTAGTCCATCTCCGGCGGTACTCTTTGCAGGGGACTTTTTTATCATAAGATGATTCAACTTTCCGCTCATTGCCCGCAGTCCTTCGCACGTTTCTGCCATTGAATCGCATCGGCTTAATATCCCGAAGAGCAGGGTAACTAATTGATCCCAGCTTCCGAATGCTTTGTAATAATAATCGCTTTTCTTTTCTCTTACTAACTCTGCAAATGTTCCCTTATCTATCAACTTCAATAGCTGTCCAAAAATCGGCTGACCGACAAATTTTATTTCCGTATCTTTA
>JAUXVN010000031.1 GCA_030684555.1 Ignavibacteria bacterium
GGTGGTGTTTACAGTAATTCACTCGTAACTGTTGGTAATGCCAACTTTAATAGTTATGATTGGCCTGGTTTTAATTTCAATTGGTTATATGGAACTCCGTATTGGTCACTTGGTTTGTATAAAGTCACTAACTCAAAGCAAACTGATAAATATTTTTATCTGGACTCAAGGGATAGTGATTTTGGAGGGGCTGTTTATAATCCTGATTTTTTTGTGGTATTCAATAATTTGCAAGGGGTATATCAATACAAAAATGTAAATCAAAGTTTGACAACTATACCGCAAGGTAGTTTAATTTCCGTCTGGCAAATAAGAAATCAATCACCAAAAACTTCTGGATTACAAAATTATTGGAGCAACGTTTTAGTTGCGGTTAGTAACAATAGTCATCCGAGACTTATTTGGGGACCTTACCCATCTGATTCATTAACGATTAATAATTATAAAGTTTATAGAAAATATGGAGCCTCATCGTGGCAATTGCTTACTACAGTTTCTTCAACTACTTATGAATATACTGATGGATCAGTAACGCTAAGTGGTCAACAAGGTGGTACTGATGTTCAATATAAGGTAACAGCAATTTATAGTACTAATAATGAAACATCTGCCTCGAATATAGTAACAGTAAATGTTAAAGGTGGTGAAATAGAGAAGAAAGGATCTTCAGAAGGATTCACTTTAATCGAATTTAATTTGAATCAAAATTACCCGAATCCGTTCAACCCTACAACAATCATATCATATTCTGTCGCTGAAAATTCTTTTGTCTCCTTGAAAGTATATGATGTTTTGGGGAATGAAATATCTGAATTAGTTAATACAGTAAAAGAAGCTGGTAATTATTCAGCTTCATTTGATGCTTCTCAACTTTCGAGCGGTATATATTTTTACACGCTTAAAGCAAGTGGTCATTCTTTCACTAAGAAAATGCTTTTAGCAAAGTAGGAATTACAAAATTATATCACTGACAATAAAGGAGCTGAAAATGAAACAAATAATTATCTTGCTTTTTTTGATGTGTTTTTTTTCAAAACATATTAATTCTCAACAATTAATTTGGAAGCATACCGGAGGTCCTATGGGGGGTATTGTCGGTGATATGGCTATTAATTCTTTAGGTGAAATTTATGCCGGAGTATATCCATTTATGTTTAATAATTACTCCGGCTTATATAAATCAACTGATAATGGTGATAGCTGGTTTAAGATTGAAACGCAATTTGAAGATTTTGAAGTATATGCAATTTATATAACTAACGAGGATCATATCTGGGTTGGAACAAATTTTCAAGGAAGAATTTATCGTTCAACTGATAATGGGGTAACGTGGGAAAATAAAAGAAACGGTTATAATACTGGTGAATGCTGGGCTTTTGGACAAAGCAAAGATGGAGTATTATTTGCCGGAGATGGACAGTACTTTAAATTATATCGTTCTACTGATTATGGAGATAACTGGGAGTTTTCTGCAAACTTACGACCATTAGTTTTTGCTACCGATTCAAATAATATTGTATATGCCGGAACCCACGATGGATTATTTGCAACAACCAATAATGGTCTAACCTGGGCGCAAAATAATTTTTTATCGAATATTCCTGTTTCATCAATCCTTATTGATTCAGCTAATAATATTTATTGTGGTACTGGTTACTATGATAATGGAAATGGAGTTTTTTATTCAACTGACGGAGGACAAAACTGGACTCAACTAGGGTTAGCCGGAAAGGTAGTTCTATCATTAGCATTCGATACTCAAGGGAATCTTTATGCGGGTACTAAGCAAGATGGTTTAAACAAAACAACAGACTTAGGTCAAACCTGGAAACAATACAACGATGGCCTATATCGAAAAGAAGTTTTTCGACTTAAACTTAATAAACAAGATAATATTTTTATTGGTTCAGAAAATGAGGGGATTTTTCGTTCAATAAATTTTGGAGAAAGGTTAGATCATATTGGATTACCAATATCTAAAGTTAACAATATTATTTTCAGCAGTGATAGTTTAATTTTAACATCGACATCTTCTGGAGTACAAAAATATAATCGAAAAAATAAAAAATGGACAAATTTAGGCTTGCATAATGTCGAAGCAATTTCAATAACTCCTTCTAACTATTTATTTGCTGCTACATTTGATGAAGGATTATATAAATCAACAGATTTTGGAAAAACCTGGTATTTAACCAATCTGACGCAGGATACTTTAATGTCTGTTTATAATGTTTTAGCAATAAATGATGATAACATCTTTGCCGTAACTGAATTTAACTTACGTAAAACAATTGATGGTGGAATTAGTTGGATTGTTACTCCAATTAAAACTGGTTTTTTTTCTAGAAGTCTTTATTATTTTGATAATATATTTTGGGTAACCGGTAATTATATTTTGTATAAATCAATTGACAATGGGACAACGTTCGACTCAGTTTATTACGGTACGGGAGGTATGGGTGGTAACAGCATCATTGCAACCCAAAGTGGAAATATTTTCGTTTCTTCACCTGATTTTTATTATGGTATATTACATTCAAGTAATATGGGTTTAAATTGGAACCAAGTTCTGTTTGACAAATATGTCTTAAGTGTTTTTGGAGATGATGCTGGGTTAGTAATAACTGGTTCCGATACAATTTTTATTTCAACAAATTTTGGTAATAGTTGGTGTAGTTATCCATATCCTGATAATAAATACAATTATATTACAGATATTAAAAAAGATAACAATACTTATTATTTTGGGACAGTAAAATCTGGTTTGTATGAAGTTGATATAATTACTTCATTGGATGCTGAAAACAATTTTTTCTCAAATTCTTATCAACTGTCACAGAATTATCCAAACCCTTTTAATCCTTTTACAAAACTAAAATTCTCAATTCCACATTCTACTGTAGTTCAAATAAATGTTTATGATGTACTTGGAAAAGAAATAAAAACCTTATTAAATGATTATAAACAAGCTGGGACTTATGAAATAGATTTTGATGCAAGTAATTTGCCAAGTGGGGTGTATTTTTACAGAATAATAAGCGGAAGTTATGCAGAAACAAAAAAGATGATATTGTTAAGGTGAGAACGCCATATAACGTTATAAGGATTCATACCGAACGAAGCTGAGGTATAATCCCGTGTTTCCCGAGGGGATTCCTTTGGAAGAACTAAGGGGCAAAGCGGATTTACCCGGTTACTACTATTTTCAATAAGCATTTGGTAGTAGAATTAATTTCTGAAGGAAAAATGAGATTGATTGGAAGAAAAATTTAAGGTACATTTTCCAGGGTAAAATGTAGAAGTAAATCTATAAATAAGAATTAACACGGCGTTTGTTTTTTAACAACTTGTCCCTTTGGGATAACCGTCGTTAGGCTGTAAAGATTATACATGAAATTCGAATATCAATTTATTAAAGGAAACATTATGAGAAATACTATACCACTTAATTCCATTCATGGTCGAATGGAAAATAAATCACAACAAAACAAAATGAGGTAAGTATGAAACGGATCGCGGTAATTCTAATCGTATTGTTTTCTTCAATTGTGTTTTCTTCACCAATAAGTGGAGATGATAGCAAAAAGACAAATAATTCGGAATTTGTTGAACAACTTGTTCCAATTGTAACATCGATTTTGCAAGGGAAAGATATTACTGAGTTCAGAGATAATATTTCTCCAGAAGCATATTTAATCAATAATAATAGTTACGAAAGTATATTCGAAGTATTAGGTAATCATTCAAAAAGAGAAATATTTGTTGAAGGTAAAGAAATTAAAGTTGGATCTGTTCATTTACGGCTGACGGAAAATCAAAAAGAAGCGTATATGGTTTTAAGAACAAAATCAACAGATAACGTGAAGACAAGTTGGCATTCAATTTTATTTAGGATTGGCAAAAATAATAAATGGCAAATCTTAAGTTGGCATAAAAGTTAAATAAACAGCCTGACCTGCAACTGCTAATGAACCTGGTGCAGCTATTGAGATTTTGAACTAAAAACGAAGATGGTTCATTACATAAGTTAAATTTGGCAATTCGCCGTGGCGAACAAATTTGTGGACTCAACAAGACGACTTCATTCAGGTCTTAGCATTTGCAGTTCGTGTTGGTTGGTGATTAAAAGTTCTTAAGAAGTAAATGACATTGACAGTTAAACTAAATATAAGCATTAAAAACGGTGCAGCCGCTTGTTAGTTGCGTCACCGTTATATGCTCTAAAATAGATATGAAAAACATTTTATTAACTATATTATACTTTTTTGTTTTAAATGTTACCTGTCTTTCTCAGACTAATGATGTATTTTATTTATATAGCAAACATCCAAATGAGAAATTACCAAATTATATACCTTTGAAAGAAGGGAAAGTATATCTTTGGGCAGATACCTCTAAAATTGACAGTAATAAAATCCAACTCCTAATAATTAATAATACACAGACGAAATTGAATTTTAACGGTCATCAATTGGCCATGATTCAACCAGAATTTATAGATAATACAAAAAACTGGATTCGTTTTTCTCCTTTTTTCTTTGGTTGGTGTGGAACTCCATATGCATTTGAAAGAGTCATCCCTCCAAATGAGTTTTATGTTGCTTTAGAATACATACAAATCGGTCAAATAAAATCCAAAGTACGATTTACATTTTATGGTACCGACATAGAAAGTTCTAATTCATTTACCTGGTTTATTGATACAAGTCAAACAGAATATGCGAAATATGATGATATCGCATATAAATATTGCGATGTCGAATATTTAATAAACATAATAAAAGAAATGCCAGAGCCCTATACAGAAATTTCTAAAGACAAAGAGTATTTAAAAGAAGTAGGAAATGATTCATATATTATTAAATCATTTAACGAAAATATTGTTACTAGTGCAATGTATAGTTTGAAAAAGAGATTCCCTAAAACAGCCATTGAAATATTTGAATCGATCGCATTCGATCAAACTCATCCGTTTAATGAAAGCGCAAAAAAGATTCTTAACATTAAAGAAAATAAATAGACGCATATAACCAGCCAAGGCTAATGAACTTATCCAGTTGAGGGATGAGATTGAAGCCAGGAGATAATGCTTGTTTTTTTAGAGATTTAAGACGTTGTCTTTTCAAGTGGCATTTTAACAATGTGTGTACTAGTTTCGTCAAATCGGGTCAATGGGGTTAGGAAAGAAAAATTTAAGGTGCATTCTGCTAAAGTAAAAATTAGAACGAAATCTATAAATAATTATTAAATCGGCGTTTGTGTTTTAACAACTTGTCCCTACTGTTTGGGATAACACGCCATTAAATGGCAAAGGAGTAAAAAATGAGAAAGTTAATTTTAAGTATCAGCCTCTGTTTCTCAATAAATTTATTTGCTCAGAATATTTCGGTTTCAAAAGACACCATGGAGTTTTTTGATTTTTGGGATGATAATAAGTCTGCTGATAGTATAACTATTTTTAATAATGATAATCACATTCTAATTCTAGATTCAATTACATCTCAAAACTATATGTTTCGTTTACAAATTTCATATAATGATAGCATTGTAAATGAGTATTTAATGTTTTATCAAGATATGACTCCATTATCATTTGAAATTCCTGCTAATGATTCTGCTAAATTAATTTTTGATTTATTTGTTATTATGCCAAAGTTATCTCATTTCACGGATATATGGAATGATACTATATCAATCTTCAATAATTCAATAAATAATTCCACTCAAAATATAGCTGTACTTTCTGATATAACTCTTGGCAATGAAGATGAGAATAATATTCCTATCAAATATGAATTATTTCAAAATTACCCTAACCCGTTTAATCCCAACACACAGATTAAATATTCAATTCCCGAATCAGAATATGTTGAAATAATAATTTACGATATACTTGGAGATGAAGTCAAAAGTTTAGTTAGCGAATATAAAGCAGCCGGTAAGTATAAAATAGAATTTAATGCAAATAATCTAAGCAGCGGAATTTACTTTTACAGAATAATATGTGGTAGATTTTCAGAAACAAGAAAAATGTTACTGCTAAGGTAAAATGCCATATAACAAGCGGCGGCAGCTAATGAACTCATTCAAGTTGAGGGATGAAATTGAAACCAGTCCCAAAAGATTTCGAAATGTATTTCGGAGATTTGAGACGTTGTTCTTTAATAGCTTGTTCGTAGAGATGAATATATTGCGCCCCAGAAGCCATTCGTTTGCCTTTTCTACTCCAAGTTGTTCAAACTCATCATGCTTCTGAGGGTACGAATATAATCGGTTGTTTTCCTTTGAGCAGGTAATGGAAAACATCTTTTTCAATTTTGGAATGGAATCCGGATATAACACAGATGCCTCTATCTCTCTGTTCGATTGCCCAATCGTAAGTATTGAGAATTATGCTTGATGGGATTTTACGCGAGCAAAGAAATCCAATTTTATAATTACTTAAGGGCATCTCTAAAAACAGCATTTTATAAATCAACTGGCTGACTTCAGAAGAAGTTCGTGCCTCAAGAAGTAGTCTATGTTGTTTTTTATTTTTTTGTTCTCTTGAATTCTCGTTTTATTAAATTATCAAAATCATTATC
>JAUXVN010000032.1 GCA_030684555.1 Ignavibacteria bacterium
TTGCTCCACTCCACTGGCCTTCGCTACGCTTCGGCTCGTTACGTTCCGCAAGACCGGCGGTCAGGTCCGCCTTAATTCTTATATTTAAACATGACATTTCTATTGTGCTGAATACCATGACATTTCTAAAGAGTTATAACACAAAGAAATAAATTTTTGTTTTTACAGTGCATTTAATTAATAAAATGAATAACTTCGATAAGTTTTTTAGTCACATTAATTTTAGTGGAGGTGTCATGGTAAGAAAATCTTACATGAAGGAAATACTTGCTTTTATATTCATATTTTCGATGAGCTTGTCGGCTCAATCTTATGTTGGGCCAGTTCAAGGTTCAGTCGCAACCGGTTACGTAGTTAATACTAACAGTTTTGCAAAAACTTCAACCGTTAACGAACCCAAAGAGCGTTATACAAGAAATAAAGAACCAATGAGTTATGATTACGAACATGTTGATTTTGGAGTAGAACCACTTCGATGGGAAGATATATATCAAACAGATGAGAGTACTTTAGGAACAGAAGTAAATGATTCACTCTCTTCTATTATACTTAAAGGATTTGATGGAATTCCTATGGGGAACTCAATCCCTCCAGATCCATACATTGCTGCAGGACCTAATCATATAATGCTTACAGTAAATACTTCCTTTGCAATTTATGACAAGTTGGGAAATCATCTTAAAACTATTCCGGCAAGTAATTGGTATAACTCAACCGGTATTGCTGCTAATAGTCCCTTTGATCCGAAAGTATTGTATGATCATTATGCTGAAAGATGGATAATGGTTTGGTTAAATACAGATGATGCTTCACAAACTTCATATTTTTTAGTTTCTATTTCAGATGATTCTGACCCGATAGGAGTTTGGCATAATTGGGCATTACCTTCGCATATGAATGGCGGTGTAGCAGTCAATAATTGGGGAGATTATCAGGGAGTTGGATTTGATAGTAGTGCAATTTACATTACTTCAAATCAATTTACTTTTGCACCATACTCTTTTCAATATCCCAAATTAAGAATTGTACCAAAAGCTGCTTTACTTGCGCAAACACCGGGTGCTGTTAGTTGGTTTGATATGTATAATATTCGTGTACCTTCAACCAATGGGCAGGTATTCACGCTAAGACCTACTATAACTTATGGCACAACGACAGATTATCCACTTGTTTATGCCCCTCAAGGCGGAAATTTTATGACTGTGTATAAAATTTCTAACCCAACTACCACTCCCGTTTTAACTGGATCCAATATTGTGGTAACGCCTTACAACAGTGCACCGCAGGCTAATCAGTTAGGTGGAAGTACTCCATTAATTGAATCGGGTGGAGGGGCATTAAAATTTGAACCAATTTATAGAGATGGTTTTATTTATGTAATTCACTCTATTGCAAATCCACAATCATTTTCCAGCGCCAGTATGCATTACTTGAAATTTGATGCTGCTAATTACACTAAAGAAGAAGAGATAATTTTTGGAGCACCAAATTATTGGTATATCTATCCTGCAATAGCGGTTGATAAAAATCAAAATGTTGCAATTTCATTCTCAAGAAGTTCATTGACTGAATATGTTGGTGCGTATTATACAATTAAAAAGAGTAGTAGTCCAAGTACATTAGCTCCTACCCGATTACTCCAAAGTGGTAAAAGTAATTATAATATTACTTTCGGTGGTGCCCGAAATCGTTGGGGAGATTATAATGGAATTTGGCTTGATCCGACTAATGAGGAAACCTTTTGGATTTATGCTGAATATGCAGCTCCATCAAATCGTTGGGGTACATGGGTTTCTGAAGTTCGCGTAGCACCATATACAGGTCCAAACATTTATACAAACACTGCTACAGTTCAATTTGACCCGATTGAATTAGGTTTTGAAAGTGAACCACAGACTATTTTTATTCAAAATTTTGGAACAGAAAATTTAGTTATTTCTAATATTCCTCAAACAAAAAATGATTTTAAAAGAATAACTAATTTAACATTCCCAATTACTTTAGCTCCGTATGAGTATCTCACTTTTGATATAACACATGAACCAACTTCAATAGCAATTGTTGTTGATACTTTTTCTGTAGTTTCAAATGATCCAAATTTTTCTGGTATCATTGTTAAAGCTAGAGGTTTTGAAATTAACACGGCGCTTGGAAATACTATTTATTCTGCTACCGGAAATGGAAATGTCCATACTTTAAATTCAACAACTGGTATAGGAACTTTGCTCGGCAATTCAAATTATAATGCGCTTACATCAATGGCTGTTAATCCTAAAACAAGTATCATGTATGGAATCAGAAATGAAGCAGGTTCTACGCTAATTGTAAGAGTAAACTCTTTAGAAGGAGACGCATATTTATTTGATGAAATTCCTTTGACTAATGTAGCAGGTGCTTCATTTGATACAACAGGTATGATGTATATCGCGTTGAGAACAGGTTATCTCTATCGTTATGATGTTGAAACAAAAGAACTTACTTATCTCGATTCAGTAAAATCGGCACTGAACACAATAGCGTTCAATCCAAAAACTAATGAATTATGGGGTGGTGGATATAAGGCTATTGGAACAGGTAAAGATAAAATAATAAAAATTAATCTTACAAACGGTGATACTACTCTAATCGGTTTGACCGGTTTTGGAGTTTTAACAAATGATCTTGAATTTGATGCCGCCGGTAATCTATACGGCATTAAAGGTGGTTCGACTCAAATCAGTGATCTCTTTTCAATTAATATTGAAACAGGCAGTGGGACATTGATTGGTGCTACCGGAATTCAAAATTTAACCTCTATGGCAATAAATTTCGGAATTGCGACATCAGTAAAAAATAACAATAAAATTGTTCCAACTCAATTTGCATTAAGTCAAAATTATCCGAATCCGTTTAACCCTTCAACCATAATTGAGTATGCTCTTCCTATAGAGGCTTCAATCAAGTTGTCTATCTATAATATCCTTGGTGAAGAAGTTAAAAGACTATTCAGTGGTACTCAAATAGCAGGCAATTATAAAATTTCTTGGAACGGAGATGATAATTTCGGTTATAAATTGTCCAGCGGAATTTATTTTTATGAATTACGCGGCAATGATAATACCGGAAAAGAATTTTCACTTTTAAAGAAAATGATTTTAATGAAGTAAAATCTGATCATCAAATAAAAATAGTTTTTTACTTGCAAACTTTTTTTTAATTTTCAATTCGAATCAATCAGAAAAAGTCTCGTGGTTCACGAGACTTTTCTGTTTCTATACACCAATTATCTATAGCTAAAAATGATCAACAATAAATTATCAATATTATTTCTCTTTCTAGTAGGGAATTTATTTAGCCAAATTGCTTCAGGTTCGGCACAAGGTAGTATTAGTGGAGGCGTAGTAGTTTCAACAAATAGTTTTCCGAAATCCAGAATTGTTCAACTAATGATTGAAAGATCAACTAAAAATAAAATAGCTACCAAAATTAATTTACAAGCATTCAACTACTTGTAAAATAATAATTTATCAAAAATAACTTAAGGAATAAATTTAATGAAAAAAAACATAATACTGTTTTTGATGATGCTTTTCATAATCTCTTTGAGTTCCGTAATGGCGCAAACCATGGAACAGAAAGAATGGCTAAGAAAATTCTCTGCGGAGCAAGATGCGAAATTCAAGATGAATTATCTCGAAGCTGAATTATTTGCAGCTTCTCAAAATATGCCCATCAGTTATAAAAATGCAGATGGGAGCATCATGGTTTTAGCCGGGCATGAAAATGGAAGATTGATTTATGATGCTACAGATAATCTTATTGCGGCAAGATCTGTCTCCACAGATAAGGTTTGGCAGCAGGGAGGAATTGGCATTTATAATCTTTCCGGTAGTGGTCAAATTCTAGTGTAGTGCCCCTAACGCATCTTTACATTTAATCCACTTAGCAATAATAGTATCAGCATCTTTTGTCCAAACATAAACTTTAGGGTTTTCATTATGCACAGCAATAAAGTTGAGAATAGCATTATCTAATTCTTCAG
>JAUXVN010000037.1 GCA_030684555.1 Ignavibacteria bacterium
ATAATATGTATGAAATAACCTACGTTTTGCCTGAATCAAAGCATACTAAATCAATATTATTAAAAATGGATGAGAAACAAGTTGAATTATACAAGATTGTTCTTCAAAATTTCTGAGGGTGTCCCAATACTGAAAACAGGAAGAAATTGCGATGAAAGGTGAATTTAACGAGTTTGATTTGAATCATTTTTTTTCTGCTTTCGGTGAAGATTTTACAGCTCGTTTTAAGTATGAAAATGAAGTTCAAAAATGGCTGGATTTAATTCGCGGCTCCTACATGGAAACTACAATTGACAATTTGAAATTAGGTGCAAAAAAACCTCCGATGCCTTTTTCAGATACTCGTTTATTAAACGTCCTTTCACATACTTTTTGGTTTTTGCCAAGTGTTGCATCCTGTTATGCAATGAAAAATTTAATGGCGCAAAAGCAGAATAAATTTTATCACGATTACAATATAGTTGCAGCCGCAGGAACAGTAGCCGGTATTGGTGTAGATGCACTTCCCCCGGTTTTTGATGCGATGGATAATCCGTTAAAAACAAAAACTATTACTTTGTCGTGCGGTAAATTAACAACGGGGGTTACAGTTAAACCCTGGAGCGGGATATTTATGCTTCGCAATTCTTCAACTCCCGAAACATATTTCCAGGCGGCATTTAGAGTTCAATCACCCTGGACGATTTATAATTCAGATGACAAATCACCAAATAAAGAAGAAATATTAAAAAAAGAATGTTACGTGTTCGACTTTGCACCTGACAGGGCGTTGAGACAGATAGCTGATTACAGTTGCCGTTTGAATGTTAATGAATCAAACCCCGAAAAGAAAGTTGAAGAATTTATCCACTTCCTTCCCGTTCTTGCGTATGATGGCAGTTCAATGAAACAAATTGATGCAGCGGGTATTTTGGATATGGCAATGAGCGGAACAACCGCTACATTATTGGCGAGACGTTGGGAAAGTGCTCTTCTTGTAAATGTTGATAATTCTACTCTTCAGCGATTAATGAACAATGAAAAAGCAATGCAAGCCTTAATGAGTATTGAGGGTTTTAGAAATTTGAATCAAGAAATTGAAACTATTATAAATAAGTCTGAAGCAGTTAAGAAAACAAAAAAAGAAGCAAACGAAAGAGAACTGACAAAAAAAGAGAAAAAAGAATTAACTGCGGAAGAAAAGGAATACAAGAGCTTAAGAAAACAAATTCAAGAAAAGCTTATTAAGTTTGCTACACGTATACCGATTTTCATGTACCTTACAGATTATCGTGAAAGAAGTTTAAGAGATGTAATAACCCAGCTTGAACCGGGACTATTTAAAAAAGTAACCGGATTAACAGTTACTGATTTTGAATTACTCGTTAGTCTTGGAGTATTCAACAGTGCATTAATGAACGACGCAGTTTATAAGTTTAAACGTTATGAAGATGCAAGCCTTGTTTATGCAGGGTTGAATAAACACGAAGGAGAAGACGTTGGTTTGTATGACACAGTTTTAAGCAAGGAAGAGTACGTTATTAGTTTTGTAAATGAAGAGTAAAAAACATCTCCATCCCTATTGAGAATCGGCTCCCATAATATGAAGCACCGGCACTATTAGCTCCACAATTTATTAAATTTCTTTCCCAAAATAATCAGCAATTTTCCTTACAAATTAATTTACCGACGTTAGCAGCACTCCACTGACTAAAAAAACCCGAAACAAAATGAGACCTAAAGAGATGATGTGGTAATAATGTTCAACATCATTGAAATGAAATAGTTAATTCCCAAACAATACTAATAGAGATGTAAGCAGATTCATTTTGTGGTTCCGGTGGCTTTTGAGGGTCTTAACATAAAAAAGTCAGATGTTTAACTTTATTTCATCTTCATTACTGACCTTGCGCAGAAGATATAAAAAAAGACTACTTGTCTTTCTGTTCGCCAGGGTGAATTGTTTCAGAATCTGTTTCCCCATAATATTTAGATGCTGAAATGATTCGCTGCAGCGAACAGCATGACATTTTCTCCATACATGTCATCCCGAACTCGTTTCGTGATCTCCCTTCTTGTGGACAAATGCTGAAATGATTCGCCGCTGCGAACAGCATGACTTCTGCGTAAGGTGGGTTAATTAGTCAAAACGGGCTGTTCATATATAATATCTCAACCGTGAACAGCTCTTTTGTTTTATCTCTCTTCCCCATTAAACTGACAAAACAATTCTTTCCTATGCTAAATAAATATACTATAAAATAAGATTTTCATTCTGAAATCATTAATAATTACTCAAATTGCAATGAATTCACCCTTTTAAAATTTTATTTTGAATTATATATTTATATAATTATGTTTGAATTAACTTTAAGGGGAAATATTCAGTGTCGGTATTTTCTTTGTTTAAAATAGCTCGTTCAAAAGTAAAACTCATTGGTTTGAGTTATAACATTTCACACGTAAATTCAATTCTCCACACCGGAGTAAAACAACCTCCATTAAGCTTTTTCAAATCAAATAGCATTCATATTAGTCATGCAGATAAATTTACGAATAGTACAATAAATGATTAGATATAAATACCACAAATTCAGCAAAAAAGAATTAATGAGTTCGTGGAGAATAAATCCGTTGGACTAAAAGCAATTGGAATGATATCCTGTAACTGCACGCAGTATATCATTCCTAAATAAATAATTCGGTGCAGTATTGCTAATAATTAGTTTTACAAATAAAACTAAGGAGGATATATGAATTACGAGTACAAGACAATCCAATTTACAGCTCAATTAAAAGGCGGTATACTCTCAACAAAAGGGGCAAGTATTGACTCGCAATTATTGAGTATAATTAATCAACATATTGGGAATGGTTGGGAATATTATTCAATGGAAGTTGTACATATTTACGTAAAAACTGGGTGTCTGGCTTCAATATTTGGTAGAAAAGACGAAGTATTATATCAAGATGTTTTGGTGTTCAGAAAACAAAGTTAGCAATTCCCATGTCTATAATATCAATTTGGCTCATTAACTATTATCAGAAAAGGTTAAGTAAACATTTCGGAGGACACTGTGTTTATGAGCCAAGTTGTTCTGAATATGCAAAGTTAGCAATACAAACAAATGGTTTTATATTTGGTTGGATACAGACGATGAAAAGAATTCTGAGGTGTAAGCAACCGAATGGAGGTTATGATTATCCTGATAAAAGAATATAAATTAATAAGGCTTAAAAAATAAAGCTAACAAGCACATCTGCAACGACCGCGTTTTCAATGGGGTTTTATTGAGTCGCATTAGGTTTGGCCATTCAGAATTAAGTTGTTGTATAAAGTTGATTGGTAAAACAAAGCCGATTTATAAATTAAAGTTGCGTTGACAATGTTTGGCCGTTTGTTCTATACGTTGCGTTCGGAGCAAGTACGTATGTTTAAAACATCCGTAAATTATTTTATGAGATTTCCGAAATTTAGGTGTATTTATAAATACAATATCAAATGGAGGTCTCATTATGAAAAAAAATTGATTCCTAAGGGTGAGGTTGTCCCCATGTACTGAGGCAGTCACTCAAAAAGACTTGCTCTTTTAATATGATGACGAATATGATGCAATAAACAGCGCATAACAACCTGTCCGCCTCTGGTGGAGGATATCCAGATTTTAAAGGATAGGGAATTCGTCACTTTGGGTATTAAAAGTTTTAATAATTAACAACTCGTTTTGGTCAACCAAAACGGGAATGGAAATCTATAAATAGTAATCAACTCGGCGTTTGTTTTTTAACAACTTGTCCCTTTGGGATAACACGCCGTTAGGCGCTAAGATGATAGGAGAAATCTTATGGATGATAAACTGATAGACTTGGTTGTACTTATGGTGCATCAAGCTAAATTGCCTCAATATATTTTTAGGTATCGTTCCATTTTTAGATATTGTCCTAATGGGCAAATCTTTGACACTCAATACTTTGATAGTATTATTGTGAATAATGAACTTTGGTTCTCAAAAGGTACAGAATTCAACGACCCATTCGATTGCAATATAGAAGTTGATACAAACAATACTGAAGATGAAATTCGGAATTATATTTCATCAAGAATGCCTGTCGGAACTTCACTTGATAATATTAACTTGCTTGTTGAGACTGCATCAAGTGATAAGGACAAGTTTAATCAACTCGTCAATGATGCCGTCCGAAAGGTTCTGGAAAAACGTGGTATTGTTTGCTTCAGCAAGGTTAATGACAATATATTGCTTTGGTCGCACTATTCTGATTATCATAAGGGATGTGTATTAAAATTCGACGTCCTAAAGAATCCAGAGTTTTTCGTTTTCCCCTTGAATGTAAAATATCAAGCAGATTACCCAGATTACAATCACCTTGTTGATTCTCCCGACCCAGTTACACCATTGATTCGGACGAAGTCATGCGATTGGAAATACGAGGATGAGGTTCGTATTGTCAAGAACTTCACAGGCCCGCATACTTTCAAGAAGGAAGCTCTTGTCGAAATTATCTTTGGTTGGCGAACTCCTGAAACAGAAATTGTACGAATTCAAAAGTTAGCAGCTGATAACGGTTATAATCATATTGTCTTTAAGCAAGCTCGTTTGAAAAAAAGACAATTCGGACTTGAAATATTTACCATCTAAGATTCTAAGTTTGCGCCTAACCAGGGACTGTGTTAAAAAGCAAGAGTAATTGACTGAGAAATGTCAAAGAACAAAAACAAAACGTATGTTTTATTTACGCATGTAAAGGTTGTAATCAGGAATATATTATGAATCGTTTGGTAAAGGTATCCGTGATATATTTAAAGATATTTATAACATAGTAAAAAAATAATAATCGCATAAGTAATTATTTATAAAATATGAACTAACCAAAACCACCTAAAGTTTAAGGGATTAATGCCGAAACGTGCTGAGGCATAATCCCGTATTTCCGAAGGGGATTCCTTTGGAAGGACTAAGGCGCAAAGCGGATTTACCCGGTTACTACTATTTTCAATAATCATTTGGTAGTAGAATTAATTTCTGAAGGAAAAATGAGATTGATTGGAAGAAAAATTTAAGGTACATTTTGCAGACGTAAAAATTAGAAAGAAATCTATAAATAATAATTAACACGGCGTTTGTTTTTTAACAACTTGTCCCGGTTGTTATGATAACACGCCGTTATACCGTTAAGGAAATTATAATCATCATAAATAAATATTGTTCATTATATTGTGAATTATGACAAAAAAATACTTATCAAATTTATTCAAGACCTATCAAAAAGGCGATGCAAGAGAAGAATCTTATTACAAACATCTTGCGGATTTTATTACAGTATTTTCTGAAACTGAACGGAAAAAGAAAATTGATGTAACAATTCTTCCAAAGAAAACTGAAGCGGGTAATCCCGATTTTAGAATTTGGGACGGGAAACAAAAAATAATTGGTTACATTGAAGCTAAAGATTTAGGTGTTGACCTTGACAGAATTGAAGACAGCGAACAACTCGAAAGATATTTATCAACTTTCCCGAATGTAATCTTAACAAACTTCACAGAGTTTCGTTTATACAGAAATGGCGAGCGAGTCGAAAAAATATTTATTGCACGTCCTTTTGTTATTAAAAAACTTTCCACAGTTCCGCCTCTTGAAAACGAAGATAAATTATTTGAACTGCTCGAAAGATTTTTAGACTTTTCCCTTCCCAAAACTTACACCGCCAAAACTCTTGCAGTAGAACTTGCAAAAAGAACAAAGTTTCTTAAAGATGAAATTGTTAGCGAAGAATTAAAGCTCGGCACAAAATCAATTCACGGTTTTTATGATGCCTTTAAAGAGTTTTTAATTGCCGGAATAAATGAAAGTGAATTTGCCGATCTTTATTCGCAAACAATTACTTACGGTTTGTTTGCGGCTCGTCTCCGTGCTGAGAGAGACTTTAACAGAAAACTTGCTTACTCATACATTCCAAAATCTATTGGAATTTTAAGGGATGTTTTCAAATTTATTTCTTTGGAAGACCTGCCTCTGCAAATGGAAGTAATAATTGATGATATTGCGGAAGTTCTTAATGTTGCAGATGCCAAAAAGATTCTTGATCAATATTATCACGAAGGTAAAGGAAGCGATCCGGTTTTACATTTTTACGAAACTTTCCTTTCTGTATATGATCCTAAGACAAGAGAGAAGCGTGGTGTTTATTACACACCCGAACCGGTAGTTTCTTTTATTGTTCGTTCGCTTCATCAGATACTTAAAGAGAAGTTTAATATTTCCGACGGACTTGCTTCAGAGAAAGTAACTTTACTAGATCCGGCGGGTGGAACTCTTAGTTTTTTGACAAAAGCAATTGAAACCGCTGTTGCAGAATTTGAAGGCAAATACGGAAAAGGTGCTGTTAAAACTTTTCTAAAAGATCAGATTTTACAAAATTATTATTCGTTTGAATTGATGATGGCTCCTTATGCAATCGGGCATATGAAAATGTCTTTCCTCTTGGAAGAACTTGGCTACAGAATGGAAGACGATGAACGTGTAAAATATTATTTGACCAACACTCTCGAAATGAAAGAACTTGATGAGTCCAAATTTCCGGGTATGTCGTCACTTTCCACAGAAAGCCACGAAGCCGGAAAAGTTAAAAAACAAGTCCCGATTCTTGTTGTTCTAGGCAATCCGCCATATTCGGGACATTCTTCAAATACCGGAGAATGGATCACTGCTGTTATTAAAGAATACTATCAAGTTGATGGGAAACCGCTTGGCGAAAAAAATTCCAAATGGCTACAAGACGATTATGTCAAATTCATTCGGTTTTCGCAGTGGAAAATTGACCAAGCCGGTGAAGGTGTTCTTGGGTTTATTACTAACCATAGTTATCTCGATAATCCTACTTTCCGCGGAATGCGCCAGTCTCTAATGAACAGTTTTGATGAAATATATATTCTCGATCTTCACGGGAACAGCTTAAAGAAAGAAAAAGCAGAAGATGGAAGAAAAGATGAAAATGTTTTCGATATTCAACAAGGCGTTGCGATTGCATTTTTTATTAAGTATAAAAATGGTAAGAAGAAACAAATCTATCATCAAGAAATTTTCGGGTTAAGAGAAATTAAATACGATTGGCTTAATAAGCACGATATTAAAAACGTAAAATGGAATAAGATATTTCCTCGTCCGGAATTTCGTCTTTTTATTCCAACTGATAATAAACTGGCAAATCACTATTACTCTTTTTTAAGAATTACTGAAATATTTCCAGTCTCTAATACCGGTGTAATAACGAAAAGAGATGGCTTTGCTATTGACTTCGATAAAAATACTCTCAAAAGAAGAATGACTACTTTTATTGACAAAAAGTTTTCTGATGAAGTCATCGCTGAAATGTTTTCACTTTCATTTAAAGACAAAGATTGCTGGGATTTGAAAGATGCCAGAATTGATGTAAGAAAAAGTGATGATTTAAATGAATTTTTGATTAAAATCCATTATCGACCATTTGATATTCGCTGGATATTTTATCACGATTCTATTATTGCGCGCCGTGTTTTAGATGTAATGAGTAATCTCATGGAAGAGAATATCGCCCTATGTATTGGAAGACAAAGTAGTGTTATAGGTTCTGATAATTATGACATTGCTTTTATTTCAGAAAATATTGTTGATCTCAATCTTTTCCGACGGGGTGGCGCATTGGTTTTCCCTCTCTATATTTATCGTAAAGCAAAAGCGCCAAAGAAAAAAAATACACCGCTTACACAATTGCTTATGTTTGAACCTGAAGTAGAATATGAAGCGATATTGCCGAATATTTCCCAAGGAGTAAGGAAACTATTGCAGGATAATTTTGATTTACCATTTTTAAATCCATTGGATGGAGAGAAGAAGATTGAAGGATTCGGTTCCAAGGATATTTTCTATTACACCTATGCCGTTCTTTATAGCAATACCTACAGAACAAAATATGCAGAATTCTTAAAGATAGATTTCCCGCGCGTTCCTTTTACCAAAGAATACAAACTTTTTATTCAACTCGGCAAACTTGGTAAACAACTTGCAGATTTACATTTGCTAAAATCAAAAGAACTGGACAAAACTATTTCCCAATTCCCGATTGACGGAAACAACAAAGTAGAAAAACCACGCTTCGACTCCTCTCAGTGTGACAATGGGAAAGTCTGGATAAATAAAGAACAATATTTTGATGGAGTAAAAGAAGAAGTTTGGCAATATCAAATCGGCGGTTATCAAGTCTGTGAAAAATGGTTAAAAGACAGAAAAGAAAGAACACTTACTTTAGATGAAATAAAAACCTACTGTAAAATTATAACTGCTCTTTCAAAGACAATTGAATTGCAGAATGAAATAGATGAATTGTATTTAAAAGTGGAAAACAATTAAGGAATCCAGTTATGGCTAAAAATTGAACTCATTGAGATTGAAGCCAGGAGATAATGCTTGTTTTTTTAGAGATTTGAGACGTTGGTTTTACGATTGGAATTTTAACAATGGGTGTACTAATTTCATCACTTGGGTTATTGGTGTAAGGGAAAAAAATTAATAGTACTTTTTACTAACGTAAAATGTAGAAGTAAATCTATAAATAATAATTAACTCGGCGTTTGTTTTTTAACAACTTGTCCCTTTGGGATAACACGTCGTTAGCCTCTAGAAGTATAAAAGGAGAAATTAAAAATGAATAATCATAAAATTCTAATTCTTGTTGTTATGAGTTTTATTATTCTCATAAATTCTTGTGATGATAATTCCACTTCAATAGAAAATACTTCTGATAATGTTATCACCGATATAGACGGAAATGAATATAAAATTATTAAAATCGGTGATCAGTGGTGGATGGCAGAAAACCTTAAAGTCACACGTTATAATAATGGTGACAGCATTCTAAATTTTACCAACTCTGAGAATTGGGAAAATTCCATTAGTGGTTCTGTGTGCAGTTATGATAATAAAGGATATACCGCAAATGTTTATGGAAGATTATATAATTGGTATGCAATTGAAGATTCGAGGAAAATTGCTCCAGATGGTTGGCATATACCATCTGATGCTGAGTGGAAAGAACTAGAAATCAATCTTGGTATGAGTCAATCAGAAGCAAGTGAAAACGGATATCGTGGTATAGGAATCGGCGGTAAACTAAAAAGTGATGGTATTCAATGGGTTAGTCCAAATGTTGGTGCAACTGATTCGGTAGGTTTTTCTGCTTTAGGTAGTGGTTTACGAATGCCAAACGGATCTTTTGTTGCTTTGTTATATAGTGGAATTCTTTGGACATCAAGTCAATATGAATTTTCTGATCGTTATGCTATTTATCGTCATCTTGATACTTATAACTCTACTATTCATCGATCTTCTGATTACAAACAATATGGTTTTTCCATTAGATGTGTAAAAGATTAAAAATAACGCTATAGGCTAACCAGTGCTTCTTGACAACCAAAAAAGTCAAAAAATAAACAAAATAGTAAGCGTGTCAAAACGAGATTATAAAAAGACAACTTGGGTTATTGGTGTAAGATAAGAAAAATTAACAGTACATTTTACTAACATAAGGGCATCTCTAAAAACTCACCCAAGAGTTAATAAAAAGTAAAAGAAAGAAAGGAATAGAAATCGTAAAGTTGTATTTTTACGATAGTAATAAATAAAAGAAATTATATGAACCACAGAAAATACAAACACAAACAAGCA
>JAUXVN010000042.1 GCA_030684555.1 Ignavibacteria bacterium
ATCTGTAACTCCAGTCGCCCTACGGGCTCCTTCCGTTACAGATGTTTCAGTTATACCATTATAATTATTCATTCTATGCTCCTGTGCCCTCTGGGTTATTCTGTCTTATATTTTTGTCTCACTAATATAGGCAAGGAGGGACCCGAATATTGAAAAATGCCCCTTTAAAAATGCGTTATGATGGAAAATCTTGTTATTTTGCTAAAATCGATAATTCATAGAAACCGATTTAAAATTTGTTTTTACTTCAATGGACTTAAAAGAATACAAAGTTGAAATAACACCAGCAATAAGACAAGTTACTCCAACGATAGATTTTCTTGTCAAAGAAGTTTCAAGTTCAGAAACATCTATTTCTTTTGAAACAGATTTGATATTATCAATCGTTGCTTGAATGTCACTCACAGTAGAAAAACTATCCCAAGCCAAAACGAAAGATGCAACACCTAGTACCAACAAAGGTATGTTAACGTTCTCATATTTTTTGGGAAAAGAAAGATGTTCTTCTTGGGAATCAAAAATTGGCGAATCGATACTTTTAAGTGTAGTTAAACTTTCTTTCCATAAGCCGAGCCCAGCTTTTTGTGCTTGCTCTTGATATCCAATGAGTTGAGCATAATATTTTTTTTCAGTGTCCACTAACAAAGATGCGTAACCAATGGATAATAAGCGATTTGCTAAGTTTTCATCGGAGAAAGCATGTGACCTAAAAATAACAGTTGTGAAAATATCATTTCCATCTTTACTGATAAATTCAAATTTGAAACTTCTATCAAGCATATAATCAGTCTCCCATTGCTTAATATTATCAGCCAACTTAGTTAAAGCCTTACTAGTATCTTGCTGTGAGGGAATATATAAACCATAAAACTTCACCTTCTGACCATTCTCTAATTCAAAAAGGTTAGTCTCAATAATTTTTATAATACGATAACTCTGGGCATATATTAAAGTGGTTGGCAATAATAATATAATGATTGATAGAATTTTTAACCGCATTTTATACCTCACTTGTTTACAAACTAATTAGGACTAATCCTACACCAAATGATTTATTTAAGAATAACATCCCACGTGCAACTGCAGAACATCATTCAGAACTTTTTTTTATCTAACAAACTTTATTTCTCAAAAGCGTACACCCCAAAAACACAGCCATACCGCTCCCATCCAACCATCACTTCTGACGATTATATTATTTTCACACAAACAAAATTTATTTCGTTTTAATCTGGAAGTATCGGAAGCTGATTTTCGCTCGGTAGTAGTATTTGTGGTAATCAATTTGTAGTATTCATCGTAGCCAAGTTTAACAACCCTATCGTTCATTGCAGTTGCATTAATGTCCCCAAATGCAAAGCAGTATTGAAGTAAATCCATCAAGTACAAGGAAGCCAAAAAAACCCCTTATTCTTATATTGGTAAATAATTAACAAATAATGCTATTTGTCAATTCTCATAAAATAAAGTAGTATGATAAACTCTCTTACAACTTAACATTTTTTTTATAATTTCATAATGTTCTATATCACAAACACCATTTTTTTTGAAAATATTTTCGGAACAATTAAAATTATATTGGTTGGAGGTCAAACATTTGTCGTAAAGATTGCGAGTTTAGGAGGGGTGCCATATTCGGCAAAAAAACTAACTACAAAAAAAAGTCACACCTCGTTATTCAATTCAGAGACATAATTATTAACATTTCATTTTACAACCTTTTAAGGAGTGAATGATTAATTAAAATTTTAAAAGTGACATATCGAAGAATTTTTGTTGTAATATATTTCCCGCAAGTAATAGTAAAAATTACAAAAGTAATTATTCCAAAGATTTTAATTAGAACAAATGGAGCGGAATTAACTTCTTTTTGTTTTTGAATTACATCAAATTTGTTTTAATATGTTAATAATTTTCTAAAAGATGTTACTTGAGGAAAATAATATCCAATATAAACCCCAAATAATGTTAATAAATATTTTTCTAATAGAGTAAATTTTCTATCCATCTCCCCTTTTGGATGATTTTAATGGTGTTTGATTGCGTGAATAACTGGTTTTACTTTTTATTTGAAGTTAACCGGGGTAATTACTTTTGAATAACAAAGGAGTAGTGCTGTTTTCGTGGAAGCTCTCATAAACAATTCAAGACATACATTTCTAAAAGTTTTAATTAACTCTATTTTTAATAATCCAATCCAATTGAGTTAATCGTTCATCAATTGAAATTTCTTTAAAATCATAAACCTCATCATCACCTGCTGTTGAGCCGATTAAGTAACCGATCAACCCGCCAATAATCCCTCCAATGGCTCCCGAATTTAGTATAGTCGCTAATGTCATGTAGATTCCAAATGGCTCCGTAGAACTTCTTTCCTTTAAATTAAAAACTTTAATCAAAGTGTAAACTCCCCCGCCGATTATTGCTCCATAACCCACGTACGTCCAGGTGCATGCTCTAACTCTTTTTTTGAGTGATACTATTTTTTTTATATCAATTCCTGTCAATGCAGTAGAAGTTTTTAGGATTAAATAATTCTCTTTTACTTCTAGTGGAATTACATTGTTAATTTCTGTGTTGTCATGGAGAATTACGCTCCAATTATAATCTTGTGCGTAAAGATTATTTGTGATAAATATGACAGAAAACAGAATGAGGAGTAAAAAGGGAGTTCTAAACCGGTTGTCTAGTATTTTCATGAAATTTCCAAACCAAATTGTTCGAAAGTATTTTTTAATTGAAAGTTACCAATTTGCAATAAAGAGACTTCCAAATCTAACAGACCTATCTTCCAATCGCAAAAATAATTATCTTAGGGTTGTTATCTAATCAAAAATCTTCTTATTAATAAAGAGCACATCTAATAATTCAAATTCATTTGCCACAAAGTCACAAAGAATTCTTAGTTAAACTTCGTGCCTTCGTGTCTTCGTGGCAGTTTTTAGACGTTTACTAAATATTATTCATCAAATCTTAAGTGTCTGACTGATTTCCCGTGTCTTCTGATTAGTCGTAGTGCTTCAATCCCAATTTGAATATGTCTTTCTACAAAATTAGAACTTACTTTTTCATCGGATTCTTCTGTTTTTACCCCTTCAGGAATCATAGGTTGATCGCTGACCAATAATAGCGCACCGGTAGGAATTTGATTAGCAAAACCTGTCGCAAAAATTGTTGCGGTTTCCATATCAATAGCCATACATCGCATTAATCTCAATCTATCCTTGAAATCTTCATCGTATTCCCATACTCTTCGATTTGTTGTATATACTGTACCTGTCCAATAATCATATCCTAAATCTCTAATCATTGTTGATACAGCTCTCTGTAGTGCAAATGCAGGTAAAGCCGGAACTTCCGGCGGAAGGTAATCATTGCTGGTTCCTTCTCCTCTAATTGCAGCTATGGGCAATACCAAATCTCCAAGTTGATTTTTTCTTTTAAGTCCCCCACATTTACCAAGAAATAGAACAGCTTTGGGCGAAATTGCAGAGAGTAGATCCATCATTGTTGCAGCATTGGGACTTCCCATTCCGAAATTAATCATAGAAATTCCATCCGATGTTGCACTGTGCATTGGTCTATCTAATCCAACAATTTCAGTATTAGATAATTCTGCAAATGTTTTAAGGTAACCCTCAAAATTGGTTAGAAGTATATGCTCACCAAAATCTTCAGGTGCTATCCCTGTATATCTTGGCAGCCAGTTTTTAACTATTTCTTCTTTGTTTTTCATAAATGAGTAGAGTCTTATATTTATTAATAATTGCAAATAACTTATTAATAAAAATAGTCAAATTATTGTATAATTAAACGGTAGATAAAATTTTCGATGTAACGGGAAATCAATAACTTCTAATAATCAAAATTCCCCTGACACTCTTCAAAAATCAACAATTCTTAAGTTTGAATGGGATTGTGAAGATAGTGATTCTTTTTATGTATCAATTAGAGGGAGTAATTGGTACGATTTCTATACTACTAAAAAAATGTATGAAAACTTAACTTTTACTCCGGGGAATTATAGTATATCTATATCTTCAATAAAAGGGAGTAAAAGTAAAAATTCCACTTATTTCCTCGGAAGATACGGTAAAGGATATTTCTACTGTACGTGGCAATTCAAGTACCAAATTTTAATTAGGAATTAAGAAGGAGAATATCATGAAAACTTCAAATGTTTATATCAGTTATTTAATCATGTTATTCTCCCTAAATATTTTTCTTGGATGCGAAAAGGATGAGATTGTATCAGTATCAGATGAGAATAAACAAGTATTTTATTTAAAGGGCTCCTCTAAAAACTAATCCGATGACTAGTGGATAACAGGTATATGTTGCCAAACCGGATTTTCGAAGAGAGCTAAATAAAGTTTTTAGAGTTGCCCTAAAGTTCAATGCTGAAGAAAAATATCTGCAAAACAAAGTTGTTGGAAATCATATTCGAGTAACTTTTGAGGCTATTAACACTCTTGAAGTCCCAACGGTAATTGTCAATAATGATACACTGAAAAGTTATAGAATAGATTCAACCAATAAAAAACTGCATTCTTATACAACTTACACTCCGGATGCTGAGTACATTAATTTTCAGATCCTTAGTAATGGTAAAATTACTAAAGGTTTATACAAGATGCCTGAGCACGTAAAGAACTTAACTTGTAACGGTTTTAGGTTTTTACCAATTATGGAGTTAGCAAATGACTCTCTATTTTACACTATAGAAACTTCTGCCGATTCAAAATACACTATTAAGTGGGACAATGTATCTGAGTATTATTCTGTAAAGCTTGGTGTAGATTTTACGGTTTATCAGGGTATCGATACACAATTTGTACATCAAGCCAGTTTTACAGGTTATGGGGCTGGAAAACCAACTACCATAATTGTTACCAGTTATAAAGATCTAGTTTTACAAACTGGTGACAAACCTAATTTTTCTGGAACATACGGAAGTGGTTATGTAGTCGGAAGCAGAGCAGTAAGGTACCGCTATGAACCTCAATAAAAATTGGATTAACAAATACTCTAAAAAAAAAGGGAAGTTAAACTTCCCTTTTTTGTAGCGCGTACGGGATTCGAACCCGTGATCTCCGCCTTGAGAGGGCGGCGTCCTAAGCCTCTAGACGAACGCGCCAATGTAAAGATTTTTTTAAAAGTATCAACGAGAATCATATTTTGGTTCTTCTTCTTCTAATAGACTTCAATCCTTTTTCGCTATTTCCAAAAGAAGCTAATTTCTTACTACTCTCCATCTCAATCAAGTAGTTCAGACTCCTATTGATGAGAAGATTCTTCTCTTTTATACCGGTCAATAAAATTGCTTTACTGACTAATTCTTCATCAATATTAATGACTGTTTTCATGTTTTCAAATTCTTATTTTGAAATGTAATAATAAGCCATCTTAACCTTAAATCAAACCTCAGCCGGGGTCAATTCTTTTTCTTCTACATGTGATACAAGTTCAAGTGCATGTTCAAGATCGGAAATGATATCTTCAACTGCTTCGATACCAACTGATAATCTAATTAATCCTTCACCAATACCGCCAGCAGCACGGGCTTCTTTTCCCATAGAAAAATGTGTCATGCTCGCAGGATGCTGGATTAATGATTCCACTCCACCAAGACTAACCGCAAGTTTACAAAGTTTAACATTATTAATGAGCGTTTCACCTGCTTCGAACCCACCTTTTAATTCAAAAGTTACCATTCCGCCGGAACCGGAATGTTGTTTTAAGCCTATTTCATATTGTGGATGTGATTTTAAACCGGGATAACGAACCCATTTTACTGCAGGATGATTTTCAAGAAATTCTGCTATCGTTTGTGCATTTGTACAATGTCTTTCAATTCTAATTTGAAGTGTTTTAATTCCACGATGAACTAAAAATGAATTGAACGGATCAATAACGCCACCGGTTTGATTTAAGGTTTTACGCATCTTTGTATACGTATCTTTATCTTTTGCAATGACGATTCCACCAACTACATCGGAATGTCCATTTAAAAATTTGGTCATGCTGTGAAGTACAACATCAACTCCAAAATCAAAAGGTTTTTGTAGAGCCGGGCTCATAAAAGTATTGTCAACAACTACCAAAGCCCCTTTTGCATGAGCTATTTTTGAGATTTCCTGAAGATCCGAAATTGCGAGAGTTGGATTTCCGGGAGTTTCAACAAAAACAAGTGTTGTATTCGGTTTGAAAGCTTCACTAACAAAGTGTGCATCCGTTGTATCAACGAATGAGGTCTCTACGCCAAATTTTTTCATTATTGTTTGAAGTAATGTTACAGTCGGTCCATAGACTGCGGTAGAACAAATAACATGATCACCGGCTTTTAATAATGAAGCAAAAACTGTATGAATTGCAGCCATTCCTGAAGCACAACCAAGAGCTTTATATCCGCCTTCTAAAGCAGCTACAGCCTCTTCCATCGCTTGTACAGTCGGGTTAGCCATTCTAGTATAAATATAACCGGATTGTTCACCTGCAAACAATGATGCACCATGTTTAGCTGATTCAAATGAAAAGGTTGAAGTTTGATAAATAGGTGGTATTACTGCGTGATGTTCATTTTCATTCATACCTGAATGAACACATTTTGTTGCAAAATTTGTTGAATGATTATCCATTATTTTTCCAATTTTTAATTTTTAATGACACAAAATAATTCTTTTATCCGAAAAGAACTAAAATTTAAACTTATTCACCCATCACTTTAATGATTAACCGTTTGCGTCTCATCCCATCAAACTCGGCATAATAAATCTGCTGCCAGGGTCCAAAATCAAGTTTACCGTTTGTAACCGGAACCATAACTTCGTGATGAATTAATAAACTTTTTAAATGTGCATCTCCGTTATCTTCACCTGTCCGATGATGTCGGTAATCATGTTTGAAAGGGGCTAATTGCTCTAACCAATCATCAATATCCTGAATTAAACCTGACTCAGCATCATTCACATAAACTCCAGCAGTGATATGCATTGCTGAAACAAGAATCATTCCTTCCCTTATTCCACTTTTAGCAAGAACATCTTCAACATCAGAAGTGATGTTAATATATTCTCTTCTCTTTTTAGTATGGAACCATTTATATTCGGTATAAAATTTCATTTTCTCCTCAATTAATGTTGACTGAATTTCATCAGATATGCTTTAATAAATCTATCAATGTTCCCATCCATCACACCTTGAGTATCGGACGTCTCTTCATCGGTACGATGATCTTTTACAAGATTATAAGGATGGAAGACATATGAACGAATTTGACTTCCCCACTCAATTCTCATTTTACTTTTTTCAACTTCATCAAGTAGTTCAATTTGCTTTTCACGTTCTTGCTGATACAATTTTGATTTTAGTAGTTTCATCGCATTAGCTTTATTATTACCTTGAGAACGTTCACTTTGACAAGCCGCAACTGTATTGGTTGGTAAGTGAGTTATACGGACGGCTGTTTCAACTTTATTTACATTTTGTCCCCCTTTACCACCGGAACGATATGTATCGATACGAAGGTCTGCGGGATTAATTTCGATTTCAATTGTGTCATCAATTTCAGGAATAACAAAAACCGAAGCGAAGGAGGTATGTCTTCTTTTATTCGCATCAAAGGGAGAAATTCTTACTAACCTGTGAACACCATTTTCAGCGCGTAAATAACCATAGGCATATTCCCCTTCATACTCAATAGTTACGCTTTTTATTCCAGCACCGTCGCCATCAAGAATATCAACAATAGTCGTTTTAAAACCGGCTTGTTCACCATAACGCAAATACATTCGCATTAACATTTCGGCCCAGTCCTGCGCTTCGGTTCCGCCTGCACCTGAGTGAATTGTTAAAATACAATTTCTGTTATCATCTTTACCGCTGAGCATGTTTTTGAATTCAAGATTTTCGATATCATTAGTTATGACGGTAAGTTCATTTTCGATATCATTGGTGAATGAGGGATCTTCCTCTATTTCAGCTAATTCAATTAATTCAGTGAGATTTTGAATTTTTTGATTAATAGTATTCCAGAGATTTGTCCACTCTTGCAGTGATTTAATTTCGAGTAAAACTTTTTGAGCAGCTTTTTGGTCGTCCCAAAACTTGGGGGTTTCAGTTTTATTTTGAAGTTGTAGGATTTTATCTTCTTTGACATCTAAGTCAAAGTAAACCTCGAATTGTTTCCATTTTTTGTTGAAGTGATTTTAGTCTTTTTGATTCATCTGCATACATAAATTTATTCTTTCTATAATTTGTAGTACAAAAATAACGATTAAGCAGCAAACCTCAAATCTATATACTCTAACCTCCGAGGTTTACACGTAAACTAACATCTGAACCTCGGAGGTTTGGAATAGCGAGGTTTGGAAATACTCTACAGTTTTATCTCTTGTAGCTTGAATAAGTAACCTCCGAGGTTTGCACGCGAACTAACATCTAAACCTCGGAGGTTTGGTATATCGCGGTTTGGAATAGCTCCTCAATTATTGTGATAATAACCTCTGGGGTTTCAGACAATTTAGAATTCATAGTCAACTTTGATATTAATATTGGTTAAATATTCTCTCATTTGTTGTTCTGAATTAAAGTAAGATTTTATTTCATTTAGATTTGTCAAATTTCCATTCCTAAGCCCAAGAATATCTTTTGCATTCGAGAATTCCCAGTCTTCAATATTTTTCACTAATTTGGCTTTAACCGGATTTTCAAGAATATACTTAATGACCCACATAAAATAATTTTGCTCCAATATTATTTTACTTTTGGTCTTGGATTCAAATAAAGTACCGCTCCTGTCATATTTTATATTGATGGATTTAACATAAGAATTCAACAAAGAAGAGATAAAATCGGATATTAACAATTCATCAGTTTTCTGTTTAACAAATAGATGGAAATGGTTTGGCATCAAGCAATAAGATAATATTTCAATACAATATTTATCTTTATAAAATTTTAATCTGCGTAAAAAATGGAGATAACTTTTGTGATCAAAATAGATTAGCCCTTTATTTGCACCTCTATTATACAAGTGATGGTATGTATTTTTATAAAACTTTCTGTCTTTATTCAATTATATTCCTATAATCTAATTACTAGAAAATAAACCTCCAAAACCTCCGAGGTTTGCACGTCAACTAACACTTGAACCTCGGAGGTTTAGAAAAACTCAACAGTTTTATCTCAACCAGCTTTAATAAGTAACCTCCGAGGTTTGCACGTAAAACTAACATCTGAACCTCGGAGGTTTGGAATAGCGAGGTTTGGAATAGATCTGCGCTCTTAAAAAACCTCCGAGGTTTGCACGTAAAACTAACACCTGAACCTCGGAGGTTTGGAATAGCGAGGTTTGGAATAGATCTGCGCTTTTAAAAACCTCCGAGGTTTGCACGCAAAACAACATCTGAACCTCGGAGGTTTGTAGAAATCTCTACACTTCTAGTTCCATTCTCAACAATGCAGCAGCAAGTGTTTTGCCTTGCGCATCAAGCTTCAGTGAAACTGTTCCACCTCCTCCAAGTGTATTGTGAAGAAGAAAATTTAAAGCGCGCAAATTAGGTAATTCAAATCGTTCAACTTCACCGAAACATATTCCTTCAAAATGTTTTTTAACTGTTTCAACGGTGAGATGTTTGCAGATAATCTCGTAACCTTTATCATCATAAGTGATAATACCAATGTTTGCTGCATCACCTTTATCACCGCTTCTACCGTGTGCTATATCTCTAAGTTTTATTTTCATGATTTCATCTCCATAATTTCAACGTAAGGAGTAACAAGTTCTTTTGGAATGAGTGCAGGCCAATAAGCAACAACTTCACTCGGTTTTGGTCGTCCTCCAGCAAATCCGGTTACACTCGGAGGACCGGTTAAAATTAATGGTGCAATTTCTTTTCCGAATCTTTCAATTGATTTATAATCTTTTGATCGAACAGAAAACCTAACAACAATTTCGTTTATCAAATCTTCATCAATTTCAGTTGCCAATGGACCATGACATGCATTGTAACCAATAAATTCAGTCCTCATTTCATCAAATTGCAGATTTAGAATTTCTAATCTCTTTCGCAAAATCTTATCAACAGCTTTAGCTTTGGTTAAGGCTTGAGGCCATGAATAAGTTAATGTTGATGAAGCTGAAAATCCGCTCTCATAAGAACAAGAAACTTTATAAGAAGGTGTATCGGGTTTACCTTTAATGTTAAAGACTTTTATTCTGTCTTTCCCTTCTTCTTCTAACTTGATTGAGGTAAAGTCAGCAATGCAATCAGGTGTAATATACATTTTGGGATCACCGATTTCATAAAGCAATTGCTCAGAAACCGTGTCTATTGAAACTTTGCCGCCGAGTGATTCATGTTTCGTAATCACAACCTCACCGTTTGGAAAAGCCTCGGCTATAGGAAAACCGATTTGAGCAAAGTTTTCAATTGATTCCCAATTACCTAGAAAATTTCCACCGGTCGCTTGAGCACCACATTCAAGGATATGTCCTGCGACTGTACCGGCAGCCATCAAATCAAAATTATCTTTTGTCCAGCCAAATTCATAAATCATTGGAGCGAGGGTTAAACCGGTATCGGTCGTTCTTCCGGTAATTACTATTTCTGCTCCTCTTTGCAAAGCTTCAACAATCGGGAAAGCGCCGAAATAAACATTTGCACTCAGCAGTTTATCTTTAACATTTATTATTGGCTCACCCGTTTCCATATCATTTAATTCACACCCGGAATCAATAATTGAATCAATTCTATCTTTAATATCATCCCCGAGTACAACACCAATTTTCAATTCTGAAATACCGATTGATTTTGCAACTTCAAGTATTGCTTTTGCACAAGAGATAGGATTAACACCGCCGCCATTTGTAATTACTTTTATATTCTTCTCTTTACAAATCGGAAGAATTCTTTTCATCAACTCCGGAATATCTCGTGCATAACCAAGCTCCGGATTTTTGTTTTTCTGTTTCTGAAGAATTGACATAGTCACTTCAGCCAAATAATCCATAACGAGGTAATCGATATCTCCGTGCGTTACCTGATAGTATGGAGCATCAATTAAATCGCCCCAAAAACCTTGTCCTGAAGCAATTCTGATTTTATTTTTCATACTCTTCCCTTCTAATTAATCTTGTTGTAAATCAATTCAACCGATTTATGAATATCACTTTCATTTTTAATTTCCAACCATTTGATGCGATCGTCTTTTCTGAACCAGGTCATTTGTCGTTTTGCATAACGGCGGGTGTTTCGTTTTATTAATTCGATTGCGCGTTCTAAATCAATTTCACCATTTAGATATGAAATGATTTCTTTATAACCAACTGTATTTAGAGAATTCAAGTCAGTACTATAACCTTTATTTAGTACCTCTTGAGTTTCCTCAACTAATCCTTCAAAAATCATTTTATCTACCCGCTTCTCAATATTACGATAAAGTAGATCTCTATCCCACATTAATCCATATTGCACAAAACTAATATTCAGATTTCTTTCTTGTTCAGAATGAATTTGCGAAATCTTTTTACCGGTTTGTTCAAATACTTCAAGTGCACGAATTACACGCTTCCAATTTTGAGGAAGCATATTAGCTGCACTTTCCGGATCAACTTTTTGCAATTTATTAAATAAAAACTCATTTCCGAATTCATCTCTATCCAACATCAGTTTTTCTCTTATTGATGGATCAGCAACTTCAACGTCAATAATTCCATCTATCATTGCCTTGATGTACAAACCTGATCCGCCGGCAACAATAGGAATTTTATTCTCTTTTTGAAGTCCTTTAAAAATTTCAATAGATTGAACTTCGAAACTGCTCGCATTAAAGTTTTCATTAGGAAATAGTATATCAATAAAATGGTGCTTAACTCGTTGTTGTTGAGACAGTTCAGGTTTAGCTGTTCCTATGGTTAAGTATTTGAATACTTGTCTTGAGTCAGCCGAAATAATTTCACTTCCCAATAATTCCGCGAGTTTAATTGCAAGCTGAGTTTTACCGGAACAAGTTGGGCCAACAATAACAACTACTTTTGATTCCAACCTTCACGTCCAATCAGGGGAACAAAAGTGAATTGGGGAATTTCGCTCTCTTCAAATTCGTTTTCATCAATCTTTTTAATAATTTTTAATGATTGCGAATTTTTGTCCCCTACGGGAATCACTAATCTTCCTCCTACCGCTAATTGTTTTTTAAGTGATGGCGGAATTTTTGGTGACCCGGCAGTTACAATAATTCCGTTGAAGGGAGAATATTCTTCCCAGCCGATTGTTCCGTCACCATAACGGATTATTGCCCTTATTTCCATTTTATCAAATAATTTTTGAGTCCGTAAATAGATATCAAATTGACGTTCAATCGAATAGACTTTCATCCCCATTGAATATAGTATAGCTGCTTGATAACCGCTTCCAGTGCCGATTTCAAGAACTTTATCTTCTGGATTTAGCTCCAATGATTGTGTCATAAATGCAACTGTGTACGGTTGGGAAATCGTTTGTCCGTATCCAATCGGAAGAGCAACATCGCTGTATGCGTGGTGCTGCATAGCCGTTGGAACAAAGAGGTGTCTTTCGACGTTGTTTAGTGCTTGTAATACTGCTTTATCTGTAATACCCTTTTGATGCAGTTTTTCTACTAAGCTTAATCTTTCTGATTCGTTCATATTCTTTTTAAATAATTGAAAATAAAGATAAAAAGAATTTTGCTAATTGAGTAAATTAGTCACTAAAATTTATAAAGTTATTTGGAGCCTCTCATGTTCGAAGGTTATTTGGGTGCGTTATTAATAATGTTGATGCGCATTTGTGATGTAAGTATTGGCACATTTAGAACAATATTAGTAGTTCAAGGAAGAAAATATCTTGCAGGGATGACAGGATTTGTGGAAGTTCTGATTTGGGTATTCGCTATCAGATTTATTTTTCAGCATCTTGATAATACGGCTAATCTATTTGGTTATGCATTGGGATTTGGTATAGGAAATCTTTTAGGAATTACTTTTGAACAGAAGATTGGATTGGGTTATGTGCAGCTAAACATAATTTCTAAATTTCAAACGGATGTTATTGCTAATGCCCTCAGAAGATCAAAATATGGAGTTACAATTTTACCCGGTGAAGGAGGAGCAGGCGGAGTAGCGATTATTGTCTGTGTTGTCTCCAGGAAAATTCAAAAGAAAGTTATAAAAATGGTTGAAGGACTTGATAATACAGCCTTTATTACAGTTCAATCATCTCTCCCCTATCGTGGATTTGTTCATGGTTCGAGGAAATAAGAGTACGAATTTTTGTAGTAATGTAGTGATTTTTTTTAATGAATTTCTTTAGAAAATATTAACTTCTTCTTGAAGTAAAATATTAAATTTCTCGTAGACAGTTTGTTTGACAAAATCTTTAAACTTTACAATTTCTTCTCCGGTAGCGTTGCCATAATTTACTATGACAAGAGCCTGGTCTTTGTGAATTCCTGTCTCACCGGATCGTTTTCCTTTTAGACTAGACTTTTCTATTAACCAACCGGCAGGGATTTTATCTTCGCTTTCACTTATCTTATAAATAGGAACATCTGGATAATCTAAAAGAATTTTTTCAGAAATTGATTTTGGTACGATTGGATTCTTAAAGAAACTACCTGCATTTCCAATTACTTTTGGATCGGGGAGTTTGCTTTTTCTTATATCACATATAATATCTCTTATGTCTTTTAAGTTAGGGGATTTAATATGCCGTCTGTTTAACTCCTCTTTAATACTTCCGTATTCTGTCTTTAGGATTGAATTTTTTGTAAGCTTCAGATTTACTGAATAGATAAATAATTTATTCTTCAATTCATTTTTGAAGATACTGTTACGATAACCGAAATTACACTCATCAATTTCAAAGACTTTGTTAACCATTGAATCAAGAAGAATAGCATTAACTGAAACAACCACATCCTTTAATTCAACACCGTACGCTCCAATATTTTGAATTGGCGCTGCACCAACGGTTCCCGGAATTAAAGACAGATTTTCAATTCCACCCCATCCTTTAGAAACACAATATTTAACGAGTGAATCCCAATCTTCTCCTGACGCAATTTCAATCTCAACATTCTCGTCATCTTCATGTAGGACGTCAATCCCTTTATTGTTAACCTTTACAACAATTTGTTCAACATCCTTAGTAAAAAGAATATTGCTTCCTCCCCCCAGAAAAAGTAAAGGTCTTTTAAGTGATTTACTTAATTGAACGATTTCCCGTAAATCATCTACATCACTCAATTCGCAGAAATATTCTGCCCGACAATCAATTTTAAATGTTGAATAATTTTTTAATGAATAGTTTTCTTTGAGTTCCATAATCTCCTAAAATCAATTAATTCAAATTAGGTAAAAAAGTAAAAAGTTATCTGTAAAAATCAGGAATAAGATAATTTCACTATTTTTTCAAATTCCTATATCTTTGGATATGGAAATTATACAACTCATTCTATTACTCATAGTCTTTTTAACATCCGCTGTTCTGATGTTCTTCAGAAAGATTCCTGCATTATTAGCACTTCCATTAATGGCTTTTTTTATTCCGGTTATTTCAGGTGTGAGTATATCAGACACAATTGAGCTAGTAATGGGATTAGGAGCCACGCGTCTATCAGAAGCCTATACAATAGCAATCTTTGGAAGTATGCTTAGCATTTTATTACAAAAAACCGGAGTCGCAGAAAGTTTTATTAAAGCCGGAGCAGAACTATCAGGAGATAAACCTTGGACTATTGCCTTCATTATGTTGATTCTAATTATTCTTCTATTTACAACACTCGGCGGACTCGGTGCAATTATTATGGTATCAACGGTTGTGCTGCCAATACTTGCATCTGTTGGAATAGGACCGATAACGACTGTCGGTATTTTTTTAATTGGATTGAGTCTCGGTGGAATATTAAACGTAGGTAATTGGGCTGTTTATACAAATGTGTTATTGCTTTCTGTTGATGAAGTAAGATCATTTGCACTTGTAATGTTTGGTATCTCGTTTATTGGCGCCCTTTTTTATATTACGATTCAGCTCTACAGAGACGGTCATGATATTAATTTCAAAAAGATAGCTTTACGAAGCTTTCTGATAATTTTAATAATCGGGACTTTTATTACAATTTATTCCAACTTAAATGAAGCACTGAAATCAACAATAATTTATGTATTATCGTTATTAGGAACAGGAGCCAAATATCTCATCGGGAGTGGAATAGTACTATTATTTATCCTTTCATTTATACGATTATTCAGAAAACAAAAAGCTGTCGGAATATTTTGGGGTGCTTATTTCATTCCGGTAATACCATTACTTCTAATTCTTTTATTCAATATCAATTTTATTGCAGCCTTTATAGTTGGCTTACTTTATGGTTTTATTTCGACTTTTCAAAAAAACAGTTTGAATCTATTTGTAAGATCGATTCTCGAAGGCGGCTCGGTGGTTATGCCTGCAGTAGCATTAATGCTTGGTATCGGTATGCTCCTAAATGCAGTTATGGGACCGTCAGCACCGCACAATGCTAAGTTTATTGAAGGCTGGCCTGTATTGGTATTATTAAAACCGGTAATGTCAACAATAGTTCCATCTAATGGTTTTATATACGTTATTCTCTTTACGATTTTTGCACCACTTGCACTTTATCGAGGTCCGTTAAATGTGTGGGGAATGGGTTACGGAATTGCCGCTATATTTTTAGCTAGCGGAATGAATCCGGGTGCAATTATGGGCTTATTGATTTCAGTTGGACAAATCCAAGGCATAAGCGACCCGACAAATACTCAAAATGTTTGGCTGGCAAATGAGATGCGGGTAGATGTTCAAAAAATATTATGGAATACGATTCCACATACCTGGATTTGGGCGTTGCTCGGCTTAACCGCAAGTGCACTAATTTTCATGTAATGTTTAATCATTTAAATTTTAAATCTAATAGATAATGCGAAAAATTAAAATCGGAATAGATGTCGGCGGAACCTTTACCCATGCGGTTGGCGTGGATATTTCCGATTATAGTATTATCGGTAAATCATGTGTCCCAACGACCCATAAAGCAGTACGAGGTGTTGCACAAGGTGTTGTTGATTCAATGTTAAATTTGATTCAATCTGCAAATATTAATCCTGATGAAATCGTTTTAATTGCCCATTCTACTACTCAAGCTACAAACGCTCTTCTTGAAGGTGATGTTGCAACTGTTGGTGTTATTGGAATGGGAAAAGGATTTGAAGGACGGATTGCCAGAAAAGAAAGTAATCCGAATAATATAGAACTTTCTCCCGGGAAATATTTGCAAACACGTTTTCATTATTTTGATATTGCTAAAAATGGATGGCAAGATGAAATCGAATCTGCGATTAAATCGTTAATAGAACAAGGTGCAGAAGTAATTGTTGCATCTGAAGCATTTGGTGTAGATCATCCTGAAAACGAAGAGTTAGTTGAGCATTGTGCAATTGATTTGGGACTGCTTGCAACTTCTGCAAGTAAAATTTCTAAACTATATGGATTGAGAGTTAGAACACGTACAGCCGTTATCAACGCTAGTATGATGCCTAAAATGCTTGAGACTGCAAATATGACTGAAGAAGCTGTTAGAGAGTCAGGAATAAAAGCCCCTCTCATGGTTATGCGGTCTGATGGTGGAATTATGGACATCAACGAAATGAGAAAACGTCCTATCCTTACTATGCTTTCCGGTCCAGCAGCAGGAGTTGCAGCAGCTTTAATGTATATAAAAATATCAGATGGAATTTTTATAGAAGTTGGTGGCACTTCAACCGATATTTCAGTAATTAAAAATGGTAAACCTCAAGTTAAGAGTGCTCAAATCGGTAAAAACCGATTATTCCTAAGAACATTAGATGTCAGAACTCTCGGAATAGCCGGCGGTTCAATTCCAAGAATTTCAGGTGATAATATTATTGATGTCGGTCCCCGTTCAGCACATATTGCAAATCTTCATTATTCTGCATTTTCAACTAAGAAGAATTTTGAGAAGATTGAGATTGAACTTGTTCAACCGATTAAGGGAGATCCGAACGATTATCTCGCAATTAATTTTGATGAAAACTCGCAAGAAAAATTTACTGTCACACCTACAGAAGCTTCTTATTTCTTAAACTTAGTAAAAGAAACAGGGCACGGCTCCGCAAATATTGAACAGGTTAACAAAGTTATAAATGCTCTTGCAAGTAAGATGAATAAAAGTCCGAAAGAAATTGCTGACAAAATATTAACTCTTTCAGCAGAAAAAATTAAACCGGTCATAAAACAATTAGCAAGAGAATATAAACTGGATGAAGAGTTAATCCAATTTGTTGGCGGCGGCGGCGGCGCTTCAGCTATTGTCCCATTTACAGCGGAGTACATGAATCTTCCCCATCGAATTGCTGAAAACAGTGAAGTAATTTCTGCAATAGGAGCTGCACTCGGAATAATTCGTGATAGTGTCGAACGAAATATTATCAGTCCGACAGAGAGTGATATTTTATCTATTCGGCAGGAAGCAATGAATTCAGTTTTGAATATGGGGGCTTCTCCTGAGTCTGTTGAAGTCTCAATCGAAATTGATAATCAAAATAAAAAAGTTATTGCAACTGCTACAGGTTCGAGTGAGATGAGAACTAAGGAACTAGGGATTGAAATACTTTCTGAAGAAGCACTTTTAGAAATCGCATCCAAATCACTTCGTAAAGATAAAGATGAGATTAAGATTTCAGGCAAAACTGATTTTCTTTATGCATTTACTCTATCCGAAACCAAATCTCATCTATTCGGATTTATCAAAGAAAGTAATCTCAAACTGCGAGTCATCGACATTGAAGGAACCATTAAACTCCAATTAAACAATTGTGAAGTTAAAGAATCATCAGCTAAGAATGTAAAAACTGAAATCTCAGAATTAATTACACGGATGACTACTTTTGGTGATGCAGGTGCTCTTGTACCTGATATATTTCTATTAATAGGAAGACGAATCCTTGATATGACCGGATTAATATTTGAATCACAAATAATATCGTTAGCCGATATCGAACTTAATAATGTACCTGATGATGAACTTATTGTTATCATAACCTCGAGTAAAAAATAATTATGAATATTTTTGATAAACTAAAAAACGGTCTAATTGTTTCATGCCAGTCTGAAGGTGATGATCCTTTCAACTCGGTTGAAGGTGTTACTCTTTTTGCCAAAGCCGCTGTTATCGGTGGTGCAGTAGGAATCCGTTCACGTGAATTAGAAAAAACTAAAAGCATTGTGTCCGCTGTTGATGTTCCCGTAATTGGATTAACTAAATCATTATTCCCGGATGGATTTGTAAGAATAACCGGTTCCTTTGATGAAGTTGAAAATATTCTTCAATCAGGTTGTCATATAATTGCAGTTGACGGCACATTCAGATTGCGGGAAGGTTTATCAGGTCCTTCGTTTATTTCAGAAATTAAAAAGCGTTACGACTGTTTGGTAATGGCTGATATAGCTGAATTCTCAGAAGGAATAACATGTGCTGATAATGGTGCTGATTGTATCTCATCAACATTGAGTGGATATACTCCAAACACATTAATGAATAAAAAAGATGAACCGGATTATTTATTAGTGGAAAGATTAGCAGAAAAATTAAATATTCCTGTTATTGCCGAAGGGAAAATTAATTCACCGGAATACGCCGGACAAATGATTCAAAGAGGTGCATGGGCTGTAGTAGTCGGAACGGCAATAACCCGTCCTTGCGTTACCACAAAGTGGTTTGTAGATTCAATAAAAAAATCAATTAAGTAAATATGTAAAGGAATTGTTATGGTTAGTGAAATTGTCTTCGGTACAGATGGTTGGAGAGGTTTAATTGATAAAGAAATTAATAAAGGAAGCGTTGGGAAAGTAGCACAAGCTTTCGCAATTTATCTTAAGACAAGACCAAAGAATTCAAATGACCTTAAAGTTGCAGTTGCTTATGACGGAAGGCAATATTCAAAACAGTTTGCAATTCTATTTGCAAGAATTTTATCGGGCAATTCGATAACTACTTTTTTAGCAGACAAAACAAGTACTACTCCTGCTTTATCATTCTACGTAAAAGAAAATGGGCTTAATGCGGGTGTTATGATAACTGCAAGCCACAATCCCGCTGAATACAACGGAGTTAAATTTAAAGATTCTTATGGCGGACCATTTTTTACTGAAGAAACTCTTGAAATAGAAAAATTAATCGGTAAAGAGTTGGTGCAAGCTGATGATGATAAAGTATATCAAGTAGATATTAGAAGCCCCTACTACATGCAGTTAGAGAGATTAGTCAATTTTCAGTTAATTAAAGAAGCCGGATTAAATATCTTAATTGATTCAATGGGTGGTTCTGGTCAGCAGGTCATCGAAACTATTTTAAGGAAATATGAAATACCTGCAAAAACCATTTTCAAAATTGCTGAATTTGACTTCTCCGGAAGAATTGCAGAACCAATTGAAAAAAATCTTCTTCCTTTAAAAGAAGAACTTTTAAAAAATCATTACTCATTTGGAATTGCAACTGACGGAGATGCTGACCGCGTTGGTATAATGATGGGAAACGGTGATTGGTTAAGTGCACAAGAGACAATTCTACTTCTAACTGATTTCTTAATTAATAAGAAAAAAGTTAAAGGACATTTAGTAAAAACTTCCTCCGTTACGGATAAGTTAAAATTTTTATTTGAAAATGAAGAAAGAAAAGTTTTTGATGTTCAAGTTGGATTCAAATACATTTGTGAAAAAATGATTCAAGAAGATATCGCCTTCGGTTGTGAAGAAAGCGGCGGTTACGGCTATAAAGGTCACATGCCGGAGCGTGACGGAATTCTTTCGGGATTATTGTTTATAGAGATGCTTGCCCGTTCCGGTTATACAAAATTGAGTGATTATGTTTATTCAAAACGAAATGAATTTGGTTTAATTCATTATTCAAGAATAGATTTTGAATATAAAAATGATGACCGCTTATCAATTCTCCCATTTCTTGTAGAAAAAGAAATAATAGAGCTAGAGAATTATACTATCAAAGATAAACAACATTTCTACAGCAGCCGCGGCGATATTAACGGACTTAAACTTCGCTTTATTGGAGATACTAAATGGCTTTTACTCCGCTGTTCAGAAACAGAACCGTTATTCAGAATTTATGCTGAAGGAGAATCAGATGCTGAAGTTGAGAGATTTTTGCAATTCGGTAAAAAATTACTTGAAAAAGACATTTAATTTATGAGCAAAAAAATAGTCAATCGTCAAGTTGCGATTACAGAGTTATCTAAATTAAGTTCACAATTTGTAATAGTAGAAAACCCATCATACATTCATCCGAACTATGATATTTTCCCACTTGTTAAAAAGAACAAGACTCCGTTTAATAAAGTTATAGCTACTGTTATGGATATGGATGGAACCACCACTACGACTGAAGTACTTTGTATCCATTCTCTTGAATATATGGTAAGAGCCATTTCCGGGAAATTAGCTAAGAGTGAGTGGAATGGTTTAAACCATGTTAAAGATTACCCCAATATTATCGGTAACAGCACCACTAAACATGTTGAATATCTTTTAAATAGTTATGGTAGCATGATTATCAAATCAGAAGCGCAAAGTGCATTTATCAAAGCTGCTATTTGGACACTTATTAAAGGAAAAGATGTTGGTCGTAAAAACGAAGTAAAAAATAATTTAATCGCTCTCGGATTGAACGAATTATTATTCGATAAAAGAATTATACAGTTCCAATCAGCTAGACCTGATGAAAATAAATATTTAGAGTTTATAAAATATGCTGTCCGAAAATATTCAAAATTTGTTAAACTCAATCAGAAGGAAGATTCCGTTAGAATGGGAATTGATATTTACTATCAACGTTATCACGAGATACTTGAAAGATTGCTAAGGGGAGAATCTCAAAAAATTATTTCTGAATTAAGTCTCGAAAAAGGAAAACACCTAATTGAACCACTGCCGGCGGTAGGAATTTTTCTTGCTTTTGTAAAAGGATTACTCGGGAAAGATGCTTCAAAATTGAGTAAGTATATTGCTGAGACAAAATTAAAGAAAAATCCGAAATCAAAAATAAATATCGAAAAACTTTCTAATCATCTAGAAAATCTTGGTACTCATTTTCAAAATAAGCCAATGAAAATAGCTGTCGTAACTTCATCAATTTCATACGAGGCTGATATTGTGCTTGGTGAAGTTTTCAAAGTAATTCAGAATGAGATTAAAACCTGGCAATTGCCAACTGCAAAGCGAAAAAAATTAATTGAAAGATTTTCTGATCATAATAGATTTTATGATGCCGTGATTACAGCGAGTGATTCAAGCGAGATACGATTAAAACCGCATAGAGATCTTTACAGTATTGCATTAAATAAACTCTCCATTCCCATAATAGATTTTGATAAAGTAATCGGTTTTGAAGATAGCGAAAGTGGTTTAATTGCTATGCGTGCAGCCGGTATTGGAAATTGTGTTGCAGTCCCATTTACTCAAACTAGCGGACATAACTTTAAAGCAGCATCACTTATAGCTAAAAATGGTGTTGCTGATATTTTGGTTAAATTCTAATTGGATTCTATTAAAGATAAATGACAATTAAAATAATTAATGAATGAATTAAGATGAGAAATGATAAAGTATTTCACGTGATTTCTAATACCCACTGGGATAGAGAGTGGAGATTTCCTTTTCAGCGCAACAGACAAATGCTCGTAGAAATGATTGATAATGTTATTGATATTCTGATTAACGAACCGGAATACAGAGCATTTCATCTTGATAGTCAATCCATTGTTCTTACTGACTATCTGGAAGTTAAACCTCAGAATAAAGAAATAATTAAAAAATTAGTTGAAGATAAAAGATTGTTTATCGGACCCTGGTTTATACTTCCCGATGAATTTCTAGTTGGAGGTGAGAACTTAGTCCGAAATTTATTGCTTGGACACAAAATCTGTTCACAATTCGGAGGGGTTTCTAAAATCGGTTACTCCCCTTTTTCATGGGGACAAATTTCTCAACTTCCACAAAGTTATGATCTGTTCGGTATTAATCTGATTATGTTTTACAGAGGTGTTAACTCGCTTGATTCAAATTACGCTGAATTTATTTGGGAAGGTGCAGATGGCACAAAAAAATTATCCTCTCGATTTTCTACAATGCCCCGGTATAATTTTTATTTTTACATTTATCGCCCAGTAGTTCATAATGAAGGATTCGCTGATGTTGAGTACAAATGGTCAAATGGCGGAGTCCCATTCCATTTTGCTGATCAATCTTTACATAAGGAGGATTATTTTAATGTAGACCCAGCCGATAACTATTTCAAGGATAATATTGAATCATCCGTCAAATCAATTATTGAGAAACAGGCTGATGACTTTACAACACCAAACGTTATTTGGATGGAAGGACACGATTCAAGTGGTCCAAATATTAAAACAGTCCAAATATTAAAAGATATTAATGAAGTTTTTCCGGAAATTAATTTAATTCATTCAACTCTTGAAGACTATGCAAATGCTCTTTTATCTTCTGTTGATGAGAGCAAACTTGCATTAGTCAAAGGCGAACGAAGATCTGCTCAATTCGATTTAAGAAGCGGTAACCTTTACGGATATGTTACATCGGCAAGAATGTTTTTAAAAATTAAAAATTTTGAAGCTGAAAAATGGCTGCAGTACTATGCAGAACCATTCTACAACCTTGCGGGAATAAATGGATTAGATAATAATTCAAAATATCTTGATATCGCATGGAATTATTTAATTCAGAACTCTGCACATGATTCAATCGGTGGTTGCAGTTTAGATGATATTCATGATGATATGATGTCTCGCTATAAACAAGTAGTTGAAATATCACAGGGTGTTTTTGAAAAAGCAGCTAAACATATTGTCAAAATGATCGATTTTTCTTCAAATAAAATTGAAATGGAACGCCACGGAATTAATCTTGTTGTTTTCAATCCACTTCCTTATAAGAGATCTGAAACTGTCGAAGCATTTATCGATATACCTGTTGAATATGACAAAGGTGATTTTGAAATAATTTCCGAAGATGGATCACCAATAAATAAATCAGTCGCAGAAATATCCGATGTTGAACCTGTCTTTGAACAATTAATCGACCGTCCGATGTACTTTAAAATGAAGCGATATAGAACTCATATTCAGCTTAAAGATATCGCCCCTCTGGGTTATTCATCATTCAGAATTTTACCTGTTGAGACAACCAATTTTAAATCTACATTTACGGGTTACATCAAAAAAGATCACGTTATTCTAGAAAACGATTTCATTAAATTAAAAGTTAACAAAAACGGTACTCTTAAAATTATCGACAAAATAAATGAGAAAGTATTTGACTCTCTCGCCTACTTTTATGATGAAGGAGAAGAAGGTCATGCCTGGGTACATAATCCTATAACTCCCGTATTTACAACTCTTGAATCAAAACCGAAAATTCAACTCGTTGAGAATAATTCACTTAGCGCTACAGTAGTTATTCATCATACAATAAAGCGTCCGCTTTATATTAATGGAAAAGAAGCGAAAAAGAAAAAACAACGAATAGAGATAAATTTATTCGCTACACTTAGGTTTGATAGTAACAAAGTTGAGTTTATTGTTGAAGTCGATAATCAAGCTGAAAATCATCGTCTCAGAATCATGTTCCCGACAAAAATAAAAACGAATCGACATTTTGCAGAAGGGCAATTTGATGTAGTTGAAAGATCAACCGAAAGACCCAAAACCAAAAACTGGGTTGAACAGCCGATGTACGATTTTCCATTCCATCATTTTGTTGATGTTTCAAATGACAAGCATGGAATAGCTTTTTTCGCAAACGGATTAAAAGAATATGAGATGATAAATGATAAAAAACGGACAGTTGCGTTTACACTTATTCGATCATTTAAATATATTATTCAACCGAGTTCATTAGTAGATTATTCGCATCAAAAAGGTTCTCAATGTCTCGGGAAATTCAGTTGCAAAATGGCGTTCTTTCCTCACACCGGTAATTGGGAAAAAGGAAATGTTTACGAGGAAGCTTACAAATTCAATACTCCGTTAATCCTTGTCCAATGCGGCGATAGTAAAGGTAAACTTCCTAAATCAATCTCATATATAAATATTGATCCGAAAGAAATTGTTTTTGATGCATTCAAAAAAGCTGATAATATTGAGGATTCATATATTCTTCGACTTCATAATCCAACAAGTATTGAATTATCGGGGAAGGTTTCATTTTTTAATAAACTTGAATCTGTCCAATCGGCAACCCTTGAAGAAATCCCTTTAGAAAATGCAACTATAATTGAAAATGGTTTTAGCATTTCAATCAAACCAAAAAAAATAGTTACTTACATTATTAAGTTTATAAAAATTATATAGGATTATTCAAATGTTAAAAAATAAATATGGTCACTATTCTGATGATGGCAGAGAATTTATCATAACCAATCCACGCACTCCACGCCCATGGTTCAATTATATGTGGAATGAAAATTATGGCGGACTTATTTCACATACCGGTGGTGGTTTTAGTTTTCTTGAAACACCTCGCGATAACCGACTTACAAGAATGCGGTACAATTCACTTCCTTGGGATCGCCCGGGACGTTATGTAATTGTTAAGGATTCTGAAACAGGTGAATATTGGTCTTTGAGTTGGGCACCTACAATTGACAAAAAATATGATCTTTATGAATGTCATCATGGGCAAGGCTACACGACTATCATAACAGAAATAAGCGGAATTCGAGGTGAGTTAACTTACTTCGTTCCAACCGATGTTAATGCAGAAATTTGGAAATTCAAATTAACCGATCTCAGTGGAAAAAATCGTAAACTCGAAGTATATGCATTTACAGAACTGATGATGGGAAATGCTCTTAACGATATAATCAATCAACCAAACGATAAACATTTTACAGAAATTTATTTTGATAAATCAAATAAAACTCTCGTTGCGACACGTCGTTATTGGGTTTTAAATCGAAAAGTCAGTGTTGAACAACCAAATCTTGATTGGAAATATAATATATATTTTTCCTCTACTCTACCTATTACAGGTTTTGATGGAAGTCTGGATAAATTCATTGGTAAATGGCGATCTGAAGCCAATCCAATTGCAATCGAAAATGGAAAGATGTTTAATACTGAAATCACTGCGGGTGACCCGGTAGCAGCTCTTCAATCAAAAATTAAACTTCAATCAAGTAAATCAAAAGAAGCAGCATTTGTTTTTGCAGTCGCCAACAAAGAAGTAAAAAATCCTTACAAATCCCTTGATTGGGAAAACCTTGTTTCAATTAAAACTATAGATAAAAAACTGAATGAATTAAAATTGAAATGGGATAATTATTTATCACATATTCAGGTTTCTACCCCGGATGAAATATTTAATACTATGTTGAATGTGTGGAATCAATATCAGGCAGCTGTAACTTTTGACATGGCAAGAAATTCCGGCTACTATCACGGTGGATTATTATTCGGAACCGGAATGCGTGATCAATTTCAGGATATTTTAGGTGTTGTTATGGCCGAACCTGAAAGAGTTAAAAAGAGATTATTGAATGCGCTTCGATTTCAATTTAAAGATGGTTCAACTTTACACAACTTCTTTAAAATTACAGAATGGGGTGAAAAAACTAACCACTCAGATACTCCTCTTTGGGTTCCATTCGGAATAATCGAATATTTAAATGAAACGGCTGATCTCTCCATACTTAATGAAAAAGTAACATATTACAACGGAGGCGAAGCTACAGTATATGAACACATGAAAAAAGCAATCGACTTTGCTTTGGCTGCAACTTCAGAGCGTGGAATACCGAAAATAATGAACGGCGATTGGAATGACACCCTCGATAAAGTTGGTCCAAAAGGAAAAGGAGAAACTATTTGGGGAGCGTTTTTCTTAGGTTATGTCATCAAGAAAACTTTTGAATTATTAAGATTGAAAAAAGATACAAAAACACTAAATCGTTGGAAAAAAGAGTATGACAAAATCGGGGAAGTTGTAAACCAGGTTGCATGGGATGGCGAATGGTACATCAGAGCGTTTAAAGATGAAGGTTCACGGCTTGGGACAAAGAAAGCCAAACAAGGAAAAATTTTCATCAATTCTCAAACATGGTCGGTAATTTCAGGATTGGCTCCGAAAGAACGTGGCGATAAAGCTTTGAACTCTGTAAAAAAATTATTAACCCGTCCAAATGGAATTCAAATCTGTTGGCCCTCCTACACAAAAGTTGAAGCAAATGTTGGATTAATAAGCCGATGCGTTCCGGGTAAAAAGGAAAATGGTGCTATTTTTAATCATGCATCGTCGTGGTTTATTCTAGCCTCAATAATTAATGGTGATGTTGAAACTGCATATGATATTTATTCACGCATGATGCCCATCAATTCATCCGAGAGAATTGATAGATATGAAGTTGAACCTTATGTGTATGCAGAATATGTTACAAGTCCTGACCATCCGACTGAAGGACAAGCAAGTCACAGCTGGCTTACAGGAACTGCAGTTTGGATGCTAAGAAACGGAATCGATTTTATTCTAGGTTTTAGAACATCCATCAAGGGAGTTATGATAAATCCGAACATTCCTTCAAAGTGGAAGGAGTATTCTGCTATTAGAAAATTCAGAGGAAAAACAATTAATTTATCTGTTAAAAATCCCTATGGGAAAAATAGCGGATTTACATCGATAAAAATTAATGGTGAATTTGTAGAAGACAATCTTATAAAAGTTGAAGATTATAAAGATTCAATTATTAATGTCGAAGTAGTTTTATAGGTTTCACAAATGGTTCAGATTAAATGATTGAAGACTTTTAAATCATATCAAATTAAAACGCGGAAGGGAAGTAATTCTTTATGCATCTTTTCGAGAAATTAGGTATTTTCTGCAAATCAATTCAAAGGGAACAATATGCAAACCGCATTTTGCTTTCAGGGCGAATGAATTTGGATTAAAAGTACCAGAAGTATTTAGTAGTTATTATTCAAAAGAGTTAATATGAAAATTTTTACAAACTATAGAAGTTTTATCCTCGTTTTTTTTCTTTTTACGACTTCATATGTATCCGCACAGGATTCATCAAAATATCATATGTATGTAGGGTCTGGAAATGTGAATTTTGAATTTGGTATGAAATACCAGTTTAATAGTGTTGAATCGCAGTTTGGTATAAAGAGTCTCTTTGCTTGGGGTTTAG
>JAUXVN010000044.1 GCA_030684555.1 Ignavibacteria bacterium
TCATTTAGATAAAATGATAAACGAGAATACAAAAGAATATAAAATCAAAAACAACATTAAATAGCTTTCTGAAAAAACGAACTTTTTCTAAAGTCTGCCAGTCGATTTATAAAATGCTGTTTTTAGAGATGCACTAAAGTTTATAATCACAGGACTTCGTGTTCCTTAGTGAAAACCTTTGTGTCCCTTGTGGTTAAGTTTTTTACCACAAAGTTCACAACGGAAAATACAAAGTTACACGAAGGAAATACACTCTTGCTTAACTTGTAATGAAGTGAAATTAGACATGTCTTTTATCCCGTCCTTTGGTTACCGCTACCCCGAAAAGACTACATTATTGTTCTCACACCCCACAACCATGTATGGATTGTGCTACACGAATAATTCCCGATAAATCGGGACGATAAAAATTACATCATCGTTTACGATGATTTATTTGCACAGCGATACCGTTTACGGTTTTGCTGATTATTTTCCGTTGACAGTCGAGGAATCTCAATGCTACCACAACTCCCTATCCAAACTTCTATACTGTATTGCTTCGCTTACATGCTGCGGTAAAATGTTTTCAGACTTTTCAGGGTCGGCGATGGTGCGGCTTACTTTTAGGATTCTATCGTAGGCGCGGGCGGAGAATCCAAGTTTTGTCATTGCCATTTTTAATAACTCCGCGCTTGCGGTATCCAACTTGCAAAACTTCCCCACTTCTTTTGAGCCCATATCGGCGTTGTTATAAATTCCTTTTAATCCCGCAAAACGTTTTAGTTGAACATCGCGCGCGACAATTACTCTGTCTCTAATTTCCTTTGAGCATTCTCCGTTATGCGTAGATGAAAGTCCACGGTATTTTACTGCGGGAACTTCAATGTGAATATCGATTCTATCCAACAGCGGACCGGAAATTTTTGCCATATATTTTTGTATTAGCTGCTGTCCGCACGTGCATTCTTCATTCGGATCGGTGTAATACCCACATGGACACGGGTTCATCGCTGCCGACAACATAATATTTGCCGTAAACTCCAACGACATTTTAGAACGGCTGACAGTAACTTTCGCGTCTTCAAAGGCTGACGCATAACTTCTAAAACATTTTAGGGAATTCAGGAAGTTCATCCAAAAATAAAACTCCGTGATGCACAAAAGAAATTCGACCGGAGTTATGTTATTGAATCATAACTAAGCAATAGTTTAATTTTGTTTTTTGCATAAGTGTACTGCCTACTATTAGTGTTTTGGTTTCCCGGCTTCCTTTGTCGAGAAGTGGTTCTCGACAACCGTGTGAACTTATGCTTTTTGCTTTTCAACTGCATTGCACCTAAAAAAATTGCTCTTGCAAAAGATTACGTTATTATTAATTGATCAAGTATGTAAAGCATTAATTCCCGTTAAGCAAGAAATACTGTTTGTCCCGACCAGTCGGGATATTTCTTGTAGGGAATTAATGCGGTTTAGGATAATCCCAAACCACGTCAAGCAATTTTTTTCAGTGCATGCTTCTTTTGGTTCTTTTCTTACGCTAAGAAAAGAACAAAAGTTAGAAAGTTTGAAATTTATACCAAGGAGGTCGAGAACAATTTTTTAACAGTCGTGGGAACTTTCTATAGAATGTCCAATTTCAAAAATGTAGGGAACGGTCGCGACCGTTCCCTACACAAATGGATAATTCTCAGTTAATAATAAATCATAAAACATGGAGACCATAATTCCAAGGAGGTAGAGAACCATTTCTCGACAGCAAACAGATGCTGATATACATCAGCATGACATCAGGGTTAGTAGATGTTGCATAAAAAACCTCTTTTTGCTTTTATACTAATATTACTATCTTTAAGTGAGTAATTGAGGATGTCTTGTCTTTTAAAATTGTTTTTTTATTAAATATCTGTTGTTCGTTCCTGTTTTCCCAAAGCGCAAACTATAGAATTCGGGAATATGGCTCCCATGTAGGTTTATCTCAAAGTGTGGTAAATTGTGTAATACAGGATTCCAAAGGTTTTATTTGGGCTGGAACACAAGATGGATTAAACAGATTTGACGGCTATTCGTTCAAAGTTTATAAACCTGATATTGAGGATTCAACTTCGATTTCTCACAATCATATTTGGATAATTTTTGAGGACTCAAAGAAAAATTTGTGGCTCGGTACTTATGGCGGCGGGTTAAATTTTTATGATTATAATAATGACAAATTTTTTCACTTCAAACACTCACTAAATAACCCTAACTCAATTAATGGCGATGATGTAAGAGCAATTTATGAAGATGGGAATGGAATTCTTTGGATTGGAACAAAGAATGGATTAAATAGTTTTGATCCAATCAAAAAGAAATGGACTGATTATTCCATAGATTCAAACTCAAGTGTTCCTTTTAAAAACATAAGAGATATTTATCCCCATTCTGATTCTGAATTATGGCTTGCTTGTTATGGTTCCGGACTTGTGTTGTTCAATAAAGAAACCGGGAAAAGCACCTTATTTAATCATTCAGATTCTGAAACTGGAAGTATTTCAAGTAATAAAGTCTGGAAGATAATAAAAGATAAAAAGGGAATGTACTGGGTAATTACTTTTGGAGGCGGGGTAAACATTTTTGATTCACACAATTCAACAGCAACCGGAAAAATCAGTTTTGAAAAATTTCATAAGTCAGAAATTGATAAAAATCTTACTGCTGTTTTTGAGACCGACGATGGTGAAATATTCATCGGGAGTGATACTCAAGGGATGGTTATTGTTGATAGTTCCAGAAAAAATCTGACTCATATAAAATCTGATGTTTCTAATCCAAATAGTTTATCGAATAACGGTGTTTGGAGTTTCTGCAAAAATAATTCGGGTGGATATTGGATCGGCACTTTTGGCGGTGGATTGAATTTCTTTCAATCCGGAGGAATTAGTTTTGAACATATAACTACAAACAAAGGCAAACCCCTGCTAAATAATCCAATAGTTTTTTCTATAAATAAAATCTCCAAAAGTGAATACATAGTTGGGACTTATGGCGGCGGAATAAGTTTTGTTAACAGAACAACAGGAGAAGCTAAATATTTTACAGAAAGTAATTCGAGAATTTCTTCAAACTACATTACTTCTGTTGTTATTGAAAATAGTAATTCGTATTGGTTTGGTACAGATGGCAGCGGAGTTTCTCATTATAATCCGGTGGAGAATTTGTTTGTAAATTATAATTCAACAAATAATAAAAAACTCCCGAATGATTTTGTTAAATGTATGCTTATCGATAGTTACAACAACATTTGGGTAGGAACATTACAGGGACTTTGTAATATTCAAAATCCTGAAAAAGTAGAACCAAAGTTTTATTCAGATAAAGTTTTCAAATATGATATTAGGGAGCTACTTGAAATAGAACCGGGAATAATCTTAATAGGCACACACGGGTTGGGCATTTTCGTCCATGATGTTAGAAAAAGGACTTTCGAAAAAATAAAAAATGAATTGATTGAGAATCAACAGATAACCGCTTTGTTTAAGGATATTAATAATACACTATGGATAGGAACGAGAGGGCACGGTTTAATTAAATACAATTTGTTAGAAAATCATGCAAAACTTTTTACCGAAAAAAATGGATTGAGCAATAACACTGTACTTGGAATTGAAAAGGACAATTATAAAAATTTATGGATAATAACAAATAACGGAATCTCTAAGTTCGACACTAACAATTTTCTATTTACAAATTATTTTGAAATTGACGGACTTCTTTCAAACGAGTTTGTGCAGGGGGCTATTCTAAAGGATGAAATGGGAGTAATATACGCCGGAAGTATAAAAGGTATTGAAATAATTCATCCGGAAAGATTTGCAGTCAATCAATTCAATCCCTCAATAGAAATTTCCAGATTAACTATAATGGATGAAGAGAAACCTCTTGTGGAAATTGCTGATTCCAAATTGGTATTATCTTTTAGAGAAAATTTTATAAAGATCGATTTTACTTCAATCGATTTTACTAAGCCCGAAAAAAACTTGTACCGGTATAAATTATCACCCGGGAATTCAGATTGGATAAACCTTGGAACTTTACATAGTGTGAACTTTGCGAACTTAGCACCCGGAAAATATTTTTTAGAACTGAATGGTACAAATAGCGATGGAATTTGGAGTAAAAATGTAAGGAGCTTGACAATAATTATAAAGCCTCCATTTTATAACACTTTTTGGTTTTATAGCTTACTGGTTTTAATAATTGGATTTGTAGTTTACCGATTTTATTATTTGCGAATTCAAAAGCGTTTAGAAATGGAAAAATTGCGCTTAAAAATTGCAAGCGATTTGCATGATGAAGTTGGCTCCTCTTTATCACAAATTTCTATTAATGCAGATATGATAAACTATGAAACAAATTTTGAAAAGATAAAATCGAAAAGTGAATTTATACGAATGAAGAGCGGTGAAATGATAAGTACAATGAATGATGTTATTTGGTCAATAGATTCGCGAAATGATAATCTTATAAATTTAGTTGATAGAATTAAAACTACTTCTTTACAATTTGCCTCAAGCAAAAATATTAAAATGGATATTGATATTAGAATTGAAAATAATGAAAGAAAACTGAACGTGGATTTCAGGCAAAATTTATTCTTGATTATTAAGGAAGCCGTAAATAACTCAATAAAACATTCCGGAGCTAATTGTATTGAACTAAAATTTTATGAAAAAAATGGTCAAATAAAAATAATTATTTCTGATAATGGTTCCGGGCTGCCGCCGTCTTTAAAAGAAACGGGTAACGGATTAAAAAACATTATACATAGAAGCGAAAAAATTAAGGGAAAATTAGAATTTATTAATAGTAATGGATTAAGAATCGAGCTGGAAGTAAATATTACTTAATACCGCTTTCGTGGGATTGATGGTAAAAACTTTATCAGATAATTTTGTGCATAAATTTCTACGTTTTTCCCAAGACGATGCTTGGGAAAAAAGCCCCGATGAAGGCAGGGGAAAATTAATGCAAAATATAAATGAGTCCGCTTTAAAATGTATGTCATAATTAACCTTATTACCTTAGTAACCAAGATAATCAAAAGAATATCAACCTTATTACCTTATCTTCCATCATAAAGAATTCCGATATTATTTTAT
>JAUXVN010000049.1 GCA_030684555.1 Ignavibacteria bacterium
AGAGATTTGTAAAAGGTGTTACAATAATTAAAAAACCAGATACAATGGTGTGGATAAATAAACCTAAAACGGACGATCTAACATTAAAATATGTTGCTTAATTAAATAAACTATTTGTCTCATTTCTATTGACAAGTTCCGGTTTTGTGAAATGTAAAGGTGATGAAATAATCAAAAAATATGATGGATTAAAAAATAATAGTTAGGTTAGCTGATAAAGTAGAAGAGGATATTGATTATTGCTGTTGGAATGACGGTAATAATTAAGTTTCTGTAGATTTTTATTGAGGTTATAATAACGCTTGATTAACCGAGGATTACAAATAATGGAAAATAAATTAAGTAGAAAAGAAGAGATTGCTGAATGGATGTTAAATCGACTTAAAAAAGATGGATATCTGTATCAGGAAGTCATTGTTCATCAAATAGTTAAAGAATTTGGCGAGGCATATATATATGAAAACGATAATGGTAATTTATCAATAAATAAAAGTGTGTTAAAGGCTTTCAGAAAAATTACTGAAAAAGATGTTGTGTGGGATAGAGTTGAAAAAATGTGGGAATTAAGAAAACGTAGTGATACGCCTGGAAAAAGGCAATTGGACTAATAATTTTAGAACATGAAATGAATAATTAAAACTCTTTTCAAAAAGTGATTGCAAATGAAATCATTCCTATGGTGGAAGTTGGATCTTTTTGGAGGGAATGAAAGGAGGGTAAGAAGATAAAATAAAATATTTGGATGATTCTTTGTAACTGCCCACAAGGGGTTGTTTGTTAATTAATGATTTGGTGCAGTAAAGTTAAATAGTGTATTAAACAATGAGGTAAACAAAATGGAAAAAACAATTTCAGGTTTTATCTTCATTTGCATAGTTTCAGTAGTCTTTTTCGGTTGTGCAACTTCTGGTGTTAAGGAAATTAGCAACACTAATCTTACTACTGGTAAAGTGAAAATGGAGATTATAAAAGGAGTAACTACTCAAGCAGAGATATTGCAAATCTTTGGATCACCAAATATCGTAACTAAAAACCGAAGTAATGATGAAGTCTGGAACTATAACAGAATGTCTTTTGAATCTGCTTATGGCTCAGAAGGTGGTGGATTTATTTTTTGGGGTGGGAGTAGAGCCGTTTCTTCTGCAACAACAAAATCTTTCGATTTAATAATAATTTATGATGATAAAGATGTAGTCAAAGATTACAGTATCATCTCAGCATCATTCTAACTAAATAACTAGAGAGGAAAAAATGAAAAATATTATTGCAAAAGGGTTAGTCTTTATCATATTGTCGGTTTTATTATTTGGTTGTGCAGTTGGCCCACAACTATCACAAATGCAAATTAGACAACTAACTGTCAACGGTCAGATAATTCCCCAGTAAAAAGCTAAAAAAGTTCAGAAGATTCCCCGGTGCTGGGTTCACATGATTCCTCACTTTGAGGTTCACGAGATTCCCCAGTTCTGGGTTCACAAGATTCCCCACCTATAACTA
>JAUXVN010000064.1 GCA_030684555.1 Ignavibacteria bacterium
AGAGATTTGTAAAAGGTGCTACAATAATTAAAAAACCAGATACAATGGTGTGGATAAATAAACCTAAAACGGACGATCTAACATTAAAATATGTTGCTTAATTAAATAAACTATTTGTCTCATTTCTATTGACAAGTTCCGCTACTATGTAACGGTAACTGTAATTGATAAAGATTTCAAACAGATCGGGAAATTTAAACGAAGTACCGGTGTAACCACATGGTATCAAGTATTTCTAATATTTGTTCAGGCTTTTTATGTTGAAGAAAAAATGAATGAAGATATTTATTTAGAAATGATCTCCAATATTTTTATGGAAATAGAAACCGGTAATTTATTGAGATAACCCACCGAATAGTAAACGCAACTACTTATTTACTCTCAAGTCTCAATTAAAGAAAACGACTTGAGAATTTCAGAATTCTCCTAACTGCGTGAAGAAATCACTCACTTATTATTGGAAAATAACGTCCATTCGATCTAATCCCTTTTTCATCCTTTTGAAGGATTGAATTTACACAAACATCTTATCAAATTGTTACCGGATTAGTAAGTAATCATTGAATATCCGTATATAAGTTAAGATGACTTTGAATAACAGTATACAATGCTAAAACCCGTTCTCATTCATAAAGAATGTAGTCTGAGTTCACGGAAATTTTAACCATTGCATTGTTTGAGTTGATGAATTTCAATCACTATTTAATAATTGAAAATCGAGAGTATATCATGAATAGAATTAGAATTTTAATAATAGAAGATAACCGCCTTCTGAGAGATGGAATATTGGCAATTCTTAAACCTCATAAAGATTTTCTGGTTGTTGCTGCACCGGGGGAAAACAAAAACTCTCTCGCAAAATTACAGCAGCTAAATCCTGATGTAATTCTATTGGATTTAGGACTGCGAAATCAAAATAGTCTGCATGTAGTTGAAATTTTAAAGACCGAATTTCCGAAAACTAAAATCGTGGTTATGGATCTTGCACCTGTTCAAGCTGATATTTTTCAATATGTAAAAGCAGGGGCAACAGGATTTATTCTAAAAGATGCTTCATTGAACGAGTTTATAGTAACATTAAGAGCAGTTGCCAATGGGGATGAGGTACTTCCTCCACTTCTTGTAAATTCACTTTTCGCGCAAATTGTTGACCATGCTTTGCGGGAAGGAAAGTTGAAATTAAAAGAAGCTGTCCGGATGAGTAAGAGAGAACGAGAAGTCATCGGATTTCTTGGTGATGGTATGAGTAATAAAGAGATTAGTCAAAAAATTCACGTCTCAACTTATACTGTTAAAAGTCATATCCATAATATCATGGAAAAACTTGCATTACATACACGACTTGAGTTAGCTAATTATTCATTTAATCACGATACAATAAAAACGATATCAAAAACAATTTCAACTCTAAACAGTTGATTATTTATAACAAGCATCTCCTTTCCATAAGTTTGGATTTGCAAAAAAAGGAAGAAATATGAAAAAGATAATAGGCGTTATTTTATTTTTGGGAATTATTATTCTATCTGTCGGCTGCGCTGATGACCCCGATCCAAAATTTCGAATATTAAATGACCGATCAGAAAAAGCAAATGTTCAAATTAAAACAACCGGTGGTAACACTATTAATATCAATGATGTATCATCGGGACAGATTACTGATTACCAAACCGCCGCTGAAGGAAATGTTGAAGTTACTGCTGTTATTCAAGGCGAGTCATTTGCACCAACAATAAAGTTTTTTGCCGAAAAAGGAAAGAATTATACAGTTGTGATTGAAAAGGGAATTCTCCCTTCATTGCGTGTATATTAATCACTTTAAAAAAACTTCAGTAGAGAGTTTTACGACTGTCAATCTGTTTGCAATAGCGATTTTCAACAGCAACTAAATGTACTTGAAAGAGTTACATGAAAGAATCTGAATTATTCTGTCGCAGCTTACAGATTGACATTGTTTTACTGAAAATTGAACTTCTTTGTCGACTTTCTTAATCGATATAGTATCTCTATTCTAAAGGAGATTCTACATATCCGCTAATATTTTTTTCTATACTTCAATTCCTTTAAGCGAAACGATTTTTCCAAAGGTGTTTGAATAGGTTTTGCTTTCAACCCCGGCATTTAGAGTGGAAAGAGAACAAAAGATTAAGATATTACTTTCCTCTTCAGCGAAATATTTAAACGAGGGCTTTAAATCAATTTCTAAGCGATCTGTCAGTTCAATATCATTAATAATTTGTAGGTCTAACCCGGGAGTTAATTTCTCTTTTTTATCAGTTCCCGATTTGTAAAAAACCAGATAGAGATTATATTTATTATTCAGAAGAGGCAAATCTTCTTCAGAATAAGTAAAGTAAATAGTCAGTTTATCTTCATTGAAAATTATGTCACTAACCGGATTACCAAAACCGTCCGGCGGGAGGATGATGTTCTTAACAGATAAATCTCCACCATCAGTTAGAGTTAGGTTGGTTTTGAGAATTTTCATATAGTTGTTGTTCCCTTTTTGATTTGAAGTTTCCCATAATTTGGAAAGTTCAGGGAGCCGATTAATAAATCTTGCGAGAGCAACAACGGCGGCAAATCGATTTTTATTTTTAATTGCTTCCGGGGAGGTCGATTTCTTATATTTGCATGGTCGTAATGAAACAACTTCTTTACCGTTAAAGACCCGAAAGACCAAATTACCTACTCTTCCGCGTAATATTTTACTGTTTTTTTGAACTTGAGCCATTTCCATACCCTTCGAAAATATTAAGATAATCTACCGCAAATATAATCATTGAATCTAACAAAACAGCGGAAGCAGAGCGAATCCAGTGCGGAATGAGAGCGCAAGGAGAGCGGAATCATATGAGGTTTAAATGGAGTGTATATCGAGAGTGTAACGAGTCTATAACGATAGAAGTAGGAATAATTATTATGTTTTGGGCTACATCGGAGGAATGACCCATTTATCGCACAATCATTCGGTTGAAATATTATTTTGTAGGGAACGGTCGCGACCGTTCCCTACACGGATTCATATAGTTAATTATTATTAGAACCGGATATTTAACCTATTTTTACGTTACTAAAGATCATTTTATTAATTTAACTTTGTAACTGAATAGTGCGATTTAGGTCAATTTAGAAGGATTCTTATATTTGATTTAATAATTATTTTGAATTAGTTATTTAAATATTTATGTTTGAATTAACTTTAAGGGGAAATATTCTGTGTTGGTATTTTCTTTGTTAAAAATAGATTATTCAAAAGATAAAACTCATTGGTTTGGGTAACTCCCTTCTACAAGAATTTTCATTTCACGACTCTTCAATAAAACAGTTTCAATCAGATTTTAATAGATTAAGCATTACCCAGTTTCATTATGCGGATTGTGAATGTTGAGAGAAAGTAATTCTTCTTCATTAAAAATCATTAAACAGCCGAAGTTACTCGACCGGGTGAGAGCCGAACTACGTGTGAATCATTACAGTAAGTGGAAAGTCCACCACAACAACGAGTTTTCAAAAGAGATGACATTAAAAGAGAATATGATTATCGACAATAAAATCAAAACCATATTGAATTCTTAGCTTTTTTTTGTTCACATACAGACATGTTCGTTTGGGTGGATAAAATACTTAATAGTTTGCTGTTAAAGCTGGCGGCTAGCTAATTAATAACAAAATCAGCTTAGATATATTAATTAGCGGAGGTTCTATGCGCACTGTTCACAAATTCTCATTTCTCGTTCCATTACTCACTTTCATAACTTTATTTTATGGCTGTGGAGGTGGTGGTGTAGTTACTGTTGCTTTTAAAGAGCACGAACTTATTAACTCATCCGAAGCGACTCAAACAAAGGGAGATGTAACTATTACGCTTAATCCTTTGAAGCCGTCTTCTATGTATGACGAGCCTGCTTTATTTTCTTTTTCACAAGATAAAATAGCGGGTAACTATAGTGGATTCGAAATAAGCTCCTACTATCCAAAAGATTATCAAAATAACAATTGGTGTTATACTTTTGGTCTTACTGGTGATGTGCTTGTTGCATATAAAGTTAAAATTAAAAATGCAACAACTCATATTTTGCGTATGAAAGATGCACGTATTTATTTGATGGTAGAAGGTCAAGACCCAATACCTGCGTTTAACATTCTTGGAAATACAACATTAGTTCAAAAAACAGTTGGAAAAGAACAAATATTACTTCCAAAAAGTTTTGTTGAACTTGATCAAAGTTTTGTTTCTTGGTTGACCAGTGAAGAAGAGAATTATGAAAGAAATAGATCAAAAGGAATTTTGAGCGTTGCATATCCTATTGGCATCGGTTCTCAAGTTATTGCGCAAAATATTCGTGCATATAAATTTTTGACAGACGTTTCGCGTGAGATACTGCCAAATACAACTTTTGAGGGGATATTACTTTTCCCGATTCGTAGTTCAACTCTAATAGATGCTAAAATTATGTTTTATGACATTACAACAAAGACAGATAATGCTGGTAACCCTGTAGAAAAAGTTTCTTTTGAATATCCAATAAAGTTTGTTGACCAGCAGATGTGGTTTGAAAATGAAAAAGAGCGTCGTTGGAAAGTTGGTGTTCCTACTAAATAATTTTTTAATGTAAAGAGCGGGTAAATTATTTATCTGCTCTTTTATATAATTGACAGCTAACAAGCAAATATTGACGACCCAAGTGGGAGAAAATGGTTGCAATTATAAGGGTTTGTTTTGTACGTTTATAAAAAAATGCATCAATACCCTTTGCTGAAAAAGAGTAGTTTTAAAAAGTAACAAGTCCGGTGTTATATATTTATAATTTATTGAACGGGGTAACTGCTGGAAAAGAGCCAACAGTTCCACCAATAAAAAAAAGAGGATAAGAAATTCGTCACTTTGGGTGTTGAGAGTTTTAATAATTAACAACCCGTTTTGGTAAGCGAAAACGGGAATGGAAATCTATTAATAAGTAATACGGCGGTGTTGCATTTTAACAACTTATCCCGACTGCTTAGGATAACCGCCGTTTGGTTGCAATAAAGAAAACTATGAGATAAAAAAAACAAAAGAATAATAGTTTTGGGGATTAATACAGTGGTGTTACTGATATTGATAATTTCTTCAATTATTAATCCACCTGAAAAATATTTCGTTGCTTCGCTTGTGATGATATCTTTCCCATTTCTTTATAAAAGATTTAGAGAAAATCATAAAGAAAAGATAGACTAAAAATTCTTGATTCATTGAAAGATAGTTCGGGGGAACACGCCGTTATATTGCTGTAAGAGTAAAAGAAATGGGTGGAAATTAATATTTTTAGATGTACATTGTATCTGTACAATAGAAAAGGTATGAAAAATGTCAATTAGTTTAACATATACCCAAGCCCGTGCAAATCTAGCAAAAATATTAGATGAGGTTTCGCATAATAAAGAAGTTGTCATCATTAACCGTAAAAATGCTGAGAATGTTGCCCTAGTGTCAGAAAGTGAATTATCCAGCATTCTTGAAACAGCACATCTATTACGCTCACCTAAAAATGCTCAAAGATTGCTAAAGGCATTATTGAAGGTTCAAGAAGATGACAAAATCCCCCAGACCATTGAAGAGCTAAAACTGGAATTCGGTCTTGAAAAATAAAATCACAAAAGAACGCTTAAGTATATTCCACTCAGAATTTAGAGAAGACTTAGCGTATTGGGTGAAAATAGATCGTAAAGTCGCGTTGAGGATCTTAGATATTGTTGAAGCAATAATGCGAGATCCATTTGAAGGGATTGGGAAACCGGAACCACTCCGATATTTGGGACCTGGAGTATGGTCAAGAAGAATTACTCAAGAGCATCGTATTGTTTATATTGTCAGCGATAGTAAAATTGATTTTATCCAATGTAAATATCATTATTAAAGACAATATAACCCGCTGCCGTTATTGAACTCATTCAAATTGAGGAATGAGATTGAAGCCAGTGGAGGAACACTTTCGGGATGTTTTTTGGATATTTAAGATGTTGTTCAGTAAGAGTTTTAATAATTCTCACTTCACTTCTGGTTTAACAACTTGTCCCAGCTTTTCGGTATAACACGTCGTTATAAGTTTTAGATTACAGTTGAATAATTAAATAAATTTTAGCATTTTTATTTTATGAAAAAAGACTTGAAGGAAATACTGTTAATTCTTCGGCAACTACTTCCAAACATTAGCCGAAAGTATGGAGTAGCTTCAATAGAAGTATTTGGTTCATACGTTAGAAACCAACAAAATATTAATAGTGACTTAGACATTCTTGTATCCTTTTCGAAAGTGCCGACCTTATTGAAGTTTGTTGAATTAAAAAATTATCTTTCTGATCATTTACAACTTAATGTTGATTTGGTAATGAAAGATTCATTAAAACCAAGAATTGGTCAAAATATTTTAAATGAATCTGTTGCTGTATGAAAAATCAAAGGGATTATTTAGACTACCTCAACGATATTTATGATACTATAAATAAAGGTATCGCTTTCATCAACGAAATGTCCTATGAAGATTTCGGTAAAGATGAAAAGACACAATTTGCATTGATTAGAGTTATAGAAGTTATCGGGGAAGCAAATAAGAAAATACCCGCCGAAATTAAAACCCAATCACAAGAAATTCCTTGGCGAGAAATTAGCGGAATGCGAGACATACTTATTCACGATTATTTTGGAGTAAATATTCAAGTAGTTTGGGAAACTGTTCAAGATGATTTCCCGATATTAAAAGAAAAAATTCAAAAATTAATTCAAGATTTAAGTAGGTCTTAAAAACGTATAACCAGTAACTGCTAATGAAGTCATTCAAGTTGAGGAATGAGATTGAAGCTGGTTCCGAAAGTTTTAGGAATGTTATTTTTTTTGAGATTTAAGACGTTGTTCATTAAGGATTATAATAATTATCACGGCGCTTGTGTTTTAACAACTTGTCCCGATTGTTCGGTATAACGGCCGTTATACAAACTAAATAATTTTTATTGCGAGAATATTTATTGGGTAGTATTATGAGTAAAAAAATAAATGAAGTATATCAATTCAAAATATCATTGAATAATTCCAAACCATTGATTTGGAGAAGAATAATAGTTCCTTCTACTTACTCATTTTGGGATTTGCACGTTGCGATTCAAGATTCAATGGGATGGCTTGATTACCATCTGCATATGTTTGAAATAAAAAATCCCATGACAAACATAAAAATCGAAATTGGAATGTCTGATGATGAGTATGAGGCATTTGATAGAATAGTTTTATCAGATCATAAAGTGAAAATATCAAAATATTTTAATGAGAAAAATCGCAATGCCAGATATGAATATGATTTTGGAGATTCGTGGATACATACAATCAAGTTTGAGAAAATTATACAAGCAAAAGTTGGTGAAAAATATCCTAAATGTATAGCTGGTAAGATGGCGTGTCCTCCGGAAGATTGCGGTGGTATCGGTGGTTACTACAATTTATTGTCTGTCCTGAGTGATCCTAAAAATGAAGAATACACTGAAATGATAGAATGGTTAGGCGGAGAATTTAATCCAGAAATATTTGATCCAACAGATGTATTGTTTGATGATCCTAAAGAAAGATTTAAACTAATGAATGAAGATTAAGTATTACGAAAAGTTAGAATAACCCACCAATCAAACCGAACGCCCCCGAAAAAAACATCGGAGCAAACTGTTTTCGCATGTGGTTTTTGTTTGTCCTTCGCTCTATAGTCCTCTGTCATTGTCAGATAGTTCTGTTAAATAAATGTTATTAAAATTATTGGTGGTTGTTTTTAAGCGGCAATGCTGTTCAGGAACAACCGCTCAATAGTGACGCCGAATATGGTAATGAAAATATCTTGACAAAATAAATTAAAAGGACTGATATATGAAGTTAAGCGAATCTGTAAAATCAATAAGTTATCTTAAAGCAAATGCAGCAAATTTAATTGATGACATTTATAAAAATCAGAAAACATTTGTTATTACTCAAAATGGCGAAGCCAAAGTAGTAGTACAAGACATAAAAATGTACGAAAAAACACAAGAAACTATGGCAATGCTAAAGTTATTGGCGATGACCCGTGATAAAAGTAAAGATGCGACTGATATCAAAGCAACTTTTAATGATTTGAGAAAGGAACTAAAATCTTTACATTAATATGAAATACAAAGTATTAATTGATCCTCTCGCAAAACAAGATATGAAGGAAATATTCCTTTATGTTGTTTCCAATAACAACATTTCTTCAACAGATAAACTTCTCGATTCAATCGAAACTACCATTGTTAAATTTGAACAATACCCTTGAAGAGGTCACATTCCACAAGAAATAAGACAAACCGGAATAAATAAATATTTAGAAATACATTACAAACCTTATCGGATAATCTACGAGATAGAAGATAAGATAATTTATATACATTCAGTAATTGATGGCAGAAGAAATATTCAAGAAATCTTGAGCAATAGACTTTTAAGATAATTTGTATTGATGGAATTTGCTTTTACAGTAAAGTCTGTGGAAATTATTCTGAAATTAGAAAAATGGTACTAATAAGATAGCGCGTAATTTATTCGAGTTTATCATTCACTTCTAATAACTTTTAACTATCCCCTACTCTTCGAATTTACATTTTTTCAGGGGCAGAAACACCAAGAATAGTTAACCCGTTAGCTATAACAATTTTTGTTGCTTCAGCTAAAGCTAATCTTGCCTCCGCAAGTCTCTTTTCTGTTCCAAGGATTCTTGAAAAAGTATAAAACTTATGGAAATGTGCTGCGAGTTCTTCGAGGTACGAAGTAATTCTGTTTGTTTCAAAATTTTCTGCACTGTATAAAACTTCATCCTCAAAATGATTTAGTTTTTTTAGAAGGGTTACTTCCTCATTTGATTGTAATAAATCGAGATTCTCCAAATTAACGGAAAGATTTTCTTCTTTAACCGTTCTTACAATTGAACAAATTCTCGCATGTGCATATTGAAGATAAAATACCGGATTTTCATCCGAATGTTTTTTTGCAAGATTCAAATCAAAATTCATGTGGGTTGAAATTCCCCTCATGTTGAAGAAATATCTTACAACATCTGCACCGACTTCATCGCTTAATTCATCAAGAGTTATATAATTTGCTTTTCGGGTTGACATCTTTACAATCTCACCGTCTTGTGAAATTGTCACAAATTGATGAATCAACACTTTCATTTTTTCAAGATCATAACCTAAAGCTCCGAGTGCTGCCATAACATCGGGATAAGTTGCATTATGGTCAGAACCGAATAAATCAATTATAAGATCGTAGTTCCTTTCATATTTGGTAATGTGGTAAGCAATATCGGGTAATCTGTAAGTCGGTTCACCTGTTGATTTTACAATTACTTTATCCTGCTGATTTCCCATTTCCGAAAGTTTGAGCCATGTTGCCCCTTCCTTTTCATAACTTAGTCCACGGTTTTTAAAGATACTCAGCACCTCATCAATTTTTCCATCTTCGTAAAGAGTGTTTTCATTGAAGAAGATTTTATGTTTTATATTCAATCGCTCTAAAGTTTTTTCTATATCTTTGAAAATTTCACTTTCAGCTCTATCCTTAAAAATACCTTCTGCAGACTCTTCTTTATAAACTGAACCGGATTCTTTTAATATATCTTTTGCAATTTCGCGAATGTATTCCCCTTGATAATAATCTTGAGGGAAATCAATTTGTTCACCAAGGAGTTCTAAATATCTAAGTCGAACAGAATCACCAAGCACACGCATCTGGCGCCCTGCATTGTTAAAATAGTATTCGCGGTCAACTTCGTAACCAATCCATTCAAGTAAATTTGCAATGGTATCACCGCAAACTGCATTTCTGCCGTGTCCAACGGTTAATGGTCCGGTAGGATTAGCAGAAACAAACTCGACGTTTGCTCGTTTCCCGAAAAACTTTTTCGATTTACCGTAATCCCCTCTTTTTTCGAAAATGGTTTTAATCCCCTCACTCAAGTAGTTATGGGCAAAATGAAAATTTATAAAACCGGGACCTGCAATTGCAACTTTTGAGATTATGTTACTATCTAAATTAAGATTTGAAATAATTTCTTCAGCAATTGAGCGGGGATTTCGTTTTAATTGTTTTGAGAGAACCATTGCGATATTAGAGGATAAATCCCCATGATCTTCGTTTTTAGGTTTTTCAAAAGTGAAATTTAAATCTTTTAAGTAATCTAATCTTTCAGATGACTCTTGCATCAAAACTGTAAGTCTATTTTTCAATAATTTCTCCCGGTGAAACAATTACTTTTTTAGTTGTTCGTTTTCTTGGCTTCTTGAGTTTAGGATCTTCTAAAGATTCAACGGGAGCATCTCCCCAAAGTTTTTCAAGATTATAGAAGAGACGTGATTCATGCTTAAATACGTGAACAACTACATCCACATAATCAAGCAGTACCCAATTAAGCGAGGAATAACCTTCTTTATGCCAAAGTTTAATTCCTTCGTCTCTCAAAGATTTATCAACATTATCTGCAATCGCTTTTACTTGAGTATCAGAATCGGCAGAGCAGATAATGAAATAATCAGCTACAGTTGTCACTGGTTGTAAGTTAATTAACTTAACATCCGTTCCTTTTTTTTCGAAAATTAATTCAGTTATTTTTTTTACAAGTTGTTCTGGTTTCAATAATTACCTCATTGATTAAGTTTTATATTGTTAAAGTCTTTTCCTACTATCACCGAAACATCTAAATAATAATTTCTATTTACTTGACTAATAATAACATCATCAGCCAAACCGAGTGCTTCGGCAACAAGTTTTGCATGCTTATAGTTACCGATCCGATCAACAATTAATGTTTTTTCAATATCATAGGAAAAATAGTTACCTGTTTGAATTACGTCAAAACTTTTACTTCGTAAAAATTCTGTAAACTGATCCGCTACACCTGTAACTCCGCAACCGTTCATCACTTCAAGATGAATGAGAGAATCAGCTTTCGCCTGCTGTTCGATAACAACGAGTGATTCTTCCGGTTTAAGGTTTGAATACAAAGTTGATGATAAGAAAAGAATAATTCCTAGGAGAAGTAATGACATCAGCCAAAAATATTTTTCGCTTTTGGTTTTATCGGAGAAGATATTCTTGAATGTAGAAATTTTACTGTTCAATAAAAAAACCTGTATAACATCATAGTTAAATTCTTCCTACACTCAATATCCATAATTTGCCCGGAATGGATTCGATAATAGACTATTAAACGGGCTGTTAAATGGATTATAATATCCGCCGGGTATATTTTGATATTGAATATTTATCTGGAAATTTTTCCACGGTTGATAATTTAAGGCTGCACGGCTTAAATAAATTCCGGACAATTGATTTTGAAAATTTTTGCCGAATGAATTGTAAGGAGAATGAACAATACTTGCATCAACTTCAACATTTAGATTATCTGTAAAACGATACATCATACTGTTTGTATAAACTCCGAGTGCAATACCATTATTGCCCATAGTATTATAGGAAAGCGAATAAGAATGATTCATCGAGAAATTATCCGGATTCCAAAATCCAAATAATAACCCTGACGAATTATTTGTAATTCCATCCTTTACACTTGGTTGAAAAATATCTCTACTCTTGAATTGCCCATAGCTTAGGCTATTAATAGCAACTATTACTATTACAAGTTTAAATATTTTTTTCATTTTATTTTCCTAAACTGAATTAAAGAACTTTTGTAATTTTATTCTGTTTATCCACGAGTACAACTGTGGGTGTATGTTTTTTAGCTTCTTCTTCTGTCATTTGTGAATATGTGATAATAACAATCTCATCCCCGGGATAACCTAACCTTGCAGCCGGACCATTTAGACAAACAATTCCGCTGTCTCTTTCCCCTTCTAAAGTATAAGTTTCCAAACGTGCACCGTTATTAACATTAACAACCTGAACTTTTTCATAAGGAAGAATATCTGCGGCATCCAATAAATGTTTATCTATTGTAATACTGCCTTCATAATACAATTCAGCCATGGTAACAGTAGCACGGTGAATTTTTGACCTGAACATTTCTCGATTCATCTAAACTCTGATTTTTTACTTTATATGATAATAGAATATGTAACTAAATTCAAGATTATTCCATACGCATAATATTAAGACGTATATGCACTTTATTTGTTACAATTAAGGATAATCTTTGATTTGAAAAAATAAATAAAAATATTTGCTTGACAAAATAGTCATCTTCGTTTAATTTAACCACCTGAAAAATGAAAAAAATAACCGGAACATATTACCTCTTAAATAAGACCACAAACTTTGGTTTCTGGTGGTTTAGTACTTTATGTAATATTAATCGGTGATTCTGAAGAAATAATTAATTTTGAAACCCTTCTCAGATAACTGAGAAGGGTTTTTTGTTTTATAGGGATTTTATGAAATTCGAAAAATTTAAAGCTTTAGCTAAAAACTTTAACCTGATTCCAGTTTATGAAACCATGACAGCAGATATGTTAACTCCGGTATTGGCTTATTTGAAAATTAGAGAAAAAGGTAAGATGAGTTTTCTTCTTGAATCAGTTGAAGGTTCAGTAAACCTTGCACGGTACTCATTCATAGGGAAGGACCCGGAAAAAGTTATTCGGAACAAGCATTTAAGAATTGAGATTATGTCAGGAGAATCTACAAAAATTCTGAATGAAAATCTTTTTGATTACTTAAAAAACTCCTTGAAAAATATCAATCAATCAAAAATTGAAGGATTGCCTGATTTTACTGGTGGAGTTGTAGGTTACATCGGTTATGAGAATATCTCCTTAATTGAACCTCAGTTAGTTCTTTCAGAAAATAGTCAAAGTCAATTCGATTCATGTCTTGGTTATTTCGATACAATATTGGCATTTGATCATTTTACTCATCAAATTATACTTATTTCAAATGTAGATATACGTGAATTTTCAACTCTTGAATCAGCATTCAGAAGTGCAAAGGAAAAGATTTCTAAACTTAGAATCCAATTGATGAAGCCCCTTGAGCATTTATCAGATTTTAAATTATTTAACGAACCGGTAAACGATTTTGATTTAGAAGAATTCAAACTTCAAGTTCAACAATCGAAAAATAATATAAAGGAAGGGGACATTTTTCAAATAGTTTTATCTAAGAAATTTAAAACTGAGTACTCCGGTGATTTAATCAACGTTTACCGAGCACTCAGAATTATCAATCCATCCCCTTACATGTATTATCTCGAATGTCCGGGAAATTTCACAGTTGTAGGAACATCACCTGAAGATTTAATAAAAGTTAAAGACAGGAAAGCTCAACTTTTACCCATCGCAGGAACTAGACGTCGCGGAAAAACCCCGGCAGAGGACATCTTGCTCGAAAAGGAATTAATAAACGATCCAAAAGAAATTGCCGAACATACTATGCTTTTAGATTTAGGACGAAATGATTTGGGCCGGGTGTGTAAATACGAGTCTGTTCAAGTTCTTCAACAGATGGAAATTCAAAAATATTCACATGTAATGCATCTTGTCTCAAAGATTGAAGGGACACTAAAAAATCAATATGATGCGATTGATGCTTTCAAAGCCTGTTTCCCGGCAGGAACTGTCACAGGTGCCCCAAAAATAAGAGCCATGGAATTGATAAATAAATATGAAAAATCTTATAGAAATGTTTATGCAGGAGCAATTGGTTATTTTGATTTTTCTGGAAATCTCGATACATGTATAGCTATCAGAACTCTATTTGCAACTGAATCTGAAATTATATGGCAAGCCGGTGCGGGAATTGTAGCTGATAGCACCTACGAATTTGAGTCACATGAAATACAAAATAAAGCAGCAGTAATTATTAATGCACTAAAATATGCCGAGGTGATTGATGAACATACTCGTTATTGATAATTATGATTCATTCACATATAATCTTGTTCAGCTTGTCGGTTCATTCGGGCATAACATAATTGTTAAACGGAATGATAAAATTACTCTTGATGAAATCGCACAACTAAAACCTAATAAAATTTTAATATCACCCGGTCCGGGAAAACCGGAAGATTCAAAAATCTCAATTGATACTATTAAAGAATTTGGGAAAAATATTCCAATACTTGGAGTTTGCCTTGGGCATCAAGCTATCGGAATTGTTTTTGGAGGAAAAGTGATTAAAACCAAAAACCTGATGCACGGGAAAACATCATTTATTAAACATGACGATAAAACTATTTTCAAAGGAATTCCCCAAGATTTTATTGCAACAAGGTATCATTCTTTAATAATTGAAAGAGAAACTATACCGGACATTCTTGAAATATCGGCAGAAGTTACTGACGGAATAATAATGGGAGTTCGTCACAAAACATTCCCAATCGAAGGGATACAATTTCACCCAGAATCAATTCTTACAGTTGAGGGAAAAAACTTAATTAAAAACTGGTTATCGTTATGATTAAAGAGACAATTGAAAAAATAATTTCAAATGAAAATCTTTCAATTGAAGAGGCATTTTCTGTTATGGAATCAATCCTAACCGGAGATGTTAACCATTCCCAACTTTCAAGTTTATTAACAGCGCTGAAAATGAAGGGGGAAACTTCTCTTGAAATTGCCGGTTTTGTTTCGGCAATGAAAAAGCATTCTGTTAAAATAAATTCAGATGTTAATTCAACTATAGATGTCTGTGGAACCGGTGGAGACTTTTCAGATTCCATAAATATTTCTACTGCGGTTTCATTTGTAGTTGCCGGAGCCGGAATTAAAGTAGCAAAACATGGGAATAGATCGATAACAAGTAAAGCCGGAAGTGCTGATGTATTGGAACAAATGGGTATTAATATTCACTTATCACCTGAAGATTCTGAGAATGCACTGCAGGAAATCGGTATCACATTTCTCTTTGCGCAAGATTATCATCCTTCAATGAAATATGCAGCTCCCGTTAGGAAGGAACTTGGTTTTCGAACTGTATTTAATATACTCGGACCATTAACAAATCCGGCAGGAGTTACAAAACAACTCACCGGAACATTTAATGATTTTACGGCAGGGTTAATGTGCGCAGCTTCCCAACATTTAGAATATGACAGAATCTGCTTTGTTTGTTCTGATAATCAGTTTGATGAAATTTCTTTATCTGGAAACACTCGTGTTTATGAATACGATAGTCTTAAAGGAATAACTAATTATATTATTACAAATGAGTCATTCGACTACCCTTCTTTCTCTTTTGATGAACTTAGAGGGAATGGGGCTGAATATAATTCCGGCAGAATTATTGAATTATTAAATCAAAAAAAGAAAGATGCTTTTTATTATACAGTATCCGCCAATGCTGCTATGGCATTATACGCATCAAAATATTCCGAAAATTTAATAACGTGTATAAAAGCGGCGGAAGACTCTATTAATAGTGGTGCAGCTTTCGAAAAATATTTACAACTTAAAAATTTCGGAAAATAGTGAATGAATATTCTTGAACAGATTATAGAGGTTAAAAAAGCTGAAGTCCTTGAATTACAAAGGGATGAAGCAAAAAAACGATTTGTAGATTCCGAGATTTACGCTAAGAAATGTAATGATTTTCGATCAGCCATTTCGTTGCCAAACAAATTATCTCTTATTGCTGAAGTTAAAAAAGGAAGTCCGTCAAAAGGAATTATACGAAATGATTTTAATCATATCGAGATAGCGGACATTTACAATCATTGTAATATAAATGCTATATCAGTCTTGACTGATAAGAAGTTTTTCTTTGGTGATATTTCATATCTTGAAGAAATATCTAAAACAACCAACGTGCCGTTATTGCGAAAAGATTTTATTATTGATGAAATTCAAATTCATCAAGCAAAAGCTTTTGGTGCAGATGCTGTTTTGTTGATTTGTGAAATACTAAAAAAAGAAAAGATATCTGAATTTACTGAAATTGCTTATTCATTAGGACTCAGCGTCTTATTAGAATTACACTCTGAAGATCAACTTAGCAAAATAAACTTCGATAGAAATAAAATAATCGGGATTAACAACCGCAATTTGAAATCATTTCATACGTCACTTGATACAACTGAAAATATAAAAGGTTTGTTACCTCATAACATCATAACAGTTTCCGAGAGCGGAATCTCAACAAAAGAGGATATAATAAGAATGAAGAATCTCGGCATTAATGCAGTTTTGGTTGGTGAGTTTTTTATGCGTTCTGAGAATATTAAAGAATCTGTAAATAGTTTTATGGAAAATTGTTAGATGAAAATCAAAATTTGCGGTTTAAGAAAATTGGAAGATGTTTTATTGTGTGAAAGACTTGGTGCGGATGCTTTGGGTTTTATTTTTTATAAATCAAGTAAACGATTTATCGAACCTAAAGATGTTACTTCAATTACAAACCGCCTCTCCCCTTTTACTGCAAAGATTGGAGTTTTTGTCGATCATTCGGTTGATGAAATCAATATCATTTCAAGTAGAGCTAAGTTGAATGTCGCACAAATTCATTCAATCAACGATAACGAAAATTTGTCAAATTTATCACTTCCTTATTATAAGACTTATAGAGTTAATAACTCACTCGATTTCAACAAGATACCGGCAAATGAATACTTTTTATTAGATTCATTTATTGAGAATGAACCTGGCGGTACCGGAATTAAATTTAATTGGGAATTGATACCAAAACCATTGTTAAACAAGGTTATAATAGCTGGTGGTATTACTGAAAATGATCTTTCAGTATTAATTAAAATTAATCCATACGGAATTGATTTATCATCTTCCCTTGAAGATGAAAATGGTCACAAATCTGAATTAAAAATAAAAAGTTTTTTTACTAAACTAAATCTCTTGAGGAGTTAATAATGTTAATTGTTATGAAGTTGGATACACCCAAAGATCATCTTGAAAAAGTTCTTTCGAAAGCTGAAAGTAATAATTGCAAACCACATATTATTTACGGTACTACTAAAATTGCTATCGGACTAACCGGTGAAACAAGAAGTCTATCTCTCGATGACTTTATGACTATGGATTCAGTTGTCGATGCAATGCGTATTTCTAAAAATTATAAACTTGTAAGTCGTGAAGTTAAAGATGAAACATTGATAAACATCGGAAATCATATTATCGGAGATGGTATGCTTCAAATAATCGCCGGACCTTGTTCTGTTGAGAGCCGCACACAATTATTTGATATCGCAGGAGAACTTAAAGAAATGGGGATCCGTTTTTTTAGAGCAGGAGCCTATAAACCACGCAGTAGTCCTTATGCTTTTCAAGGATTAAAAGAAAAAGGATTAGAACTTCTTGCAGAAGTAAAAAAAGAATTCGGAATGATAATCGTCACCGAAGCAAAAGATACTGACACATTACAACAAGTTGCTGAAGTTTCAGATATAATTCAGATTGGTGCTCGCAACATGCAGAATTTTTCTTTACTTGAAAAAGTCGGACAAATCGATAGACCGGTTTTCTTAAAGAGAGGGCTCGCTTCTACAATTGAAGATTTACTAATGAGTGCTGAGTATATAGTAACACAAGGGAATTTTAACGTAATTCTTTGCGAACGTGGAATTAGAACATTTGAAACTGCAACGAGAAATACACTCGATTTGAATGCAATTCCGGTAATAAAGCAGCAATCTCATTTACCCATTTTTGTTGATCCATCACATGGTATTGGCATGTGGGATAAAGTTACACCAATGGCTATGGCTGCTGTTGCTGCCGGTGCTGACGGGCTTATGATTGAAGTTCACAATCATCCTGAAGAGGCACTCTCTGATGGATTTCAATCATTAACTCCGAAAAATTTCAAGGAGCTGCTTCTGAGAATTGAACCAATTGCAAATGCTGTAAATAAAAAATTAGATCTGACAAAATGAATATGAATTTATATAATCTACCTGATGAAACCGGACATTTTGGAAAGTATGGAGGAAAGTTTGTCCCCGAAACCTTAATCGCTCCTTTGGAAGAATTGGAAGAAATCTATAAGGATGCAATGAATGATGAATCCTTTGTAAAAAACTTCATTCATTTATGTAAAACATATACAGGCAGACCGACACCATTGACTTTTGCCGATCGTTTAACTTCTCACTTTGGAAAAGCAAAAATTTATTTAAAGCGTGAAGATTTATGCCACACAGGAGCTCATAAAATAAACAATGCAATCGGGCAAATTCTACTTGCCAACAAACTCGGCAAAAAAAGAATTATCGCAGAAACCGGAGCGGGTCAACATGGTGTTGCTGTTGCTACTGTTTGTGCAAAGTTCGGACTTTCATGTTCAATTTATATGGGTGAACTGGATATAAAAAGACAAAGTCTTAATGTTTTTAGAATGAAATTACTTGGAGCTGAAGTAATAGCTGTTAAAAGCGGAAGTAAAACATTAAAAGATGCAACTAATGAAGCAATACGTGATTGGGTGACAAATGTAAATACTACACATTATATAATCGGTTCGGTTGTGGGTCCGCATCCATACCCAATGATAGTAAGAGATTTTCAATCAATTATTGGGATGGAATTAAAAGAACAGATCATTGAAGCAGAAAATCGTTTGCCCGATTATATTGTTGCTTCGGTCGGCGGCGGCAGTAATGCAATCGGTACTTTTTATCCATTTATAAAAAGTGAAACCAAATTGATTGGAGTTGAAGCAGGCGGATATGGCTTACAGAGTGATAAACATTGCGCAACACTAACTCTTGGAACTGAAGGGATTTTTCAAGGAATGAGAACATATCTCTTACAAACAGACGGTGGTCAAGTGAAAGAGGTACACTCGATTTCTGCCGGATTAGATTATCCCGGAGTCGGACCTGAACATAGTTTTCTAAAAGATAATAATCTTGTCGAATATTATTCAGCTACTGATGATGAAGCGCTTGAAGCTACTTCATTATTAACCAAATTGGAAGGGATTCTCCCCGCCCTTGAATCAGCACATGCTATCGCACATCTAAATAAATTAATGCCGTTAACTAATCTTGATCAAATTGTTGTTGTCAATATTTCAGGGCGTGGTGATAAAGATTTGAATACTATCATTTCGAAACTTGGTGGTGATTAGGATGTCAAAGATTAAAAATTATATAAATTTAGCACTTTCAGATAAAAGAAAAATTTTATCCATATTTTTGACAGCAGGATATCCGAATCCAAATTCATTTGTTGATCTCGCAAAAAGTATCTATGACGCCGGTGCAGATTTTATCGAACTTGGAATCCCTTCCAGTGATCCATTAGCAGACGGACATGTTATACAGCAATCATCACAACGAGTTATTGAACAAGGAATAAATATTACGAAGGTTTTTGATTATGCTGAAGAGTTATCGAAATATACAAATAAGCCGATAATTGCTATGGGATATGCTAATCCACTCCTTTCATATGGGATTAAAAACTTTTTTAATGATGCAAAAAATTGCGGAATAAGCGGAGTTATAATCCCCGATGTTCCGATTGATGAATATGATAACTTTTATGAAAATAATAATTCCGGAATTGATATTATTCTTTTAACAACTCCAACTTCAACAGATAAAAGAATTATTGAGATTGATAATAAGAGTGAAGGCTTTGTCTATTATGTATCAATGACCGGAACTACGGGTAATCATCAGAATTTTGATGAGAAAAGTTTAAACACCCTTTTAAAGACAAAATCATTAATTACTAAAAATCATATTCTTGTTGGTTTCGGAATATCCAATCCCGGGGATGTACAAAAGTTCATTCCGCATGTAGCAGGTGTAATTTCCGGGAGTGCAATTATTAAATCACTCGGAAATGGTACAGCAGAAGAAATTGATCGAACATTAAAATTAGTAAGCGATATGAAAGCAGAATGTAAAGAGCAACTCTAAAAACTTTATTTAGCTCTCTTCGAAAATCCGGTTTGGCAGCATATACCTGTTATCCGCTAGTCAACGGATTAGTTTTTAGAGGAGCTCTAAAGTTACATAGTTTCTAATGTTGAAAATTGTGACTTTTGAGTTTATCTTAACACATCTTATTTAAATAATTAGAGGATTAGAATGGTTAACCAATTAATTGCACATGTAGAAATTCCGTCGAACGATATGGAAGCATCAACTAAATTTTATTCAACTCTATTTGGTTGGGAGCTAAAACCTTTTGGTAATGGTTATAGTTTATACAACAGTCATCAAGGACTTACAGTGGGTCTTCGCAAAGTTGAAAAAGTAAATTCGGGTGATACTACAATATTCCATGTAAGAGTGGAAGATATCGAATCAGTACTCGATAAAATAAGCTTAGCAGGAGGTAAAATTGAAAGAGAAAAAACTGTTATTCCTGTATTCGGATGGTATGCACTAATCAATGACCCTGTCGGAAATATTCTCGGTTTGTACCAATCACATGCTTAATAAAAATTATTTAATTTACTAAAAGTTTTGGGGAGTTACGTTTGGTAACTCCCCTTTAAATATAGTTTATAACTGATAAGTTATTTTATCTCCTACTTATAAAAGAACTCCAACTGAAATACTTTCAAAAACATACCAAAGCTTTTGGGACTGACTACAATCTCATTCCTCAAGTGAAATGAGTTCATGAGCAGCTGCTTGTTAAATTCCTCATCAATTCCACAGTTTTTTTGCGATTGTTTCTAAAAAATAATTTCTAATAAATTTAGTTTTTTGTATTAAGTCGGGGTTTTTACCAATTTCCTTTTGAATTAAACTCAACAAATGTCCCATCACTTTTTTACCATATCTAAATCTCTTTATATTACTTTGATATTGAGTCTCAACATACTGAAAGACACCATAAAGGTCATTTTTGGGGGGTCTTTGATTTTGACAAGACGTATTCAGAAACCTTTTAATTGAATCTTGACGAGATAAGTCGGTAGCTTGTTCTATAAATCTTTCAGCTGCCTCAATAGATATTTTGGAATAAAGTGCATTAATATGTTCGGGAATAATAAAATGACTTTCAATGTCAACGCCGCTCGTATAAAATAAATAATACTTATTCGATTCACATCTTGATTTTAACTTCATGATTTCTTCATGTGTTAAATAATCACTATCACGGTGAATAATTACTGTGGAACCGGGTCTTTGTTCCATGAGATAATTTGCTAATATAAAGGCGGCGTTTATCTGATCACAACCATTATAAGAAACGAATTTTGTTTCATGGAGATTAAATCCGTTTATGTGAAAGTATTTTATCAGCGTTTGATTTTTCTCATCTTCAGTTAATACATAGCATTTATTTTTTTCAGAAAGCGAGTCGATCTTTGTTTTCAGAGACTCAATTTCATTCTGATGGTTAATTATTTTAGTGAGGTATGGCGTTATTATTGGTAAAACACCCATTTTGTCGTGTAAGTCTTCAATATTGGATTGAATAATTTTTTTCAGGTGAGAACATCCCTCAATATTTTGTTCAACATAATACATGTTTACTCCATCATTATCGCTTACATCAAGAGAATAAAATGCTGGAGAATGAGTTGTAAGAAATATCTGGATGTCCCTTGAATATTCTTTAAAAGAAACCGCTAAATCGTATGCATAATTTAATTCCAAATTATTTTCAGGTTCTTCAAAGCCCCAAATAGTATCGGGTTTGACATAACCGGGAATAGAAATATTTTTTTCTTCGTCAGACATATATTTTAAGATGATTGGTATATGTCGTATTTTTATTCCATCGCCTCTCTGTTTTAAATGAAATGTATTCTCTCCTATTTTTGATCCAAAATCTAGATTTGAGAACAATTGCTTAAAATCAGAAGGAACTTGAATTGTATTTGGAATCCCTATTCTATCATTAAGTTCATTAGTAATATGATGAGTAATGTTCTGAATACCGGAGATAAAGCTTTGACCTTGAAGAGCTAATTCTCTTGAATGAGATTCATTTAAAACATCGTGTAGCCCACCCATTAACGATAAAAAATAATTTGCCCCCTTGATAGCTGGCACATAACGATATTTAAGTTTATCAAGCCATTTATAAATATTGTGCTGTGGAAATATTTTCGAACCATCATTTACAAAGTTTCTCTCGTCAATTATGGAACCATCTCTTTTCCATTTTCTTGTCCATCTTAATAGTCGTGCATTTTGGAACCGTTCCTTTGGAGGCGATATTATTAAATCAATACGAATTTCTCTCCGCGTACCAGTGCCAGTATTTGCATAATAGCAATAATCCTCATCAAATCTAAATGGTTGACCAAGATCAGTTTCGTTATTGAAAAATAAATTTAAAGCCCGAAGTACGTTCGATTTACCTTGATCATTTTTTCCAACAAATATGTTGAGATGAGTTGGATTGAAATCTGTTGTTAAACTTTTAATGGATCGAAATTTCCGAATCTCAATAGTTTTTATTATTTCCATATATTACAATTTACCTTAAGAATAAAACGGTGTTGAGCCAAAGTCGAGGCTCAAAACAGCAATACCACTTTTATTGAATAACTTTTTGATAAGGACACAACTTTCATTTACAAACTACGCTTCACAGCCAAACCAAGACGGAACTATAAACTATTAGGTTGCACACTTGCCAAATCCGAAAACACCTTCGGTTTCAGGCACGAGTTATATTCATTTTAAAATACAATGATAATTTTTCATTCCTTGAAAAACCCATAATCACTATCAATTAGATGTTTTCTATCTAAAAAGGTATTGAACATTTCACAGGATATGTCTGGTAAAAGTGTGCAGGAATAACAGGCTGCAAGATTTAAGTTTTCAACCCCTTGTCCATCTGAGTTTTCACAAATAGGATCCGATGAACAATCACTAGCTCTTTCTATGGCACTCTTTATTATTCGATGTAAATTCTCAATATCATCGCATTGACTTACTAAACCACCAAGGCTTCCTTCCGTGCCTTCAATTGCCATTATCATAAAACCAAACATCTTATCGCCTACATAAAGTCGTTCTTGCAATGAAGCCGCTGGGTAACCACATACATATTCTAACTCTTTAATTATTAGGTGTGACAGTGTATGTATTAACAAAAATTGTGGTGTTATAGTCTCGCTAATCCTTCTTATAAATATACGCTGCGAAGATTGAGCATTATTTCTAATGATACTTGCCCGCTTAATTACACTCTCATTGTTATACCATTCATCTAATTTATTTTTATTAATTGTAAATAGAATTGCTTCGCCAAATGACTCAATGCCGGGTAAGATTGCAGTATTTATATTCTTTGAAGTCGTAGATTGTCGCTTTACCTCATACTCTATTGCGTTGAACTCAGCATCAGTTAATAAAATGGCATCAGAATCAATTGGCATTTGGCGTGTAAAAGATGTTTGAACGGAGATTTGTTTCAGTTTTTCTATTCTTACAATAGTGTCAAATCCTTTTATTTTATCTCCGACATCTATTTTTGAAAACTTTATTGAAACATCCGATTCATTTTCTTTACTTAGAAAATAATCATACTCGACTTCCCTAAATAATTGTTCTGAGATATAACTTTCAGATCCTTCTAAATATTTTTTTGTTTCGGATTCTAGTACGTCATAATCAAGTTTTAAATCTCTTATAATCTCATCTGGTTGTTTACCACGTTCCAACCATTTTAAAATTAAAACTCTATGCTCTTGCTTCAAATTAATTTGATTAACTGGTATGTAAATACTTGAAATTAAGTTGGCATAATAAATACTGTTACTTGATTTAATTACAACTTTTAATTTTTCTTCACATTTATGATGTATATTCATTCCTAACCAAGGTGCATTTCCACTACACCTCATCCTAAAACCAAAAACGCCACCCAAATTTTCTGTTTTACCACAGCTTTTACATTCTATATGAATTCCAGATAGCTCGGAATTTCCTCCACTAACAGAATAAACTAACTTTTGGTTTTCACAGCATTTTGAACTAAAGTCTAAAAATATTGAACCTCCATTATTTTCTCCATCATCATCTACAGTAAACTCTTGCTCTGCTGGTTTCTCTTTGGTTTGTTTATTCCAATACTTCCAAGGTAAATCTTGAATGTGTCCATTAGGGCAAGTCATAACAAATCGAACTTGCTCAAGTATTTCTTCATAACATTCTTTGTTCGAGCACTTAGGCGGGAAAAAATATGCTTGGTCCTTCCCAACTTCTTTCCAGGATTTAAACCATTCAAAATATTCTTTGAACTGTTTACACTTCTGACAATAAAGCCATTTTGGGAAATAATTAGCTTTTGGATGGATTCTTCTATCATATTCGTCTGGAACATTTACGATGTATTGTAGATTTTTAAAGACATATTTAAGTCTTGAAAGCAACCTATCATCAATTATTAAATACTTCGAAATCTCATCTGAATTGAAAATGTTATTGTAACCCCAATTATCAAACGTTTCTATTATTACGGAGCCATCCGTAGTTTCAACAAGCGAACCGATGCCGCCATAACTTGAAAGAATCTTATTTTTCCCGTGCGTAAAATTATCTCTTGCCATAATTAATATTGGTTAATTTTTATTTTGGTTGATGGTTCAACATTTCTTACAGATTGCATAGTAGCAAATTCATTACTATTTATTTGATCTCTTGTCTTGAGAAAACTTTCTTCCTTTTTATTGGAATTAAATTTTAAATTATAATTCGCGGCTGTTGCTGATCTAATCTTACTTTCCCAATAATTCAAAAGATGTTCAACTTTTATCATAAAATCATTTTTTTCATTATCTGTTATGCCTTTGTGTTTTTCCATTAAATCAGTAAGTTTTTTTTGAATAATCTCTTTATTCAATTTTTTTACATCATCATTTGAACAATTACCAAGCTTATGCCTAAAATATGTAACGATAGTTGTTAATAACATTCTATCGAGTGTATTTTCAGTAAATGGTGTTAAACTCAAGGGTTCAATTTCTTTGTAAAATTTCTGATGAAATGATACAAAGTGCTCAAAGTATGATAAGTCTCTTGAATTATCCGGATTGAATAATGTAAAGATTACTCCTTTATTTTTTCTTGCAACACGTGATGTTGATTGAATGTATTCAGCAATATTTCTTGGCATACCGTTTACAAGCATTACTCCCAATCTTTGAACGTCAAGACCTACAGAAATCATATTTGTTGCCAAGACTAAATCGAGAGCTTTTGAATGTTCTATATCATTATCAAATGAAATATTAAGTTCATCTAAAGTTGCCTTAATTCTTTCACTAGGTTTCCTACTTGTTAATTCTTGTGCATATCTTAATCTCCTATAGTTTACATAATTAGAATTAAGCAATCTATTGTGAAGTTGTTTTAGGGTACTATCTCTTAGTTCCGAACCAATTTTATTTGCCATTTTCCCAACATCTTTCAAGCTGTTGAAATAAGAAACCACTGTCCAGAAATTATCAGCATCCTCTTTTATCTTTTTATCAGCATTTTGCCAAACATCAAGACGAGCATATAACATCGCTGCCAATATTTTTAATTGAGTCATAGTAAAATTTTTACCAGTAGGCATTATACCAATATAGCGTCTCAATGAATGTTCTTCCATACGAGAGAAGAAATTATCTTTTGTATCAAGAGCAAAAGGAGGGAATATTGAAATTTGCTTTCCATATAATCTCTTTACTTGGTTCTCTGCATTTTTCGTAGTAGCTGTTGAAGCAATAATTTTCGGTGCGATACCATTTTTCTCACATAATGATTGGATTACATTTTCGTACAAACCAGCTATACTTCCCAAAGGACCACTAATCAAATGAAGTTCATCTTGTATTATGAGTTCTGGCGGAATGTAATCATTGTGTTGATTGAATAACTTTCTTCCTTCTGAACGCCACGCAAGCATTGCAAATTTATCAACGGTACCAAAAAGTAATGTTGGCGGTTTATTATAAATATCTTCATCTACCAAGACAATGGGGAAACCATTTTTTTGTTCTGCAAAATCGCATTGTGGGTTATGGCAATAAACTTTTATGCCTTGACTCAAATAATCTGCCCGAATGCTAATTTTATATCTTTGGTCATCTTTGTCTGATTTGGTTATTGTCTTTGTATTACACCATTGACAACAGTTAACTTGAAATATATTATTTGCTCGATCTCCATTGTTTAAGCGAGCTAATATTCTATTTAAGGAATCTTTAGCTTTGTTAATTGAATTAGGTATTGTAGATGCTCCAACCCAAAAGCCAATCGTAATTTCTTCATAACCAAGTATGGCTTTATTTTCCCTCCTAATTTTTTCACAAGCCAATATCACTTTTGAAGCTCGTTCAAACTGTTGTGCAGTCAACAATCTCAAAGTGTAACGTATGATTGCGTTTACTCCATAACCTTTATTCTTGTAAACTAATCTTCTGTAAAAGATTAAAAAAGAAGTTACTGTCAGATATGCTTCCGTCTTTCCGCCACCGGTAGGGAACCATATTAAGTCGACTAAATTTCGATCCTCAGAAGTTGGTTCGACTATTGATTGCAGTGAAAGCAAAATAAAACCAAGTTGAAATGGACGCCACTTCGGTACTCTGTCAGAAGGAAAACTTAATGTTCCGTAATCCAAATACTTTGGAATACCTTTTTGTTGGAATCGCTCATTCCATTCAAATAATTCAAAACCCTTATTAAACTCATTACCAAAATATCTAGCAGAATGAAACATCTGCAAATACATAGCAGAATTCGCAAATTGAAAAGCTGTGAAAGCATTGTCGTTTTCTTCTAAAATTTTTATACCGCTTTGGATTCGATTAAATACGTTAATGCATTGTAAAAGATTTCTGTTTCCTATCTTGCTATTAGAACGATTTTTGTTTTCTTCTGTCTTTTCATCAATCCATTTACTGTACAATCCATTAAATCTATTCAGTCCGGAAATAATTAGCTCTTTAGATAATTGACTGAATGTAGATAAGTTCTTAATCTCAAGTATTTCTTCAACTTCAGCATCTTTGAAATCAAACTCCGTGCTTTGATTCTTTATATTAAAATTGGGAAAGAATGATGTTGTAATCCAAGTTGGATTTTCGGTCATCTCCCATTCGCAAGCAGCACCGTGACCTATTCCGTAGCTTTTTATATCTTCATATAAAAAGTTAAGTGTTTTATCTTCATCAGAAAGAAATTCATTTTCTGCTTTCTTAGCAAATGGCAATAATTTGTCAGAATTTATTGAAAGCTCGACTTGGAAGAGACAACTTTGGTTCAACTTTTCATTAGTTGGCAGATATTTTTTTGCTTTGACTCCATTTGCTTTATTTTCCAATAAAATTTTTACAAACTTTTTCTCTTCGATATCATCATTATAAACTTTCACATAAAGTTTAATGCCTTCGATAAAATTTTGCGGTATCTTGTCCAAATCATTAATCAATTTTCTCAAGAGATACGAATTACTTTTATCTATTCCTATTTTGAGATTATAATTATGTGATACTCTTTGCCACTTATCTTTGCCATAAACCAATTTCTTTATGTGTTTAAGTAATGTATGATCGTAAGAAATTTCCTTAGCAAAATTTTTTAGACATCCATCCAATATAAAATAATCTTCACTCTTTTGATTTTTTCGTCTATTACCCTTTAACTCTTTTTTTAAAGACAAAATCTTATTTTCAACATCATATTCAATATATTCTTGCAGCCCGAATCGTGATAAAAGCTCAATTCCTACTCCATTATACTTAATCTTGACCTTTTTACTACTTGCTTTTTTGTACGTACCAAAACTTAGTCTCAAATCAATTGTAGCTCTTTCTAAAGGGATACAAAAAGTAAGACCCATGTTAGTAGGGAAGTACAGATTAGTTCTTAATTTAAATGTTTCATCTTCTTCGGAACGATCAATTATTTCATTTTCTTCTTTAATATTTTCCTTTTCTTTGGTAGTCAATTCAACTGGTTCTTCGTTAAGCTCATCATTATCCTCATTGAATAATTCCGGTTCATCTACTACTAATTCTGTTTTCGGAGGGAATAATATTCCGGAGTAATATCTTGTTAAAGGTTTGCCTTCAATTATCTCATCGCTATAATCTTCAGTGCAATAAAAAATATCTGAGCCGGGACCTATAAGTTCACGCTTTATTCTATCTATGTAAATATCACGCGCTTCACTCATCAACATCCTCCGCTTTAATTAACTTTGTAGTTATGCTCTTTATTTTTCTCACCGGCATTTGCTCATCAATTACTTTTCCCAATGTTTCTGACGTTATATTATTTTTCCTCATGATTTCACCAATCCTACCATCAGTCAAGAAGTTTTTTATTTCGTCTTTTAAATCCCTTCCAAGAGAAATCATAGTACTATTATATGTTCTTTTTGATTTTAGAATATCTTTAAATGATAAACCCAGCCTCATATCTTTAGATAGTTCGTAAATAGCTTTAATAGCTTTATCGCTTTTAGGGAATTTGGTTTTACCGTAAATCCAATTGTTTAATACAGTTGATTGCAAAACTTTAACACCGTGATTCATTAAATGATAATGTAAATGTCCAATATCTGTTTTATAAGTTTTTAGATACATTTCGCTCAGCAGATTTTTCCAAAGTTGACTGTGGTTTTCAATTTCGTTGAATATTTCTGATTGAAATTCCATTGCTGTATTTAGGAGAACTTCTCCAAAATCTATTTTATAAACTCGCACTAAATGTCCGGCTTGTAGTCTATTTACCTTTATCAAATTATTATCTCCATCGAACACAGTATCGGTGGATTTTAAGTAATCATAATCAGTAATGCCTTCATATTCTATCTGATATGAAATATATTCATTTGAACTTTCATCCGGGTCATCAATATTGTTATCAAATTCTTTATCGTTCCAATCTTTTGTTCTATCGATTATATTTTGAAGCACTTGACTAATCGAAACTGGAATAGGAGGTGGCACTTCATATTTAATACCAGTAATAAAAAATCTATTTTCTGATTGTAATTCGGTTTCTAATTTTAATTTGTATTTATTTACACAATCATTATATAAGCCTTCCTCAAAATCATAAAGAAAAAGATTTATGAAAATAGATAAATTGTGATACATTTCGAAATCTCTATAACCCTCTAAAAAATATCCGATGATGTAACAATTTTTTAATTCTTCTTCTTTTCTTATGAGAAATTTTTTGTATCTATTTACTTCAACCTTCTTTATTGCGTTGTTTTCAATAAATTCGCTTAGAGAATCTTCATCATAATTATTACTAATAATCAGAACTTTATTTTGCTTCAATTCTTTTGAGGCATATGAACTAAAGATTGATTCCTCAACTTTTCTGTTTGTTTTTTCTTGAACTATGTTGAAGATTGTTTCCGCCTTTTTATTATAGTTGTTAATAGTTTCAGAAATCTTCAGTAGAACACTTTTTAGATTAAGTTCATTTGGCAGATCGTCTATATTATTTCCGTGATTTAATAATTGGTCTTCAAAGGAAGAATTGAATCTTATTCTTGAAGTTAGTTCTCCATTATTTTGTCGGTCATTACCTTCTATACTTTTTAATAGTCTGCAAAGGTAATATGAGTATTCTGGCATATTTTCAATATAATAAGGCGTTTGTTTAAGCTTGCACAAAGCTGCTTCATAATTATCAAGTTGTTTCTCTAGATCTTCATCTTTTATTTTGTGTAAGCAAATCATAATGACTCTAAAAGATTTATTTCCTCTTTATGCCATTGCCAATATTTTATCGTATCGGTTCTGTTTTCAATAGCCAATGTACAAATTCCTAAAATCCTAAACCCATATTGAAATTGATCACTAATTATTTGTTGTAATTCATCGAATCCATCATTAAACAAAATAATATTGTTTACTTCGATTTGCTTTTGTAAAATTTCTTGATAAGCAATTCTATATGAAGAAGTAAAATATAACAGTGGTGAAATACCTATAGAGTCTATCTTATCACCTTCTCTACTTATATATTGACTTGGAATACTTTTCCAAAGATTACTTTGTTCTAGTGAAAAATCCTTAAAATTTTCCCATAAATATTTTGGACCAATAAATATAGACACTTTACTAAATTCTGTAGGTATTAAATCGGAGTTTTGGTCAAGGCAATCGGAACTTGTCAATAGAAATGAGACAAATAGTTTATTTAATTAAGCAACATATTTTAATGTTAGATCGTCCGTTTTAGGTTTATTTATCCACACCATTGTATCTGGTTTTTTAATTATTGTAACACCTTTTACAAATCTCT
>JAUXVN010000067.1 GCA_030684555.1 Ignavibacteria bacterium
GAACCAATACCGGTAGAGATGACAACCTTTACGGCAGATGTAGTAAGAGATGAAGTAATGTTGAAATGGGAAACATCAAGTGAAACAAACAACATGGGCTTCAAGGTAGAGAAGAAGAAGACGGGAAGTGTAAATTGGACCGAAGCCGGTTTTGTAGAAGGAAAAGGAAACACAGCAGAGAAACAAAACTATAACTTCAGAGAAAAAGGATTAGAAGTAGGAAAGTATTCATACAGATTAATCCAGACCGACTTTGACGGAAAGACAAACTACAGCAGAGAAATCGAAGTAGATGTAACCAATCCGAGAGAATATGCACTTTACCAAAACTATCCGAATCCATTTAACCCAACGACAGTGATAAGTTATTCGTTACCTGAGAAATCGGAAGTAACGATAAGAATCTACAGTACATTGGGAGAATATATCGGAATGATAGAGCAAGGAACAAAAGACGCTGGATATTACCGGGTAGATTTCGACGGTAAACAGCTAACAAGCGGAACTTACATTTATCAGTTAAGAGCAACAAGTTCAAACAACACCTTTACCGATACAAAGAAGATGTTATTTATAAAGTAATCCTATTAACTAATAGTTAATTTCATTTAACCCGAACCACTTAATAATGGTTCGGGTTTTTTGTTTTTATTAAAATATCTATTAAGTTTCAGTCCCTTTGAGTGTTATTTTAAATCAACAAATAAGTCAGGAGCCATAATGAAAAACAAATTGTTACTTTTTATTTTTTTACTAATTTCTACTGCTTTCAGTCAAACACTTCATGTTGAAAAAGCCATTTTTTCTGTAGATGGATTTAATTCACGTTGGGCAGATGATAAAACTATTCTCAATTACGAACCATTAGGTAAGTTTGCCGGAATTCAAAAATCGGATGGAAAAATTTATGTGGCAGTAAATGATACTCAATCGACTACGAATCTCGGTCTCGTAATTTTTACTTCAACCGATGATGGAGAAAGCTGGAGTGCGGCTTCCGACGGTGTTAATTACCGTGATTATATGGAAAATGTAAAAATGATACGCACTATTCATGATTCTATTTACTGTTTCTTTCAAGCAGGAAATCAAATCTATAGTTGGAATTTGCTGGCAACAGGAGAACCGATTAGACCGGTTTTTACGGGCGGATATCGAAGCTTTGATGTTACTACATCTTCAACCGGACATATTTATATTTTTGTAGATTCACTCCTCACAAATAATATTGTTAGATACACCTCTACAAACGGTGGATATGATTGGACAACTCGAGGTTCTATTACTTCTGCCGGTGCTCATCCAAAAGTTTCTATGTCCGGGACAGGAGATACATTATTACTAAGTTATTATGGACCGGTTCTTACAGATACTGTCTCTTCGGTTTTGAGATTAGTCCGTTACCGTCAATCAGCTCCCGGTACATTAGCTTCGGCAGGTTTCATTGATATTACAACAGACCCGGCACAAAAACATGAATTTGTTAATGCAAGTAACAACAGCGAAATGTGGTTTATATATACAAGCGGAAATGTTGGAGCAAGAAGTATTTGGGGAAGAAAAAGTTCTAACGCAGGAGTATCATGGGAGCCCGCTTTTGCCTTAACGAATAACCCTAACTTCGATTATTATGGGATAGATATAAAATTCCACAGTTTTAATAATTATGGGTTTGACCTTGTTTATCAAGCAGATTCAGTTCAAGCGGGTGCCCCGACTAATACTTCCGATCATCTTTTCTTTTCAGAATCTACTTATGGCTCGATGGAGTTTACCGGTTTGACACACATTAGTGATTATCCTCCTGCTCCTTACTCATCAAATTATTCATCAGGAATTGTAACACTAAACAATAGCCAGGATGTTGGTGTTATTTATGTAGGTATTGATGGAGATAATAAAAAACTATTCTGGGATCGTTCACTTGCTGTAATCCCGGTTGAATTGACTTCATTTATAGCTAATGTTAATAATAGTTCGGTTTTATTAGATTGGACAACTGCCACTGAAGTAAATAATAAAGGTTTTTTTGTTGAAAGAAAATCAGGAAATGATAATTTTACTTCTGTCGCTTTTATGCAAGGAAAAGGAACTACAACAGAGCAACAAAGTTATTCATATAGCGATAACAATCTTGCATCAGGAAAATATTTCTATCGATTAAAACAAGTTGATTTGGACGGAACTTCAACTATTTCAAAAACAATTGCAGTAGATATTTTGCAGCCTATGGAATTTAGTCTCTCACAAAATTATCCGAATCCGTTTAACCCGACAACGGTGATAAATTATTCGTTACCAGAGAAATCAGAAGTAACGATAAGAATCTACACTTCATTGGGTGAATATATCGGAATGATAGAACAAGGAACAAAAGATGCTGGATACTACAGAGTAGATTTCGATGGTAAACAGCTTACAAGCGGAACTTACATCTATCAGTTAAGAGCTACCGGAACAAACAACACTTTTACTGATACTAAGAAGATGTTGTTTATAAAGTAAAATTAAGTTGATAATTAGTCACTTCATTAAACCCGAACCTTTAACCTGGTTCGGGTTTTTTGTTTTTATAAAGTGAGCTTACTTATACATAAACCAAAGGACATTGTTTTGCATGAACACTCGATTAATAGACTGTGTGAAAATTATATATGTAGCGTGATTCGCCGAAGTGCTGATGTGAATTTTGATGAAAGAAAAATAAATCCTTAATGATTGTCCGAACAACATTTCGACCTACAATTTTCATGCAGACTCTTTATTGCTGAGTAATAAATAAGACGTTAACTATATAACAGTTTTACCTGTGCCCCTCTGGTGCAAAGATTTACATTGTATTTGGCACGGTGTCAAGTCCTAAATTAAGATTAAACTATTTTGTTCTTACCTCTAACCTCTTACTACCTGCTGCCTGGTAAACTTATAAATGCTATTAAACAATTTGCAAAATTTCTTAAGTTTAGTTAATTATGATTTGCAAGTATTGGCTATTTAGGAAGATTCATTTATTTTCTGTTTAATAATGCCCGCTAATGAAAACTGTGATAAATTTATATCAGCTATTAACAATTCTCGGTGCAGCTTTTTGCGTTCTTTTTTTAATGCAGTTTATTCAATTAGATAAACTGCGCATTAAAAAAAGATTATATCTTTATTTAGTTATTATCTTCTGTTTGTATTTATTCATATACGAGCTGCTCATTTCGTTCGAAATATGGGGATTTGCCCACCATGGTGTTTTTTTTTACTACTCGCTGCTATTTGTTATCTATCCATTGTTTTACTTATATACTCGAAGATTATTAATCTCTTCTGTCGGGTTTTCATTTAAAGTTTGGCGGTTTCATACTGTTATTCCATTGGTGGTTTTTATACTGACGATCATCGTTTACAATATCCTTCCGGTTACGACCCGCAAATCTATTTTATTCTTGAGTTACGCTTTAAACTCCCAAACTCCAATAATTTTATTTTTTCAAGTGACTCTGTTCATCTTATACTATGCTCAGTTTTTTGTTTATTTTTTTCTGATGATAAAACTTGCCGGTTTAAGTAAAAATTTATTTGAGGAGAAAAATTATTTTGCTAAATGGATTTACGCTTTTTTAACCGCGGCATTTTTATACGAAGGGCTTCTCGTTTTCTCAACAACCTTTGTACCGGTTGAAAACTATTTGGCGTTAGAACAATCTTTCAGCCTGGCTTTTGTACTTTTTGCCGGCTTTATTGGTTTTAATCAGTGGTTAATTCAGCTAAAAATAAAGATCGAAAAATTTTCTTCCCCCAAAGGGAATAATGAATTAAATAAAAATTCGCGTAATTTATTAACATCCAATGCAAAACAAGAAATAAAAAATGAAATAGAAAAATTCATTAAAGAGAAAAAAATATTTAAAGACCCTCAGCTTAAAATAGAATCCTTCGCCAGGAGGATGCATATTCCATCAAAAAAACTCTCAAATGTGATTAATGATCTTTACGGAACAAACTTTCACGGATTTATTAATTCGCTTAGAATTGAAGAAGCAAAGTCTATTATTCTTCGTTCGCCGGTGAAAAGTTCTGTAGAAGATATTTTTCTTGAAGTCGGTTTTATATCACGCTCAACTTTTAACCGTGCATTTAAATCTAACACCGGAATCACACCAAGAGAATTCCATGCAAAATATCACAAATCCGCATAACTAATTCCCCGCTTTTTATAGCAAATCCTGTTTTGATACATCACTAAATTGACTTTGATGCTAAAATTATATTTTTAGTGTATCCCTTATTTATAAATCATTGAACAGAGAGTATCAACCCCATCGTTAGAGGTTTGATGGTGTTCAGTGAAAATATAAAAAAAGAAAAATGTTCATAAATATAAATTAATCGGAGTGAACCAATGAAGGCAACTATTCTACTTTTCGTTTTACTAAACTGTGTTATGCTTTTCGGACAAACTGCAATAACCCCGGCAGTGGGAGATGGCACAATTGAAAACCCTTATCAAATTGCATCGTTAGAAAATCTCTATTGGATAAGTCAATATTCAACTGAATGGTCTAAGTATTATATCCAAACTGCGGATATTGATGCTTCTGCAACTTCCGGTTGGAGTGGCGGTGGTTGGACACCAATAGGAAGCGGTGCAACCCCATACTTCTCTGGTTCATACAACGGGCAGGGGCATACAATTTCTGGTTTATATATATTACGAAGTGTGCAATTTCAGGGATTGTTTGGTAAAACTTCCGGCGCTACAATTCAAAACTTGGGAGTCACGGCTGTTAATGTGCAAGCACCATCATACATCGGCGGTTTAATAGGAGCATGTAACTTCTCTACTGTTAGCAATTGTTACAGTACGGGTCGGACAAGAGCTGATGGATCTCATACTAACACTAAGCTTGGTGGGCTGATAGGCATTGTTGAAGGTAGTTCAACGGTAAGCAATTGCTACTCTACAGCAAATGTGCAAACATCATATAAGGAAAATGGTGGTTTCGCAGGAGAAATTAATAATGCAACAGTTAGTAATTGCTACTCTAAAGGTCTTGTAACTGGAACAGGCGGAGGTAATGGTGGTTTCGTTGGAACAGTTACGAGTGCAACAGTAACTAATTGTTTCTGGGATACTCAAACCTCAGGGAAAATAAGCAGCGCTGCAGGTACAGGCAAAACCACAGCTCAGATGAAGGATTATACTACTTTTACCGGATGGGATTTTATTATTGAAACTGCTAATGGAAGCAATAATTTCTGGGATATGGATCAATTAGTAACTGTAAACAATGGTTACCCGATCCTTACATGGCAAACCGGTGCCGATAATATATTAGCTTACTCCGGCGGTTTGGGAACTTCCGGTGATCCGTACCAGATATTCACCCTAAGTGATTTGAGTTCTCTTACACAGCGTTCTATAGACTGGAATAAATACTACAGCCAAGAAGCGGAAATTAATGCTCTATCAACTCAATACTGGGATGATGCCGATGACAACAGCGATGGAGATAAATACAACGACCCGAATGATGCAACTAATACTGGAAATAATGAAGGTTTTTCTCCAATTGGGACCGGTTCAACTCATTTTACCGGTTCGTTTAATGGGCAGGGATTTGCAATCGATGGTCTCTATATAAACCGCGCTACGTCATATATAGGTTTGTTTGGTTCTGCCAGTGCGGCAACTATTCAAAATCTGGGGGTTACAAATATTAATTTTACCGGTACTGGAAATGTTGGAGGAATTGCCGGTTATACCCTAACCAGCGGTACTATTTCTAACTGTTACGCTACCGGGACAATTGCAGCTGATAATGACCATATTGGAGGGTTAGTTGGTTACAATTGGAAGGCAAATATTAGTCGCTGTTATGCCAATGTTGCTGTTACTGTTTCAGGAAGCAGAAATTACACCGGTGGTTTAGTCGGAATAAATACGGAAGCCACCATTCAGGATTGTTACAGCCGCGGCGCCGTTGACGGTAATAATTACGTGGGGGGCTTAGTCGGGTCACATACCATCAGCTCTTTAATTGATAAATGTTACAGCATTGGTGCTGTTACCGGAACTTCCAATACCGGGGGTATAGTTGGGTATAATAATTCAACCGTTACTGCTTCATTCTGGAATTCAGATATTAATGCTGTAGGAATAGGAGGAGGAACGACTACTGGCGCTACAGGAAAAACAACAGCAGAAATGAAAATTAATACAACTTTTCTTGCTGCCGGTTGGAACCCAAATATTTGGAATATTGACGATGGCATTAACGATGGCTATCCATATTTAGATTGGCAGAATCCGGGCGGCACACCATTGCCGGTGGAACTAACTTCCTTCACTGCTGCAACAAGCTCTGCTCCGACAGGCTCAGCAAGCGTTACGTTAAACTGGACTACGGCAACGGAAGTAAATAATTATGGATTTGAAATTCAGCGGTCAGTAGTCAACAATCAGCGTTCAGAATGGGAAACAATTGGTTTTGTGGAAGGAAACGGTAATTGCAACTCACCGAAAGATTATTCATTTATTGATGAGAACGTATCAGCAGGCAATTGTTTATATAGGTTGAAACAGATTGATTACAACGGCGGATTCAGTTATAGCAGTGAGGTTGAGATTAATGTTGAGGCAATTCCAACAGAATTTGCGCTTTATCAGAATTACCCGAACCCGTTTAACCCAAGCACAAAAATAAAATATTCAATTCCTTCTGTAGAGTCGCACAGTGGGGCGGCTGAACAAAATGTTTCATTAAAAATTTATGACATCCTCGGTAACGAAGTTGCAACACTTGTAAATGAAAACAAAGCAGCCGGTAATTATGAAGTTGTATTCAATGCAAGTCGTACTGAGCAAGATCGCGGCATAGCGAGCGGAATTTACATTTATCAGTTAAGAGCAACAAGTTCTAACAACACATTCACAGATACAAAGAAGATGTTATTTATAAAGTAATATTTCAAACATCAGTAAAATATTTAGCCCGAATCATTATGGTTCGGGCTTTTTTGTTAGGGAGTTTATGTCACCCCTTCGGGGTTCTGGTTGTTGGATGTGTTTGGTTTTGTTACAATCATTTCACCCCTTCGGGGTTTATCAATCCCATTTTGATATTTGTATTTCTGAAGCGTTGGTTCATATTGTTTTTTCTAATCGACATTTTATATACAAAATAGAAATGTTTCATATCAATGCAACTAATCCCGAAGGGATGACATGATTATAACAATTGTTAACCAAAAACCACCGCAAAACCCCGAAGGGGTGATATAATGCTTTTTGGGTTTTGAATTGTTGCGATGTTTATGTCACCCCTTCGGGGTTCTGGTTGTTGGATGTGTTTGGTTATGTTACAATCATTTCACCCCGTTGGGTTTATTAAATTCTATTTTGATTTTTGTCTAAACTCAACGTTAATCCATAATGTTTTTTTTATTAAGATTTTAATTTCAGGAATAATTGTTCCATATCGGCTACAGTCTCATATTTATTTCAATTTATAAACATTCAAATTTTCCTCTTCTTCATCTTCACCAAATTCATTTAACATCTTCATCGTCTCTTTTAATACTCCCAATGACCTTTGACTTAAAATATCAATCTTTACCAATCCGATATCCTCTATCGAATACATATCCGGTTGAGTTACTATCAAACCCAAGCCCTTATTCTTCGCATACTCAAGGGCTGCATAATCAGTAAGCTTATTCTTTGTTATAATTATTCCGCTCGGATGGATACTCAAATAATGAGGAAATTCAGACAACTTTGATGAATACTTCAATATCGACTTCCAAGGATCAATTGTTATATCTATCGACTTTGTTTGAGGGAACTTTGCTACTATCGACGGTAATCCTTCCGCTGTTGACCACGGGATGTATTTACTGTATTCAGAGATTTCCATATTGGATAATCCGAATACCTTTGCAACTTCTCTGAATGCAGACCTTGCTCTGAATGTCACTGTAGTTGATATCATTGCAACTTTATCATAACCGTACTTATCGAAGATATACTTAATTATCGAATCCCTCTCCCTCCATGAAAAATCTAAATCAATATCCGGCGGCGAAACTCTTCCTCTATTCAAGAACCGTTCGAAGTAAAGATTCTGCTCAATCGGATCTACTTCAGTAAATCCCAAACAATACGAGACCAAACTATTTGCCGCAGAGCCTCTCCCGAGATGCATTATCCCTCTCGCTTTTGCTTCTCTGATAATATCCCATACAATTAAAAAATATTCACTGTAACCTAATTCATCTATAACCTCAAGTTCATATTGAAGCTTCTTAATCGCCTGTTCGGTTAACGGCTGATATCTCCTTGCCAAACCCTGAAAAGCTATTTTCCATAAATATGAAAATGGTGTCTCTTCTTTTTCCTTTAATTGATACTCGGGAAATTTATACTCTCCCAACTTCAAATCAACCTGACAGTTATGAGCTATTCTATCGGCATTCCATACAGCTTCCGGTAATCCCTTCCAAGTCTGATTAAACTCTTCCGGCTTCATTAAATAATACTCTTCATCTTCCAACAACTCGATTGGAATATTATCGATCACTCCGTTTAACCGAATTGCTGTTACAATCTGATGCAGCTTAAAATCTTCCTTGCTTACAAAATATGCCGGATGTGAAGCTACTACCTGAAGGTTATTCTCTTTTGCATATTCATATAACTCCCTGGTTTTCGGCTTAGCTTTTTGAGTTACTATCAGTTCAACAAATATGTTTTGCTTTAATTCCTGTGAAAACTTTATGCTTTTTAACAATTCAATTGATGAAGTGATTACATATAAGTTATTGAGACTTTCAGAAAATAAATCAATCAACGAAAAGTCTTCTTTCAGTTTACGGGTTGTTATTATTCTACATAGTTGTGCATAACCCTCATTATTCTTAGCGATAAAGACTGCATAGAACTTTTTATCTTTTGGATCATCAACTAAGCTTCCGAGTATTGGTTTAATATTTTGCTCTAAACATAGTTTAACAAATTTTATTAACCCTGACATTCCGTTAGTATCTGTCAAAGCTACATAATGACTCCCATGTTTTTTAGCAAAAGTAACTAACTCCTCAATCCTGATCGTTCCGCTAAGTAATGAATAATTTGAGTGTGCATGAAGAGTAAACATAATTTTATCAATCCCTTGATTCTTTAATTTTAACTTTATAAGTTAGTGTGCAAATGTGCACTACAATTTTATAAAATATTATGGATACGAGCAAGGAAAATCTTTTGGAGATGTCGGACTACCGACCTCATGGAAATATCAAGGTTATTGAGGTCTATGATGCTGTACAACGAGTTATTAGGAAGACCGGCTTTAACATCTTTGACTATCGAGAGGTATTCAATGATAAGGAAACTAAGTCTCTTATATGTGAAGGGAGAACTATCGGCTGTTTTTACATAGAAAGTCCCGGTATGAGGTCTCTTCTTAAGAGGACTAACTGCACTACTTTTGAAATGCTTACTGCTGTCTCTTCAATTATTCGTCCCGGTGTTGCAGAAAGCGGTATGATGAAGGAGTTTATTGAGAGGCATAAATATCCGGCTAAGAGAAAATACCTTATTCCCGAAATGGAAAAGTATTTAAGTGATACGTATGGAGTTATGATTTATCAAGAGGATGTAATTAAAGTAGCTCATCATGTTGTCGGTTTAACTTTAGACGAGGCTGATTTTTTAAGGAGGGCTATGAGCGGAAAGATGAGGTCTCACAAAGCTATGCAGTTTATTAACGCTAAGTTTTTTGACGGATGTAAATCGCGAGGTTATTCTGATTTTGTATCTCAATCTTTATGGAAGCAGATTGAATCTTTTGCCGGATATGCTTTCTGTAAAGCACACAGTGCCTCATTCGGTATTCTCTCTTTTCAAGTTGCTTATCTGAAGGCACATTTTCCGGCTGTGTTTATGGCTGGTGTATTGAATAACGGTGGAGGATATTACTCAACTGCAGTATACATAACTGAAGCCGTCAGAATGGGAATTAAAATATTACTCCCCGATATCAATGAAAGCAGATATAATTATATCGGTTTTGATAATCAAATAAGAATCGGTTTTCTTGCGATTAAAAACTTTGAGAAAAGTTTTGCTGATGTTATTGTAAGTGAGAGAAAACGTAACGGGAATTATACTTCGCTAATCGATTATCTTAGCCGTACAAAGTTAGGATATGAATCAACTGAGTCGCTAATCAAATGCGGGGCGATGGATTGTTTTGGTGTAACCCGTCCTACTTTACTTCGGTTGTTATCTCTTTATTTTAAGAGAAAGAATATCATTGAAGCGCACGGCGATAATCTTTTTGCAAATGATCTCAGTAAGCTTGAGATGGATATCGTTACCGATATTGATTTTTCTATTGAGGAGAGATGTATCTATGAATATGAGTTGTTCGGTTATATGGTAAGTGGACACCCTCTTCAGTTCTTTCTTTCTGAAACAAAGGATATGAAAATCATTAATGCATCCGTGATGAATAAGTATCATAACAGAAGGATTAAAATGATTGGTTGGTTTATGACTTCAAAAAGAATTAAGACTAGCAAGGGGGAGTTGATGAAGTTTCTATCATTGGAAGATTTAACCGGAACATTTGAAGCTGTGATATTCCCCGAATCATATAAGAAGTTTGGAGATCTGACTCTTTCAATGGGTCCGTATATTGTTGAAGGAAAGGTTGATGCACTTAGCGGAAATAATATTATCGTAGAAAACTTATCTCTTCTTAACATAGCAAGAGCAAGGGCAATAACACAAAAAGACCGCAACGATACTCAGTTTTTCGGTGATCCCGACACACCGGTTACTAATGAAGAAATAAGTCTCGTCAACACATTAGGAAAAGAAAAACTTTACACTGCTTTGGTTGGGTAACATTATGCGTGACTTTTGAGTCTTTCCGACGTAAACCCAATAATATCGTACCCTGATAAAATTCAATAGCGATAAATCTTTGATTTGCTCCTCCTAATTTCAAATAGACAAAATAGTAATGTTGGATAGTTAATTAGAACGGTGCTAGTTTTATCTGAGATTTACTTTTTTTCAGAAGAAGGTTAGTCACATCTCTTTGATTAAAAGGGATCACTTAGTTTTTATGATTTTATATCTTTAATTTTGAATCAGAAAAAATTAGTATCAAAATCAGTTATTGCTATACTTTTATGGCAATTAAAAAATCTGAACTTTACAGCTCACTCCGGGCAAGTTGTGATGAACCAAATAATAAACTACGAGATAAAATACGCATGGGCAAAGAACTGGAGGAAGAGTCGTGATTTGGGACTATATATTGACTTTCTTAGTAGGCGCAACTGTGCCGGTATTCATTAGTTGGTTGCAAAGAAAAGATGAACGCAAGAAATTTGAACTTGAGCGAAAAGACAAGTATAAATTGGTCGCAATTGAAAAACGGCTCGAGGCTCATCAACAAGCATATTTTCACTGGGAAAAACTTATATCTGTAATTCACGAAAAAGACCAAGAAAAAAGGAATTCATTAATTAATAATGCCCGCGAATTTTGGTTTTCAAATTGCCTTTATCTTGAAAAAACGACAAGACAAGAATTTTTAGTTGGAATAAATCGAGTTTCAGATTATCAAACACTCTTAGCTATTTGGAAAAGTTTACCTGCTTCGGAAGAGAAAAATCACCAGCATCAGATTTTGTTAAATGATTGGGAGAGTACCTTTAAATTAGGTGACATAATTCAACAAGATGTTGAACTGGAACCAATTATTCTTCAAGGAGTTTGTAAAAAGGGATTTGACAATGAAAATAAAATTTGAGGTTTACTTGACATTTGATACTATATATAGTATCATTCGGAGGAAAATTAATTGAATCAAACAAAAGCGTTAGAAAAAGCTGAAATTTGGATAAACCAAAAACCTTCACCGCCGGAACTTATTCCAAAAGATGTTTGGGATGTTCTCGAAGGTCTTGGTTTTGAGTTAAAAGGAAAGAGCTCTGATCACACAACATTTAGATGGTTTCATAAGCATCTTTTAATTAATGAACCTTACTTTAAATTTGGAATCGTTTCCCTTTCTGTTGGTCATGCTCAAGGAAAAAAAACCGTTATTAGAGTTGACAGCGTAAAAAAAATAATCAATGCACTAAATACATTCATTGAAAATGAAAAAAAATAAACCTCTCGAATATTACCTAAACTTACCCTACAAAATCGCTCTGCACTTTGAACCCGGTGATAAAACTTGGGTTGCAACACATCCTGAATTAGGTAGCGGTACTTGCTATGCCATAGGTGAGACTATTGATGAAGCTCTTCAACTTCTTGAAGAAGAAAAGAAATTCATCCTTGAACTCGCCCTAAACGAAGAGAAAGAAATTCCCGAACCTGTATTTGAAACTGAAGAATTACCAAGTGGTCAATTTGTCTTAAGAGTTCCAAAAACTTTACACAAAAAAATTAAAGACCTTGCCGAAAAAGAAAATATTAGTTTAAATCAATATGTAGCGTTTGTTCTTTCTTCTCATGTTGGCGAGACAAAAGCGTTTTCATTCGTGCAAGAATGGATGAGTAAACTCCCTGAAACACAAACACAAAATATTATCCCTAAAGCATTTATGTTGTCATTTCCAAATTCATGGGGAGCAAAAAAAATTCACCCTAACAGCAATGAACAAAACCCTTATAACTCGTATATAGAAGAAGTATTTTATGGCATCAAAAACCAAAATTAACAGTATAAAACCTTCATCTTTAGTAATAACACCTGAAGAGTACAGAAAACTGCAATCTAATATTGATCTTGTGGAAATTAGTCTTTTTAATTCGACTTCTTCTTTAATTTTAGATTCTGTAAATACTTTACTTAGCGCGGAGGAAACTCCCTTCATTAAATTGAATGACTCTGCAAATGTTTTAGAAAATGAAAAAGCTGCACATATTATAAATAAATGGTCTTTAACTGCAAAGTTTAAGGAAAGTGGCACTTCATTCCTTAATATTAAAGCTGAGTATTCTATTGCCCTCGCTAAAACTGAAAAAATGAGCAAAGAATTTTGGAATATCTATAAAAACACAACTCTTCATATAATTGTATATCCCTATTTTAGAGAATTTGTCCAAAGCCTCACTTCCAGAATGAATATTCCCCCTCTTACACTCCCAATTTTATTTAAATAATGGAATTTTTGGGTAACAAAGAAATATTAAGGGCATCTCTAAAAACTCACCCAAGAGTTAATAAAAAGTAAAAGAAAGAAAGGAAGAGAAATCGTAAAGTTGTATTTTTACGATAGTAATAAATAAAAGAAATTAAATGAGCCACAGAAAATACAAACACAAACAAGCA
>JAUXVN010000074.1 GCA_030684555.1 Ignavibacteria bacterium
GAGTCATTCAGAAGACAGCATAATCTTAAAAAACAAAATCGGTAAGGAGCCATTTTTTATGAAAAATTAGAATCGCTATATTTGCAATCAAGGTGGGGAATCTTGTGAACCTACAGCTGGGGAATTATGTGGTTGTTGACATGAAGTAATTTCAGGACCAACATTTCTATTCAGATAAGGAACATCATGCATATTTTCAATCATCACTGTCTCAATTCCATTCTTGACGTAGAGTGATGCTTCTAATATCGCTTGATCAATAATTGATTTAACGTTCCCCGAGTATTTGGGTGTTCCAGGAAGTGCGTCAACATGAATCATTCCGATAATTGATTTATTTAATTTGAAATTACTCATAATAATCTGTTTTATTATATTGAATTTATTTGTAAAGTGAAATTAAGGAATTATGAATCGTTTTGCTTGAAAGATTTTCGCTGGATTTAGTCAGTTAAAATCGAGAGGCTGTAATTACTCAAAATTACATTAAGTTCTGACAGCGTGGCGGCTAACCCACCGCCCTGAACTTGATTCGGGGGCGGATGATGTTGAGCAACAGGTTCTATGGCGTGCACTCATCTTAACAATATCATCTTTTTGGCTTCTGAATAATTTCCACTTACCATTCTGTAAAAATATATCCCACTCGGTAGATTACTTGCATTAAATTCTACTTCATAACGTCCGGTTGTTTTATACTCATTTAATAATGTTTGTATTTCTTTTCCGAGTATATCATAAACTTTTATTTTCACAACATCTGATTTGGGGATTGAGAATTTAATGTTTGTTACAGGATTAAATGGGTTAGGATAGTTTTGGTTTAGTTTATAATTATTTACTATTGAAGAGGTTTCTTGCACACTTGCAAGTATATCCACCTCGAACAAACCTTCATTATATGTCCCAAAAAATATTTTGCCATTTCTATCTTCTTCAATTTCATTAACATAGTTGTTTGGTTTTAAAGGTGATTCAATAATGTGCATAGTATTACCGAAATTACTTGAATAGTATAGACTATCTATACCAGCAGCTAATAATTTGTTATTTTTACTTACAAAAATAGTCCTCATATTTTTATTATTTATTATTTTAGACCACGTTAATCCAAAATCAAATGACTTATATATTCCACCAGATGACATACCATCTGCTAAAAAAATATAATTATTATGTACCCAGATACCATTTAAACCTACCATTGAAAAACCGGATAACAAAGAATCAAAAGTTGTAAAATTAGAAAAAGATCTTCTTAATGAATGATTTAAAGAAGAAAATATTGATGTAAAATAAAGAGTATCTTCGTTGAGAAACATTCCGCTTGTTCTCCACCAAGATCTAAAAGGAAAAATTTCCCAAGTTGTTCCAAGATCAGAGGATATTCTAAAATTTCTTTCTGTTTGAGCAAAAATATAAGTATTCGTTGATGCAACATTCCAAATAGTCAATAAAGAATCAGGTGTTAAAGATGTTTGAACCCAATTTTCACCTAAATTGGTGGTGTATAGTAAACCTTCATCAAAAGTACCAACAAAAAGATAGTTATTTTCGTTTTTAGCAACAGAATAAATTTTCTGTAAACCTTTATTTTCCCATTTATTATTAATTCGATTATATTTTTGAATGCCAGAAGGAGTTGCACAAAATATTAAACTATCATCAATAATGACAATATTTTCGATACTTGAAATTGGTAAACCAATATGCTCAAATGATTCTCCATTATTTGTTGACCGGAATACTCCTTCGTTTTCCGAACCAATAAAAATATCATTTTGTTTATTAAGCTTAAGTCTAAAAACTTCTTTTCTATAAAGTCCTTTGTTGTATTGTTCCCAAGTTTGTCCTAAGTCTGTTGTTTTGTATAAACCATCTTCTTTAGTCCCCGCATAAAGATTTCCTTGTGAATCAAATGCTAAGGATAAAACAATCTTTCCAGCTAGCCCTAATTGAGCCCAGGTTTGCCCTCCATCATTTGAATAAAATACCCCATTACCATTATTATAATATCCAGTTCCGCAATAAATATTATTATTTGAATCAATAAGTATTGAAGATACCGGAATATTTGAAAGAAAATTATTTTGTGCCCAGGTTAGACCATTATCAGTTGTTGCAAATAAACCATCGTGGGTTCCGGCATAAACAATATTATTTGAATCGGTGGCAAAAACTAATGGACGAAGATTTGCAGAAAACTCCCAATTTTCTCCATAGTCCGTTGAACGATATAATTGAATATACTGTCCATCACCAGCAAACATTACACCTTCCTTACTTTGACCAAATGCCCAACACTCACCAGTATTATAACCATTTCTCTTATTTTCCCACGTTACTCCGTTATCAGTTGAGCGATAAATTCTTCCTTGAAAATTTGTTCCTATCCAGATATGATCTTCCTTAGTTATATAAATAGCATACACTTCAAAGTCTTCAAATTGTGTTTCAACTTTAAACCAGTCATCTCCATTATCAGTTGATTTATATAAGCCGGAGTATTCAATATCAAAAGGATATACTCCGGCATAAATTTCACCTAAAGAATTAATAGCTATATCACCGACAATCCCACCCATAGGTCCACCGGTATGTTTCCAAATTAATTGTTGCGCACTAATATAATTCGTAAATAAACAAATCATTAAGACCAAAATTATTAGTTTCACTTTAAAACTCTTTATTTGTCGGTGATATGCTTTATAATTCTATATTAAACTTTCTGATGATAAGAATCAATTGCGTTTTTCTGTAATTCTTCTTTCATCTCTTTAGGAAGAATTACTGAGTCATAATATTTACCATCTTTACCTTTTTCGCTTGGTCCGGCAATAAAAAGACCATTAGTACCATTCACTATTTTGAAACCTTTGATTACAATTCCATCATTAGTTTCAAAATCAAAAAAAGCGACGAGCTTCCCGTCCTGTGAATTTTGCAGCGGGTTGATTCTTAGAATTTTCATAAGATACCTTTCAGATAATAAATGAATTTACAAATAACTTAATCTGTTGAAGAAAATTAAGTTTTCAATTACAAATAATGGTATCTAACAACAAAAGTCAAGTGCTGTGGATCACACCGTTATTTTTTTTTATTTGTGGGAAGTATTAGTCCTGGACATCAATAAAATCAAATTCATTGATGTCCTAAGCAAGTTTATTCAGCGTAAAAATCTATCATTGATTGAATTGCGTTTTTACATACGATGCAGAAATTATCAACTGAAATGCTCTTCATTGTGCAATCATGTTGAGGTCGATAAATTCCTTTTGCAACATAACCGCCCCCTTCAAAAGCACCAACTTTTCCATGATATTCAGATTCATTCGGCGTTGGGATTGGAGTAGATTCATCAACAAGGTGTTTCCACTTTGAACCAAAATCTTTTAATGAAGTAAGGTTTGGATCAATCGGTTCACGGTCTTGAGGATAAAAATCTTGATAGGCTGTTTCACTTTCATAATACTCATCTGCAAGCGAAGCAAAGGAATGACCAAATTCATGAACAAAAACATATTCTTCATGTTGATTAGTATTTACGCACACAGCGTAATGATTAAAAATTGCGCCGCCGCCATATTTCGGTGAATTAACAATCACATAAATGTGATCATACGAAGCATTAGCAGCAACATCGCGTACTTTTTTGTAATCAGAAACCATCAAATATCTTTCGACATCAAAAGTATAAAATTTTGAGTCAAGAATGGTTTCTTTATAAACAGATTTACCCGGGATATCAGTTCCGGATTCTTTAGAAGGAGCCATAACAGCGGTTACATTAAACTTCGATTCATTCTCTTTGAATGGTGAAGCATTAAATAAATAACCTGTGAACTTCTTACAATCGCTTTCAAATTTTTCCAATTCATCTATGGTATAACCTTCAGGAATCATAACAATATCAACTTTATTTTGGGAGTCTCCATTTTTCAAAATTTCCTTAACCGGAAAAACATGTCGTCTATCTTTTTTAATAAAATAATTTTTAGGATCTATTTGTAAAGAATATTTTTTAAGAAATGAATCATCCTTTTGTCGTGTGAAAAAATCGACTTCAACTTTATTCTTTGGAAAAGGAATTACAACAGATTCATTAAAAGAACGAGCAACTGTTTTAGCTTCTTCGATCGTTTGCCATTCACTAAAAAGTGTTGAAAAATTATATGAATAAATCAATTCTCCAGATGCTATATCCTTAACTTCAATTCGATATTTACCGTAATTAAATGGTGTAAGTAAATGTTTTTGTGAACCTCCCCAATAAGGTTCTTCAATTAATTCATCCAGAAAATAGTAATCATTTTCTTTATCTCCGGCGTGGACATAGTCAATACGCAAAGTTTTATTTTCAAAATATTTTTCGAACAGCGGCTGCGAGAATGCGATTACACTTGATAAAATAAATAATAAAACAAATGAAACGATTGAAAATTTAATTTTTAACATGAACAACCCTCTGTGGAAATGGTATTTCGATTTTATTTTCACTGAATTTTTTATAAATAATTTCACGTAAATCAGAACCAAGCATAAAAGCATCACTATATAGATCGGTTTTTACATCTAATCTTAAATCAATTGATGAATCACCAAATCTCATAAATACAACTACGGGTTCAATTTCAGAGCTTGATTTGGGATGTGATTTAGCGGCTTCAATTAAAACTGATTTAACTTGATTAATATCAGAACCATAAGCAACACCTACTTCAATTAATACTCTTGTTGCATTTGTTGGATAAGATAAATTCACAATTCTTGATTTAACAATATCATTGTTCGGTACGCTAACAATATTTTTATCAAAGTCCATAATTTTTGTGCTTCTAATTCCAATTCCAACTACATCCCCGACTAATTCATTTCCTATCCGAATTCTATCACCAATTCTAAAAGGTCTGTCAATCATTACAATGAAGCCTGAAATCATATTAGAAATAGTCTCTTGAGCCGCAAGTGCAATAGCTAAAGAACCAACTCCAAGCGATACAATGAAGCCGCTAATATCAATTTGAAAATGTGAAAGTAGAATTACAATAGCTAAACCGGTTAACAGAATCTTAGAAATCTTATTAAGAAGTGGGAACAAACTACCGCTAAGATCTTTGTTATCATGGGCATTAATTTTTTCGGCATACCAGTCAAATATTATCGTAACTATTCTAAATGACAATATTAAAAGAATAAAAATGAAGAAGATATAAATCACGTATTCTAATCCGACTAAAATATCCTCCAGAAAAGGATAATCTTCTATCTGCGTTTTACTGGAACTCAGTTTGTAAAGTTTTAACTTTCCACGAAATATTTTCGTGACTGCATAAAACCCACCAAGAATAAAGAGTCGATAAATTGTCGAGGCGCTAATTTCGAGTATTTGGTCATCTAATTGTGAGATAGTTTTTCGAGTTATCGGTAATATTATTTTTTTTGAAATAAGCCTCGATAATTTTGCTAATAGATATGCAAAACCAAATACCAACGCTGATAAGAAAATTGTATAGACAAGATCATCTTGAAAAATATTTTTTAAATAATCAATTACAGCGGTCATGCAGATAAAACCTTTCGTGAACCCGGTTTAACAAGTGGAATCGCTTCATTACACAGTTTGCAGTCATCGGCGGGAAATGATACTGCATCCAACGCTAATACACTCTTTTGCTCGTAACCAAAATTTACTTTACCATTACTTCTGTCAACAATATATGCAACCCCAACTATCTCCGCTTCAAATTTTTTCACAATATCGATTACTTCGAAAACCGAACCTCCTGTAGTTACTACATCTTCACAAATTAAAACTCGTTCATTTTTTTGAAGAGAAAACCCACGTCTTAGCTGCATTATTTTATCTTCCCTTTCAGTGAAAATAAATCGTGCATTTAGTTGACGTGCAATTTCATAACCGACTATAAGTCCTCCCATTGCCGGAGCAATAACCGTTTCTATGCTCATATCTTTAAAATGTTCAACAAGATTGGAACAAATTAACTTAGTGTATTTGGGGTGTTGTAATACTTTTGCACATTGAAAATAGACATTACTATGCCTTCCCGAAGTCAACAAAAAATGTCCATTTAAAAGTGCTTCTGTTTCAGAAAATATTTTAAGAACTTCTTCATTAGTCAAGGTCATTTAGAAACTCCTCAAGTTCTTTTTGTGTGTGCAAGTCTTTTTGTTCTTTTGCTTTAATAATTCCATCGTTGAATAATTTTTTTGCTCCTTCAATATTATTTAACGATTGCATAAGTAATCCATATTGCATATATGAAGGTAAGTATTCTGGGAAATTGGAAATAATGAAATCAAAATATTCAATTGCTTTTGGTAAGTCTTGAGTTGATTGATACTCAAGTGCTATAGCATAGTGTATAAATGGATCCGACTTATCCTTTTCTAACAAATTAAAAAGTTTTCCTAAACGGTCATTCATTCAACAATCGGTCAATTTTTTTTGCTAAATCGAAATCCTTTTGCGTAACTCCCCCCTCAGAATGAGTAGAGATTGAAATTTTTAATTTATTCCAGTCGTGAATAAACAAATCAGGATGATGATCTGCTTTTTCGGAGACCAAAGCAATTTGATTGACCAACCCAATAATTTGAATAAAGTCACGTCCTGAAAAATTAATTACTAAAGAATTATTCTCAAAACTCCAATTACTAAGAGTATTAAAGTGAGAATTTATTTCTTCTGCTGTTAAAATCATAACAAACCTCTACAACTATTGAGACAAATAAGTTCGTACATGGTCATTAATTCGAATAATTCAAAACAATTGAAATTGAGTTTTAATTCTCCGTCGTTTCTTCAGCTTTATCAGAAACATTCTTATCTGATTCTTCCTCAATAAAAACAAGATGATCTGTTGATTCAAAATGTTTGGCTAAAATTTGTGCTCCTTCTTTGAATGTCCCTCTTAAAATTTCTTCAGCGAGCGGATCTTCAATAAATTGCTGGATTGCTCTTCTTAGCGGGCGTGCTCCAAATTTATGATCGAAACCTTTATCTGCTACAAAGTTTTTAGCGGAATCATCCAAAACTAAAGTCATTTTATTTTCTTTGATGTTTTTCATCAGATCTTTAATCTCAATATCGATAATTTTGAGAATGTCTTCTTTTTCAAGGCTCCTGAAAACAATTGCTTCATCAACTCGATTAAGGAACTCCGGACTGAATAGTTTTTTCAGAGCATCTTCAACTGTATTTTTCATCGTTGAGTATTGATCCTTTTTCTCATTCCCAGCAAATCCGAATGAAGAAATATCCTTTATATCCCGTGCTCCCACATTGGAAGTCATAATAATAATTGTGTTTTTGAAATCAACTTTTCGACCAAGGCTATCAGTTAAGATGCCCTCGTCAAGTACTTGTAATAAAAGACTATAGATATCGGGATGTGCTTTTTCAATTTCATCAAAAAGTACAACTGAATATGGTTTTCTTCGTACCTTCTCAGTTAATTGTCCTCCTTCTTCGTAACCAACATATCCGGGAGGTGCTCCCACTAATCTTGATACTGCAAATTTTTCCATATATTCACTCATATCAATTTTAATAAGTGCATTTTCTGAATCAAAAAGATAACGAGCAAGCACTTTACATAACTCGGTTTTACCAACTCCGGTAGGTCCCAAAAAGATAAAACTTCCTATTGGTCTATTCGGATTTTTCAATCCTGCTCTGGTTCGTCTTATAGCTTTAGTTAATTTTAGAACTGCTTCATCTTGACCAACAATTTGACCTTTAAGTGAATCTTCCATTTTCAACAGTTTTTCCGATTCTGTTTGCGCAACACGATTTACAGGAATCCCAGTCATCATTGCCACAACAGTTGCTATATCCTCTTCATTAACATCGTAGACAATATCCTTGGTTCTCACTTCCCAATCACGTTTTGCATCTTCAAGATCAGCTTGAAGATTGCGTTCTTTATCGCGAAGTCGAGCAGCTTCCTCATAATCCTGCTTTTTAACAACTTGTGCTTTTTCAAGACGTATTTTTTCGATCTCGTCTTCAAGAGTCAGTATTTCTTGAGGTACCTCAAAGTTCCCCATATGTACACGCGAGCCGGCTTCATCTAAAACATCAATTGCTTTATCAGGGAGATGTCGGTCAGTTATATAACGATTACTGAATTTAACGGCAGATTCAATCGCCTGCTCCGAGTATTTCACATGATGATGTTCTTCATATTTTACTTTGATGTAATTAAGTATCTGAAGAGTTTCTTCATAACTTGGTGGTTCTACCATCACCTTTTGGAATCGTCTGTCTAATGCTCCATCCGTTTCAATATATTTTCTGTATTCATCAAGAGTAGTAGCACCGATACATTGAATATCACCGCGAGATAAAGCGGGTTTGAACATATTTGAGGCATCAAGTGAACCGGATGCTCCGCCAGCCCCCACAATCGTGTGTAGTTCATCAATGAATAGAATAACATCTTTTGCTTTTTCCAATTCATTCATTAACGCTTTCATTCTCTCTTCAAACTGTCCACGGTATTTTGTACCTGCAACAAGTCCGGCAAGGTCAAGAGTAACAACTCTTTGATCTTGCAATATTCTTGGAACTTTCTTTTGAACAATTCGAAGTGCTAAACCTTCAGCTATTGCCGTTTTACCGACACCGGGTTCACCGATTAAGACGGGATTATTTTTCTTACGTCTACTTAAAATTTGAGCAACCCGCTCGATTTCTTTTTCTCTTCCTACAACAGGGTCTAATTTATCATCAATCGCAAGTTTAGTTAAATCTCTTCCAAAGTTATCCAGAACAGGAGTTTTACTTCTTTCAGTTTTTTTATCTGCTGGAGGAGGAACTGATGGTCTGTTCGGTTCTTTCGAATCTTTATTAGAAAGCATTGCATTCAATTCTGCTCGAGCCGTATCATAATTTATATGAAATTGATGCATTATTTGAGTTGCAACATTATCTTCATCACGAAGTAATGAAAGTAAAAGATGTTCCGTTCCTATAACATCAGCTTTGTAAATTTTAGCTTCTATTTGTGAAATCTTTAGAACTTTTTCAGCTTGTTTTGTTAATGGAAGATTTCCGATAGTTAAAGTACCACCGGTGCTTCTAACAGTTTCTTCAACTGCTTTTTTTAACTTTGCTAAATCAGCTTCAAGATTTTTTAATAACCTGACAGCCACACCCTGCCCTTCTCTAATAATTCCGAGCAATAAGTGTTCTGTTCCAATATAATCATTGCCGAGTCTGAGAGCTTCTTCCCGGCTTAAACGTATCACATCCTGTAATCTATCAGAAAAATTGCTTTCCATACGTTTCAAGTACCTTTCTATAATATATAAAGTAGAAACAATATAAAGATAGAAATTGTTTCATATCAAAAAAATTCAAATATAAATCACATATCTTCAGCTTTTAGTGCTAACCAATTCCCTGCAATTGAATATAATTTAGATTTACCCCAAATTTTTATTTTGAGGAGGAATCCTTCGTTGGTTATTAATGAAGATTCAATTCTATAACGCAAATTATCTTCATTTGAAGCATCCACTGAACTAACTGCAAAAATTATTTCCGGAACAACTTCTAATTTTTTCTTAAACTTTACATCGTAAGTAAAAATTCGTTCACCGGAAAATTTATCAAGATTATAACCTGAAAGTGTGTAATCAAAAGAGAACTTTCCTGTTTCCAATAACTGTGAATACCCATTCGAAATAAACAACAAAAATAAAAGCGGAAGCAAAAACATTTTTTTCATAAAATTCCATAAAATTGATTTTTGACACCTGCAAATATAAAGTTTTTAGAGGTAATTTTTATGATTTTCTCGAATTCGGATGGATTCAAGTCTTCTTTTCCCTTTTATACTGATTATCTCGCAAAAAAATGATATTTTGCATTTTCAATAAAGTAATTTAGAAATGTATAATTAATCAAAAGGATAAAAAATGGAAGCAATTACAGGATTTTCACTTGTTCTAATTGTTGTGGTATTTTTTCTAGTATTAATGCTGTTTTATTTCGTACCGATAGGACTATTTATAACAGCATACGCCTCTGGAGTTCAAGTAAAAATATTCAGAGATTTAATTGGAATGCGTTTACGAAAAGTACCACCGCACATTATCGTCAGAAGTATGATTACCGCAACTAAGGCGGGAATTAAACTTGATATCGGCAAACTCGAAGCACATTATCTTGCCGGAGGGAATGTTATGAAAGTAATCAATGCATTAGTATCTGCCGATAAAGCTAACATTGGTCTTACTTTTGAAAGAGCAACTGCAATTGATCTTGCAGGGCGTGATGTTCTTGAAGCTGTAAAAATGTCGGTCTTACCAAAAGTAATTGAAACTCCTCTTGTCGCTGCTATGGCAAAAGATGGAATTCAACTTAAAGCGGTTGCAAGAATTACAGTTCGCGCAAACATTGAAAGATTGGTCGGTGGTGCCGGAGAGACAACTATCTTAGCAAGAGTTGGAGAAGGAATTGTTTCTACTATTGGTTCAAGCATAAGCCACAAACATGTATTAGAAAATCCTGACAGTATTTCTAAAGTTGTATTGGCCAAAGGATTGGATGCCGGGACTGCATTCGAAATTCTTTCAATTGATATTGCAGATGTTGATGTTGGAGAAAATATTGGTGCTAAACTTCAAACAGATCAAGCACAAGCCGATTTACAAATTGCACGTGCAAGAGCAGAAGAGAGAAGAGCAGCTGCAGTTGCACTAGAACAAGAAATGATTGCAGAAGTTGCCCGCCAACGTTCAAGAGTAATTGAAGCTGAAGCAGAAATACCGAAAGCTATGGCTGAAGCGTTCCGCTCAGGAAACTTAGGAATAATGGATTATTATAATATGAAAAATATCATGGCTGATACTCAAATGAGAGAATCGATTTCTAAACCAGAAGATAAGAAAGATAATATCTAAAATGGATAATCTGTTTGATATTATTATCGGACTTGTAATTCTTTACGGTTTGTTAAGTCCTTTCCTTAAGAAGAAAAAACAACAACAGGAGCTTCCACCATACGAAGCTCCTCCTGATTCGATGGATGATTCAGGAAATGTTTCTTACAAAACAAAAACTGAAAAAGGTTCTGGAGAATATGATATTCTTAAAGAAATTGAGGGACTTTTTAATCAAACTAAAGTTGCGCAAAAACGGAAACAGGAAGAAGATTCCTGGATTCCAACAGCTGCTCGACCCCAAAAATACGAAGGCGAACATGCTCAACCGGTAGAACCTGAGAATTTCCGGATGGAAGATTTCAAATATGCTCCGGTAAAAAAGACCTATTCAGAAGAAATGGGTTATAAATATAAATCACCGGTAAAATTAAAAACAAAAGCACATAAGTTTGAACCAGTAGCAGTCGTATTAAAATCGAAATTTGAGAGTGAAAAATTAAAAAGCTTGAGAGCGACTTTAAAAAACTCAAATACTTTTAGAGATGCTTTTTTAATCTCAGAAATATTAAATAAACCAAAGGCATTGCGTAGAAAGTAATGCAGAATAAGTTTAAGCTGGTTCGGTTAAATCAGGCTGTTCAAACTCAACTGATAGTTGATGAATCAAAGTTTTTTATTAACTATAAAAATCAGCTTAATGAAGCCCAGTACGAAGCGGCTTCAGCCGGTGAAGGTCCTTATTTAATTATTGCAGGAGCCGGCACCGGTAAAACAAGAACACTCGTTTATCGTGTAGCACGATTGATAGAAATGGGTTATAATCCGGAATCAATTTTACTACTCACCTTTACACGTAAAGCAGCAAATGAAATGATGAATAGAGCATCTCTTCTTCTTGATAGGAGATGCTCTAAAATTATTGGCGGCACATTTCATTCTTATGCAAATTCCATTCTTCGAAAATATGCAAAAGCAATCGGGATTACATCGTCTTTTACAATATTGGATCAAGGGGATAGTGAGGATGTAATAAATTTGATTCGATCTCAAGCGGAATTAGTTTCGAAAGAAAAACGATTTCCGAAAAAGCAAACATTAAATAAAATCTATAGTCTTTCTGCAAATACTTATCGAACGGTTGAAGATATTGTCGCTGATGAGTATCCTCACTTTTATAAAGATTTAGATAAGATTGAAGAAATTAGAAAAGTGTTCCTTGAGTATAAAAAGAAAAATAATTTACTCGATTTTGATGACCTCCTAATCTACCTTAAAGATTTTCTCTTCTCTCTCTCCCCTTCAGCTACAGCAATTTTGCAATCAATAAATTTTGTTATGGTTGATGAATATCAGGATACAAATAAACTTCAGGCTGAGTTGGTAAGAGCTTTAACTCAATTGAAAAAAAATATAATGGTTGTAGGTGATGATGCTCAATCGATATATTCTTTCAGAGGAGCTAATTTCAAAAACATTATGGAGTTCCCTTCTCTTTTTGAAGGAACAAAAATAATTAAACTTGAAGAGAATTATAGAAGCAGTCCGGAGATTTTGTCTTTTGCAAATAAAATTACTGAAGCTGCAATTGAAAAGTATGATAAAAAACTTTATACAAAATTGAAACCCGGAGTATTACCGATAATAATTGCAGCAGCTACTGAAAATCTTCAAAGTCGTTTTATCGTAGAAAAAATTCTTGAAATCCATGAAGAAGGAATCCCGCTAAAAGAAATTGCAGTTTTATTCCGTTCATCTTTTTTTTCTTTCGATTTGGAAATCGAATTGAATAAAGCAAATATTCCATTCGTTAAATTTGGAGGAATGAAATTCGTTGAGACTGCACATATAAAGGACATTCTCGCTATACTCCGCATAACTCTAAATCCCCGCGATTTTGTTAGTTGGTATAGAATTTTATTACTCCACGAAGGAATTGGTCCGAAATCTGCACAAAAGATTATGGATGATTTAGCTAATGCAAATATTTCAATCCAAAATAATCCGGAAAGTCTAACCAAGAATAAATTACTTGAGAAAGTTTATCCGCTTTTCGAATTACTCTACAAACTTCATAATTCAAAAGGACTTCCTTCAGAAAAAGCTCAAATCGCATTGGAGTTCTATTATCCCCTTTTCAAATCTAAGTATGATGACTTTAACAAACGGAAAAAGGATTTAGATATTTTCATAAATATTTCGGAAAATTATAAATCGCTTGAAAATTTGTTAGCAGATATGGCTATAGAACCACCAATTGACAGCGTTGTTAATATTGAAGGGGAATCGAAAGAAGATGATTATGTTACACTTTCAACAATCCATTCAGCAAAAGGATTGGAGTGGAATAGTGTATTTATCATTCATGCAGTTGATGGATTTTTTCCGATGAGCAGATTAGCCGATAAGGTTGAAAACATTGAAGAAGAGCGTCGTTTAATGTATGTTGCCGCAACAAGAGCAAAGCAAAATTTAATAATCACTTACCCGATGAATATTTTTGACAGAGAAGCCGGAACAACTTTATCTAAACCATCCCGATTTATTGCTGACATCAGCGAAGACTATTTTGAGAATTGGTTATTAGAAGAATAACTCTTCTTTTTTAGTAATACAAAACTCAATTAGATTTAAAATTCCTATCAGATTCAATCCTTAATTTACTTTCAGTGTTTTTGATTACTTCATATCCACATACTCTTGTATTGTTTTAAAATAAAAAGGGTGATCCGAAGATCACCCTTTTGAATTATAGAAAATAATCTATACTTACTTTAACATCATCATTTTCTTTGTATTTACAAAGTTCTTTCCGCTTGTTTTTTCAACTGCGATCATTCTGTAAATATAAACACCTGATGCTAATCCATAACTACCAACTGATAAATCAAATGAGTAGTATCCGGCTGTCATTTCAGTGTTAACCAATGATGCAACTCTCTGACCGGTTATATCATAAAGCTCTAAGGTTACTCTGGCATCTGCAGGAACTTGATATTCAATTCTTGTAGTCGGGTTAAATGGATTCGGATAGTTTTGACTCATTCCGAATGTGGTCGGTAAACCAACTTCTACTTCTACTACACTGCTATATGAATAGCTACCGTCTAAATCAACTTGTTTCAAACGATATTGATATGTAGCTGAATTTAATCCCTTATCAAGATATGAATAAGATTTGGTTTCAGTTGTTGTACCGAATGCTTTTACTGAACCAACTGCTGACCAGCTATTTGTTCCGTTGATTGTACGTTCAACTTCAAATGAAGCACTGTTTGTTTCAGTACTTGTTCTCCATTGTAACATTACATTTCTATCTTGTGCTTCAGCACTAAATGCAGCAAATTCAACTGGAATAACCTGTGTTGATTTGTAAGCACCTAATCCGTTGTTAGTTCCAAGGACAAAGATAGTTTTGCTGCCGTCAAAATTGTGTTTAACTGCAACATCACCTAATCCGTTAGCATTTGCATTAGTTCCAAGAGGAGTTGTTACTCCATAGGTAACTGCAGTTGTAGGATCACCATTTGGAACTTCAACTACACGTGCATTCTGATTGCCTGCACCGTATTGGAATGTAGCGAAATATTCAGAGGTTCCCTGAGTTCCAATAAATTTAATAGCAGCGCTTCCGGTAGCAACTACTCCACCAGGAACAACACCTACCAAGGTACCATTTGCCTGATATTTTCGTGCGCTTTGTCCATTTGCATTCCAATAGAAATCACCATTTGGCAATGGACCAACTGAAGCTGCTGCGATTCCGCCTGCAACCGCATCACTTAAAGTGATAATTGTAGGAACTTGGTTCAATGAATCACTACCTAGAATTTGAGTCCATTTATAGACTTTTGCTTGTCCGGTAGTAGCACTTGCTGCCCAGATTGCATAACCTTCTGTTGTTGCATCATAAGCAACTGTAAAAACATCACCTAAACGAACTGCATCACCAAGATATGAAAGAACTAATTTAGGTACACTTCCTGTATTGTCCCATCTATAAACTTTGAATGGTTGTGTTGAAGCTGGCGAAGCCATGTTAGCTACATATATTCTTCCGAGGTGATCTACATCAGCATCATTCACTACAAAAGTTCCCAGGGATATACCGGTTACATCTAATTCACCTGCATCAGCACCGGTTGAATCGTTAAGTAATTTAACAAACGTTCCACCGGTTCTTGTTGGTACAACTACTCTACCTGCCATACTTTCTGGAGAAGCTAGATTAACCATACCCCAACCTAATCCTCTTTCATTATTAGCTGTAGAGAACCATTCCGGTAAGTTTGAACCTGCAGCAGATCTCTGCCAATCTAATACTAATGGAGCTTGAACAGTTAGAACACCTGAAATATTAGTTGTTCCGTTCCATTCTCCGCCACTGAAACCACCATAGTAATATGCACCGTCATAGACTTGATACCTGGTCGCATAATAATAAGTACCGGCAGCTAAATTAGAACCGATGTTTGCCTGGTATTCATCATTGTTTCCGGCATCAACATTAAATGTAGATGCAACCCAATTTGTCCATGTGTTTGGATTTGTATTTTCTGTACTATAACCAACCCAGGCATGGACACCAGCACCGGCACCTGTTTGATTTGTTATACCATCAACCCAAATTTGTCCATAAACAGTAACACTTCCACCAAGATTAATGGTTGCAGTTCCCGGCCATTGTAAGTTAGCCCAACCAATATTAACAACAGGATATTCATAAGCACCCATTGAAGGTGTATTTGTTCTTGTAGAACCAAGATAATCAGTTGTAACGCCTGCAACTGGGGTTCCAGCGAATATTACAGGGGATCCCATTAATGGACGCAAGTTAAGCGTGTCTGTGAACTGAGGATTAACAGCTTTAGAATTAGCATCACCTAAAGTTAATGCTTGCCATGCTGCTAAATCGAGAACAGGAACTCCACCAGAGAAACCAAGGTTTGGACCTGTTGTATAATAATCGTTATAGTTAATTGATGAGAAAATAGTCGCGGCTGCGGCACAAATCATTGCATATCTATTATCGCCAACAGTTTGACTATTGTTGAATATGTTATTTCTTAAATCAACTGCGTTTGCTGCGGTTACTGTCGATAAAACGTTCAGTGCAGCTGGTCTTCCACCGACGGCAGTTTGATTTGTATTGAGATTTACAGAATTATAATAAACCTTATAACCGGCGCCGGCACTAATCGCAATACCATAACCGTTGTCTACGGTACCCACAGCAGCATAACCAAGACCGGTCACATTGGTAATAAGATTATTATATGCACTAACATTGGCTGTTAGAGAAGTTGAGGCTAACCATAACCCAACTGCTCCGTAACCTGTGGTATTTGTATTAAATATATTGTTAATTGAGTTTTTTTCAACAACTACCCCTTCTGTCGTACTAAATACATAGATACCTGTGGTAGTGCCTGTTCCCGGAGTTGTTAAACCGCTTACAGTATTACCTGTAACATTGATATTTGCATTAACCGCACCACTTGAAACTGCAATACCTATTGCAGTTGCAGCGCCGGTGTTGTTTGCGAAGAAGTTCGATACTGTGTTTCCACTCACTATAGCATTCACAGTTCCGGTTGCAAGCCAAATTCCTCTTTCAACTTCAGCTGCAGTAGTTGATAAATTAGAAACATCATTATTGCTGATAGTTACTCCATCTAATCCTTGAGCGTAAATACCAACTAATCTTGAAGCATTAGCTCCAGTAGCATTGATTTCATTACCTGTAACTAAAGTCCCGCTACCGTTTCCGGGAGCAACTACAGTTAACAAATAAGTGGCAATATATGCTTTTTGAATATTGTTATTTTGAATCTTAAGATTATTAAAATAACCTGCTGTTCCATCTATAGCATTTGCAACTAAAGCTGAACTTGTACTTGCACCGTTTATCAAGATACTGTTCTGTACTGTTACATTTGTTATAGGAGTAGTTCCGGTAGAAGCAATATTAACAACTTGAGGTGAGGTAGTACTTGTATTTTCAATTGTTAAACTTCTATCAGTTCCACCTGCATTTGAACCGTCAATTGTAACATAACTGTTACGAATTCTGAACACCGGTCCGCTTGCAGAAGCACCGCTTACTGAGGCAGTTACAGTTGCTGCAGGTTTAATAGTGACTGTATTAGTGGATGTCGTAACATTCTCATTTGTAATATTTACTGTTAGAGGATATGTTTCAGTTGGATATGTTGCATCTACCAAAGAGAAAGTAGTTGCACCTGAAACACCACGCAAATTTAAGTCAGTTAATGCATCTGTAATAGTTGCATAAACACCTTCAACACCTTCAGGGAATTGAAGATTCGGATAATCAGATTTTTTAATAAACAATGGACCATCGTAAACATTTCCATTTTCCATTGCAATCCATCTAGTTTCATCCACATCAATCAACTCAACTCTACCTGATACTGTAGAAGAAATTGATTCAGAATTATCAAATTGTGGATTTGCTTTATCTGATGTCAAAGTTGAAGGGACTTCAATAATTACTTCTTTTTTTACCCTTTCAATTACAGGAGTAAAAGTGATATTTTTTCCTGCTACTGAATTGAACATTGTTAATCCAACTGTATAAGTACCTGTTAAGGAAGCAGGAGTAATTAAATATGAACTTGGAGTTGTAGGAGGAGTGCTTGCAGCAGGTGGATTTGAAGTAAAACCTCCAGCACCAGCTGATGGGAAAGCTCCAGTATTATGCGAAGTTGCAGCATCTTGCGCTACCACATAATAAAATACTGTATCACCTGAAGTAGTTCCGGCACCAAAATTAAATGTATAATCACTGCCTGAAACTGAGGAAGGAGTTACGCCTAAAAATGATCCATCTACACCCTTCTTCCAATATAAATATGGCCAGCCGGGAGCTGTAGTTGGAACTCCACTTGGATCGGTTACCGTAACAACTAATGAACGTGAAGTAGTCGTTGCTGTATTTAGCAGAGGAGTGTAAACTATTGTTGGCGGTGTTAAATCTAAAAGCACACCATTAAATTCATCAGCTCCAATATCAGGTGTTGTTGTATTTCTTGTATCGCCATCATAATCAGTAGCTACGGCAATTGGAGCTGAAACCGGAGCAGCACCAGATTCCAATTGTGTTGCAACAGTTGTGTTAAGATGGAGATTATAAGGAGTACTTGCAATATTAATGAATGTAGGCATTTCAGAAACTGAATTTGATTCACGTGGAGTTACTCTATTCTTGAATTCAGTTAGAGTCTGATCAGAATTAGTTGCATCATAAAAAATCAAATTAGTTGCACCTGGAACACCTGAATAGAAATCATTGTTATTCGAAAGAGTATTATAATTTAATAGACTTGTTGCAGCACTTCTTCTGAATGCAACTGTTAAGCCTGTACCTGCTGCAGTTGATGTGTTCACAACAATATTGTTGCGCATATCAAGGGCAGCTGACGTAGCTGTTGCAGAATATGTATGGTAAATTCCGGAAGTACCGAAGTCTGCACCTGTAGATGAAGCATTTAAATAAATTGTATTGTAATACAAACCTAAATTGGTTGTGGCTGTTGTAGCTATACTATTTATACCTCTGATAACATCAGTACCGCTTGCGGCAGGAGCTTTTAGATCAGAGATAAAGTTGTTATAGACATAGTCATTTGTTAAAGCACTAAAATAAATTCCCGAAACTAATCCGGCAGTAGCACCGGTTGAGTTAGATGTCAGGTTATAAACATTATTCTTGTAGATATGAACATTACCTGAACCATTACTCAGACCCCACATATTTCCACCACCGGTCAGATTTTTTACGGTATTCCCATACACGGAACCTGATGCTAATGTACGATGGATACCATAAACGGTTCCAGTACCGATTACCGAAATCTCAGTGATAGTATTGTTGTAGAAATTGTGAGTATGAGTTGAACCTGTAGTTGACAATAGACCATATACAGCACCGGTTGTAGCTGTTACATTAATACTATTAAATACATTATTGAAAACATTTTCGGTTCCGGTTGGGCTTCCATTATTATAATAACAATATGTAGCGCCGGTGGTCGCAGTTCTGTTAAAAACTCCTTCTATAAAGTTTCCGGCAACATTAGTAACACCCGGGGTTAGTTGTGAGGAGTTGTTATAAATCAAATATAAAGCACTCGTAGAATTTAATAAATCTGAGCCTACAAATTTATTATTGCTTATCGATACTGTAGTCGAAGCAGCGGCTGAAGAATTATATATATATCCATGTAAACCCGATGTTGTGCCGGTGTTATTTAGTTTAACTGTATTATTTTCAATCGTCAAGTTACCGGTTGAGGCATTGTTGATACCATAAATTGCCTGTGTAGTACCTGAAGTAGTTAAATTTAAATCATTATAGTTAGCAGTAAAACTAGATAAAGTTCCGACTGAATGAAACATACCATAAAGAATTGCTGTGGCACCTGAACCACCGGCTGCTGTATTATTAAGAGTATTGTAAGATACAGAAGCATTGTTATGATATATCAAATATATACCGTAAGCTGTAGAAGCTGCATTCCCGGCAAAGTTTTGAATTGTATTACCGGATCCCATTGCACCAATTACATAGTTTTGATCGTAAAAATCATAAGGTGCAGAAGTATGACCGTAGCCTCTTAATAAGATACCGGTAAAAACATTTTCAATTCTGTTTCCGGTAAGAGTTACATTTTCATTTCTACCATCTACAGATGTTACTGCAATACCGGTAGCGGAAGAAACTAAGGAAGCTGCATCATTGTTTGATGAATAGATACCGGCTACTAATGCACTGGTTCCTTTTGTCATCACAATTATTGAATTTTTTATCGTCACAAATTTGCAGCCATCAGTAACACTTGCTTTTCTGAGATAATAACCATATTCAATACCCTGGTCATTTGCACCAATATCAAATCCATCAAAAGTTACATAATCAGAACCTTCGATGATGACTACAGCATCCCCTTGTCCTCCTAAAGTAGTGGTAGTAAGTGTTCCTGCATCAGTTCTAATTAATACAGGGTTTGCACCTACACCACTTTTCTGGAAAACAATCGGATTACCCGAAGTTCCAGTGGCTGTAAGAAGAATGGGTTCAGTAATCATTTCAGTGTGTGCTGAAGCGACGTTAAATGTAACGCCTCCTGCACCAACACCAGATGTATTCAGGGCTGTGACTGCTGCAGCTATTGTAGCATAGTCGCCCGGGATAGTTTTTGTTCCTGTTAATTGCGCATAATTTAATTGTGTTAGCAGCGCAACAATCAGAAAGAGGAGCATTGTAGTTTTTCTCATAGATTTCTCCTATTGAGTGTTAGTTAGTTTGTTTTAGATTAGCCAATTTTAGACTATATAAGAAATGATTTAGCATTTTCATTTACTATTGTTTTACCCTCTATTTATACTACTCAATTTAACCACCGGTGAGTTTGTCATCAAAACTTTAGGCAATACAAATTCTTGTTATCTTTTTTTAATGACACAGCAATTATTGATGAGTAAACTATCTCTTTTTTTTTTTAGAAGCAAGAACTTTGAATCAAGAAAAAATGAATTCTGAGGTTCTAAAAGTTGGCACATTTTTTGGCTATTTTTGCATCGAAGCTATGCTTCAAACATTCGTGATCAATTTAAGATTGTTGAAACTATTGAGGAGATTTTGAGGCACTTCTATTTTCTATCTTCCATTCAATAAAAATTTGAATTCCAGTGCATTCACAACTGCATTTCCTTGAGGATGGTTGTTGGTTATAATAAATATTTCCTCAACTTGTTCGAGTGATTCTTTTATTTTCGATTCAATTTCTAGTAATTCACTTAGACTATATAAATAATTGTATCTCGAATTTTGTTGCTCATAAGTCTGTTTTTGTCCGAATGATTTTATTGAATTTTGCCATCCCTCTTTATTACGTCCGTGTAATCTCAGGTAAAATGTTTTGTTAGTAATGATAGGATTGATATTAATAACATTATTCATTTCCGGTTGATCAATCAGGCAGAGAGATAAATTATTTTCTGTAAAAAAATGGATTGCATCTTTATGTAACCATGAAGCATGTCGTACTTCAATATTCCTTTTATATCCGCTAAAAACTTCAGCAAGCTTCGATAGATATGCCAAATTGTTCGAGTTGAAATAAAATGAGTAAGGGAATTGCAAAAGTATTCCACCTAAGCGTTCATTGTTTTTGAGTAGATTGAAAATTGCTTCCGATTGATTTACTTTTTCGGAGTTGTAATTCCGAACGTGAGTAAAATCTTGATGTAGCTTTATTGTAAAGAGAAAATCATCTACATGCTCAATTTTTCTTATCCATTGCTCCGCAGTTGATTTAGCTATGTAAGTATAATAAGAAGAATTTACTTCAACGCAGTTAAAATAATTTGCATAATATTGAAGCCAATCAAATTGCTTTGATTGGGACTTTGGATAAAATACCGGATACCAATCTTTATAAGACCATCCGGCAGTTCCGATGTACAATTTCTTTTTCAATTCACTTCTCTAAAAAATGGAAAAGCCATCTTTAACATTAGCTAAAGATGGCTTAAATAAATAAAACTATTTTCTAAACTAAAACTTTATTCAAAATTTCAATCATTTTTTCTCTGAATATCGGTTTTGAAATGAAGTCGTTGAAACCGGCAGCAATAAATTTCTCTCTGTCTCCCGGTAGTACGTAAGCAGTTACAGCTACAATCGGCATCTTTTCAAATCCCGTCATTTGGTGAATCATTTTCAATGCATCCAATCCATTATATTCACCTTGAAGATTTATATCCATGATGATGAAATCAAATTTATTATTTAGTAATAATGGAAGAGCTTCTTCAAAACTCACAGCAAATTTTATACTATTTAATTCTTTCATTTGTACTTTGAAAAGAATTTGTGAATCAACTTGATCTTCAATATATAAACAGTTCATTTTCGATAAATCAACATGCTGATGTTCATCTATATCAGAAATACCGGTAGATGATTTTTGAGTTTTTCTTTCAACAACATAATTGTCTTCACGTGTTAGCCCAACCATATTTTCAACGGTTTGCTCTCTTGATCTTTTCACAAAGACAAGTGGTTCTTCTTCTTTGGGTAAAACTTTTTGAGGTTCGATCTTTTGGTCCTCAATCATTGCCGGTTTTATTTCTTCCACAACCGGAACAACGTTTTCTTCTTTTCTTAATTCCGGAGATTCTTCAACTAACATTTTTTCTTCTTTTGGGGGAGTTTCAACTGGAGCTGCATCGTTGAAATAACCGGAAGAATGACCTGTTCTATCAAACTCCTGAACCTCCTGGTGAATTATTGGAAAGACGAAACCTATTTCAAAAGGTTTACCCATTTTATTAAGAGCTTCAAATTTTCCGTTAAGTGATTGTATTAATTCTTTCAAGGCTAATATTGTAAAACGTGAAATACCGTGGTCTCGCCCAATTGTCAAATCCGTTGATTCATTTAATTTCTCAAATAGCTGTACAACTTTATCAGAAATCCGGATATGATCATCGCGCATCGAAATTACAAAATTATCCTCATCATGCTGATAGCAAGAAATAATATATTGATTTGATTCAGAAACTTTGGAAAAAATTCTTATTATTAGTGCGAATAATGCTTTCAATTTATTATGATCTGATTCAAAGAAAAGTGATGATGTAACTTTTGATCTTACAAGTTCTTTCCCTTTTATGTCGTCATTATTTTTTAACTCAAGTGTTAAAAGGTCTAAGAAATCTCCAGTATTTACTTGAATTACTTCACTTTTATTAAGGCTGCTATCAATTAAAGCATATTCTGCGATACTATTCATTGTTTCGAGCAGCTTAACACGATTTTGCGAAATAATTTCCATTACTTCAATTTGGTCAGCATTCGGTTCTGAAACATTATCCCTAATCTCTTGAACGAAACCTAAAATTACATTAATAGGAGTAAGAATTTCGTGAAAAATTGTAGAAAGTGTATTCGGGTTAATATCACCTTTTGCAATTGAGGAATCACTTTGAATCAATGTTTCTGATGAAGTGCCTTCTTTAAATACTTCAACTTCCTTGATAACTTCTACTTCTTTTATTACCTCGACTTCTTTGATAACTTCAATTCTCTCTGGCTCGCGTTTTGCGATAATTGAATATGATTCTATTTCACCTAAAAAATTTCTTACCGGAGATGCTGATAAATCAACATTTAATAGATTTCCTGAATTGGTTTTAAATTGAACTTTTAGATTTGTTACTGCCTCAATTTTTGCATGGTAAATAGTTGAATTTATTTTTCCTCTATCATCACCATTTGCAAGAGCTACTAATGAACTTCCAACTAAATCTTTACCCGGAATGCCGAGCGCAGAAACGGCAAAAGGGTTTGCATAAGTTATAAAGCCGGTGTTGTCAGTAATAAATATAATCGAGTCAGTAGTTTCAAATGCGGATTTATATAATTGGAATTGTTTTTCGTTTTCTAATCTATCAGAAATATTTCTTACAATATTATAATGAGCTTCTTTACCGTCGAAGAGGAATTTGGTTTTGCTTATTTCTACAAATACAACATCCCCATCTTTTTTCTTTTGTTTGAATGGACCTTCAAAAGCTCCTTCATCTTTTCCGCTTGTACTGCTGTCTAACAGAGTCTGAATGTCATCCGGAGTGTAGAGATCGGTTAAATCCATTTGAAGAAATTCTTCTCTTTTATAACCATACATTTTAAGTGCAGAATCATTCACTTCAAGGAAACGAAGATTTTCGGCATCGTAAATAAATATTGGTTCAGGGTTACTTTTAATAAGAATGTCAAACATTTTTCCTCTTTTCTTTAATAGCTCTTCTAAACTATTAATTCCTCTGTTATGTTCTACCGAAATAAAAAATTGATCTGAATTATCAATTTTATTAAAAACTTTATTAATACTCAATATAAGAGATTGATTCTCTTTAGATTTATTTATTATCTCAAATGGAATTGAACCTTCAGAATCCTGCTGAAAAGTCTGTTGAATTATTAATTTTACGTTCTCAGGGAAAATAGAATTTATGTGAGAATCTTTTTCTTCATCTATTGTTAAATCAAATAAACTCCTAAATGATGGAGTAGATTGAATTAAAAATCCCTCTTTACTGAAAACAGCAAAAGGTTTTGGTAGCGATTCAAAAAGTTGTTCAGCATTTAAAAGTGCATTACCTGAAAGTAATGAACTATCTTTATTATCGATTAAAGCAACTCCGACAATCGCAAGTACATTATTTTCAGAATCACTAAGCGGGAATTCAATTGTCCTGTAACGCTCCAAACGTCCTAATCCCTTTATTGGAATTCCGTCAATTACCAAAGTAGTAAGAGTTTCTTTGATGTAACTTTCCATACTTTTATAAAAATCGACTAAATAAAGAGGTAGGAAATGGGATTCTGACTTCCCTTCCAATTGCGCAGGTTTAAGACCAAGGATGGATGCGAATTTCTTATTTACTAAAACATATATATCATTAGCGTCTTTTATCCAAAAGAGTTGATCAAGCTTGTTTATTTGATTTTGAATCTTACCTTTCCCAAGGAAAGTAAATGGGAAAGAAGCCTTGATTTCTTCAATAATATTCAAAATTTCTTTTTGTGGAATTAACTCAGAAATATCTTTCTCTGAAATCGATAAATTTAATTGTTTATCATCAACTTCGGGTATATAAATTAGATTGAACGAAATAAAAAATAATTGATCAGTAAATTCATTAATGTATGGATTAATACTTATTTCAAATTTATTAACTCTTCCTGATTTCAAATTGATATTTGCAATTTCCCTAACAAGCTGATTAGATCGAGTTGCATGATCAAAAATTTCTTTCATCCTAAAATTTCCCGGATTGGGGAAGATTTCAAATATTGATTCATTCTCATTTGTTAATGAAAATAGTTCACCGGCTCTTTGATTAAAAGAAACAATTGTTCCATGCAAATCAGTAATAAGAGAAGGTGTATTTATCCCTTCGGTTAGAACTCTAAAAATCTCGATATTTTGATTAAATTCAGTTTGCATTATTAAACTATCATTCTCTTTTAACATAGTATTTATGGTGTTATAGCTGCTTCATTTGAATATTCTGAATAAACGATTTCACTAACTCCTTTTACACGGTATACATTTAACAAACCGGGAGTGTAGGATTTGTCATCGTAAGTGATAGAATTACCAGGAATAATTGAGATTGTTTGGAAATTTCCGTTTAGTCCAATTTTTCTTTCAATATGATAGTATTCTTCTTTAAGACTATTATCAACCCACGTCAATAATACTACATTTGTAGAATCAGATTTAACTGCTCTTAGGTTTGTAGGTTTAGTAATTTCAAAAGCCCAGGTTTTCACTGATATTTCACCTGACCAGGAAGAGTCCGAATCAGAAATTGCTTTTACACGATAAAAGTATTCTGAGTTCATCTGTAATCCGGTACCGCTGTCTCTATAATAATTTTGATCTACTGAAACAAATCCGACTGATTGGAATGAAGTTACTGCTGTTCTTCTTTCAATTTTAAAGTAATTTTCATTTTCACTATTATCCTGCCATGTAAGCAATATTTTTGTTGTTCCGAGAGGAGTTCCAGTCAAATTTGACGGGGGTATTACTGAACCCGAACCACCGATTCCGGTAGAATTTACTTCATTACTGTAGGGAGAAAATCCTAAATCATTGAATGAGCGTATTTTATAAAAGTAAGTAATTGAAGGATCTAAACTTTGGTCATTTGTATTAAAACTTGAAGAAGTCAAATTTTTAAGTTTTTCATAATTTCCGGTGAAACCTACTTTTCTCCAAACTTCATAACCTGTTATAACCTTTGCGGTATCTTTCCATGAAAGATTTATTGTTGATGTATTTATTTTCGTTACTTTTAATTCATAAGGTGCCGGAGGAGGTGTAACGATGAGTATGACGTGAATATTTGTCATCTTATTGCTTGCAGTTGCATTCCCTTTTAAATCATATACAACTATATGATAATTGTAACTTTTATTAACCATTGAAGAATCAACATTCCAATAGACAGCAGGTTTAGTACCGTTGCTATTCATTGCGAAACTGTTTTTAAATATATCGTTAACGTAAAGTTCTATGTTGCGTAATCCTTGATCGTCATTCGCATCATAAATTATTTCATGAGTTCCTACATCTATTGTATCATTAGAAACCGGTCTGTATACATTTACTGTTGGGTAAATATTATCGGTTCCGGTTAAATTGTCCATACATCCGGTTATTAAGAATGATAAGAACAATCCGGTAATAATTAAAACTCTGATATATTTTTTATTTGAATTCATAATATTTCTCACACATTAGGTAGATCAAAATCGATATAATAAATTCGAGATTGTTTTGGACGTAATTTTTCAATCTTCAATGATAAAATTTTTGTAACTTGATCAAATTTAAATTCCGGAATTACCGTCCCAATCATTTCAGAAGTAATTGTTATATTTTTAACACTCATCTGCATATCTATAGTTATTTGAAAATCATCCATCTCTTCAAAACCAGGGTTACTTATTGTTGCCACTATTCGTGATTCACCGCGCGGTTCAATTCGAAGTTCAATTTTGTTTTTTTTAACCCACCAATTATAAATTTCACTTGATGACGCTATCCAAATATTTTGTTCTTTCATATATTTAATTATGTTTCTCAACACACCTGCATTCTCGGGCTTACCTTGAAACTCAGTGTGCATTTTAAAAACATAAAGTCCACCTTCAAAACGAACCCGGTCAACATCCTCCAGATAAGTATAAAGCTGAAAATCTTGTTGAGTCAAACCATAATCTCTAATTACTTCATAATCGTCGCGGGCAGTTTTTGTAATTGAAATAATAGCATTTTCACCTTTAATTATTGTTCTCGGGACAGATCGATCTGTTAAAGAATCGGTTATAATAAACTTCAAATTATTTTTTGCAAGAGCTAATAAACTATTATCATCGAATAAACCATATAAAGGCATAACACCAGTAACCGATTTACCGGAAAATGATTTTAACTTGAAACCAGCAGATTTAAAAGTTTCATTCTGTGTGACAAAATCATTTAATTTATTAATTGTATCATTAATTGATGAGAGATATCCAACATCTATTAATGCACCTATTTCACAAACATTTGCAGTATTTTTTAATAATTCGTGATGAGTTTCTGCAGTTGTTGGGTCAAAAAATACTGTAGCTTTAACCCCTTCAGACTTTAATATTGGTAATAGATTATTAAGGTTTGAAATTTGTTCATTAGCAGCGATTGTAAAAAGTGCAGCTGATTCATACTTCCCCGGCCAATCTTTCACAAACGCTATCGGACGATAAACCAACCAGTTGATTGAATTCCCAAACAATTTATCAAAATAAATAAAATCCTCTTGAACCCCAATTACTGAATTAATTTCAAATCCCATCCAAACAAAACGTCCTTTACCATAATTGCCATAAGCTATTCCGGCAGTTTTCTTAACTTGTTCCCTCACTAAACCCATTTCGAGGCGGTAATTGTACCAAAAACTAGCTTGAGTTGAACGTGGTTCAAGAACTTCAACTGCGATTGGTCTATCCCACGTTGCAATTTTCAAAGGAAACCCGGTCGGTATGTTTGCAGTTAAAGGTAAATTTCCTCTAAGGGTATGAATTTTTGTTGTTTCATCTCTCTCAATTTCACGAACAAATTTTAATCCGTATACTTCAGAGAAAAACTCCCACCCTCTCCATTTACCGTCGTTTGAAAAAGAGGCTGTTCCGCTTGTTGCGAACAATGAACCACCTGCATCAATAAATTTCTTCAGTGAAATAACTTCCTGATCACTCATAGACTTGGAACCGGGTAAAATAATCAAACTATATTTTTTATGCCGACCCTGTTCTATATCTACGTCACCTATTATATCATAATTAACTTTATATTGTTTTAAAGAATTTGTCCATGTATTTATATTGTCAACTAACCATGTACTTCCTTCAGGTAAAAGATTTTCAGTATAATTTGAATAAAGAATTGCGACTTTAGTCGTGGTTGGATCAAAAATATCAAATACTTTTGTAGGTTTTGAAAGTTGGGAAGTTATATCAAACCGTCCCATTACACCTTTCAACACAAAGAGATAAACTAAAATAGAAGCCAAAACCATCACACCCCCAACACCAAAGATGATGAAGCTGTTAACAGTCATGCCTTTATTTTTAATCATCTCCACTTCAAACCTCCACCACTTTTAGCACCTTCTTTAGCAGGAACATAACCTTCGGAAGTATACTTCATAAATTTTTGTTCTGATGTAGCAGCATGAGGTGGTCCTGCTTGAACTTGACGCGGTTGTTCTTGTCTTTGTGGAACAAACTGCTGAGGGGCAGGAGTATATTTTGCCTGTGCCGGTTGAGGTGCTGGTTGTTGTCTTGCTGTTTGCACAAAAATAGGTTCTACAGAAGGTCGATATGATGGAACACGTGATGGTTCAAAAGTAGGTTTAGAAGGTGCTCTGGTAACTTCTTTTGTCTGACTCTGTTCGTAAATAACCTCAGGTGTTAGGACTTCTGCTTGAATAGTAGAAGGAGCCTGTATTTCAACTTGCTCTCCTCTTCTTTCACGAATCTTGTATAGAGCATAAGCACCTATAGCGAGAAAAAAAGTGCTTATTGTTGCAACAAGAATAATAGTTGCTAAAATTGGTATGAGTTCCATAGTTTCACCTAATTATTTAATAAAATTATACTGATGCTTCTTGAGCACCACCGATTCTTTCTAATTTACCCCAGGTCATTTCAAATCCTAAGAATTCTTCAACAGTTGACATCGCTTTACAAATATCGATGGTAAGTACAAAAAACATTCTGTAGATTAATGCATAAGGGACTAATCTGAATTCTTCTTTTTCAACTGCTATGCAATAAAGTGCTGTAACCATGTCAAGCAGCGCCAGTGCAGCCCACCAGAAGAATAAGAGACTCGATAATCCATAAAACAATGCTGCAAATATAAAGAACAAGTTAGAGAAAATATTCATTGCCGGCCATAATAATGCTTCATAAAACATTGTCCAAAGAATAAATGTATCACCAAAATTGATAGTCGGATTGATTAATATTTTTTTATGTTTTCTGATAGCTTGTAATATTCCGCGTGTCCAGCGATATCTTTGCTTTAGTAATTGCTGTAATTTTTCAGGAGCTTCTGTATAAGATATTGCTCTTGGTTCGTAATAAATTTTCCAATTGTGTGCTAAAATCTTAAGAGTTAAATCTGCGTCTTCTGCAAAGGTATCACTTGAATAATAACCGGCATCTTCAATTGCTCTTTTTCTGAATAAACCAATTGGTCCCGGAATTATATTTACTAATTTAAGATAACTTTGAGCAGCTCTTGCCATATTCAATCCTTCAATATATTCGAGAGCTTGAAGGTCAGTAAATAATTTTTTTCTATTCATCACTTTTACATTACCGGCAACTGCACCAATTTCAGGATCACTGAAATGACGAACCGCCATTCTGATTGAATCTTCTGATAATTGTGAATCGCCATCCATACACAAAACTATTTCAGCTTTTGAGAAGTGAATACCTGCATTAAGGGCTTTTGCTTTTCCACCATTAGGTTTATTTATCAAAGAAATTTTCACATCACCATAACGTCCCGGTTGCAAACCGACCAATGTTTTTGCAACTTCAAGAGTATTGTCTTTTGAACCGTCATTAACAATAATTATTTCATAGTTTGAATAATCTAAGTTTAGAAGTGATTTGACAGAATCTTTTATTACTTTTTCTTCATTATAAACAGGAACTATAATTGAAACGAATGGGAAGAATCCGGTTTTGGGATTAAAGGTATACTGGGTGATATATAAATATGCCATAATAAGTATACCAAAATACCTGAACAATAATACAATAAGAAAAATGAATAAAGAAACGAGTGTCGAATACTCAACGAGTGAGCCGTATGATAAGATTGTATAAGGAAGTGATATTACAATTATCACAATCATAAGTAGTGACATTAATCCAGATCGCATTAATCTCTTCACGATTTTTTTCTTCTTATCAGCAGCAGTTGACTTAGTTGTCTGTGTATTCTGTAGTGTAAGTGAAGTTTGCTTTATTTTTTGTTTTGCATTCATAGTTTCTATTAAAAATTGTATAACTATTAATCAACAATAATGCCAAAGGAAGAAGGTCAAAAAGTGATAAAATATTAGGAAAATATCTTATGATTGTATCATTATAGGATTTTTTAACTGAGGTGCTCCGTTTTGATACATAGCGACTTACTTCTTTTATATCAATAAGTTACAAATTTTATATAAAGAAAAGTAAGAGTATTAGAACGGTTACCTATTTGAAACATACTTTTTAGGTATAGGGATGGGAATTAATTCCGGAGGGAAAACTAAAAACGGTAATTTATCAATAATATTTTTGATTATATTTTTAATTTTATTTTTCATAATACTTCTATAAGAACCAGGTTAAACCGAGAGTTAATGATCTTGAACTATATCCGATAATTTCCCTAACAGTATCACCATAGGATGCAGTTGCATTAAATGAAAGTGTCGGAAGTATTTTATACAGAAATTGTCCATATAAAGTTTTAAACAAAAAATTGTTTGATGGAATTATTCCAAATCTTCCACCAAATAATACTGTCATATCTACAGTCTTGTGTGCAGTCCATTCCCCCCATACAGCATGTGTTTCAGATGCTCCCGGAGAATAATATAAATTAGAAGGACGTGCATAAAGAGTTGATGTATACTCATATCCCGCTAAAACATCTTCATAGAAATATTTTCCAAGTCGGATATCATAGGTTTGTCCGGCATTGCCATCAGAGATTTGAATGAGTGCATAGTTACCGCTGATTCGGAGACCTGATTTGAAGCGATAGAAACCACTTAGTCTATATATATTTGATTTAATTCCTTTACCAATTAAATTGAGCGATGTTAAAGCTTGAGCAGCATCATTAAGTGTATTGGAAAAATATACTGAATACGTTGTATCTTTTGTGACTCTTAAAAAGTATTCCGAAACAGGGGCAGTTATTCCTGTTTGATAATAGTTTCTACCAAAACTTCCACCGACAGAAACCATGTTACTCAAGCGAACAATCGCTCCAACAGAAAGAGTATTATGATCTGAACGCAAAGTCGTAGATTGCAATGCACCTCTAATTGCCGAGAATGTCACCGACAAGAAACTTAAAACACCTACTTCACCTCTGAGACCATAAGTAAGAAATTTAAAACCAATATTATCAGCGTAATAGTAAAATGTTGGATAGAGAATCATATAACTTGGGAAAGTAGTTAAGAAGCCTCTCCAACCAGTTACCGGCAGCCAACCTAATCTTTGTTTTACATAGCTAATCTCCAAGCTGTCATTGGTATTATCAAGCAGACTATCATAAATTGCCCGAGCCTCCCCAAACATTCTCATTTTTGTATAAGCATCGCCTAATATTAAACGATTTTCGAAACTGTTGTTTCCATTAGTATATACCAATCGCTGAAATTCACTTAGAGCTGTAGTAGAATCACCGCTCCAATAATAAATTTTCGCACGGGCTAAATCAAGTGTTGAATCGTATTGTTCATCTAAAAGTTGATTAAGAATTGATAATGCCTGATCATACCTTTTTGCACAGGCTAAAACATCTGAATATTCTTTTAACACTAATGAATTTCTATCTGTATTAGCAATGAACTCTTCATACTTCGATAATGCAGCTTCGCAACCGTATTTACTTATGTCCTGACGACCTTCATCCAATAACCTGAATAAGCGGTCTTGCTCCGATCTTAACCGTCTTACTTCAATATCAGAATCAAGTTGAATTAAACTTTCATCATCAGGATTAGTTTGTTTTGCTAAATCGGAATATTCCTGAGCTTTTTCAAATTCTCCTTGTTGAAGAAATATGTAACCCAATGAAATAATTGCAGGTAAATTAGTCGGTCTGGCAGACACAACATTCTCAAGATAAGCTTTACCCGACTCAAGTTCCAATCCCGTCCAAGCTGATAATTGCCCTCGTAAAAGCTGGTAGTCAAGATTATTGGGTGCTTCCTTTAGTAACAAATCCATTTGTTCAATTGCACGTGGATAATCTCTATTCCATGCAGTTGCCTGTGAATAAGCGTATCGAATTTTTGGATCAATGGGACCGGTAGTCATTTCAAAATATTTATCAAATGCTTCAATAGCCTCATCGTACCGTTGCAGTGCGCCACACATTTCTGCAAACTTTAATAATGCATTTTTATTCAGCGGATCTTTATCAAGTTCAGCTTTTGCCAGTTCGATAGATTCATTATAAATACTATCACGAACAACATAAAATCTTGCAGATAATTCATCATAACGTGGTTTACCGGCTTCTTTGCTGTATAGAAAATCTATTTGTTCGGAAACCTCCTGCAATCTATTGGCTTTCCAAAGTTCATTAATTAATAAATATCTTGTTTCAATGTCATTCGAATTGATTTTTATTACTCGATAATATTTATCAATAGCATATTCTTGTTGCTGCTGAAGCTTCCCTTCCTTGTTCCTTCTGTAATATGCTGTATCATAATAAGTATAAGTATATCCTTTGCCTCGAGCCAGATCTAAACCATCAATGGCTTCTTTGAAAAAAGGACGTTTTGCGAGTGCATTTTCAAATGCTTCAATTGCAATTTTATTTTTCCCTAACCACATGGTAAAATAACCATACCTGCTCCAGAGACGATGATCATTAGGAAATCTTTCAACATATTTTTTTAGGATTCTCTCCCCTTTTTCGATATGTTCATTTTTTTGAAGTATTTCTGTAAATCTGATTACTTCATCCGGGGATGGATCTTCACGTTTAATATATTGGTCATACCATTCTTCGGCAATTAACCACTCGCCTAAATGTTTATGACATTTACCAATTTCCAGATAATTTATGGGGATATTCGGATCAATAGCTATTTCTCTACGGTGTCCTTGAATCTTTTGATTTAATTGAGCATACCAATTTTTCGTCATACGTGCAAGGTCTTCAGCAACTTGTTTATTTGTAGGAACTAATTTACGTGCAGCTCTAAGGTCAAAAACAGCCATTTCAAGTTGATCTCGTTTTTCATAAGAAAGTCCACGCAAATGAAATCCTTCAAACTTCTTTGGTTCGGCGGAAATGTACTTATTCAACAAATCAATTGCTTCACCATAGCGGCCATTTTTCATCTGCATAATTGCTTGATTCTTGAAGTTTTCAACTGCAGTTTGAGGATTTTGTCCAAACAACAAATTGGTAAGAATCAAAAGAAACAAAAAATGGTATTTAATTTTAAACATGATGGTGTGTATTAGCTTTTATTCTAAAATCTCATTCAGTAATGTATCTGCATTTTGAACTTTATCATTTACTACATAAGGAAATCCGAACAGATATTGCATAACTAAATCTTGATAGCTTTTATCAGTGTTAGGTAAATTACTCTTCATTTTACTTACTAATTGACTGTAAACTTTATCATCTGCACTGCTTATAAGAACAAGAACATTATTGTTAACAACACATATTTTATCTTTCTTATCTGTAGATAATCTGAGTGCATTTTGGAGCTGCATCATCGATAAAATATTTTGTTGCTGTGCTAACGGATCTAACTTAAATGAAATTAATGTGAAAGGTTGTCCCGTGCTTTTATATAAAGCAATTTGATTATTCAAAATAAGTGCGAATTCACTCAAATCATAAAAATTGGAAAATGAGAATTTTTCTTGAACAACATCTACGTTTGTTAGTGGTTTATATTTAGAGTTAGTAGAAGTTTTGGGAGCCGGAGCAGGTTGAACAATATTTTGACTTCCCTGCATATGCCCATGTTCAGGAACAACTTGCAATCCCGCATTTTTTTGTGGAACTTCGAAACTAAATGTTATACCTCTATATGGTTCGATAAAATAATCGGATGTAAATTGACCTTCAGTATGACCAATATTTGGGGTTATTGTTGCTCTTCCACCTTGCCCGATTCTTCCTTCTTCAGAGTTTTTTTGAAGATAAATTATTGCTGTTGAATATTGAGCAATTGTATCAACGATCATTTGTGAAAATGGTGTTGCCGGTTCAGCCACAATAAATAGACTTGTAATATTTTTCTCTTCGATTGATTCAATAGTATTTAAAAATGTTTGTTGAAGTAATCCTATATTTTCAAATCCCACAAATGGTGTAAGTTCATCAAAAACCAATCTGCTCGGATTATATTGTCCGACCACAGAAGCAATGTCATTTAAATATTCAACTAAATAATTGTCCGGATTAGCGCTTTCATAAATATCTGCCGGAGGAGCAACCCGAACAACAATAATTAAATTTTGATTCATGTAAGTATTTAAATCAAAATCAATTGAAGCTGCATGAATCATTAAATCCTTGGGTCGCATACTGGTGAAAAAGAGGGTTACTTCTTTATTCTTTGCTGCTTCCATAGCAAATTGAAGTGCTAAGAGCGTTCTCCCGGATTTTCTTGGACCTAAAAGTAGATATGATCCACCACGATAAAATCCTCCCCACGCTTCATCTACAAGTGAAATTCCGGTTGTTGCTAAATTGAGTTTCTTTTTCATTTAATCTTCTCTAAAGTTTTGATTCTATATTAATCAATTATCATGCCTAATAAGTTTACCTTAAATAAGGGTATAAAATGGGAAAGTTTCGCTTAGAGTGTCTCAATACGAGAATATCTTATATGAACGCCTCATTATGAGAACATCACTTTACTGATTGAAAAAAACTAAAGACAAAAATTGCAGTCGCATTACTACCGATAGTTGGCTCATTAGTCACATAATCAGATACATCGTCATAAAATTTAACACTATCAGAATTAAATTTATTGAAACGAGTATCTTTCCTTTGAATGTTATAATTCTTTAATATTTCTTCGGGAGTAGGACCCGCAGAGACTGCTCCCGGTAAATATCCCCCATTTAAGTATGAAATTTGCGAATGAAAATTTTTAGGATAAACTGATCCGATATTTGAGATAAATGTAGTTCCCCATGGATTTTTTCCAAGTATGTAATCCCGCTGAAAAATTAATAACGAATCATACTCCGAAGTTTTAAATAATTTCTTATAAAGAATAGTTTGAAGTGCCACACCTAAGAGTGTATTGGTTGTTCCCCAGGTAAATACAGCCCCTTCTCCAAATATTGAATTTGCTTTTACATTATTGAATGAAACAAGGTTATTGAGAATATAATTTCTGAAGCGTGGATAAACTTTCGCAAGCTTATAGTGAGCTAATGAATTAATATCTCCCCAACTCCACCAGTAATCCGATCTGGCACTATCTGCATATGTTACTGCGTCAGTTAGGTAACTGCGATTTTTTGTTACATTGTATAATTCAATTGCGCCTAATGCTAACTTTCCCCAAAATCTTGAATCTTGATACATCCCTGATGGAACACTATCAACATTCGGTACATCATTTCTATATTTGTAAATATTTTCTGCCGCTGTCAGACATTTAATATAATAATAGTCATCACTGAATCTCTCTTTCCAAATTTTTGCAGCTAAAGACATTACGGCGGCAAACATTCCAATTTGATTTTTACCGATACCTGAAAAAGCCGGTCTATCAAATTTGAGAGGATCGTTTTCTGGCATTCGAAATCCTTGTTCATGATCCCTCATATCTTGAACCTGGTTGATAAATTTACCCTCAGCATAATTTGCTCTTAATAACCAATCTATACCAACCCGTGCTTCTTCTAAAATATCGGGGGCGCCGCTTTTGTCATTATCGGTTTGAAATTTTACCGGATCAAATTCGTAACTGAACAGCAGCAGATATGTTGTGTAAGCAGTAGTAGAAAAAAACTTAATATAATCACCGGCATCGTGCCAACCGCCGGTTACATCAACTACACCTGCATCTTTATCATTTTCAACTCTTGGAGAATCATATAAATGACATACCTCGTGGAGGTATGGTACGGTTGGACCACAGCGCTGAACTTTCAAATATAAAAGCAATGAATCAACAATTCCATTGTAAACATCTTTTGAAATAGTAAATGGAAATGATTTTACTCCGTCAACTTCAATCTGATATTCACCCGTCGTAATAAACTCTGAAAAATCTATTGCGAAATGGTTTTTGAAGTTTCCCCAAACTCCTTTGTAATCTTTAATTTCTCCTTTAAATATTTCTTTCTTTGTTTTAACATTTATCAGATTAAAATTATTCTGTTTAAGTTCACTATTTGTGAAAATTATCGCTGTTTTTATATCTGTTAGAAGAAATCCAACTTGATTAACTCTAATGTAAAGACTTTCATTTTGACTTGATGAACACCCGCCAAATACTGTCATTACATTAATGATAAAGATTAAAAACAAACTTTTTATTTTCACATAGTCTCCAAATAGATGATTGATAAAGCTAACAATAAAAAGGGAACAACATTAAAATAGCTATTCCCCAACGTACTTTGTTGAACAATGAATATAGAACAGATTCACTAATTAAATAATTCCTCAACCTTCATAATTTTAATTTTTTCTGCTGATGTAGAAACCGGAAAAATCATAATATCTTTATCTTCTTGATAAATAGTTTCCGGTTTTGATGTGGGATAAGTAATCGGACTTGGATTATCCTCAAGAATATCATTTCTCAATTTTTCAGTTCCATCAGTTATAAAAACGATCTCCATATTTTTGTACTGAAGATGTTTTTTTATAGCATTATTAACTTCATCTAATGTTATTTCATCCATCATTTTTCTGAAAGCAATTAAGTGGCTATTCTTCAGTCTATAAAACTTATCGTCAAGGACGTAACCTAATTTTTCGGCACTATTTTTAGCATAGTGAAGGACATATTTTTTTAAGAATTTTTTGGTTAGCTCGAATTCATCTTTCGATAAACCGTTATCGACAAGTTTTTTCAATTCTCTAAATGCAGCTCTGAATGAGAATAATCTTGTTTCATTTGGGACCGGTCTAATCCATACTTCAAAAATCTGACTTTTGCGTGCAACATTCTGAGGAGGCATAGAGTATCTTCCGCCGTTTGGAAAATTTTCGATGTAACTATAATCGCCGTAATTTAAACCGCGTGCTTCTCTAATAACCTGATACAAGTGAGAACTGCTGTTTCTATGCTCACCTAACCAGGAATTTGCGATTGCAAGTGCATACCATTCTCTTGAACCACGTAAAAAATCAATCGGGAAACCAAATGATATTGCAGAAGCATTTGCTTTCTTTTCAACTAACGTGTAATTCAGACCTTCAATTTTTTTAGTCACCGGTTTTTCGGTTTTATTCCATTCACCTTCGGGAAGTTTGCTTAAATCATTCCAAAGTTTGTTAACTAATTCATCGGAATAATTTCCACTCAAACCCAGTACGAAATTATTCTTATTAAAATATTTTTTGTAAAAATTCCGAACATCTTCTAAAGTGATATTTTTAAGCCCTGAGATTGTACCTTCAGTGATATGTCCGTATCCTGTTCCATTAAATATTTTATTATAAAGAACAGCCTTACCGAGTTCTTCATCACTTGAATAACGGAGTGTTGTTTCAAGATAAGTTATTTGATTTTGTTTAAGCCGATTGAAATCTTCTTCACGAAAAGCCGGATTTAAGATTTGATCAACAAATAATTTATAATATGTTGAAATGTTATCGGTATGAGTTCTACCGGAAAAGATGGTCATTTCAACTGATGAACTTGCGGAATAGCCAGTTGCGAGTGGATAAAGTTCTTCGAGAATTTGCGAATATGTTTTCTCTATGGTTCCACCTTCCGATAATAATGCGCTTGTAAGATTTGCAAGTCCTTCTTTACCTACATGATCGTTTTGTGAACCAACATTAAACCAAATTTTAACAACTATTGATGGATCGGATTTTACTTGAATACCAACGAATCTTTCTTTATCAATCGCTTGAGAAATATTACTCAAAAGTAAAAGAGCGAAAAACAGAACCAGTGAAAAATATCTTTTCATCATTTTGCTCCTTTCAAAATTATTTGATTCATTTTTTCAGGAGTGAAATAATAATTAACTGCATTATTTATATCATCCACAGTAAGCTTCTCCATTTTTGAAAAGTATTCATCAATCACATTAATTCCTCCACTAATTGTTATGTATTGAGGAAGAATTCCGGCTACATTTGCGGGGTTATCCAGAGACATTAAAAATGAATATTTTTCGCGCATCAGTAATTTGTTAAATAATTCCTCTGAAACTTTATTTTTCTTATAATACTCTATGGTCTTATTAATTTCTTCACTTACATAATTAATATCATTTTCATCCTTAACCATTGACATTATTTGAAACAAATAAGGATCACGGGTAGATGTCATATTCGCCATTAAATATTGCACTTTTTGTTCCTTGAGAACTAACTTTTTATAAAGTTCACTCGTCTCTCCAAATGCGATGTTGGCAAATGCACGCGCAGCGAGATAGTTTTTATTATTTACATCGAACTTTTCACCTTTATAACCGATGTAAAGAAGCGGTAACGTTCTTCCCTCATAACCAACTTCCTCTTTGCGTGAAGATGTTTGTACTGGTTCTGAATCAATTTTTGGTGAAACATATCCCGATTTCCATTCTGAGTAATATTTTTCTGCTAGTCTAAAAGTTTTTTCATTATCGATGGCACCGACAACTAGTAATACACAATTTTCCGGTCGATAATAGCGTTTATAAAAACTTAAACTATAGTCATAAAGATTAGGCATATCTTTAATATCTTTTTCAAATCCGATGGTCGTGTGTTTATATGTATGTTTATCAAACGCCATATTCTGCATGCTCTCAAAAGCAACAGACCATGGACTTGTTCTTCCTTTACGATATTCACCATAGATTGCACCAGATTCTGTTTGGAACTCTTCCTTTGAATACTTCAGATTTCTGAATCTATCTGATTCAATATCCATTACTGTTTCTAAATCTTCACTTGCAAATTTCATGTGATAGACTGTAAGGTCGAGGCTGGTATAAGCATTTGCATCGGCACCAAGACTTGTAACAATGCTGTCGTAAACATTACCGGGGAATCTTTCAGTTCCTCTGAACATCATGTGTTCGAAGAAGTGAGCAAAACCCGACTTCCCTTCTTCCCATTCATCACGACTGCCTGTCCTTACTACTGTAAAGTAAGCAACAATGTCAGTATTTTCCATGGGGATTAAGATGACTTTTAAACCATTACTCAGAACTTTCTCTGAGTAATTATAAGGGAATACCTTATTAGTATTTTGAGAGAAAGTTATACCTGTACTTAATAATATTAATGTTAACAATATTTTTTTCATTAATTATCCTTTTATATTTTTTCTAAATCTTTTTTATTCCAATACCGGGAAGGTCTGTGAGGACTACTCTTCCATCAATAATTTTTGTTCCGTCGAAAATATCATTACTGATTAACAATGCACCGTCCAGATCAGCCCAATCAACCATTGGCGATAGTTGTGCGGCGGCTGAAATTGCACATGAAGTCTCAGTCATACAGCCTATCATAACTTTCATATTTAAACTTCTTGCAAGAGTAAGCATTTTGTGTGCTTCTCTAAGTCCGGTACTTTTCATTAATTTGATGTTGATTCCTGAATATACACCATGAGCTTTGATAACATCGGGTAATCGTTGCACTGCTTCATCTCCTATTGTTGGGAGTGGACTATTTTGTGTAAGCCACGCATTCCCGTCAATATCTTCCTTAGGCATTGGTTGTTCAACAAACTCAGTATTCATCTCCTTTAACCAATGAATCATATCTAATGCAAAATGTTTATCTGTCCAGCCTTGATTAACATCAACACATAACGGTTTGTCTGTCACTGATCGAATTGTTTCAACCATTTCACGGTCGGTATCTCTACCGAGTTTTACTTTTAAGATTTTATATTCTTCGGCTTCTATGACTTTTTGTCTGACGACATCCGGTTTATCAATGCCTATTGTGAATGAAGTTACCGGAGTTTTTGTTTTGTCAAATCCCCAAATATTATAAAGAGGTTGATTCACAATTTTACCGATTAAATCATGAAGTGCAATATCGACAGAAGCTTTTGCGGCTTTATTTCCTTCTTCAATCGAATCTACATAAGCCAGAATATTTTCTAACTCAAATGGATTATTGAAATTAGTTAAATCAACTTTTGCTAAAAATTTCAATACTGTATCATGCGACTCTCCTAAGTAAGGAGGCATCGAGGCTTCACCATATCCGGTTAAACCTTCATATTCAATTTCTGTTAGAACAACCGGAGTAGTTGTACGAGAACTCGTAGCTATTGTGAAAACATGTTTCAACTCTAATGTATATGGTCTGAATGTGAGTTTCATTTTTGAACTTTTCGATTTGTTAGGAAAACTTTTTGCAAAAAAACTATTATCAAAACTTGATAACGCAATTCCACCGGCTATAATTCCCGATGTTTTGAAGAAATCTCTTCTATTTTGTGACATATAAACCTAATTATTTGTAAAGTTGAATATCTTTAACTAATTGAACACCATTTTTACCAACGGAAGATAGAATTCTTTTTGCGCGCAAAAAAGTGTTTGTTCTATACTTACTGTAAATGTCTTTTTTTGGATCAAAACTATTTATTTTAACCATACCTCCCTCATGAATAAAATCGAGATCAGAGATATAAATTCCGACATGAGTTACTTTTTCTTTTGTTGAATCAGTTGCTTTTGTACCGAAGAATAACAAATCGCCTGCTATTAAATTTTCAAAACCATTTTTAGTATCAATCTCATCTCCAACATTTACTTGTTGCGAGGCGTCTCTTGGAAGCACTATTCCATGTAAGAAATAAACTGTTTTTGTAAACCCACTGCAGTCAAAACCTTTAACTGAAGTTCCACCCCATAGATACGGAATTCCCATATATTTGTGTGCAAGATTTAATATTGATTCTCCGCTCAATTCAATTGAAGCGAGCCAATCATCTATCAACTTCGCATTATTCTTTTCGATAAAGGCTAAACGTTTATCGGGGAATTGAACTTCAAAAAAATCCGCCTTTTCATTTATTACTTTTAGAATATTACCTTGAACTATATCCGAAACAATTTGTCCGTGCGAATTATCTGAATTATAACAGTGATCGTAAATTTTTGTAACAATAATTTTCTTTTCAGCCAGCCAGGTATCCAAATTGTTTTTTGACATTAGAAAAATCGCATCATCATCCACCCAACCAAGATAATTATCAGGTGTCTGAATAAAATACCAGCCATCTTTTGCTTTCTTTAAAACATTAAGCGGAGTTCCAAGTAAAGATTGTGTCACCATTTCAGCAGAATGTTTCGGTTCTTTTCTAAGATTAACAACAGAAAGATTTACAACAGCGAACACTCTATCGCCGAGTAAAGATTGCGGTAGAATTTCAATATTATCCACGATGCTTGTATTACCTATTTTTATTTTTGAAATAAGTTCATCTTTTGCTAAAGGAAGATTTGTTTCTCCAGATAAGATCAATGTTCCGTTATCCATTTTCGCATCTATTGAGAATACAGTTGTTCTCGCATCCGGAGCATATTTAGTTTTCGTCACATTAATTAAATTATTAATTTCGGCAGGAACTGCCATTTGTTGGGCATTCATGTTTGATAATCCGATTAATAGAAATAGTAATAATGATTTGATCAGTTTTATACTCATTGTGATTAAGTTTTTGTGAGAAATAATTCAATTCAAATTTAAACAATTTTCTACTAAGTATTTAATGATTTAACTCAGCTACTTCCCGCAACCTTATTTTGAAATTTGCAGTATTCTTTTTGCCCCGATTATAACAATCACAAAAACTATTGAACCGATTATTAGATCCGGTTTATTTGATTCCAAAAAGTAAACAGCAACTGCCGCAATAATTACTCCAATATTAATGATTACATCGTTCGAAGTACATATCTTAATTGCTTGAATATGTGCTTCATCATTTTTTGATTTTTGAAGTAATATTAATGAGACTGAATTTCCAATCAATGCAAAAAATGAAACTATAATCATTGTTCTAAATTCAGGAGCAATATCTATTCCCAAAAACCTTCGAATTACTTCACTGAATCCAATTAAGGCAAGCATAATCTGAAAATAACCACTTAACTTTGCTATACGCTTCTTTAGAAGAATTGTTCCTCCGACTGCAAAGAGCCCTAAACCATAAATTAAAGCATCCGCAAGCATATCAAGACTATCAGCGATTAATCCCATCGATTCAGCCAAAATTCCGGTTCCCATTTCAACGATAAAGAAACCGAAATTAATTATAAGTACAGTCCATAAAAGCTTGCTATCATTGGTTTCCGCAGCTTTCTCGAAACCATTTACTTCCTCAATTGAAACCAATTTTGAGCCAAGATTTAATTCTGCAATTGATATTTCTATTTCCGATATATTCCCTTTATGATAAATAATCAATGTACGTTCAGGAATATCAAAACTGAGATTTTCGATGTTCGAATTCCCATCGAGTTTTAATCTGATTAATCTCTCTTCAGAGGGACAATCCATTTTAGAAATGATGAATGTAGATTTATTCAAATTATTTTTTACCTACTTAAGATAAATCAATTTTTTCGTATTGATTAAAGTATTTTGATTATTTAAATCGGTGAAAACGATACGATAAAAATAAACACCACTTTCTAAACTAGATTTTTCAGCATTGAAGTTAAAACTGTACTCACCAGCTTTTTGAATTTTATTGATCAACTGACCTCTTGAACTTCCAAGTACATCATAAATAGTTATATTAACATTTCCCTCCATCGGGATAGAATAGTTTATTATTGTGTTTGAGTTAAAAGGATTTGGGTAGTTTTGTTGAAGCTGCATGTCAGCAATAGTTATTTCTCGATCATTATCCACATTTAGAATTAATTCAGAATCCCAAAAAACTTTTTTACCATCTTCAGTATCCCCTACCCAAACATATCCAAATGTACTGTCAAATGGGAGTGGAACAATTATAGGTTTGTAGTTATAATTTGATTTTGCCGCAATAATATCGTTAATCTGAGTAAAGCCATTGAAGGTGCTTCCATTGTAATTAACATCCGCTGATATGATATTACCATTTACAGAAAAGTTGCTGCTCTCAGAAAAATATATTAGATGAAAACCTTCATTTGCAAATTTTGGTTTTATATTAAACCATTTTTGATTATTATTTTCTGCCGGTGCTATAACCATTCTTTCACTATAGTTAACACCATTATTTACAGAACGCTTTCCATATAAAATTTCACTGCTATCCTCTTCAAGTGTATATAGAAACCAAACTACACCTTTTGAGACTACACTCATAAATTCTCTTTTAGGTAACTGTTCAAGAGCCATATCTTTGAAACCCGAATAAAATACACTACCCGGCGAGGTTTCATAATATCTTACGGATCGAATAATGGATTGTGAAGTATCTAATAAAACCGGACCATAATAATTTACGAACATTGTATCGCTTGAAGTTGATTTTACTACTTTGACATTAGCCGACCTTTCTGAGACGAGACGCCTGGTTCCCCAGTTTGTACCGCCGTCTAACGAAGAATAAATCATTAAATGATCTGTTGTGAGTGAATCTACAAATAAATAAATAGTGTTGCTGCTTGTTATTTCAGCATCGAAGGTAAAATAACCATGTGTTCTAAATGTATTTATTATATCGGTCTGAATATTCCATGAATAAACTCCTGACCCAATTTGAAAAATACAATAAATTGAATCCTCTGAATTTCGAAGTAATTTAATATTACCATAAACATCACGATAACTTATTCCGTTTTGAGTTGACCAGGTTTTCCCTCTATCGGTAGATTTTCTAATTACTAATCCCAAATTTTGTGTAGAATGAGTATCATTGATTGCAACAAATATTTCTCCGGCGGTATTTTGAATTCCATGCATTACACCAACAGGTTCATAATTTAATAGAATAACATCTGTACCAAAATTAGAAGTATTTTCAGTTTTTAATATTGGTTGGTTTACAAATATTTGAGGGAAAAGATTTTCGTAACAGATAAAGAATAGAAGTATTAATAAAATTTTATTAGTCATAGAAGGATTGTGAATATTCTTAAAATGAATAATTGATTTGTTCCGGTAATGAATATGCATATTTGGATTTTATAAATTCTATCACAAATTAAATTTTAGGTCTATCAGAAAAAGAATACTTTTAAACTCAATTTACACTTCATTATACTTTGAAGAATTCATTCAAAAAATTGCTCATTTTCTCAGATACATTTGTAGTACTTGTTTGAACAGTATTTACATCCGATTTATATGATGAAAATTGTTCGATTGATTGTTCAACAATTTTTCTTAATTCTCCCTGATCAAGCCAAATGCCGCCGCACTCAGGGCAATAATCAATTTCGACACTGTTTTTGTATGAAATTAATAAACCGACATTTTCACATCTTGGACAAATCATTTTTCACCTCATTAAATTTGAATAATAAGTAGGGACAACACAAGTTGATTCTATATCTGCCATTCAATTTCTTCCCACCAAAAATTGTAATCACTTGAATTTCGTTGCTTCAACCCATCTTTACTGACTGTAGGCGGCGGCGGGAAGAATTCGACAAGTTTATGATATATCTCTTCAAAAAATATTCTCTCTTCACGCAAAACTTCTAATAATGTCAGAGCATCCTCATCAATAGCCAGCGAGGTTATTGTTTGAATAATTGCAAGTTCAGTGTTTCCCTGCTCATACAAAGAGACTGCTTTTTTAAAATCTTGATTTGCTTTTGCACGAATAGGAATACCGAATTTATTATGTGGTGAGATAATACATGTATATTGATTTGCAATTCTCAAATTTTCCCGGATAGATTCTAACCAAACATCTCCGGTATTAACTGATAAAACTATCTCATTCGATTCCGAGAAAATTTCCACCTTAAATGAACTTTGATACTGAGTTAAATTTATAGAACGAAATTCAACATTTACAAATGCATCCGGATTCCATGATACTACTTTTAACGAACCATTATGAAGCAACACTTTATTTTCATCGTTAAATGCTTTTTTTACTGTCATACTTGAGTTCTTCCCGAGTTCATACATTGCAACATCAGGAACAATAACTCTTAATTCAGATTGTTCGTCTGTACTTATTGTTTCACCGGAATTTAATTTAAAACTACTATCAAAACTTCCATTTATTTTATAAGTACCTGATTTTATTTCAACAGCCCAGGGATCCGAGGAATCTTTTAACAAAATATAAACCATATAGATAATCAGAGAAACGAAAACTACATAACTCGCATTATATACATAATTTCTCATTTGAGAATTCTTACCAAAAGAGAAATTCTCAAATCTATCGTGAAGTTTTAGTTTCTTCTTCCCCCTTACAGATGATTTTTTTGCATATTGTGCCATCTTCTGCTTGACGAGAGGGGGTTCTACGATTTTTGTCTGAGTTTTGAGTTTCTTTATGACTGTTCCCTTAACAGCAGTTTTCTCTTTTGAATTAGTTGGTTCTGAATCTTCCGGAGAGAGTGTTAACCTACGTGAAATGTTGTTTGTAGGATTTATATTTACCGGCAGAGCTTCAATAGTTTTGAAATAACTATTATACTTCTTTTCTAAATTTTTACAAGAACCACACTCTTTGATATGCGCTTCTATTTCTTTCTGCATAACTTCAGGTAAAAGATCATCGAAATAATCATTAATCAAATTTTTTACTTCATCACAACTCAAAATTTTAATTCCTCTATAAAATGAGTTCTGATTGATCTAATTATATTTCTAATTTCATCTGCTCTATATTTTGAAAGTAAATCAGAAATTTCTGATGCGGAGTAACCAATTATTTCATGAAGGACGAACATAATCCTATCCTCTTGAGGTAAATCCAAAATTAATTTCTCAAGACTTGAGAGTGCATTAATTGAAGCCGGATCCGGTTCGAGTGATTGAATTATTTTTTTTTCTAATAATTCATCGGAGCATTTTTTGGTTCGATGTTCTTCGAGTATAAAGTAAACGGTGATTCCATTTAACCAAAGTTGAAAACTACTATTGCCTCGAAGGTGATTCAAATTATGCCAGGCATGATTTAATACTTCAATAGTTAAATTTTCTGCTAACTGCGGTATTGTAAATGTACGAAGACAGATTGCATATACATTGCCTGAATAGACGTCCGCAAGTTGAAGGAAAGAATTGACATTTCCTTTTTGTGCAGACTCAATTAGGTTTGTAATATATTTATTATTCATTTATACCTGAGTATCAATTCCGAATTCTTAGTACTCTTTGATTTGGTGAAATTTGTAAACTAATGTCAACCGGTTGGTTAGCATTTTTACCCATTGCTGTCCCTTTAACTCTGACAGTGACCCTTGCTGCTGCAACAGAGATGGTGGTAGTTCCTTCATTTGGGGCGGCTGGAATTTTTGGGGCTTTAAACTTTGAGTATGAATTTCCTCCACCACCTAATTGCTTCGGTTTAAGGTAATATGCGTCTGCAAAGTCAGCAATTACAGTTGCTTTAATAATTATTTGCGATCTCTCTGAATCAACTCTCCACGATTCATAATATTTGATTCCAAGTGTGATAGCTAACCCGGTGACAATGAACGATAACATAATCAGAATGATCTGTTGATTTCCCATCTTAGTACCGTCTTAAATTAATCATTTTTAATTTCGAAAAATATCATTACTTAACTATTGAATCGAAAGATAAATTAAAATTTAGAGAAAAGACACTCAATATCAATAATCTTTTTATTTAAGTTATTAAAATGTGCTACAGTCTTCCTATAATATTCCGATTTTGCGGATTGCAAATATTCCTTGCCTCTGCGGTGTAAAGGTAATCAATTCGTCTCCGGTAAAACTCGACTATTTTTCCGCGAACCATTTTTAAAGTAGAATTAAGAAACTTATTCTGTTCGGTAAATCCTTCTCCAAGCACGGCAATTGCAGAAGGGAGCCATCTTTCCGGAAACATATTTGCATAATTTCCCCCGATCCTAAACTCATTAATTTCAGATTCAATCTTTTTCAAAATCGCATCTTGTCCGTTTTCAGTTTTAATATCAATATTATTACCCTTAGCAAAATTAAATATTGCATCTTTATTCGGAACAATTAATGCCGTTGTATAAGGAGATTGATTGTTGTATAACATAATCTGTTCTATAAAAAGTGAATGTTCGGTAATCATCTCTTCAATACCTTCAGGGCTATATTTTTCACCATCGCTTCCGATCAATAAACTCTTACTTCTTCCGAGGACATAAAGAAATCCGTCTTCATCAATATAACCTAAATCACCTGTATATAACCAGCCATCTCGAACAGTTTCTTTTGTTGCTTTTTCATTCTTCCAATAACCGACCATTACATTCTCACCTTTTACAACAATCTCACCACGCTCGCCGATTTTTAGGGAATTTCCTTTATCATCACAAATTTTAATTTCTAAATTTTCAACAATGAATCCGGATGAACCAAGTTTATGCTTGGCAGGAACGTTTGCAGATATTATTGGAGCTGCCTCTGATAAACCGTAACCTTGAAACATCGGTATTCCAATCGCATAAAAGAATTTTTGCAATTCGAGATCGAGCAGCGCACCCCCGCCTATAAAGAATTCTAACTCCCCTCCGAAACCTTCACGGATTTTACTGAATATAATTTTATCGAATAATTTGTAAAGAGGTTTTTTGAGAAATTTAATTCCTCTTCCTCGATTGTAACCATTGCCATTATAATCATAAGCAAGGTTGAGTGCTTTTAAGAATAATTTTTCAACCTTCTCTCCTTTTTCTCTAATCCCCTTCTCAATGTTTTTACGAAAGTTTTTCGCCAATGCCGGTACGCTCAAAAGAAAGGTTGGTTTAATTTCTTTAATGTTGATTGGAACATTTTTCAAAGTTTCGAGTGGCGTTTTACCAATCTGTATAGAAGCCATACTTGCACCGTTTTTCATGAGTGTATAGATTCCTGCTGTGTGTGCGAAAGAATGATCCCACGGTAAAATCAACAATGAACAATAGGTTTCAGGAATTGGTAGAAGAGAGGTTGCCTGTTCAACATTTGCTGTATAATTGCGATGAGTTAAAATTATCCCTTTAGGATCTGCGGTTGTTCCTGAAGTATAACAAATATTTGCATAATCTGATTCCGCAATCGAATCTACAATTTTGTTAAAATCATTTTCTTTCTCTTTGAGGAAAGTATTACCACTTATAAAGATTTCATCTTTATAGATTTCATCTTTTTCATAACTCGATTGGGGATCGAGTAAAATTATTTTTTCTAATTCAGGCAGATCATTTTTTATCTTCTTGATTTTGTGGAAATGATTACCTGAAACAATAACAAACTTACAGCCGGAATGCGATATTCGAAATTTTAAGTCCGAGAGTTCATCAATCTTAACAGAAATCGGGACATTAATTGCCCCGATATAAAGTACTGCAAGTTCACTCATTACCCAGTCATTCCTGCCTTCAGAAATGAGAGCAGCGCGATCCCCTTTATTTAAGCCAAAACTAAGCAGTCCTGCAGCAAAACTCCGAACTAATTTATGCATCTCGTTGTATGAAGTACCTTCATATTTTTCGGTACGTTTTTCCCACATCAAAATATTATTTGAATATTTTGAAACACTATTTTCAAACATTTGAGGAATTGTTCGTTTCATTATTTTCCCTGAATAATAATTCAATGAATCATGCTTAACGACCTGAACTATAGTTCGAATTTAATCCCTTGAGCTAACGGTAAAGTTTCCCCATAATTTATAGTATTTGTTTGGCGTCTCATATATAACTTCCAAGCGTCTGAACCTGATTCGCGCCCGCCTCCTGTTTCTTTTTCACCACCGAATGCCCCGCCAATCTCGGCGCCGGATGTACCAATATTAACATTAGCAATTCCACAATCTGAACCCCAAGCAGATAAAAATTCTTCAGCTTCACGCAAGTTATTGGTAAAGATTGATGATGATAGTCCTTGAACTACATCATTATTCAATTGAATTGCATTGTCAACGTCACCGGAATATTTTATTAAATAAAGAATAGGTGCGAATGTTTCTTCCTGAACTATGTGATAATGATTTTCGGCTTCAACAAGAGCTGGAACAATATAACAGCCTGATTCATAACCTTCCCCGGATAATGGCTCACCGCCAAATAATACTATTCCACCTTGTGTTTTTGCTTGTTCAATTGCATTCATAAATACTGTTACTGCATTTTTATCAATCAAGGGACCGACATGATTGTTTTGATCAAGCGGGTCTCCGATTCTTAAACTTGAATAAGCTTTTATTAATGTTTCTTTTACTTTATCATAAATTGATTCATGTATTATCAATCTTCTTGTAGATGTACATCTTTGTCCGGCAGTTCCGACAGCACCGAATACAACAGCAGGAACAGCGATTTTCAAATCAGCATCGGGAGTCATGATTATAGCATTATTTCCACCAAGTTCGAGAATTACACGACCAAATCTTCTTGCGATAACTTCAGCGGCATGTTTACCGACAGGTGTTGAACCGGTAACTGAGATAAGAGGAATATCTTTATCATTTAATAATCTTTCACCGATTGTAGAACCCTTACCAACAATGAGTGAAAAAATTCCTTCCGGCAAATTATTATCAGCAAGAACTTGAGCAGTTAATTTTTGAACTGCAACAGCGGTCAAAGGGACTTTTGAGGATGGTTTCCAAAGATTAACATTTCCACAAACCGCTGCAATCATGGCATTCCACGACCATACAGCAACCGGAAAATTAAACGCCGAGACAGTTGCAACAATTCCTAAAGGATGATACTGATCATACATCCGATGGCTTGGTCTTTCTGAGTGCATTGTAAAACCGTATAATTGACGTGACAACCCTACTGCAAAGTCACAAATATCAATCATCTCTTGAACTTCACCTAATCCTTCTTGAAGAGATTTTCCCATTTCATATGAAACGAGAGCACCGAGTGATTCTTTATACTCACGCAACTTTAAACCAATCTGTCTTACTATTTCTCCCCTTTTAGGAGCAGGCATTTTACGCCATTCTTTGTAGGATTCTTTTGATTTATTGATGATATGTTCATAATCAGCTTGCGAACCTTGATAAACTGAGGCAATAAATTTTCCATCTACAGGCGAGCTAATTTTCAACTCACCTTCGGAAGTGGTTTTAAGCCACTCACGACCTGTTGATGCACCATAATTTTTTTCTTCAATTCCTAATGTTTTAAGAAATTCCATTTTTACTCCGAATATAATTTTAAAATAGTATTACTAAATTATCATTATTCTGTCAAATGTTGAAATAAAATCAAGTGAAGACGATAATATTCCACTGCCAGTCTCGAAAAACTTCAGTTTAAATTATAAAACGCATGTCATGTTTTTTCACTTTTAATAAAATGTCATATATTTGATCTAAGATTTAAAGCATAAAGGATGAGATGAAAAATTTCGCGATAACCGGAGTAGCAGGTTATATAGCTCCCAGACACTTACAAGCAATAAAAGATACCGGAAATAAATTAATTGCCGCGGTTGATCCGCACGATTCTGTTGGAATACTTGATAGATATTTTCCGGAGACAAGTTTTTTTACTGAATTTGAAAGATTTGATCGTTTCCTTGATATGTTGAGGCGCGGAAAACCTGAAGAGCATCTTAACTATCTTACCATATGTGCACCAAACCATCTGCACGATGCTCATATAAGACTCGCACTCCGATTAGGCGCCGATGCTATTTGCGAAAAACCTTTGGTGTTAAATCCATGGAACCTTGACGCTTTAGAAGAACTTGAACGTGAATCAAATTCTCGAGTCTGGACGATACTTCAATTAAGAGTTCATCCGGCGTTGCAAGAACTAAAACAAAAACTGAGTAATACAAAAATCGAAAAGAAATATAAAGTAAAACTTAATTACATTACATCACGCGGGTTATGGTATCATTACTCATGGAAAGGCCTCATTGAAAAATCGGGAGGTATTTCAACTAATATCGGAATTCATTTTTTTGATATGCTTATTTGGCTTTTTGGAGATGTTGAGACATCAACGCTGCTTCAAAAAGAAAATGATAAAATGAGAGGCGAAATTATACTTAAAAACGCAGATGTAGAATGGTTTTTGTCTTTGGATAAAAATGATCTTCCGGAAGAAACTAAAAATGCCGGCAAACCTACTTTCCGTTCAATAACAATGAACGATGAAGCAATTCAGTTTAGTGAAGGATTCACAGATTTACACACACGAGTTTATGAGGAAACACTCAAAGGAAATGGTTTTGGTATTCAAGATGCACGACCATCAATAGAATTGGTTCAGAAACTTAGGAATACAAAAGTCTGAAAGACTGATTAGTAATAAATAACTACGTCCTTCCGGACGTAGTCTAATTTCATTTCCTCCAGGACTTAACTGTATTTAAAAGTGAGTCGTTATCAAAAAGTAGATTTTTGAAGTTCTGGAATTTATCAATTATCTATTAAACAATTTTCGCTATCAAATTCTTTTATCATTTTAGAAATTGATCTTTTGACTCCCGGCGATAATGATTCTAAAAAATGATCTTGTACAAGAAAAGGAACTTCCCTTTCCAATTCAGGGTACTTTTTGACAATCTTGATAATGAACTTTATTGCTGTCATTCGTACTGAAGGGCTTTTACTTATTTGCTCCCACACATTCAAACAAATATCAAATAAAACCCCTTCATGTTTTGGCGATAACTCCATCTGTGAAAGTATTTTAATAAGTTCTCGTTGATGCCCGTCATTTTTTGATTTGACAGAATTAACTATTCTTGATAGATGTTTTTTAATTCGTCGGTCATTGTGTTCCATGCAACTCCATAATAACCATGCAGACCGCCATGCATAAGGTTGTTTGTCTGAGATTGCTAATTCAACAGCCTCATCAAAAGATTCGGGTTGATTTGTAAGAAAAGAAATCATCCCCTCTTTATAAAAACTCATCAAAGCTTTTTCTAATTCAGTTTCCAAAACAGAATCATTCTTGATTTAATACTAAAACATCAATTCTATCACTTAGATTAAAACCATAATCATCCAACGGTTATTATTACGTTACCTATTTTTTGTCCGGTTTCTACATATTTATAAGCTTCAACAATTTCCGCCAAGCTGTAACTTCTGTCAATAACAGGTTTGAAGCTCCCTTTCTCAACTAATTCTTTTAGAAAAAGAACATCATTTTTATTAATTGAAGGAAGTGGGAAAAGTACTTTTTTACCACCAAACAAAGGAGTGATAAGTGCCAATAAAGGATTTTGCGATAAGTAACCAAGTTCAGTTGACATATAAATGCCATTCTCTTTTAATATCTGTTTGCATTTCCCAAATGAACTTTTTCCGACTGCATCAAATACTACATCAAATTTTTGATTGATTTTGGTGAAGTCTTCTTTTGTATAATCAATCACAAGATTAGCACCGAGAGATTTTACCAGCTCCATATTTTTAGTATCGCAAACGGCTGTAACTTCTGCTCCGATATGTTTAACTATTTGAACCGCCGCTGATCCAATTGCACCGGTTGCACCATTAATAAGAACACACTGTCCGGACTTAATTTTTGCAGCTCTAATATCACAAAGTGCATAATGCGCTCCTTCGGTAATCGGAGCAGCTTCCTTAAAAGATAGATTCTTTGGCATTGTAACAACTGAGTCATTTTCATTTATTACAAGATATTCAGAATGTGCACCAAATTTTATGTCGTTGTATCCGAATACTTTATCACCGACTTTAAATAAAGTCACATTTTTACCGATTGCTGTTACTTCACCTGCAAATTCGCTTCCCAATATTTGGTTTTTCGGTTTTAATAGTCCGGCGAAAAATCTAACAATAAAATATTCGGCACTTCTAAAACCACAATCAGTTCGGTTTACAGTTGTAACATTAACTTTCACTAGTAATTCATCATCCTTTGGAATCGGTTTTTGAACTTCGGCAAGTCTTGCAACTTCCGGTGGACCATATTTTGTGTAAATAATAGCTTTCATGTTTTTTTCGTTTTCTTTTAAGAGTAATGATAAGTGTAATTATCCAATAGATTTCTAATTACCTTTTGATATTGGCTCCCGTGTTTTCGAGCTATACCTTTAAAGAAATCGATACTTGATTTGCTCAAATTAAGTGTGATTTTAACAGTCTCCTCTTTGAAGACCAACTCTTCCGGTTTAGGTAAGAAGTCTTTTATAACTTCTATCTCTCCGATTTTTTCATCGCTATATTTTATTTTCTTTTTCATATATCTGTTTTCCCGATAGTTGTGTCAAGTTGTAAAATACAACACAACTGTTTCAATTATTTATTGATTCCATCCCCGTATTAATTGAATAAAACGAATTGTTAAATGTTAAAATTCCAGCAAGCGAATTTTTTATTTTATTAAAATACTTTATAATATATACCAAGCAACAAACTTGTTGATGCTAATTTTACTTCTCCATCTCTGCGATTGAGAAAATTTAGGTCATTGTATCTACTCAATAATTCCAATTCAATATTGTTAAATATATTATAAGAAACACCAAGTCCAAGACTATAACCATATCTCATTCCATTTTCATAATCCGGATACCGGGAAATATGTCTATCTTGCGCCAACTCAACATAAACATCATCAAAGTAGTTAAATAATAGTGAGGCAGTTATAAACGGTTTTAATGAATAAAAATTGTATGTATAACTACTTCCAACCTGCAAAGACCAAATATCTAATTTTGTAGTAACATCATATAGTAATTCTCTTTCCAGGAAGTTGTTATAAATATTCATTGATTCAGTTCCTCGCATTCGAAGGTATTGAACATTTAACAACAAATTAATTGGAAAATCTTCTAAAGAATATTTTGCACCAATTTGAAACTGAATTTCATTGTCTAAACTTAATCCTTCAAACGATGTATTAGTTCCATTTTTGTTTTCATAAATTCCTATTCTTCCTAAATTTTCGGTAAAATAGTTACCTCCCTTAATGATATTTAATCCCGAACCTAATCCAATGGAGAGTGATTGAGAAAATATTTCAAATGAAAAAACTAAACATATTAGAAAAACAACTTTTAATGATTTCATTTTAACCTCATTATTTTTTTGATACAACTAACAATTTTGCTTTTTAGCCGTCTGCCAATGGGAAGAAAATATACGGTTTGTTTTTGTTTTTTGATACAGTACCATATGATTCCATTTCTATAGATACAGAGATAAACCTAAACTTCCATCACCCAATTAACGGCATCATCTAATTCCGCAAACGGACTGGATTCATAACCTTCATCAAGTTTTTTCACCATTAGCGGAAATACAAAATCCTTGTTAATATTTGTAACAACTGCTATCCGGCAGCCGCCAAATACCTCAAGATTTTTTTTGAAATAATTTGCAATTTCCGGATACTCACTTATTCTGATATTAAAAGTAGCAAGTTTGTAATTAACGACAAACCTTCTCGTTCCTTTTGGAATTAGATTTTGTTCAATAGCATAATTCCATGAAGAAGAAATATCATCCAGGACTATCTCCCCGAAATAATATTTATACATTATTCCGATTTCATCATCATATAAATATTCAAATTTCTTTAACAAAAATTTCTCCTTTACAATTGATTATAATTTGTGCAGAAATATTTTATCAACTAACTCTAACAATACTTTTTGCATAAACGGTTTTGAGATATAGTGACTCAAACCTTTTAATAAAAGGTCTTTTTTATCATCACTATCGGCAAAGGAAGTTACAGCAATTATCTGGACATTCTCGTAACCACTGATTTTCTTTTGTCTGTGACAACTCTACCCCGTCGATCCCTCTACTTTTTATTTCCCGAATTAATTTTAAAAAAATTGGTAAAAATTTCTAAAGAAATTACACTTTAGTATTTTTGATACAATTATAAGAAAATTATGATAACTGTCAAGTGCTGGCCATCACACGGGTTTTCTTGATTATCGACTATACCAAACCCTCAACGTTTTAAACTTTGCAAGTTTTCTAATCTTCATTCAGTATTGGATTTTTAGTTGATTAGAATTAGTTTGACCTTAATCCAAAGGTGTCTACACTGTTTAGCCGCTTAAATACATAACGAGAATTGGTTATAGAAGAATGGGGAAATGAACTACTCATCTGTTATAGAATCGTAATGATAAATCTATCTTTATAGATAAATCATTTCCTGAGGTGAGATGCAAGATTTTAGATCTGTTCCACATGGTAGAAAAACGGGAATTGGAAAAAGTTAAAGGAAAATTATTATAATAATAAGAAGTTATTGTAAGAGTTATTTATATTGTGAGCATAAATGAATTGGGATATTTAACGGTTCAGTTATAAAAAGAAAGATTATCAATACTACGCCATCACAAAAATTGTAATGATGGGGTGAAAAGCTATTTTCAAAAAATTAACATTTATGATCAAAAATTTCTTATTCAACATTTTCAAGACTCACAAAAAAGGTGATGCAATCTGCTTTATGATTAAGTATAAAAACAATAATTAATTAGGACTGATAATGAATAATGAAAAATCACTTGCGGTTTTTGAGACTTTTAAAATCCGCCGTCATTATGATGTAATAAAAGAAATATGGTATTTCTCTGTAATTGATATTGTTGCCGCTTTAACTGATCAATCCGATTACCAAACTGCAAGGAAATATTGGAATCAACTTAAAGTTCGATTAAAAAGAGAAGGAAGTCAGTCGGTGACAAACTGTCACCAACTGAAAATGCTCTCTGCAGACGGTAAAAAATATGTCACTGATGTAGCCGATGTGGAAACTATCCTTCGACTTGTTCAATCTGTACCAAGCAAAAAAGCAGAACCTATTAAACTTTGGCTCGCAAGAGTCGGATATCAGAGGATCGAGGAAATGAACGATCCCGAAAAAGCACTTAATCGTTCACGTGAATATTGGCAAAAACAAGGAAGAAGTGAAAAATGGATTCAACAACGAATGCTCGGACAAGAAACCCGAAATAAATTAACAGACTATTGGAATAATCACGGTGTAATAAAAGATTCAGAATTCTCTATTCTCACTAATATCATCCATAAAGAATGGAGTGATTTTTCTGTTAAGGAACATAAAAACTTGAAAGGGCTTAAATCCCAAAATCTAAGAGACCACATGAGCGAAGCTGAATTAATTTTTACAGCTCTGGCAGAACTCTCCACACGCCAAATTGCTGAAACTTTTAACTCTGAAGGTCTCCAAGAAAATAAAATTCCGGCTAAAAAAGGGGGCAAAATTGCAAAGGATGCTCGTAAGGCTCTCGAACTCAAAACCGGCAAAAAAGTTGTTACCGGGGAAAATTTTCTGCCTCCGGCTAAAGAGCAAAATTTGATTAACAAAAAGAAGAAGTGATTTAGTTATCAATAAAACGAACCTTAACACAAAAGATTTTCACTTATACTTCGATTAGCTTTTTAAATTTCTACTCCGCTAATGCAACTATCAGACTTGTAACAAATAGCAGCACAGTTACCGGAACCCAGATTTTTCGCTCTATTTTACTCGGTGTAATGGTGTTCATCACAATACCCAACGCCAAGTATCCTACAACAAACCAAATACCGATTTCAGTGTATGACTTGAAATGATTCCAAAGTATATTAGCCTTAACCAATACAATAATTGCAAATAAGAGTAAAATTAAGATTGAAATAAAACTCACTATTCTCATCTTAATCGGTAATTTGCCTTTATATTTTCCCCCCATGGTTGCTTCTCCCCAGGGCATTCCAAATAATAATAAAAGATGAAAAATTATTGTTACTCCGATTAATGTTGTAAAGACAAACGTTGATATTTCTATGTACATAAACTTATTTTTATTCCTTTAATCATTTTAGACATTGTTATTTGTTTTTCATCGTCTGTTTCGAATATTATCAGCTTCTATTTAAAATGAAAAATGCGAAAACATTTTGTTTTCGCATTTCTTGTGGGAGCACATGGATTCGAACCAAGGACCCCCTGCTTGTAAGGCAGGTGCTCTGAACCAGCTGAGCTATGCTCCCAATTAAGGTCATTCATAATTTAGACTGTAAATATAATTATGTAATGTTCTATTACCAAATACTTTTTTCTGATTTTCGAGCGAGCGACGGGATTCGAACCCGCGACCCTTAGCTTGGGAAGCTAATGCTCTACCAACTGAGCTACGCTCGCATTTTCGCTTACCAAAACTAATTCTTTTTTATTAATCTCTCAAGTCTATTTTGAAAAAGATTATTAAATAACTCACCTTAGGCAGAACTAATAATTGAATCGACCCGACATTTATGTCGGGGATCAAATTAGCAAGAAGAACCGGGCTTAGCCCAATTTAAGCAGTTATTTTGGCTAAAGCCTGTATTTGTCAGGTTGTTTAGACTACGTCCTGAAGGACGTAGTTATTCAATCACAACTTTTTCGTAAGGTGAATTAATAATATTGCGCCGCTGATTCTCCGCAAAAAAGTTTTTTGTTAACTAATAGTTATTTACTTTAACGGAGCACTATTAGTACCACTCCGGAAACTATTTTTATATTTTGAAGGATGAAAATGTTGGATAACAGACACAAAATTATTGTTTCGAATTTAAGAAAAAATTATTCTTTATTTGAATTGAATGAAAATGAACTTCCGAATAACCCAATTTCATTATTTGAGAAATGGTTTAATCAAGCAGTTGAGTCTGAAGTTGATGAACCCAACGCAATGACTCTTGCAACTTGCTCTAAAGACGGGAAACCTTCTGCAAGAATAGTTTTATTAAAGGAATTTAGTTCGGATGGATTTATTTTCTTTACAAATTATGAAAGTCGTAAAGGAATTGAAATTATTTCTAACCCTAATGTAGCCTTAGTTTTTCTCTGGAAAGAACTTGAAAGACAAATAAGGATTGTTGGATTTTCCGAAAAAACATCACGAGAGGAATCAGAGAAATATTTTTACTCTCGCCCGATCGAAAGTCAAATTGGGGCATATATTTCAACTCAAAGTTCAGTTTTAACAAGCAAAGAAGAGCTATTTAAAAAATTTGAGGGAATAAAAAAACAATGTAAAAATAACAAAATCCCCTTTCCCGAAAATTGGGGTGGGTTTAGAGTTGTTCCGAATGAAATGGAATTTTGGCAGGGACAGCCAAATCGTCTGCATGATAGAATTGTCTATTCAAGAAACAAAAATGATTGGAGTACTAAACGACTTTATCCGTAATTCTTTTGGAAATATATTTTTCTAGAATCACCGTTCTGAAGGTAATTCCGAATAAAATAATAATACCTCCAAGAATTGCCCAATTGGAAGGTTGTTCTCCATAACCGATTAAAACCCAAACCGGATTTAATACCGGTTCAATCATTGAAATCATTGATGCTTCTATCGCATAAACTTTCTTTAAGCCCCACGAAAATATCGCATAAGCAATTCCAATCTGGAAGATTCCAAGAAAAGAAACCATAATGAAATCACTTACCAAAAACTCTTTAATATCAAAAAAAGAGAACGAACAAATAATCGCGATTATTAAATTTCCGACAAAAATTGTTGGATATTGATATTCAGGTTTATTCTTCCTCATTCCGAGTAAGAAGGCTGCAAATGCAACTCCGGAGAGAAGTGCAACAATGTTTCCCTGTATATGTCCCGGGGATAACTCTCCCATAAAAAAAAGTACCATTCCCGCAAAACAAATTACTATGGTAATTAAATTAAATCTTTCGAAATAAGTTTTGAGTAAGATTGGCTCAAGAATTAATACGTAAATCGGTGCGGTATATTGAAGAAAGATGGCGTTTGCAGCAGTTGTTGTTTTGGTTGCAATTACAAATAAGATGAGAATTCCCGCATAGAATAAACCGTTAATGAACGTGAAGCGATTGAACTTAAAAACTTTTTTTCTAAAAATAATTAAAAAAGTCAGTGCTGCAAATAAAGAACGAAGTCCGGCAAGTTGTAGTGAATTGAGTGAGATTAACTTAATGAATATACCTCCGGTACTCCACAAAATAGCAGCTATAAAGACTGCTATAAGTCCCTTTTGATGTTCATTAAATCTACTCATTGACATTTTTATATTTTTATTAACAATGCAATTTAACGCACTGATTTCATTTGAAGAAGAAATAATTGAATAAAAATAAATATATTTTTATTGAGGTAGGAACGGAGAAAATTGTGAAAGATTTTATTGGAAGAAAGTGGAGAACAGAAAGGTGTCCTCCACTTTAAGAATTTATTGCATTAAAAGAGTCATGATTGCTTTTTGAACGTGTAATCTATTTTCAGCTTCATCAAAAATGACAGAGTTAGCTGAATCAGCTACTTCATTAGTTACTTCATCTCCGCGATGAGCTGGTAAGCAGTGCATAAATAAGTAATCTGATTTTGCTTCAGCAACAAGTTTACTATTTACTTGAAAATCTTTGAATAATAATTTTCTTTCTTCAGCTTCCTTTTCCTGCCCCATACTTGCCCAAACATCGGTATAAATAATGTCAGCATCTTTAACTGCTGTAAACGGATCTTCAATTATTTCAATCTTACTTCCACTAATAGCAGCATTACGATTAGCATTATTAACAATCTCAGGTAATGGTTTAAATCCCGAAGGAGAAGCAATCGAAATATCCATTCCTACTTTTGAACAGCCATGTAAAAGACTGTGCGCCATATTGTTTCCATCACCAAGATAAGCGAGTTTTAGCCCTTTAAGAGTTCGTTTCTTTTCGTATATAGTGAAAAGATCTGTAAGTACCTGGCAAGGGTGCAGAAGATCAGTCAATCCATTTATTACTGGAATTGAGCCATAAGTTGCAAGATCAACTACATCTTGATGTGCAAAAGTTCTTATCATAATTCCACTGTGATAACGGGATAGTACTTTTGCAGTATCAGAAATATTTTCACTCTTTTTCAATTGAAGATCATTCGGACCATAATAGAATCCAATTCCGCCAAGTTGATAAATACCAACCTCAAACGAAACACGGGTTCGTGTAGAAGGTTTTGAGAAAATCATTCCGAGGGTTTTTCCTTTAAGGTAATGATGTTCTTCTCCCGCGTACAATTTTTGTTTTAAAGTTTTGCTTAGATCAAATATTTGCCAAATCTCTTCTTCCGACAAATCATTAATAGAAAGAAGACTTTTTCCATTCATTCGTATTGCCATAATATTTCCTATGAATAAATAATTTTTGTTCCTGCATCAGGTTTTGATAGTTCTGATGCTTCTGTTATGATTGTTGTTCTTTTAGTTGCATTTGTAAATTGAATTCCGGCTTCTATTTTGGGACCCATACTTCCCGCTGCAAATTCACCGGTTTTAAGATATTTTCGGGCTTGCCGTACAGTAAGTTTATCTAAAGATTTTTGATTAGGTTTTTGGAAATTAATACATACTTTAGGAATATCGGTAAGTATATAAAATTCGTCAGCACCGATGTCAATTGCTAATCTGGCGGAGGCTAAATCTTTATCGATTACAGCATCAATCCCCTCAAGAAAATCAGGTTGTTTCCACATTACCGGAATTCCGCCGCCGCCGACTGCAACGATAATATTCCCTTTTGAAACTAATTGTTTAATAATTTCAGTATTCATTATCTGCATTGGTTTTGGTGAAGGAACTACTCTTCTCCATCCTCTTTTACGGGGGTCTTCACGAAACTCCCAATTATTTGCTCTTGATAATAATTCGGCTTCTTCTTTTAAAAAATATTTGCCGATAGGTTTAGTCGGGTTCTGAAATGCCGGATCGTTTTTATCAACAACTACTTCAGTAATTAATGTTAAAATATTTTTTTTAATGTGAAGTTTATTCAGAACATTTGTGAGTTGTTGTTGTATCATATACCCAATTCCGCCTTGTGAATCAGCAACACAAATATCAAGAGGCATCTTTGGGATTTTATAATTATCGTAACCGGCTTCATTCCTTAAAAGAATGTTACCAACCTGTGGACCATTGCCGTGAGTAATTACAATGTTATATTTTTTTTTGATAAGTTCGACAAGGTATGAACAAGTTTCGTAGGTGTTCGATTCCTGTTCGCTGATTGTACCAGACTGATTGCCCCGGAGGAGAGCATTTCCTCCGAGGGCAATCACAGCCAATTTTTTCATAAAAGACCTTTATCTCGCAATACTTTTTCTACGGTAAAGGCACCAATTTCTTGAAGGTCATAACCTACACGAGTGCAGGGTTTATTAATTTTTATTAATCTTGAAAGATCGATAGGTGTACCTATAATTACAGAATCACAATCGGTGTTATTGATTGTGTCTTCAAGATCTTTCATTTGTTGCTCACCATATCCCATAGCCGGCAATAAAGTCCCAATTTTGGGATATTTCTTAAATGTATCAGTAATAGTCCCTACAGTAAAAGGTCTTGGATCAATAATTTCTGCAGCACCATACATCCATGCGGCAACCATTCCGGCACCGTATTCCATCTCTCCATGCGTTAGAGTAGGACCATCTTCAACAACCAAAACTCTTTTACCATCAATAACTTCAGGATTATCAACTTTTATTGGAGATGCAGCTTCGATAATTTTTGCTTTAGGATTTTCTTGTCGAATGCTCTTCCTAACTTTTGCAATATTTTCTGGAGTAGCTGAATCAATTTTATTTATAACAGCAACATCAGCAAGTCTTAGCGAGGTATTTCCGGGATAGTATGTTAATTCATTACCGGCTCGAAGCGGATCAACCACTGTAAAAGTTAAATCGGGCACATAAAATGGAAAGTCATTATTTCCACCGTCCCAAATAATAATATCAGCTTCCTGTTCAGCCTGTCTTAGGATCGCTTCATAATCAACTCCGGAGTAAATTACCCCGCCACTCACAATGTGCGGTTCATATTCTTCAATTTCTTCGATTGTACATTCGTGTAATTTTAAATCCTCAAGTGATCCAAATCGTTGTACTTTTTGTTTTACTAAATCACCGTAAGGCATTGGATGTCTAATTGCAACAACTTTTTTACCGGCAGCTCTTAAAAGGTCAACAATTTTTCGTGAAGTTTGAGATTTCCCACTTCCGGTTCTAACTGCAATTACTGCAATTACAGGTTTACTGCTTTTGACTTGTGTTTCTGCGGCTCCAAGTAATCTGAAAGAAACTCCTGCAGCATTCACAATTGATGCTTTTGACATAACGTAGTTATAAGGAACATCGCTATAAGCAAAAATTACTTGATGAATTTCTAATTTCTTTATCAAGTCAGTTAATTCATCTTCGAGATAAATCGGAATGCCTTTAGGGTATAATTTGCCAGCTAATTCCGGTGGATACATCCTCCCATCTATATTCGGAATTTGAGTAGCAGTGAAAGCAAGAACATTATATTCTTCTTTGTCTCTGAAAAAAACATTAAAATTATGGAAGTCGCGTCCGGCAGCTCCCATGATGAGCGTATTAATTCGACTCATAAAAGATCCCCATATTGTTATTGTTATTCGACTGTAACGCTTTTAGCCAAATTTCTTGGCTGATCTACATTCAGTCCTTTTTTCATAGCTATATGATAAGCTAAAAGTTGTAATGGTACTACGGTAAGTATTGGCATAAGCATTCTTATGGTGTCCGGTATTTTTATTGTAAAATCAACAAGTTTGTCAATTTCTGTATCATGTTCACTTGCAATAGCGATAATTCGCCCCTTACGAGCTTTAATTTCTTCAATGTTACTTATTATTTTATCATAAGTAGAATCCTTAGGGGCTATAAAAACTACCGGCATATTTTCGTCAACTAAAGCGATTGGACCATGTTTCATTTCTGCAGCCGGATAACCTTCAGCGTGAATATATGAAATTTCCTTTAGTTTTAATGCTCCCTCAAGAGCAACCGGAAAATTATATCCTCTTCCTAAATACAAAAAGTTTTTAGAGTCTTTAAACTCTTCTGCGATTGTTTCTATTTTTTCATTAAGTGATAATATTTTTTGAATTTTTTCTGGAATTTGGATGAATTCATTGTAAAGTGCCTTCCCATCCGCAAGGCTCATATCTTTTCTTCGGGCAAGAAGAATTGTGATTAAAGCTAATACTGTTAACTGTCCGGTAAATGCTTTGGTGGAAGCGACACCAATCTCAGGGCCAGCATGAATGTAAACTCCTCCATCACTTTCTCTCGCAATCGAACTTCCTACAACGTTACAAATTGCCAAACAAAGCGCTCCTTTGCGTTTAGCTTCTTTCATTGCAGCTAATGTATCTGCTGTCTCACCACTTTGTGAAATGAAGAAAATTGTATCTCCTTCATTGATTATTGGATTTCTATATCGTAATTCGGAAGCATACTCAACCTCGGTTGGAATTCTAAGGAATTGCTCAAACATATATTCCCCGACCAAACCGGCATGCCATGATGTTCCGCATGCAGAAATTATAATTCGTTTTGAATGGCTCAATCGGTCTAATACTGATTCCAAACCGCCAAGTTTTGCAGTACCTTCTTCAAAAATTAATCTTCCGCGCATTGAGTTTCGAACTGACTCAGGTTGTTCCATTATCTCTTTCAACATGAAAGTTTGATAACCACCCCGATCAATTTCATCAAGACTCATAGTCAATTCGATAATCTCTTTTTGAATATCTTCGTCTTCAATAGTTTTTGCGCTGAACCGGTCTGCAAATATTTCAGCAATTTCACCATCTTCGAGATAAACTACCTGTTTTGTATGTGCTATTAAAGCGTTAACATCGGATGCGATATAATGACCGTTTTCGCCGATTCCGATAACCAAAGGGGAACCTTTTTTTGCACAAACAATTTTATTGGGTTCCTTTGTATAAATTACAGCTATTCCGTATGTACCTTCAACTTCGTTAAGAGCAAATCTGACTGCCTCAAATAAATCATGTCCTTTTTTGAGAAAACTGTCAATTAAATGGGGAATGACTTCCGAATCGGTATCGCTTAGAAATTTGATTCCCGATTTTTTTAGCATTGTTTTTAATACTTGATAGTTTTCTATAATTCCATTGTGGATTAACATGAGAGATTGGTCGGTATTGCAGTGGGGATGAGCATTTAATTCATTCGGAATTCCGTGTGTTGCCCATCTCGTATGACCTATTCCTATATGTGCTGAAAGACCTGCTTGTTCAACACTTTTTTCAAGAAACGAAACTTTCCCTTTATTTTTCAAAATGATGGAATTGCCATTATTTAACACGGCAATACCGGCAGAATCATAACCGCGATATTCTAATCTTTTTAGACCTTCAATAATAATCGGGACACAATTTTTATCTCCAACATACCCAACAATTCCACACATAGATGCCTCATTATTTAATTACTTGTTACAAATTTAAGGATAAAACTCTTACCAGAAAATTAAAATAACTTATTAAGATTAATTTCCTTTGTTAAAATAAGATTATTTTATTTTTGCCAGTTTCAATACTTCGGTCTTGGTTTTTTCGCTGTATTTTGCAATCAACTTAACTAAATATATACCGTTTGAAATTGCATCGCCATCTTGATCTTTTCCATCCCAATAAACCGAGTTAAATCCTATTCGATATTCGCTTTGAGGCACTTTTATTTCTTTAATTAATCTTCCTGCAATTGTATAAACTCTAAAACGTAATTCTTCAGGAGTTAAGGCACCACGCAGTTCAAAAGTGAAATTGGTGTTATCCTTAAATGGATTTGGATAATTGTACATTTGAGCAATATCATCTTCATCATAAACAAAGAATATTATTCTGTGGAATGTCGTATCGAAGAAATTACCGGATGCATCTTTTGCCAGAACATCAATAATGTGTCTTCCCTGTTTTAGTGTTGGTGTCCATTCTATAATTGCTTCAGAATTTGGATATGAGGTGTATGACCACTTTAAATCTGGATTGCTGAAAGTTAACGGTACATTATTATGTATTATTGTGAAATATGTTGTATCTAATGGTAATGGGCTGTTATCTTTAACCGAAATTGTTATTGTAGGAGTTTTGGAAACCAAATCACCATTAATAATTTCTTTGCCATCAACTAAAATATAGAAATTTGGATTAACTGAATCGCGTGCAACATAAAAGCTATTTATTGCATAATTATTAAATGTAAATAATTCATTCCCCGGGAATGTTGCAATCGCTTTTATTTGATGATTAAAAATTAACGATGAAGTCGGAATAGTATAACTAAATGTACTAAAACTATCAGGTTTAACATTCATCATTGTTGATGTAAAAATTGAATCTGAGCCATCAAGATAAAATCTTACTATAGTGCTGTCTGCCAATCCTTTTCCAATATTATCAACCCTAACATCCATCTTCATATCAAAACCCTGCATAAGAGAATCAGGAGTAAAGGTGATATTATCTTTAATAAGATTAATTTCCGGAGGTGAAGTATAGTTGATATTCACGCTATGAAGTTCAATCGGATTTGCTGTTGTAAATGATGAATCAACAAGATCAAATTTTAATCTGAGGAAATTATAACTATTTGCGTTTAGGCTGTTCAATGGGTAGATAGGCGGAATATCAACTCCGAGTGTATCCCATACTCTCGTGGATTTATTTAATCCTTCGAGTTGAACCGAATAATCTCCAATTAATGAATTATTAACCATATTGTATTCAATATTTTCCCAACTATATGCCGGACCAATACTTTGAGTAGCGATACTGCCACGCGCATCAACATACTTCCCAACAAATTTTGAAATTTTGGGTGGAATACTTACACCGTATCTATAATTTGTTGCATAAACCTGATCATGTCTCCAATCATACGTCCATGCGTAAAATCTTATATTCGCATAAAAACCGGTTGGTTCCCATGCGAACCAATCTGCATCAAAATAACCATCAACAATTCTAATTCTTCTGATGAAACCACTATAGTAGTTTTCATAAGGATAGAAATACCCGTCTGCAACAAAGAATGAAGCAAATCCTAAGTAACTATTCAAGTTTTCATAATAGTAGTCATTAACAACATTCCAATTATTAGCCGGATCTAAAATTCGTAAGCTATATTTTAATTGCCCAAGTGAATCTTTAATAGCCAAATTATAGACATATTGACTGTCAGAAGTGAGGAAATAATCTCCATCGGCAACTCTGCCATCATCTTTTCTAATTAATCCCGCAGGTATTGAAATTGTATCTATATTATTCACAGTTGCATTTAGATCGATTCTAATTAGTTTGTGTGCATCTCCAAATGGGACATATAGATAACCATCACCATGCACAAACATTTGAAAACTAATTTTTTCATAAAAATTAGGGACTGTTCCGTAATACTCACCTTTGATGGTTCCATCATTGCCTGTCCCTATTTTATAAATCTGAGATTTACCAAAAGGATTAGAATTGTAAGCAAAGAACCAATGATTGGCTACATATAAATATTTACCGTCTGTTGTCAAACATGATAATCCAACACTATCCGTAAACATATAATTCACATTTAGATCTTCTATCCATTTTGCTTCAGAAGGTTTTGGCGGATTAATATTAGTATTAAGAGTAAGGACATTTCTCTCGGGAATATAATTGACGTTATCTTTGATAAAGATATTTAATTGTTTACCACCAATAAAATAACCTAGTTTAGTTTCGTCAGTAATTGAGAAAGTTCGGGTTTGACTCCATCGTCCTAAACTCACACCATCATAGATTCGTGTTCTCCAATAATATGCATCTAATTGAAGAACGTCACTTGTCCATTTTACTAATCCATTTACCGGTGTTAAGCTATTTGAACGTATTGGATTACTAAAATTTATCGATGTATCTATTTCGATTTCGTACCTCAACTCTTTTTCTATATAATAACCGATATCACTTATAACAAATTGAACGGTATTTTCTTTGGTTGAGTAGCCATCATTCGGACCGACAATGCTCGGTTCACTAATATTAAAAACGGCAAGTGTAGCAGAAGCGATGTTATCTGAAATATCTTCTTCCTCAATTTCTTGATCAAAATTAACCTTTACAGTTAATTCATATAAACCACCAATTGTGGGGAACCAATAAAATTCGACAGAATCTTTTTCTCCAAATACCCTTATTTTCTTTGTTCCCACAATACCCGATGTATCTTGAGATGAAAAATAAAGTTGTACTTTGACTGAATCATTGGGATCAGCTATTATTCCATAGTTAAAAATATTTACTTTAATCGAAACTGAATCTTCAACAAGTGGATTTTGTGGACTTATTTTTATGTCATTACCACTCACAACAAAATCAACAGTTACAGGAATTGCTAATTTTAAGACCGGGTCACCAAGGTAAGTAAGCAATGCAATCTGATTTGCATAATAACCGAATGGTGAGATAACGCGTACTTTAGAATTGAGAAAAAACTTACCGGTAATTGTATTTTTCAAATTAAATACTTCATCAAAAGTTAGATTATTAATATATTTTCCAATTTCCCAATGTGTTAGTCCAGAGCTGCCAAAAAATCCGATGGCACCTTTCCCGGGTACTTTAATAAACTGTTCACCAAAAACATCTTGATTATCAAAATGCGCTGTATAACATGTAACACTGAGAACTAAAGGAAGTTTTCCACCGTTTTGTAAAAGATAAATATCATCATTTAGGAATGTTAAATCCCATTGCGAACCGCCGCCGTGTCCATAATAATTTGCAAGAACAGCACCATCATTAAAAGCTTTCCGAATATCAACTGTACTTCCTTGATATTGAAAGTATTCTGGTTTATTTGGATAACGCATAATCATTTTTGCATTTAAACCATTATTATCAAGATAACTTGTTTTAAGTAAATTAGTGGCATCGTTAAAGCCAAATCTCAATTCATCCTCCGCATCCAAACCCGATGACATCAACAAAACAGTTTCACGCCATTTTTTCGTATTATCGTTCGGGTATTGTTCTAATTTCTCAAGGAAAATATTCCCTTGTTGAACAGTTTCTATGGAAATTCTTCCAATTGCAATATCTGGAACAATGTCATTCCCTGCAACAGTAACAAATGCGTTATCGCTTGGAGCTTGTCCATATGTATAGGAATGATAAGGAATAGAAGGAATATAGTTTTCTCTACTCGAAGTAAGTAGTTTTCTGTAATCGTGACTCATATCTCCAATGAGAACTACGTATGCTACGGCAGGTGATTGCCAATTTTCAAATACGTATTTAATAAATTGCTGTATTGCATAAGGGTCCATCAAACCATCAGCGAACTCATCATAGATTTCATTAACGTCCACAATAGAGATCCTGGGATTCAATATATTTTTATCCGGGAAGTTTTGGGATCGAAGACTTTTTAATCTTTCTGCCACACTCGTAAATTTGGGGTGTGTGATTATTAAATAATCAACTGCATTAGCCAATGATTTCAAGTTGGAAGGATTATCATACCTTATAGAGTCAACAGTCTTAAAGTCATCGGGGACAACACAAAAATACTCATATTCCCTGTCAACACTATCCTGAAAAAATACGGTTCTATTCACATCATGTAATACCTGCAAGTTGTCTATTATAGTAGCTTTCCCTGGAATATAAACAATCATTGTATCAGCAGCCCATTCCCACAACCAATAGCGGTTAATCCCGAATGTTGATCCTGTATTTTTAAAATCAAGATAATTCCCGCTAACCAAGTGATTAGCTCTATAAACAAATTCAAACCAATTTACTTTAACAACATCACTTTTACTCGGATGACAAATATTGCCATCAGTTTCAAGCCTAATATAGTTACCATCTGAAAAAATTTGAAAACTATCTGCTGTACCAACATAAAAATATTTCTCGAAAGTAAAAGATTCTTGGCTATTCCATTTGGCATTACCAACAAGTTTATCATTAACATAAATTTTTACGTCATGTGCATAATTACAATTGAAGTCAGTCATTCCGTGCATATTGACCCGAAGTAGAACGTACGGATCATAATGTCCCGGAATTGCTACATAACTTTGAAAGGGTTCAAACTGCATTCTAAATGGGGCAACAATGTTTCCACTTTGTCCGCTTATAGTTCCCCAGTACCAATAATCACGTCTATCATTGGGGGCATAACCTAAGGGCTCAAAAAGTGAGTCGACTTCATACATGTCCCTTCTCTGGTTATATTGTATTGAAAATTGGTAATTACTTGGGTATCCATCTTTGTATTTGTATTGAAACGATGTTGAGGTATCACCCTCAATAGAAAACCAGTAAACATTAGATTTGTTATAGATGTTCGAATTATTATAAATAGTTTTAATTACCGGGTAACCGATAAAATGAATTAAATCACCTGAATTAAAAATTGAATCACGATTATTATCAAAAATTTCCAAAGGAATTCTATTACCATTATTATATAATTCTAATTTCTTTGGATCAAGATCAGAGGGGAATTGAACTCCGTTAGAAATAAGTTCGCTAAAAGTTAAGCGATAAAGACCTTTTTCTTTTAAATATACCTTATACCATTTTTTGTTGTTGTCGTACCAGGCTGAATCTTGAACAGAAGATATTACAAAATTGGACTTCCCCATCCATGACTTTGCCTGATGAAAATTAATTACTGATGTTTTCAGAAATTCTTCTGTAAAAGAATCTTGCACTTGAGCAATATTTGGTTGCCCCGAATTATCATAAATCACTTTTATAATAATTTTGGAATTAAATACTAACTCTCTTGTAACCGGATTATATTGATAAGGTGCAGCTTGTACCGGCTGAATATTTGCATATCTCATTTGATACGTTTGGGGGAGACTCACACTTAACTTCGGGAAATTACCAGCATTTGAATAAATCAATTTATCTACTGCATCCAAATCAAACTGACCAAAATAGGAGTCATTATCAGGGAAAGGTAATATGCTATATTTACCTAATTTTTTTTGATTCTGTTCAACAATTTCGATTCTACTTTTTGAACCGAATGGAACTCCTAATGCAATAGCATAATCCGGCAGCCATGGTTCCCCGGGAGTTCGATAAGATAATTCCGCTCCGGATATGTATGAGAATTTATTTCCATTGAGTAGAGTATCTTTTATTTTGTATTTTCCATTAAAGTCGAATTCTAATTTTATGAATTGGTTATTAGATTCGAGAATTTTATGTGATTGGGCTTGAGAATCTGAGGAAAGGATTGTCAATATTAGACAGAAGACAAATGCAGATAATTTCATATACTCCCTTATTTTATATCTTTTAATCCAAAAATATTTACCATAGTCTCACTAATCAAGGGAAAAAATATTCATCTATTGTAAATGGGTAAAATTAATAAAAATTCAGTCCCAACATTAATGTATTAGTTGCGCTATTTTTTCCTTCAAATGAAACTGAATTATGATTATATACCAACTGAAAAGTTATATGATTAGAAAAAAGATAGGTTAAAGTATTAATAACACGTAGTTGTTTCTCAAGTACGCCATCCAAAAGAAAGCTATAATATGGAGTGATAATCGTTTTGCTTTTAAACACATCTCCCCCCACATTCAATACTAATTTACCATCCTCATCATAAATATTATTACCATGTTTAATGTAATCAGCTCTCACATTCACATTAATTCTAAAAGTCACATCATAGTCAAATGACAACGATACAACAGTACTATTTGGAGGGATTCCGAGACCAAGTTGATAACCATTATTAGTGTATGATAATGGTCGTTCAAGTCCATAATGAGAAAAAGCGTAGGGACGCACGATAGTATACTCGATATCTAATAGTGAATTTTTAATCATAAAAGGATAAGCTAAACGTAATCCGGTTTGATAAACCGCACTATTACTTGATGTTGACCAATCCCCCTTTAACAAATAATTAAAATTTATGTCATCGAACATTATTGTACCATTCCACACTAATCCATTTGTGATTCTCCAATTCATATCAAACGTCCAATAAGAATTGTCGAGATCATTGAGAGAACGTTGTGCAGATTCCCATAAAATAAATGGATTAAGATAAGCAGCTTCAAATGGACGATTAGAATAAATCATAGTTTGGGAAGCTCCTATAGATATGTCTTCATTAGGAGCAAACCTTAACCTGCTGTAGGCTATAAATTTTGGATTTTTAAAGGTGCTTTTAACGCCTGTTTCCTCATTAAGGGATGAGTCAGGAATTTCCACTAACCAGCCATGAAGAAAACGGTAATCGAAGCTACCGTAATTCAAACTGAAAGTAACGAAATCAAATATTTGCGAAGTTGAATCAAATCCTATTCGATTTAAATTACTATTCCCCCACATCAGTCTTTCTCTACCAAATTTAAAGGAAAAGAATTCTTTTTCTATACTTACATATCCTTCTGTTCCATCAAAGTTTTCAAGCCCGCCGATCTGATGTGTAAAATTGTGACGTATTCTTTCATCAACAGTTGCAAGTTTTCTATCACCTGATTGAATTCCATTCCACGCACTTAGGTAGAGTGTTAACCAATCACTATAAAAAATTGAAAGGTGACCACCAAAGGAAGTAAGTGAAGTATTTCGTCTTATTGAATCTCCTGTTTGAGTCACAAATTTATATGAAAAAATTGGATTAGCTTCAATTTGTAATATTGAATCTTTATAATAAAAGAGATAACTATTTTTGTCATCAAATAAATAAGCTCCAAAAAGGTCTTTCTGAAAACCCTTTGATGTGTAATTAGTTTCGTTCACGAAATTATCGAAATGATTCTGGAAAAGTACAGATCTGGAGCTGTCGGTTCTGTTGGTATAACTACGCATATTGTTAAGCTTTGAATAAACAACATTTCTATTTTGGGGTAAATAAAAAGAAGAAGACATTGGTAATTCTCCTTCCGTCTGCTTTTTAAGCAAATAGTTATAAACAGAATGATAAGGTTTTATACTCTCAAATTGAGCGTAGCAAAACTGAGTTGTAAAAAAAAGTGTGAATATTATTAAATTTCTTAAAGTCATACTGATTTATTTTCCGTTATATTAAAAGGATTTAGAACTAGAGATTTTAGATAACTATTAGGTTCATTTATCTAAGGATTTTGACGAAGAGTACAAATTTTAAATATTAATATGCGTTAGGATCACCCTTAAACATTTTGAAAACGGTTGAAGCTATGATCTGCATGTCAAGATAAAAAGACCAATTTTCAATATACCATAAATCATAATCAACTCTCTTCTGCATCTCCTCAGTTGAGCGTATTTCACCGCGCAGTCCGTTTACCTGAGCCCAACCTGTAATTCCAGATTTGACGAGGTGTCGCAGCATGTAATATCTAACTTTATCTTTTGATTCTAAATTCAATGGAATAGGATGAGGCCTTGGACCCACAATAGACATTTCACCCTTAAGTACATTAATAAATTGAGGTAGTTCATCTAAGTTACTTTTCCTTAATAATCTACCAACTCGGGTAATTCTAGGATCCCCTTTTCGCGCTTGAATATATCTCCCTTTTTTATCAGTATCTCGACTCTTAATTGTCATCGATCTAAATTTATAAACGTTGAACTTTTTATTGTTTTTTCCCCAACGTTCCTGTTTGAATAATATTGGACCTTTTGAATCAAGTTTAATTAATATTCCAATTAATGGGAACAACCATGAGAATATAAAAATGAAAGATAATATCGAGATTACAAGATCTGCGGTACGTTTTATTAATTGCCAATGAAATTCGTTAATTCGATCAGTTCGAACCGATATAATTGGGAAGCTTCCAAAAAGAGAAACATCATATCTACCTGATGTAAACTTAAAATAATCTGGAATTATTTTAACTCTGGTAGTATATTTTTCGCAAGTAGTTATCACCCACTCCAAACGTTCCGATGCGTAGTTTGGAAGCGCAACAATCACATCATCAATATGTCTATTGCTCAATACTGTATCAAGTTGGTTTAGATTGCCAAGATATTTACCATTCAAAAAAGCTTTTATACTGTCATCCAAAAAACCAATTACTCTATAACCGAATTGAGGATTTTCATGTATGGTTTCGAAGAAATTTTTACCAACATCCCCGGCTCCTACAATAAGTAAATTCCTTAAGTTTCTCCCCCTCTTCCTCAGTTGATTTAATAATTTCCTTAATATTAGTCTTTGGAGTGTTAAAAGAAGAAGTGCGAATAATGTAAAATAGAGAATAAATATTCTTGAAAATAATGTCTCTTTCAACAAAAATATTATTATAATTAGCGAGATGGTTGTGACAAAAAGATTTTTAATAAGTACGATTACTTCAAAACTAAAATTTCTTGACCTAAACTCATCGTACAATCCATTTGAATGGGATGAAAGTAACCATACAACCATTCCAACTGTTGATATGAGTAAGAATACGTTAAATATTTGATGGTCAGTGGAATTCATGGCAAGTATAAAAGATGCGAGGAAGGCACCTATCAATGACAACAAATCCAATGCGATTCGTAAATATTTTAATGAGCTGCGCTGTATCTGCATCTAGCTTTTTATGTTGTTACTTATTACTGTTAAAATGAATGAAATTCAAAATTAAGAAGAAAAATAATCATTCCAACCATAATTTAACAGGAAAATTTTACCGATGAAAAAATAAGTCAACCTATCAATTCAATTGTGAACAGGAAGTCTCGATTTTGATCCAATTGACACTCAATAGATTTTAGGATTTTTATTCTACATCTAAAGTTAAAAGGAATTTTATTAAAATGAAGTGGTATTTTATTTCTATAGAAGATAGTTTGAATTCATCGAAATTGTGGGGAAGAAAATTGCAAAGAGTCATTACTTAACTGCAAAAAAAATCACAGAAACAAAATGCTACAGAAATATTTTTACAATTTTCAAATTGATTAAACATGATTGATAGACTGAGGATAAACCTTAAACTTAGTGTAACTAAATTATTTCTAAATACTTTTCTGTTATCTTTTCATAAGTGTGTTTTTCAAGGACATATTTTCTGCCATTCTCACCAAGTGTTTTTCTCTCATCTTCAGTCATGTTAAAAATTTTAAGAATTGCATTAGCAATTTCTGTGGCGTTATTTGGTTCGATAACAAAACCGGCATTTGCTTCTTCGACAATTCGATTCGAAGAATCAATGGCACAAATAATGGGTTTTGAGGCTAATAAATATTCGAATAATTTATTCGGTGAGACGCCGTATTTGTACAATTTTTCTTTCTTCAATCCTATATAACAAACATCAAATTTTTTAAGAATTGAAGGAATTGTATTTGAGGGTTGATGTCCCAGGAATGTAACATTAGGAAGATTCTCAGCCTTCTTCTGAAGGTTTTCTAATTCCATCCCTCTTCCCACTAAAACAAAATGTACATTTGCGTTCTCTTTCAATAATTCTGCTGCTTCAATAAATAAATCAAGATTATTAGAAAACCCGACAGTACCTGCATAACCAACAATAAATTTATTTGAAGGGATTTTTGAGCTAATCGATTCATCCAAATGAGTTTGAGATTTTCCATTAGAATTAGGCAGAAATACCCCGTTTGGTATGTATACAAAATTCTCTAATTTCATTCCTCTTTTTGTTGTGTACTTCCAAGCTTCAGGAAGAAGTGAAACAACTTTATCAGTTTTTGCAAAACCGATCCACTCACTCAACTCCATCAGTAATACATATGGGTTAATACTCGAAAACTTCCCCACATTTTTCATAGTTAGTGCCCAAAGATCTCTGATTTCAAAAAAGAACTTTGCACCATATTTTTTTGCCCACAGGTAACCCAGTATTGTGGGCGTTGGAGCCGGTGATGAGACAATAATTGCATCCGGTTTTGAAATGCTGTCCGTTTTGAAAAATGAAAGTCTGAATAAAAAGATGAGTAACGACAACGCTCTCATTGCACCCGTTGAACTACCATATCGGGGGACTTTAACCCAGATATAATTTATACCGTCAACTTTTTCATGTGTAAAAATGCCGGTTGTTTTTGGTGGTTTTACTAACAGATGCGTAAATGATGCTCCAAAAACATATACTTCATGTCCCTTTTCAATTAATGATAGTCCTAAATAATATCCACGGAAATTCATTCCGTGATGTTTAGAACCAGCATACTGGTTTATAAACCAAATAACCTTTTTTGCCATAATCTAATTATTGTCTATTTCGTACTATTCTCAACAGAAAAATTGCCAATTTTCTACAATTAATTATTGAGGTACTCGTTTATTATTTTTGTAATATAATTGCTTGATAACCCGTCTCCATAAATATTCTTTTGATTTACCGAGTTACCTTCTTGTTGATTATAAAGTTTCCATCCGAGATTAAATAATTCCTCTTGGTTTGCATCAGTTAAATGTGAGCAACCCATTTCTACTAATTCTATCCATTCAGTCTGTTTTCTCGGAATTAAACAAGGTGTGCCCAAATAATAACTTTCTTTCTGAACTCCACCGGAATCTGTTATTACTAATTTTGCATTTGCTTGAAGTGCTATCATTTCCGTATAAGAGACAGGCTCAATTATTTTAATTTTCTCGGAGATTTTCGGTAGTAATTCAAACTTGTCTAATGCTTTTTTTGTTCTTGGATGAATAGGAAATATTATAGTTATTCCTTTATCTGCTAATGCACAAATTCCACTGACAATCTCACTCAAGTTTTTATAATTATCACTGTTTTCAGCCCTATGAATTGTGCAAAGAATAAATTCTTTTTTTCGAAGATTATTTTCGGATAGAATTTTACTTTGATCAACACTATTAATTGTGTTTAAAACAATATCATACATTACATCGCCGGTATTGTGAACTCCTGTTACTATACCTTCTGCAGCCAAATTTTTAACACTTATCTCTGAAGGAGAAAATAAAAGTGAACTGATACTATCTGTTAAAAGCCTATTAATTTCTTCCGGCATATAACGATTAAAACTTCTAAGACCTGCTTCAACATGCGCTACAGGAATATGCAATTTTACTGCTGATAATGCACCTGCTAATGTTGAATTTGTATCACCGTAAACTAATACCAAATTGGGATTTTCTTTTGTTAATATTTCTTCGATTTGTATTAACATTTTTCCTGTTTGCGCTCCGTGACAACCGTTATTAATTCCAAGATTATAGTCGGGATTTCTCAAATTAAGATCTTTAAAGAATACTTCCGACATTGCATAATCATAGTGTTGTCCGGTATGTAGAATAACTTCAGTTATTCCTAACTTAATAAAATTTTCAGAAATAATTTTAGTCTTAATAAACTGTGGACGTGCTCCAAGAATTGTAACTACCTTCAATTAGAATCACCTGAAAAATACTTACCAGCCCATTTTTCTGCTATTAGAATTTTTGAAATATCCGAGGAATGAATTTTAAAACTATTATCCAGATAGGAGTCATAATATTTTAGAAATTTCTTATCATCTATCAAACCAATTTCCCCTAAAGTACTTGATTGAAACATTTTTTTTATTTTACTGCGATATGTTGTTTTTAACCAACTCCGTTCAGGTATTACAAAACCTAATTTATCGCGTCTCCATTTTATTCTTTCCGGTAAATCTTTAATTGATTTTCGTAATAGATATTTAGTCCATCCATTTTTAATTTTATATTTAGGCTCAACATTCAAAACAAAATTTACTAACCGATGGTCCATCATCGGAAGGCGAGTTTCTATTGAATGAGCCATTGAGTTACGATCTTCAAATCTTGCTAACATAGGAACTGAGTAAATATCGACATCTTTCTTCTGACGATCAATAAGGGAATTGATTTTCCAAATTTCTTCTATTTGATCATCATAAATTAGATAGTCAACTTTACTACTATTCATAAATGGAATATACCTTTTGGCAATATCCATACGTAATTGAGTAATGGCAGTCCTATTAATCAAAGAGCTAAATAACTCGGCTGTAAAAATATGAAAATTATTTGTTTTTAAAAGATGTTGCAGGTAAAAGAAGTAATATTTTAGATAACCCATCAATATCTCATCCCCCCCCTGCCCGCTTAGTACAACCCTTATATCCGATTCTTTTTTTATTTTCTCTAAAATCGAATATTGCGCAACAATACTGAACGAAGGGAACGGCTCACCCTGTGCATCTATTGTTTTGTCTAAATTATTGAATATTTCTTCCGGTGTAACCTCTAGTTTGAAACAAGAAATCTGCTTCTCATTTATCAATATATCGATGAACTTTTCTTCACTTATTTTTTTATCTCCGGAAATAACCGAAAAAGCTTTAATTGAATTCGCACAATATTTCTGTGCGGCAACTGTAATTGATGATGAGTCAAGCCCACCGCTTAATAATGCACCAACTTCAACGTCACTTCGCAGTCTAATTTTTACGCTGTCATAAAACAATTCTGAAAATTTTTCATAATTTTCATTCTCATTCAACTTTTCTTCAGATGTGTAGTCCCAATATTTTTCCAAATAGTTGTTACCACTATTCAGATCGATTATAAAATTATTTTTTGCAGGGATTCTAAAAATATCCTTAAAAAAAGATTCGTTTTTAATGTCAACTAGATTTTGTTGAATAAAATTAAAAAGTGCATTTTTATTTGGTTCAACGGATTTGAGTAAAGGTAGTAACTGCTTTATTTCACTTGCAAAAAAATATTCGGTTGCGGTTTTATGAAAAAATAATGGTTTTATGGAAAAACGATCACGGCTAACAATTACTCTCTTTTTATCAAGATCGACAAGGACAAATGCCCACATTCCATTTAATTTTTCGAAAGATTTTTCGCCATAATATTGGTATAACTGCAATATAACTTCAGTATCAGATTTTGTTGAAAATACTGCCCCGATTGATTGTAATTCTTCCCTTAATTCAATATAGTTAAAAATCTCACCGTTATAAGTAATTATAAGATTATTAAAACGCATTGGTTGATTTCCGTCAGCACTCAAATCAATAATTGAAAGTCTTCGATGTCCTAAGAAAATATCGAACTGTTCATTATTAATATTACCAAGAGATGTATTTATGCCTAACACTCCAACAGCATCTGGACCACGGTGAGCTACCAAATTAGTATGATTTGTAAATTTTGAAAAATCTTGATGTTCAAAAAAACCTTTTAATCTAACAGCTCCAAAAATTCCACACATATAATTAAAAATCCTTAATTCAAAATTTCTTTGTAAATATTTATCATACATTCAATCGTATAATGTAGTTCGTAGAATTTTTCAGCTTTCAAACGTCCATTATTCCCAAATTCATTACGTAATTCCTTGTTGAATAATAGTTTTTCAATGGCTTCAGCTGTAGCTTCAGCCTTCTTTTTGGGGACAACAAACCCACTTTTGCCCTTTTCAACTACTTCACTTAGTCCACCTGCATCTGAAACAATAACAGGTGTATAACAGGCTTGCGCTTCAACAACAGCCACGCCGAAACTTTCGTCATCCAGTACAGAGACGGCAACAAAAATGTCAATCAAATTATGATAAATTGGAATCTCCTCATATGCTATAAATCCTGTGAATACAGTTTTGTTAGCAATGCCTAATTCAATAGTTAAGTTCTTCAAATCATTTTCTAAATAACCTTTCCCCACTATTAGAAGCTTGAATGGTTCAAGTGGATATTTATCCACAATAATTTTAAAGGCTTTAATGAGAAACTCAACTCCGTATTGTGGTTCAAGAGCTTTTATTGTCCCGATAATTGTTTCATCAGTTTTCTGGAGATCATTAATTTTATCGAACGTCTTCAGATCAACACCAAATGGCGTCACGTTTATTTCTTTTGATGTAAATAGTTTACAACGTTCTTTCATAAACTCACTAGTCGACAAAATTCTGTCTGCTCTACTAAAAACAAATCTTAGTAATGATCTATGAAGAAATGATTGGTCAGGAAAAGAAAATACATCTGCGCCCCAAACAGAAACAATAAAGGGTTTAAACCGCAAAAATGTACCTAATAAACCATAACTCGAGGCATAATGAGCGTGAATAATATCAGGTTTAATTTTTTTTACAACTTGAATGAGATTTGGAAGACACAATACATATAAGATCTTGGTTATGGTACCATATTTTCCTTCCGCTAACTTATCAGAAATTGTATAACTGAATATTTCTATTCCAGGCAAATATTTACTGTTCTGATTGGAATTTATTCCATAGACAGTAATATTGAAACCTTTGCTATACAGCTCATTTGCCCATTTAATTGTGTGAATAGAATTGGGTGGAGCTAAAAGTAAAATTTTTTTTCTATTTGATTCCAACTAGATTTCTTCCACTGCTAATCTTAGATTGTTCGTAATAATAAAGTAATGATGCAAAAACTAACCAGAAAGGTAGATCCATTGTGATCCATCCAAAGGTTATTAAATTAATACCCTCAAAAAAACCGCGTATAAATAGCCCAACACCAATAGATAACATAATCAATGTATTAATGTATTTTGCTTTATCAAAATCTTTATAATACTTCATTGTTTTATAACCAATGTTGAAGAAAATTCCTGGTAAAATTACTGAGGCAACTAACCCTAAAATTCCCATCTCTGAAAAAAAACTCAAATAAAAATTGTGGGCAAGGTTACTTCCCTGTGTAACATCTGCTAATCCCTGTAAAAATATACCATGCCAGCTATCAAGCATAACCGGAATATAATTAAACATCTCATTTGTGAATGAGCCGGGACCGATACCCAACCAGAAGTTATCAGCAATCATATTGATTGCTAATTCCCAGAGTATATCACGCTGAGATACTCCTTCCTCCAAACGAATAAGTGCAGTAAATGTTTCATTAAGTGTTGGAACTAACACAATTAGTGTAATTAGGATTGCTGAAATTATTACGCTTTTTATCAAGACTTTGCGATACATAAAAAAAAAGTAAAATGTAATACTTACTGCAAGTGAAAGAAAGGCGCCTCTGGAAACAGTAAACAATAAGCCTATTATTAATATGATTAGTATTGGAATATAAATTTTTATTTTCTTCATACTAGTTGTTAATATTTTTCCGGTTATCAGCGGAATAGAGATAGCATAAAAAGCTGCAGTACCATTCGGATTGCCGATCAAACCGCTAAATCGTAGATATATCCATGTGTTAATATCAAATATACTCTGCCCAAGGCGAATCATATTAAATAGAGCAAACAATACCAATACTATAGACGCAGTTATAATTGAATTTCTAAAGAGATTAATTTCCTTCTCTCCATTTATTAAAGAGTAGAAAAAATAGATTAAAACAAAGAAAGTTATAGTTTTGGCAGTTAAAATTAATCCTGCAAATGTATCATTAGAAGTAAATGAAGTTAATACCATCAATAATATAAGTGCGAACAAATATAATAACACAGTTGAGTTTACTGCCGGATACTTTTCTAAGTTAAATCCATATTTATTTAAAAACAAAAATAAAAGTGCACTTATACTAACGATATTTACCGCTAACCTTAATGAGGCACCCAAATCGCTCACCAATGTTAGGGAAGAGATGATTACGAAGTTGATGACGAAATCTTTTCCCCACAATGAATAGAGATAAGCAAAGATTAACAAACCTAATAAATAGAGTATATTTGCACCTGCAATTGAGCAAACAACTACTGTAAAAAGCGAAATTAGTAATAAACCTTTATCACTTAGATTAATTGATTTTAGCATGCTAACTGCAAATCATTTTGGTTACTAATATTTATATTTTCGACAATAAATAGATCCATCACACTATAATACTATTTTACTAATTAAACCTAATTGATCAGTAAATTGTTTTACCGATTGATAAACTTCTGAAACACTTAAGTTTTTCATACATTCATAAGAATCGCAAAACTCTCCACCTCGTGTGTAGCAGTATTTTGTATTTAGGGGTGAACAATGGATTTCTTTTCGAATATAACTATGAATCTTCCCATATGGGACATGAGTAATGGGATTTGTAGGTCCATAGATAGTGAAAGTGGGCTTCCCTAACAAACTCGAAATATGTACTGGACCGGAATCGTTGGAAATGAGTAATGACATTTCTTCATTCAGATCAATAAAATCCTCAATACTTTTAGTTTCATTATAAGGAATTCCTACACTATTTAATAGTTCTTTTAATTCAGAATTTTTATCGTCCAAAGGGAAAACAAATTCAACAGCAAATCCGGTTTTTAACTCTTTTGCTAATTCGATAAAATTTTGGATTCCCCATTCCTTAGCTTCCCAACCGGCAAAAGGGTGTATCAGAATTCTTCCTGTAGTTATATAATTTTGGGGGAATTCTTTATCGTATTTATATGAATTCATATCCTTATACAAATTGATACAATTTATATAGAGGTCAGTTAGGTGCTGAACATTTGTTTTAAGGGAATATCTATCATAAGCACTAATCAAAATATCGTCACTTAATCCTATTACTCTATTTATTTTTTGTCCAATAAAAAGCGATACCGAAGTAAGTGTTCCGGTAATATCAATAACATCATAAGGTTTTTGATTTGAGAAAATTTTTCTCAGTTTTCTTTTTGCACAACGCCCTTCGAATAAAAAGTCAGATAGATCAAAAGTAATTATTTTTAGCTGAGGAAAAACTTTTTGATATATAACTTTGTTTTCAGGAAAACAAAATAGAATAAAGTTATTTTCACCAAACTTACTAAATAACCCTTTTAATGCTGGTATCGTAAAAACTGTATCTCCGAGACGATGAAATGATAGGATTACATTATTACCATTCTTTCGTTTTGGAGTAACCTTTCTAAATGAAAACAAAATTATTGAGAATAGTTTCTCGATAATTTTCTTAACTATTGGAAATTTATTTGGAATACTAAGTAATTCGGTTCGCTTTAAATTGTGAATCATTTATAACCTAATAATACCCATTAAAGGAAGTTGAAGTTCTTTAAATGATCTCTGCCCTATTATCATTGAGTTGAAGATATATACGCTCAAAGTTAGAAGTGGTTTAATGAAAAAACTAATCCAATAATTCAATTCAATCATATTAAAAATGATGTATGTAATCGAGATCGAAACTACTCCATTCATTATAGAGATAAACAAATCACTCCACCATATATTTTTTAGCATATTCATTCTTCTAAACAGATAGAAACTACAGACAATTGTAATTAGAATAAAGCTTAACGATGTGCTTAATGCTAACCCATCCTGTTTGAAATAATCAACCAAAAAAGCACTCGAAATCACTTTAAATAGAAAAACGACAAGATTAATTATCAATAAGAATTTAAGCGCTCCAATTGCGTACATTGCTTTATTTATAATTGCAAAGGCTGAGAAAAAGACTAAACTTATACTAAACAATTTCAAAACGCTAAATGTCATCACAACATCGTCTGAAGTAAATTTTCCCCGGTAATATAGTACCTTAATAATTTCATCACCAAAAAAAAGAAAGAGAAATGTAATCGGTATAAATATATATGTATTTATAGAAATACTTCGAATCAGGTTAGCAGAAAATTTTTCAATACCACTTTTAATATCTTCAGATAACTTCGGGAAGATTACAGTGGCGAATGTTAATGAGATAATCGATATAGGCAGCGCAAATATGTTATTCGCATAACTTAATGACGAGATACCACCGGCATCCACACTCTTGAGAAAGTATCGATCAACAATTAGAAACAATTGTCCGATAATTTCAATAAACAATACTATGCCTAATCCACTTGGAATTGATCTGAACAAACTAAAATCAATTTTCAATGATAAATAGGAAAATACTTTTTCCTTTTGAGAAACAATAAGAAGAATAAGCAACTGGAAAAAACTACCTGCTAAAAATCCAAGCGCTATTGAATAAATACTAAAAAACGAATTGAAAAATAAAACCATCAACAAAATGACTAACCCAAAAATTAACTGTGCAATTGCAGGCAAATAAAATTTTAATTTCACTTGAAAATATGCTGATAGAACCGCTGTCAATGAGTTTAATGGGATAGTTAAAAGAAATATTTTGAATATTTTGGAAGCAACATTTTGAATTTCAGTTTTTGAATCGGTCAAATACATTTTCATTATAGCATCGGAGAAAAAGTATAGTAATGCAGATATTATTAGAGATGAAATTAAGAATATTAACATTGTACTATTAAGAAAGGTAATCCGGTTTTTTTCTTTTATTGAAGAATATGAGGGGATGAAATAATTTTGTCCGATATATTGAATTATAGTATTAATTACAATAGGGATTACAGCACCTACAAGATATAAATCGAACTCCTGCCGGAGACCAAAAAAAGCAGCAAATACAGATTCACGGGCAAGTCCAACACCTTTTCCCAATACATTAAACACAATTAGATAAAAAGATGTCCCTGCTGCAGTGGCAAAAAATTTATGTTTAAACATTAACTAATTTTTCTTTGTTCTAAAAAGTAATCAATTGTCCTTTTCAATCCCTCCTCTCTTCCAATTTTAGGAAACCAATTCAACAAAGATTTAGCTTTTGATATGTCGGGCTGTCTAACCTTTGGGTCATCCTCTGGCAGCTCTTTATATACAATTTTACTTTTGGTTCCGGTAATTCTGATAACTTCTTCAGCAAATTGTTTAATTGTTATTTCATCCGGATTGCCAATATTTACGGGATAAATTTCATCAGACATCAATAACTTGTAAATCCCATCAACTAAATCGTCCACGTAACAAAAACTTCTAGTTTGAGTTCCATCACCAAAAACAGTAATATCTTCATTTTTGAGTGCTTGATCTACAAAAGCCGGCAAAGCTCTGCCATCATTCAATCTCATTCTTGGTCCATAAGTATTAAAAATACGGACAATTCGCGTATCAACACCATGATAACGATTATAAGCCATCGTAATCGCTTCAGCAAATCTTTTCGCTTCGTCATAAACACCACGTGGCCCAACTGGATTCACATTTCCCCAATAATCTTCTTTTTGTGGATGTATATTTGGGTCACCATAAACTTCTGAAGTAGAAGCTAATAATATTCTTGCTTTTTTCTCTTTCGCCAAACCCAATACTTTATGAGTTCCTAATGAACCGACTTTTAATGTTTGTATAGGAAGTTTAAGATAGTCAATCGGGCTTGCAGGTGATGCAAAATGAAGTATATAATCTACTTGACCGGGGACAAAGATATAATTAGTAATATCGTGTTTGATAAATTCAAAATTTGGATTGCCGAATAAGTGTGCTATATTATTTGGATTTCCGGTAATTAAATTATCTATACAAATAACTTTACAGTTTTCTTTAATGAATTTGTCACATAGATGAGAGCCAAGAAACCCTGCTCCACCTGTTACGATCGCTATTTTTTGATTCATTTTTAAAAAAAGATTTTTAATTAGAATATCGTTTTAATTTATTCTCTTGAAGCATAATAAAAAAAGTCAAGGTGAAGAAAATCATTATGCCGCCTAAAATTGTCCATACGATAAGTCTAGGAGATGAAGCTCTTAACGGAATTACTGCAGCATCAAGTACCTCAACTGTAGGGACATCTCTATTTTCCTGAATCTTCTCTTTATAATATTGCTGCTGAAGGAGAATATAAACCTCATTTTTAACTTTCACTTCTCTAAAAAGATTCGAAAGTTTTAATCCAAGTTGTGGAGCACTTGAGAAAGAGAGGAAGAAATCGCTATTTGAACTTTCAAATTTCTCGTATTGCTTTCTTAATTCTGTTAATCTTGATTTCACATTCTCCATGAGCGAACTATTTTCTTTTAAATTTTGAGATAAAAGACTATAGTTTATTTCTGTTGCGGTTATTTCGCCGCGTAATTTAGCAGCCGCTTCTATTGATACTTTAATTTGTTCCGGGAGTGATACAGCTTTATTCTTCGACTGAAATTCCATTAACTCAATCTCAGCTGAATCTAATAAAACTTTGGTTCTTTGAATTTCTGCATCAATATATAACCTTGCTTTTTTTGCTTTTGAACTCATTTTTTCACGATTAATCTGGTCTAATGATTCAACCAGCGTGTTCGAAATTGAAGCCGATAAAGTTTTAATCTCTTCATTCTGATTGGAAAATCGCCCAAACAATCCGGTTGAAACTGGAACTGATAATTTAATCACGCCTTCTTTGGTTATTTCAGTCTGAATTTCCTTAATCAATTTTGGAGCAGCTTCGAGTTCACTATCCGAATCAAAATAATCGACAAGTTGTAATTTACTTATGGTCATCAACGCTGCAGTTCGACTTTTTAAAACTTCAACATATAGTTGAGAACTTGCTGATGTTGAACCACTCATCAGTGAAGTCAAGTCTCCTCCTCCCATTCCCTGCAATAAATTGCCAAGTGAGTATGGATTCCCTTTTTCAGGAGGAAGCACAGTTACTATCGATTGGTAAGTCACCGGATAAACAAAGAAAAATATCAGAAAGAGAAAAACCATCCCAATAAATGAATTTACAAAAATCTTTTTTCGGTGATATAAGATTGTATTTAGAATATCGTGAAATTTCATAATTACCTGGTACTCGCTACAACAGCCATGGTTGCAGCCACAACAGTTGCTACCTGTCCAACCACAACTAAAACATCTTTAAATAAAACCCAAAATTTGGGACCGGGTGGATCTTCAGGAATCCAAATACCATCTCCCGGTTCAATTTCTGTTACATCATCCGCATCTACCCATTCACCAGTATTAGCTTTTATTACACGAATATCTGATTTTAGTGCCCGCCAGGCAAAACCGCCACCGATTTTAATATAGTCGTTTATTTTGAAATTGGGACGATAAGGCACATTCCCCGGATTAACAACCTGACCGATTAAAGTTACGAAATCCTTCTTTTCAGGAACTGTAATAACATCATTTCTACGAAGTTTAATATTTTCACTTTTGTCATTCTTTTCAAAGAGGGCTGAAAAATCAGCTACAACTTTACCTTTTCTTAGACGTGACTTAGATTTAAAATAATCATACTCATCATCAGTCATATCTGCTCTGGGAATAATCTTCAAACGTTCAAATTCAGGATCATCATCTGATAAACCAATCTCCCTCTTCACAAAAGCATCTTGCAAAGATGCGTTTGGTAAAAATCCACCGGCTTCTTGAATAACTCCAAAAAGTGTAGTTTCATCATCTGTGATTTTATAAACACCGGGATATTTCACGAAACCTTCAATCAAAACTGAATTATCAATCATATATCTCGGTATATCCCGTACAATAATCCGATCCCCATTTTTGATTAAAAAATTATTTTGGATTAATTCTTGGTAGGACAAATACATGGTGGTTTGTGTAATAAAATCGTCTTCAAATCTAACAACTTCAATTGTGTCTAATCTGGCTTTACTTAAAAAACCGCCGGTAACATTAATTAAGTCAAATAAGTATTCATTTTCTACAAATTCATAGATGCCTTGAAATTTGACTGCTCCAATAACTGAAATCGTTCTATCGATTTTATCTATATAAATAAAGTCTCGATCTTTTAAATATGGATTGTTCTCTTTATCTGCATTTCTTAGGTATTTAAGGTAGTCATATTTTTTTATTTCCTCATCCTCACTAACAATCTTTATTTTTCTAAGATTTGATGAAGGATTTAACCAGATATATCTTGAAATAACATCACTGAGTCTGGAATTTGCGTAAATCACTAATTCAGCAGTATTTTTTATATCTCCCGCAACTGAAATTTTAATTTTCCTAATTTCGATTAAGGAAATATGTATTTCGACGTTTTTATAAATTTTTCTTAATGAAGTTGATATTTTTTCTTTGGCAAGATAAAGGGGATCATTTTTAAGATAAATGTTCCCTAATCGGGGTAAATAGATTGAACCTTCTCGGTCGATTTCACTATTAAAAACTACCTCTTCTAAACCTACTATAGAAATTAAAAATCTATCACCGGTCCCAACTCTAAAAGTCAGCGTATCAATACCACCATCAGCAGCAAGTGAAACTGAAGCGAGTGCTGTTGAGTCCTTTGAAAGTAATCCAGCACGTTCCGGATAGGATACAGAACTTTGTGCAAATAAAATAGTAGGAATCAGTACTAATGACAAAACCAATGAATAAAAATACATTTTAGCGTTCTGACTAATTATTATTAATTACAGGCGGTTTTGCGCTCGGATTACTATCACCTTTTTTGGGTCTGGAATAATAGTAGTAATATTTATAGTAAGAGCCATATGAACTCTTATAAATAAAATTATTTAAAACAGCGCCAAGGAAACTTACATTATCCTGTCTAATTATTTCTATAGCCTTTTCCATTAATTCTTTTTCGGTGGTATTTGCAGAAACTACTAAAATAGTACCATCAGCAATACGGGATAGGATTTCTGAATCAGTTACAGCAATTACAGGCGGAGAATCTAATAGAATGTAATCGAATTTATCTCTCAAACCTTCTATAAATTCTCTCATTCGGGGTGATTCAAGAGTTTCTGCAGGGTTTGGCGGAATTGTTCCCGCAGTTATATAATAGAGATTTTCTTGTTCAGATTTTCTTAGTATTTCATCAAAACTTACCTGGTTAAAGAAGTAATCTATTAAACCCGGATAACGATTAGCTTTGAAAAATGAATGCACACGTGGTTTACGTAAATCGCAATCGATTATTAAAGTCTTTTTATTCGATTGTGCAAAACTTCCTGCTAAATTTGCACAAATCATCGTTTTACCTTCTGAAGGGGCGGATGATGTAACTAAAATTACTTTGAGTGATGCAGTATCAATCCTCGAATATTGAACTCTTGTTCTTAAAGCTCTAAAAGCTTCACTCGGGATTGAGTCAGGTTTTTGATGAACAATAAACTCAAATTCTGTTGTACCTGATGTTGTCATAGCTTCAATTTGTGGAATCCATGATAATACATTAATATTTCTATTTTGAATATCTTCAGGAGTTTTGATTGTATTATCAAAATAATTTCTGATGAAAGCAAAACCAAAAGCGAGTCCTAAACCCATTACGAATCCTACAAGGATTATCAACATTCTATTGGGTTTGGAGGGACTTGTCGGAATACGAGCCATATCTATTATATAAACATTGCCCGGCTGAGATTGTTCATTGATTAGTGCTTCTTGATATTTTTCTTCGACTAATATATACAACTTTTCAAGAGATTCGCGATTCCTTTGTAGTCTGGCTAGCTCAATAGTTGTTTTTGGAAGTTGATTAAATTTTTGATCGTAGTTTCTTACAATTATATTTAATTGTGCCAACATAGTCTGGAGTGATTGAAGTTTGATTTCTTCTTCAATAATTTTTTGCGAAAGGGTTCTTAACTCTTCAGGTGTACTTGCTACAATTGAAGTTTTTAAAATTTCGACTTGCTTGTCTAATTTTGTCTTCAGTTGATTGATTTTTTTATCATACTCTTTAATTAGTTGATCGTCTCCGGTTCGGGAGGATTTGGTTTCATTTAATGCAAGAGTTTTATTCAATTCCAATTTTGCAATTTCAGTTTGGAGGCTTTTCAGATACTCCTGAGTCATTCCACTTTCGATATAAGTAGAGATTTGTGGATCCTTCCTTCGAAGATCTTCTTTAAGGCTTACCAATACTTTTTCAGTTGATAAAACTTCAATTTTAGTCATATTTGCTTGAGATTCAAATTTTGCAATCTCAGTAACTAAAGTTGACGCTTGCTGATCTAGTGCAACGATTCCACCTTTTTCTTGAAAACTTTTTATCAACTCTTCTGCTTGGCTCAATTGATCTAATTTTTCACTTCGTTGTGAAGAAAGAAAATTTTTCACAAGAGTCAATTGATTTCTATTAATCTCTAAGTTTAATTGTCTGTAGGCATCAGCATATGCATTAGCAATTAATGAAGCTTCGTATGGTGCCGGAGATTCAATTGATATTTCAACAATATCTAAGCCCCTCTTTTGTTCAATTGAAGTAATTGAAAATAATTTCTTTATCAAGTCAAGCGAAGAAATTAAATTTGAATTTTTTCTATCAAATTCAAATCGTGAATTGTCAAGCAGAAGTGAAAACGTATCCGGCTCATCTACAACTAAAAAACTATCAATTAAGGTTTTAGCCACTTTTTCTCTAATTGTGTAGCTTTTTAATACTTCAATTTCATTTGCAATGAATCGATCGTTACCAAAATCAGAAAAACCTGGCATAAGCGGTGCATCTAATATACTGCCTTGAGGTTTTGACAATTTTAGAACTGTAGTCGATTTATAAATATCTACCGCATTTAATGCATAGATTATTGCAAAAACCAAACTTGTAACAGTAATAATTAAAATAGGAATTATGTTATTCCTAATCAGGTCTAAATAATCTTTAAAACTTGTAGTTGATTGTTCAGAGTGGAAATTGTTATTGCTATTATTGTTATTCAAAAAATCTCCTAATTACGTGTAATGTTTAAAATCAAAATTGTCAAAGAAATTAAAGTTGACACAATAGATATTGTAACTTGTAAATAATCTTTGAAATAAAATCTCGGTTCACCTGGTACGACAAAGATATCTCCCGGTAAAAGAGCCGGTGGAGGAACAACTTTATTAAGGTTTTTCTCCCAAAGCAAATCGTTATAATTGAATTTATATAATTGCTGCGTTGAATCCTCAAAAGTTCGGTAAATTCTTAAATCATCAAGATGCGCGCTCTCAGTCGGGCCACCAGCATATGAGAAAACATCAAGAGCCGTTGAATATGCAGGTACGAGGTACTGCCCGGGATATTTTACAAATCCCCAAACACTCACTTTAATGTTTAAACTATTCGGGTCTGAATAATCAAAAAACGCACCCTGTGTTTGTGTTAATCTACTTGCATCCCTGCCAATTTTTACATCACCGGTTTGGGCATACTGAATTGTTGCAAATAATAAAATAAAGGATATCAAGAACAAGAATAAACGCATTAAAATATTCCTAACTATAATTGAAACGTTAAATTTACAAAATGTATTTTTATATTCAAATTTGATGATGGCTAATTTTTATATTTCTCGTAACAAATGTGCTGCAGATCAATCCCATAATGGGCCCAACTATAAAACTCGAATAAAATAAATAACTCATCGAAAGACTTTTTGGTAATAAAGTAAAACTAATCAATTTATTAGTTAATCCTTGGATTACAAAAAGTGATATATTTGAAAATAGTGCTCCAAGTAATCCAATAAAAATCCCACTAAGAATTATTGGAGCTGAAATCATCATTGTTGAAGCTCCTACTAATTTCATTGTTAGTATTTCTTCAGCTTGATTTTCAAGAATTAACCGAAGTGTACTATAAAGTATATAAAATGCTAAAAAAGTAAAAATTCCAACCATTATCCATAAATATTTTTGAGAAGTATTTATCAATTTAAGTGCTCTATTATATAAATCGGATTCAAAGAAAACACTTTCAACTCCCTGGATTTCCTCAAATTTATCAAGAACTGTTTTTATATTTCGATTATCTAAAGTTGATGGAGACAATGTAACCACGAATGAGGCGGGAAGTGGGTTATTTTTTAATATTTTGGAAAAATCTTCCCCCGTTTCTTTAATAAATTTCTTTTTCGCTTCATCTTTACTTATATAAAAAGATTTTTCGACATATCCGGTCGAGTTTATCTCACTTAGAATTTGTTTCTGTTTATTAAGATCAATATTTTCTAACAAAAAAATATTGACGAAAAAATTCTTCTTTATCTCTGACTCATAGTATTCAGAAAAGTGGACTGAATAAAAAGTCAATTGGATTAAGAAAATACTTATAGTTGTAGATATAAAAGCGAAACTGAAAGAAATTTTCGTTCTTCCTATAGACCTAAATGTTTCTTTAATAATAAATAACATAATTTTTAAAAATTTGATTCGTCAAGCCATCGATGTATAGCCCAATTATTTGTATTGGCATTTTTTTTAAGTAAAAGATTTACTCTACCGTCAATCCTAATTACATCAGTTGGATTAAAAGTGATAGTCAAATTAAAACCTCTTATCAGATTTGCTTCAACTGAATCTTGAGAAGATGCGACAACATTATTCCAAATTAGATCAAGTCTCTCAGCATTTTGGAATAATCCGTGAGTTGCCTTCATTTCCTCGTCTCTCCCCCATGAAACATCAAAACCTAAATCATAGTTTCTGTAAGTAAAGAGAAAGTCATCTCCCAAAAGTCTACCATATATTGTAGAATCTTTAAAAGTATATGAATACTGTAAATTCTGAAAAACACCATCAACGGTTGTCAAATCTGAAAGGCTTCCACTTGTTTCAGAATTAAAATCCAGTTTAGGGGCAAATGGGTTAATACAAGCATTTAATTGAAAAAAAAGAACTCCAATTAAAATACTAATAATTAAACTGCCCTTTAAGTTCACTCCATGTTGGTGATTCACTATTTTTTATATCCTGCCAATTAAAAATCGTCCATCCAAATCTTGAGTCTCTTATTATTTTGAACTTCAATTCACCCTGGAAAATATTTGTCTCTAAACTTGCAAAAACCGGCACTAAAAAACTGTATTTTGCTGAATATACGACTGTGTCGCCCTGGTACACCGCTTGCGCTTCCTTCACTAATAGATTCAATTGTTGGTCCTGAGAAGTTCTGATAGTCATATTCTTGAAATATTGCTCTTCATTATTTCTAGACCAGTTATCAATCAATGCCGGATAAATTGAAGAAGAACCTGCTGACGGGATAAATGAAAAACTAATTTTAGAATAAGATGAATCGGCTAAACAAGCGAGATAATTCTGTGTGTTTTTTTCTTTGATTGAATTAGTCAAATTAGTGATCACATCTTCATAGGTAACAGCGTATTGGAATGTACCTCTCGGTTGATCAGGCTTTTCCCCTTCTCTAACGTTTAGTAAATCACAACCCACAATTTGTAAAGAAAAAAAACCGATGATTACTGTAAATATTTTAAGTTTAGTTTTCACTTGGTACAAATTAAAAATATTCTGGAAGAGTTCTTTTTTGAAAATTTTTCTCCATCATAATTACCAAATTCTTTAATGATATGAAGTCCATTTTTTTGAATTGATTTAGCAACCCATGCAAAATTGTACATTCTCACTGACTCCGTGTATTCTCTTTCTCCGACTTCAGAAATTATTTTAATTTTTTTTACAATTCTTTCACCTTCAACAAACCTGAACTGTTCAATTGTAAAATCTCCATAATTATCAATTGAATGAGGGATTAAATTGTCAACTATAAAATGTGGATTAAAATAGTCAAATACAAAAACTCCTTTTTCGTTTAAATACTTAGAAGCTAATGAAAACACAATACCATTTTCTTCGTCAGTGTCAAAGTAACCAAAGCTTGTAAATAGATTGAGTATTAAATCAAATTTCTTATTTATCGCAAAATAACGTATATCAGATTTTATAAAATCTATTTGAAGATTTAATTCATCTGATTTTATTTTTGCACATTTAAGTAGATTGTCACTCAAATCAACACCAACAACCTCAAAACCTTTTTGAGCAAACGAAATAGAATGACGCCCTGCACCGCAAGCTAAATCCAAAACAGTTTTAGTAACATCAATATTAATATTATTAAGAATTAGATCTACTGCTTTTGCTGCATCGGCATTATCTCTATGTTTATAGACTGTCAGATATTCTTTTGATTCGAACCAGTCTATAAACCATTCACTTTTCAAAGAACTATTCTTCCTTGAACTGCTCTTCCAATAGTAGCATCATCTGCAAACTCAAGATCCCCACCGATGGGAAGTCCCCTTGCAATTCTTGACACCTGTATATTCAATGGCTTAATCAATTTTGCTAAGTATAAGGAAGTTGTTTCCCCCTCGGTATCCGGATTGATAGCGAGAATGATTTCTTTGACTGTATCATCTTTTAAACGGTTAAGCAGTTCCTTAATTTTTAGATTCTCCTGGTTAATACCATTTAGCGGTGAAAGTACACCGCCTAAAACATGATATAAACCTCTATACTCATTTGTTCTTTCGATGGCAATAACATCACTAATTTCTTCAACTACACAAATGATACTGTTGTCTCTTTTCTGATTTGTGCAAATTTCACAGGTTTCAAATTCTGTGATGTTAAAACAAATTTTGCAAAAATTTAATTTTTCCTTTAAGTCAATAATTGATTTAACCAGCTTGTTTACATCATCTCGTTTAGATTTTAAGAGATGAATAGCAAGTCGTTGAGCAGTTTTTCGTCCGATTCCCGGGAACTTACTTAATTCTTCAATCGCAATTTGTAAAGGTTCAGCAATAGTCAATTTAAAATCCCGGTATATTCATTCCCGGAGGAATCATTCCCTTTGTAACTTTTGCAAGTTCATTTTCAGCCATTTTGCCGGCAGAATTTAATGCTTTATTTACGGCTGCTACAACTAAATCTTCCAGGATCTCCTTTTCATCTGCATTTATAACCTGAGCATCAATCTCAACAGAAATAATTTCTTTATTACCAGAAGCTGTTGCTTTTATCATTCCACCACCTGCTTCTTCAGTAACAGTCTTATTTCCTAATTCCTGTTGTACTTTTTGCATGTCCTCTTGCATTTTTTGAACTTGCTTTAACATTCCCTGCATACCACCCTTCATAAAAAACTCCTTAATTTATTTTCAAGTAACTGATTTGTTATAAACTCAAATATAAAATATTGATTTGACTTTTAACACAGTTATTGTATAAATTTTTGTTCATTTTTTTAGCAACTTTGATTTAAACGATAAACTGTATATAGAGTGAATTATTTCTTATCGACATATACTGACAGGATAAACCCGGAAATCTCTACGAGAGAATTTTCCGATAGTATCCATGTCAACAAAAAATTAATTTTTCGAAGTAAAAATATTGCTGAAAATTTGGCTAAAATCAATTCATTCTTTTTTGATTACCTTTTACAGTATAACATTCCTTTGCCACAGATAATTAACAAGTCCACTTTTACTTTTGTTCACCAACCAATTTCGTTTTTTCCCTTTAGATTAAAAATTTTAAATGCATTCGATAAAAGAAATTCTCGTATCTTTCTCAAGAAAGAATTTGACCAGTTGCAAATCCCCCTATTTGAATTTTATATAGGTGAAGAATTACAACATTTTGTGTCTGAAAGTCACTTATTATCTTTTGAAATAGCCGATGCTAATGAAATCAAGATGATGCTTCGAATCGCTTCAAAAGCTAACGTGGTACTTAAATCTTTTTTTGAAAGGCGTAATTTTAATTTAGTTGAATTCAATTCTTTTTTTGGAAAATGTGATGATAAAATTTTTATTCTCGGAGATTTTTCTCCCATTGGACTCCATATTATTCCGAATCAGAATTTGGAATCTGCAATTTTTCCAAATAAAATTTTAACTTCTAAACAGTTTAGAAAATACACGGATATTATTCACGAACAATTATTTTAGGTATATGATAACAAAATACGGTTATACAACGGTTGGTATTATTTCATTTATTTCATTCATTTTGATTGCTTCAAGTTTTTTTATGAACAGCCTTGTTCTAAGAGGGCTTATAATTCTACTAGCAATAATTATGATGATTTTTACTCTTAATTTTTTCAGAGATCCTGAAAGAATCACACCAAAAGATGATGAAGCTGTCTTTTCACCCGCGGACGGAAGAGTACTTTTCGTTAAAGAAGTTGATGACAACAAATTCGTAAACGGCAAAGCCAAACAAGTATCGGTTTTCATGTCACCGTTGAATGTACACGTAAACAGAATTCCAATTGATGGTGTAGTTGAGATGGTTCGCTATTGTGAAGGGGAGTATTTAGTTGCTTATGATGATAAAGCTTCTGAGAAAAATGAGAGATCCGAAATAGGAATTACAAGTAAATACGGTAAAGTATTTTTTACTCAAGTAGCCGGATTTGTTGCAAGAAGAATCATCTATGATTTAAAAAACGGTCAAGCTGTAAAAGCAGGGGAAAGATTTGGAATGATAAAATTTGGAAGCCGAGTCGATGTTATTGTTCCCGTTGAGTGCGAGGTAATGGTTTCAAAAGATGAGGTTGTTACCGCCGGAGAAACTATTTTATTTAGATTCCCCCGGAATAATCAATAATGGAATTATCTTCATTAAAAAAAGTTATTCCTAACTTTTTTACCGCTCTGAATATGGCATTGGGATTTTATTCAGTAGTGGAAACAACTAATGGTAATTTTCATTTTGCAGCTTTGCTAATTGGATTTGCTGCTGTTTCTGATGCACTCGACGGACTTTTCGCCAGATTAACAAATACAAGCAGTAAATTGGGGGTGGAGTTAGATTCACTGGCTGATGTTGTGAGTTTTGGTTTTGCACCTGCATTCTTACTGTGGAAAACTTATCTGTTCAATTATGAATATGTTGGTCTTTTAATTTCAGTATTATTCTTGATTGCAGGTGGTTATAGATTAGCCCGTTTCAACACACAACTTGTAGGATTTGATAAAGATTATTTTAGCGGACTCCCGATTCCTATGGCGGCGATAACTGTATCTTCGTTTATTCTCGTTTATACTGAAGGAACAGCCATTCGACCGCCTTATCAAGAACTAATTATTCCTTTAACACTTTTACTCTCTTTATTGATGATAAGTAAGATCAAATATGATACGCTTCCAAAACCGAGTTTGAAGAGTATAAAAGAAAAACCCTTCCTTTTCATTTTCATTATTATTGCTGCAATTATTTTTGTTCTGTCTGAAGGGAAAGCAATCTTTTATATCTTTATTTTCGTAATCGTATTTGGTATCTTTCGACAGTTGTTCAACTTTATTAGACAGAAATGATGAACAAATTTCAATTCTTTTGAATAGTCGAAAATTTAATATTTAGGATAAGATGTACAAAGCAAAAATTTTAGTAAAAAGAAGGAAATCTATTTTAGACCCGCAGGGAAAAGCATCTGAACAAGGAGCTAAATTACTTGGGCTAAATAATATATCAAAAGTCAGAATTGATAAATCAATACAGTTTTTTATTGAAACATCCGATGAAGTTTTAGCCAAAACCGAAGCTACAGAATTTTGCAATAAACTTCTTGCAAATCCAATTATGGAAGACTTTGAAATAATTTTGGAAAAAGTGAATGAAAGTTAAATTCGGTATAGTCGTTTTCCCCGGATCTAACTGTGACCATGACGCCTATTTTTCGGTAAAACATATTCTCGGATATGAAGCAGAATTCTTATGGCACAAAGATCATTCAATTAAGAATTCTGATGTAATAATTTTACCCGGTGGCTTTTCATATGGCGATTATCTTCGTTCCGGCGCTATTGCAAAACTTTCGCCACTAATGCAGGAGGTTATCAATTTTGCTGAAGGTGGTGGAATTGTAATTGGTATTTGTAACGGATTTCAAATCCTTACTGAAAGCGGATTATTGCCCGGAGTTCTTTTAAAAAATGAATCCTTAAAATTTGTATGCAAGGATGTCTATTTAAAAGTTATTAATGCAAATTCAGCTTTTACAAATCTGCTCAATAAAGAAATACTAAATATTCCAATCGCACATGGTGAAGGAAATTATTTTGCAGATGAAAAAACACTTGAAGAATTAAATAAAAATAATCAGATTGTTTTTAAGTATTCTGATAACGTTGGGAACCTAAATTCAGAATCAAATCCAAATGGTTCAGTAGATAATATTGCTGGAATAATCAATAAAAGAGGAAATATCCTTGGTATGATGCCTCATCCTGAAAGAGTTTGTAACCCAATTTTAGGAAATACTGACGGAACATCAATTTTCCGGTCTGTTGTTAATTCATTTTTAAAATAATAGAAAAGAAGGTAATAATGTTTGGAAATATAGGTGCGACTGAAATAATTCTTATTGTTTTAGTTATAATAATTCTTTTTGGAGCTAAAAAGATTCCTGAACTTGCCCAGGGTATCGGTAAAGGGATGAAGGAATTCAAAAAAGCCATTAAAGAAGTGGACGATGATTCTAAATCTGAAGATAAGAAGTAATAAATAGTAGAAGGAAATTATGTTTTCTAATATTGGAGCCGGTGAGATAATTATGATTGTCCTGGTGGCTCTTTTGCTTTTTGGACCAAAAAAATTGCCGGAGATTGCCAGAACTATTGGTAAAGGGATGAATCAATTCAAGAAATCTTTACACGAAGTTGAGACTGAAATAAAAGATTCAATCGATCTCGATAAAAAAGACTAACATTACTTTCGTTCAAAATCAAAGGTGTTTTTTGCTTCCATATAAATCCCACAATGAAAAAATTACTCTATTAAAAAACGGTTCACTTGATTTAGTTGAAAACGTAAAGTATTTCCTCTCTGAAATTGAAAAGAGAAAAAGTCTCAATTGTTTTCTCGAAATTTTTTCAGATGATGTTATTCAAAACGCTGAAATAATTTCTGAAAAAATTAAAACAGGTAAAGCCGGTAAACTCGCCGGGATGGTTATTGCTGTTAAAGATTTACTTTCTATCAAAGGGAAAAGAATGACATGTGGATCAAAATTCCTTGAAAATTTTTATCCAATTTATACCGCAACTTGTGTACAAAGATTGCTAAACGAAGATGCAATAATTATTGGGAAAACTAATCTTGATGAATTCGCAATGGGTTCATCTAACGAAAACTCAGCGTATGGAATTGTAAGAAATCCGGTTAATGAAGCATATGTACCGGGCGGCTCCTCGGGTGGATCTGCCGCTGCAGTCGCAGCTTTTCAGTGTGATGTTGCAATTGGAACAGACACAGGCGGTTCAATCAGACAACCGGCTGCTTTTTGTGGGGTATATGGTTTAAAACCTACCTATGGTCGAGTCTCCCGTTATGGATTAACTTCTTTTGCCTCTTCATTTGATACAATAGGGGCGTTCGCTCGCACAACATATGATGTTGCTGCTTTAATGGAGGTCATTTCAGGTTATGATGAAATGGATTCAACATCTGTTAAATACGATGTGGATAATTATTCCGAAGATATAAAATCATTTAAGAAGTTTAGAATCGGTGTTACATCAAGTCTGATACATGAAGCTTATTCACCTGAAATAAAATCAAAATGGATTGCGACAATAGAAAAATTAAAATTGTTAGGGCACGAAATCGTTTATATTGATTTACCCCATTCTGAGTACTCAATAGCTGCCTATTATATTCTGACAACTGCAGAGGCTTCATCAAATTTAGCTAGATTTGACGGTGCCCGTTACGCAAAACGCTCTAATGAATCAAAAGATTTATCAGAAATGTACATCAATTCGAGAAGTGAAGGATTCGGAGCTGAAGTGAAAAGACGAATTATGTTAGGAACATATGTATTGTCTTCAGGATATTATGATGCTTATTATCTTAAAGCTCAAAAAGTTAGAAGAATAATAAAAAATGATTTTGACAAATGTTTCAAGCAAGTTGACGCTATAATAATTCCGACAACTCCCACTCCCCCATTTAAAATTGGTGAGAAAACAGAAAATCCACTCGAAATGTATTTAAGTGATATTTTTACAACAACTGCCAATTTAGCGGGAATACCCGGCATTAGTATTCCGGTTGGACATTCTGAAAACGGTCTTCCCATAGGAATTCAACTTCTTGCAGATCAATTTAATGAATCTACACTGTTACAATTAAGCCGACAACTTGAAATGTATAATTACTTATAACTTAGTGAATTTTGTTAATAATTTTTTTAAGAATTTAGTTATTTTTGCAATTAATATAATCTTCTATTACTAAAAGGAAAATTTGATGAGTATTCTAGTCAATAAAAAAACACGCCTGGTAGTTCAAGGTATTACTGGTGGTGAAGGATCATTTCATTCTAAACAAATGTTGGAATATGGAACAAACGTAGTTGCCGGAGTAACCCCCGGAAAAGGTGGAATAAAGTTCGAAGGTGTTCCGGTTTTTAATACAGTTGAAGAGGCTGTGAAGAAGGCTAAAGCTAACGCATCTGTAATTTTTGTCCCGCCTGCTTTCGCTGCTGATGCAATTCTTGAAGCTGCAAATGCAGGCATTAAACTTATAATCTGTATCACTGAAGGAATTCCTGTAAAGGATATGGTCCCGGTTTATCACCGGATAAAATCTTTGGGTGTAACACTTGTTGGACCCAATTGCCCTGGAGTTATTTCACCCGGGAAAGCAAAAATTGGTATCATGCCCGGATTTATTCATCGTGCAGGTAAAGTTGGAGTTGTTTCAAGAAGCGGTACGTTAACCTATGAAGCAGTTAAACAACTTTCTGATTTAAAAATTGGGCAATCTACTTGTGTAGGTATTGGTGGTGATCCAATCATTGGTTCTCAATTTATTGATATTGTTAAATTATTTAATGAAGATCCGAATACAGATGGAATTGTAATGATCGGTGAAATTGGCGGAAGTGCTGAAGAAGAGGCTGCGGTATACATAAAAAAATTCGTTAAAAAACCTGTGGTAGGATTTATTGCTGGAAGAACAGCCCCTGCCGGTCGAAGAATGGGACACGCCGGTGCTATTATCTCCGGTGGTAAAGGAACTGCAGCAGAAAAAATGAAAGCTATGAAAAAGGCTGGTATTTATGTTGTGGAGAGTCCTGCAGAAATTGGGAGCACAATGAAATTTGCATTGAATGAAGCAAAATCAAAAAAAAACGAAACAAAAATTGCAACAAAAACAAAAGTTAAAGCAAAGACAAGCAAATTGAAACAAGTTGCAGTTAAATCAAGAAAGAAGTAAAGGATTTTTAATGAGTAACAGAACTTTAGCAATTATTAAACCTGACGCAGTCAGAAAAAATTTAGTTGGACAAATAATTACAAAAATTACTGAAGCAGGGTTCAAGGTCAAAGGGATTAAGATGACACGGCTATCAACTGATTCAGCCGGTGGATTTTATGAAGTTCATAAAGAAAGAGCTTTCTATAAAGAATTGGTTGAGTTTATGACTTCCGGACCATGTGTGCCTATCGCACTCGAGAAAGAAAATGCTGTAGCTGATTTTCGAAAGTTAATTGGTGCAACAGATCCAGCGCAAGCAGAGGATGGTACAATCAGAAAACTTTTTGCTGATAGTAAAGCAGAAAATGCTATTCATGGTTCAGATTCAGATGAAAATGCTGCAATAGAAATCGCACATTTTTTCACGAGAAAAGAATTGTTAGAGAATTATCCTTCCTGATGTTTTATAAAAAATGGGATAGAATCTCAACATCAGTGTTTAAACAAAATGATTATTGGAGTTATATGATTGATGAATATATTATCGATAACTCCATCAAAGGTAATTATCATTATGTACATACAAACGGTTCATCTATGATAATTCCAATTTTTGAAGACGGAACTCTTCTTCTTATTGAACAATATAGATATTTGAACAATCGAATAAGTATTGAATTCCCTTGTGGTGGAGTTCCTCCTCAAACTTCTTATGAAGAAAATGCAATAAAAGAATTGCGTGAAGAAACAGGTTATAATTCTAATAATCTACTTTACCTGGGTGAATTCTCGCCATACACCGGTGCCTCTGATGAAATTTGTAAAGTTTACTCTGCAAAACAATTATTCATAGATCCTTTATCCCCGGATGTAACTGAAGATTTATGCATTAAAAAATTAGATATTGATGAAGTTCAAAAAATGATTGAAGAAAATATCATATGGGACGGTTTGACCTTAGCAGCCTGGGCTTTATTTCAAAAAAACTTAAGGATGAAGTAGATGTTAAAATACATAATATTGTTTATCCTTTCCTTCAATATCTGTTTTGCACAACATGTAATAACCGGAGCTGAAGTTCTTTTCTCTGAAAATATTTCGTTACTAGAAGGAAGAAATATTGGAATTGTAACAAACCATACTGCAATACTTAATGATGGAACCCACCTTGTTGATGCGTTAGTAAAGTTAAACAATATTAAAATCATTGCGTTATTCGGACCTGAACATGGAATTCGCGGTGATGCCCCTGCAGGTGAACATATTCAAGGTGGAATTGACCCCAAAACACAAATTCCGATTTATTCTTTATACGGGGCTACTAAAAAGCCGACAAAAGAAATGTTGAAGAATTTAGATCTGTTAATTTTTGACATACAGGACGTCGGAGCGCGGTTTTACACATACATCTCAACATTATTTTATACAATTGAAGCAGCTAATGAAAATCACATCCCTCTGCTCGTACTTGATAGACCAAATCCAATTGGAGGTATTTGGGTTGATGGACCTGTTCGCAAAAGCGAGTTAAATTCCTTTGTAGGAATAGCACCAATTCCTGTCATTCATGGTATGACAATTGGAGAATTAGCGCAATATTTTATTGGTGAAGAATTGATAAAAGCATCTCCTGGTTTTTCATTGAAAATCATCAAAATGAAAAATTGGCAGCGCAACATGTTCTTTAACAATACAGAATTAACATGGATAAATCCATCACCAAATATTCCTACTTTTGAAACTGCTTTAATATATCCTGGTACTTGTTTAATCGAAGGGACAAACATTTCTGAAGGCAGAGGGACACTATCTCCCTTTTTAACAATAGGCAGCCCTTTTATTAATAGTTCTGATGTAATAAAAGAATTTGCGAGATATGGACACACGGGTATACTCTTAAGTGAAATCTCTTTTGTCCCCATGGATATTGATGGTATGGCAATAAATCCGAAATTTAAAAATATTAGATGTAACGGAATCAGCATTATGGTTAATGACGATAAAGCTATTAAACCTTTTGAGTTTGGTATTCAACTGATTCATGTTCTTTATAAATTATATCCGAATAATTTTCAATTTAAAGAAAAGTCCTTTGATCTTTTAGCAGGTGATAAATCAATTCGGTTACAGTTAACCAAAGGGGTTAGTCCATCAGAAATTATTTCAAATTACCAATCAGAATTAAACGCTTTTAAATTAATTAGACAGAAATATTTACTTTACTAAAAAGGTTCTATATGAAAAAACTATCAATCATTTTTCTCTTTACCATACTCATTTTTATGGGTTGTGGTGATAATAAAGAAACTCAAAATAATACCACCGAACAGGATGTAACAACTTTTGATTCTACTGAAATAAAAACTTCAAGTGTTGATGCTTCGACAGTAGGATTGGTTAAACTGAATTATCAACTAAAAAAAGGAAATACTTATAATTTCCGATTAACTTCAATCGCAGACGATAATCAAAAAATAACCGCCGATACAGTCATGGAACAAAAAGTAGTTCAAACAATCACTTATCTAATTAATTCAAAAGTTAATGAAGTTGAAGCAGATGGAGTTATGGAAGTTGAATTTAATTTCAAATCTGTGAAGCTTACTGCAGACGCAAACGGAAAAAAATATTCATACAAATCAGGTACGGTTTTAGATTCTACAGATAAAGACAGATATCTTGAATATGAAGCTCTTGTTAATAATCCGTTCACCGTACGATTAGATTCTAATGGTGATATTCTTGATGTTTTCCGAGCAGATAAGATTGTAAATAAACTTCTCGAACTTCGTAATATGAAGGATTCTGTTTCAGCAGAAGATAAAAAGTTGCTACAGCAAGATATGGTTGAAGGAGCTTTAAAACCGATGGTGGCTCAAGTATTTAGGAAGTTTCCTTCAACAGAAGTTGGAAAAGATTCTACCTGGAAAAACGTTTTACCGGAAGCAAATCTTCAGTTATTTACACTTCAAACTATTCAAAATTTTAAATTGGGGAGTTTTGAAAACTTTAATGGTGACAATTTAGCTGTGATCACTGCTGATGTCACAGCAAACTATAAAATAAGTCCGCAGGCAAAACAAAACAAAGTTGATGTTAAAAACCCAGAGTATCGAGCAGATGGGAAAATCTATTTTAATTTGAATAAAGGGTTAATTCAGAAATCGATTACGACTACAAGTATGAAGATTCAATTTAGTGTTAATATGCCAACACCTCAGCAGACCATGCAAAAAGTGACAAGAACTCAGACTACAATCAATAAAAATATTTTGGAATTATTAAACTAAGTAATGTTTAGAGAGAGCAGGTATTTAACTGCTCTCTTTTTATTTAAGAATTATAAATCCTCTTTAACAACTATTCTGACACCTTCAATTTTAATAACTTTAACAGGTTTATTCGTCTCGATAAACTCGCCTTCTGTAACAACGTCATAACGTTTATTCTCAATATCAATTATACCCGCAGGACGAAGTGATGTATGTGTTATCCCTTTTTTGTCAATTAAAAAGTGGTAATCTGGATTTGATATATAACCACTTTCAGATGAAGTTTCAGCTTTAAGTACAAACATACCAAATCGTTTACTTTTGGGGAGATACCTTAGCAGTAATGCTATTAATATTATTACCCCGAACAGAGTGAAAGCAAATTGAATTATTACCATTTGAAGTCCTGAAAAATCAAAAATAAAATCTGTGTTAAATAAAGAGAAAAATATCGAACCAAGCATTAAAGTAATTCCAAGTACGCCGGGAATACCAAAACCGGGTATAAAAAATACTTCAACTAAAATCAGAATTACACCCAGCAGAAATAACAGAATTTCCCACATAGAAGCAAGATCAAGAATAACAGATGTTCCGAAGAATAAAGCCAGTGCTATCAATCCGGCCGTACCGGCTAAACCCCAGCCCGGTGTTTTGATTTCAGTGTAAAGCCCTATTAGTCCAACCATTATGAGTAATGAAGACATTATCGGATTGCTAAGAAAACGAACGAATTGTTCCGCCCAGTTACTCGACACATATACAAACTTTGGATTTTCTATACCAAATGCTTTAGCTGTTTCTGTTAATGAGTTTACCACGGAATCAGCAATGCCATATTTTAAAGCTTCATTGGAAGTAAGTGTTATTAATTGAGTACTATCAACAAGTCCTTTTACAATAACTCTTTCGTCAACCATTCCTTCGGCAATATCTTTTCGCCGACCATTTTTTTCTGCTGTTGCTCTCATTTCTGAGCGCATGTAAGATTGATATTTCTCGGAAACTTTTGCTCCAGTTTGATCTACTACAGTAGTTGCTCCAATTGATGATCCTGATGCCATAGTTATTTTTTTACACGAGAGAGCAATCAATGCTCCGGCAGAAATTGCACGCTTATTTATAAATGCAATAGTCAGAACCTCGCTCTCTAATATTGCATCCTTAATTTGTGTAGCAGCGTCAACTCGTCCACCAAAAGTATTGATTTCAAAAATTACTGCATCATATTTTTCGGATGATGCAGTATTCACAACTCTTTTTACAAATGGTGCAAGTCCAAGATCAATTTCACCATCAATTTTAGCAACTAAAACCTTTTGGTTCTGCGGGAAAATATTTAGAGCGAACAAAACAAAGAAAAGCAGAAGATATTTAATTTTCATATCACACCTTGATGAACTAATAAAAAGCGAGAGCAATTTATAAGTAATTTTCTAGAATCAAATGCCCGAGTTTATCTCGTTTAGTTTTAAGATACTTTAAGTTATTCTCGTTAGGTTGAATTTCAATAGGTACTCTTTCAACTATTTCCAGATTAAAACCGGCAAGCCCAACAATTTTTTTGGGGTTATTAGTAAGTAATCTTAATTTTCTAATTCCCAAATCGAGTAGAATTTGTGCACCAATCCCATAATCACGCAGATCAGCTTTGAAGCCAAGTTCCTCATTCGCTTCAACAGTATCTTTTCCATTATCTTGTAGTTTATAGGCAAGGATTTTATTAAGTAGCCCAATTCCACGTCCTTCTTGACGCATATAAACAACTACACCTGCCTCTTCATTAGAAATAAGTTTTATTGCAGTGTTTAATTGATCATGGCAATCACACCTTAAGGAATGGAACACATCACCTGTCAAACATTCTGAATGCATTCTAACTAAAGGAGCATCTACACTACTCAGGTCACCTTTTACCAATGCTAAATGCTCTTTTTGATCAATAACACTTTTAAATAAATATAATTCGAAATCACCAAAAGCTGTTGGAAGATTAATATGGGTTATCTGTTCAACTAATCGTTCTTTCTGCAATCGATAGTTTATAAGCGATTGAACAGTCATGACTTTGAGATTAAACTTCTCTGCAATTTCCATTAAGTCAGGTGTCCGAGCCATTTCACCGTTATCTTTCAGAATCTCACAAAGTACTCCTGCCGGTTTTAATCCGGCAAGTTTACATAAGTCAACAACAGCTTCTGTATGTCCGGCTCTTCGAAGAACGCCACCGTCAAATGCCTGAAGAGGAAAGATATGTCCGGGGACAGCAAAATCATCTCTGGTTGAATTATCTTCAATCATTTTTTTAATTGTAACAGCTCTATCTGCAGCAGAGATTCCGGTTGTTGTTCCTTTAACGGCGTCAACTGTTATGGTGAACTGGGTACCATGTAAAGCTGAATTTGAATCAACCATTAATGGAAGATCAAGCTGCTGCAATTTATCTTTTTCAAGCGGAACACATACTAATCCCCTTCCGTAATTAATCATGAAATTAACTATATCAGGGCTAACAAACTCAGCTGCACATACGAAATCACCTTCATTTTCCCTATCTTCATCATCAATGACAATGATTACTTTCCCATTTTTAATTTCTTCAAGAGCTTCATCAACTGAACAAAACATAATTTATCCTATTACAATTATTCTTTTGAAGAAATGACTGAAGAAACCGCACTTCTTTCAAATTTTAGTTTTACGTTATCGGCAACTTTAAGTATAACAGTTTTTTCTTCTAAAGAATCCACAACTCCATAAAGTCCACCGCTCGTCATTACTTTATCCCCTTTTTGGATTGAGCTTAAAAGTTTTTCACGCTCTTTTGCTCTTTTCTGTTGAGGTCTTATAATCATAAAATAAAAAATTAAAAATATAGCCCCGAACATAATTAATGTACTTACGAGGTTGCCTGAACCACCCTGACCATCAGTCGGTGGAGTCATTGCTAATAATATATCCATTACTTCTCCATTGTTATTTTTGTTAATGAAATTTTTAGTGAAATTGCTTCTTTCCATGGTTTAAAATTGTCGAGAAGAATTTGTTTTCTCGCTTCCATAACTAACCACAGATAAAAATGTAAATTATGTATTGATGCAAGTTCGAGACCTAAAATCTCTTTTGCAACAAAAAGATGTCTTAAATATGCTCTTGAATGATTCTTACAAGTATAACAACTACAATTTTCATCCACGGGATTAAAATCATTTTTATACTTTGCATTCCGTATCGAGACAATTCCCTCCGAAGTAAATAAATATGAATTACGTGCGTTACGTGTAGGCATAACGCAATCGAACATATCTACTCCTCTTTCAATTGCATTTAAGATATTTTCTGGTCTGCCAACACCCATTAAATATCTTGGTTTATTTTCATCCATAAAATCTGTAGTGAAATCAACAAGTTCGTACATGGTTTCAGTTGGCTCACCAACTGCCAATCCGCCGATTGCGTAACCATCAAAATTTAATTTCGTCAAATCAGAAGCTGATTTTTCGCGCAAATCTTTATAAACACTCCCTTGAATTATTCCAAACTGAAATTGCTCATGTCCATAAAGTGAAGAAGAATTTTCAAATGCATTCTTATTTAAGATAGCCCAATTTGATGTAAGTTCTGTAGATTTTCTTGCATACTCATAATCACATGGGTACGGAGTGCATTCATCAAGCACCATCATTATGTCAGAACCTATACTTCTTTGAATTGCTATTACCTTTTCAGGAGTAAAGAAATGTTTTGAACCATCTAAATGGGATGAAAATTCTACTCCGTCAGCTTTCAATTTTCTCAATTCCGATAGACTAAAAACCTGATAACCTCCGCTGTCAGTCAATATTGGTCGTGACCAATTCATGAAACCATGAAGCCCCCCGGCTTGTTCAAGAACTTCCGTTCCGGGACGGAGATATAAATGATATGTATTTCCCAAAATTATTTGAGCATTTATATCTTCCTCAAGGAAAACCTTATTAACAGCCTTAACAGTTCCTTGAGTACCGACTGGCATGAATATTGGCGTTTCAACAGCTCCATGTCCGGTTGAAAAAATGCCGGCTCTGGCTTTCGAGGAACTGTCTTTTTTTAATAATTTAAAATCTAACAAACTATTATTCTATAAATATTGAATATCAAATTTAGGGTAAAATGTAACCGTGAGCAAATTGTGAAGGATTTAATATTTTACTTTTTAGACTTGATTTGAACCGTTTTTAAGTTATTACTTAATCCCGACTAAACTCTTGCGAACGGAAGAACAACTTAACACAATTAAATGTTAATTTATCATCACAACAATTAAAAAACATGGCTTTTGTTATAACTCTTTAGAAATGTCATGGTATTCAGCACAATAGAAATGTCATGTTTAAATATAAGAATTAAGGCGACCCTGACCTCCGGTCTTGCGGAACGTAACGAGCCGAAGCGTAGCGAAGGCCAGTGGAGTGGAGCAAGACCGGCGGTCTCGAAATTTTTGCCTCCACCTATCAACTTTT
>JAUXVN010000075.1 GCA_030684555.1 Ignavibacteria bacterium
ATGATAAACGAGAATACAAAAGAATATAAAATCAAAAACAACATTAAATAGCTTTCTGAAAAAACGAACTTTTTCTAAAGTCTGCCAGTCGATTTATAAAATGCTGTTTTTAGAGATGCACTTAAGCTTAGCAGAATTGCCAGAAAGCCCGCGATGAAAATATGATAAAGCCCCGGCAAGAAGATCCGTAATTTGCAGCAATATAACTTCATGGGATCTTACTTGCTGAATTAGTTTAATTATGTTTTTTTCGAAATCATAATGACTATTCCTCAATACTTCAGTAAGTTTTTTTACCTTTGATTGGCTTCGAGTATCTTTTATATCAATATAAATGTTGTATGAGAATTCCGGGGAAAGAATAATTTTTAATAAATCAAAATACATTTTGTAATAGAAATCATCGTGAGTTTGAAAGAACGAAGCGTGATCGAGAATTGATTTATCCGGAACTATTAACGCTCTAAAATGAAGGTCGTCATCATCAAAGAAATAATTAATTATTTCCATATAAAAATCTAATTTCTGTTTTGAGACTTTATTCCATTTTATTTCAAAGGAGGACTTGAAGCCGTGTGCTAATTTTATTTCTTTTAGGCGAATGAAAATCTCATCTTTTTTCTGTTCCGGGCACCACACTGCCCCTAGAATCATGGGACGTATACCATCATGCTCAAGATGGCAGCTTTCGTCGCAGTATATATTAAATTCAGGTTTCATATTTCTTGCTATTTTTTAAAGTAAGTATTATTTTTGTACCACAAGAACACCTCCAAGAATAACTCTCTTGGACCAACGCACCGGAAACGGTGCGTTTCGCTTTTTAAACAGACCACTTGGATTAAGCCAACCGAGAGATTGAAGTTGCTCGATGGCGAAGTATCGTATTTGGTCTTTAGTTATCGGCTTCATAATTATTTTAATTCTATTGTAATATCAGATTTATCAGGAATATTAAATAGTAAAATAGTTAGGATTAATTCTTTTTCATCGTCATCTTTATGATGAAATACAAATCTGAAACCAGTATCAATCTTGTAAGGTAGTTGTTTAATGTAGTAAGGATGAGATTTTACGTTCTCGGGGATTTGTTTTAAGACATTGGTAAAATCTTTATTCTTATTAAAAACAAGTATTGCGGTTTTCGTATCGCGCCAACTAATATAACCTAATAGCTGCGTTATTGTATCTAATAATACTTTCTCGCCTTTCCAGAATTTGCATTCAGCTATAAAAATGTTTTTATTTTTTTCTCTAATTAAGATGTCTGTCTTGCCTTCATAATTGAATGTTTCACCAGATGCAGCACCCTCAAATTGAGAATTCAGTACCATCAAAAAATGATCTCGTATTTCTTCCTCTTTCAGTTTGGAAAAAGTTTTTGGACTTCTTTCCATTGTCAATGACATATTCGTAATTGTTGTGAGAATATCTTCGTAAGCCGATAAATCAAGGACGGGATATGGAGGTAAATTCGGATGTTTAATTGGTGGAAGAGATGGAATTATTTTTTTCTTTATGGTAGGGACATTATAATTTTTAGGAATGTTTTCGCGTCTGCGAAGTGGATAACCCAAATTGTTTATTAGCGAAATATTTTTGTTGAGTTTTTCTTTTCGTTGATCAATAAGACTTTTTATCTTGTCTTTTAATGAGTTATTAAATCCGGACAGATCTTTGTTAATCCAGCCTAAACATTGAAGTATGTTAGAAACAGTACTATTATATGATGTTTTTATTTTTTCATCAGCATAATCAAGCGTATCAATTGAAATCAGAATTTCAGTATCTCTAACATCTCCATAGGGTAAAAGTGATGAGTAAGTAGAAGCTCTGCAAAAGAAAAGAGTTTTATCGCCGGTATAAGGAATAAAGTAACTTATTCTGTTGCCTTTAATATAACAAGGTTGACTTCTATCTCTAATTGCTCTTGACCAATCATTTCTTACATCAATATCAACTTCCGAGTGTTCGATTGTAATATTTTCTAAATCTAATGATAAAGGAATAATCTCATACAGAGATGAAAAATACTCTACTAATTCAGTTCCATCAGAGTTGAAGATTCGATTTTGGTCCAAATTATTTATTTCATTAGACATTTTTTTCTCGTGTTCTAAAATCATACTTGAGAGGTCATATTTATAGAACAAAATTTCTTTCATTTTTAATTTACTCTCACTTTCCCACTCATCAACTTGGGTAAAAGAGTTTCGCGAAGTTGTATGAGTGTACGGATTTGTAAATTATTTCCACTTTTCTTTTTCCAATAGTCATTAACAATTTTTGAAAATGTAACAACCTTATATTCTGGTGGTAATTTGAATACCGGTCTTTGCAGCCCATCAATCGCAAGCATGTTTACTGTTGACCCATTCGTTGCACTAATAATTTGTTCTCTAACTGATGGAGTCATGAGCAAGTAATAAATGAACTCTCTTGATAAATAAGTATGTTCCAATAATGCAAGTTTATAAAGATGTTGACTAAATAAACCCTCTTTCCCATAGTAATCCGGAACAATTGCGGGAAATCCGATTAAACGGAATTCGTGTCCTTGCTCTGTATTTGTTACTATTATGTCTCCATAACTTACAAGATGCCTGTCTCTATACTCACCATTATAAAATTTAATTCCTTCATACTTATATCCCCCACCTTCATAAACGGAATTAAGGTTATGCATTGGTAAACCAACATCTATCAAAGTTAAACCACTTCCTTTATAGCTTAACCCACGAAAGATTTCAATGTGTTGATCGAGTGTAGTGCTTTCCCAATTTTCTTCAATTTCTTCCACAAACCATTGCCTAAAAAGAGTTTCTGCGAGTTGTTCTAAGGTTTTGTTTTGGCGGTGGAGTAAATCTATTTTGTCGTCTAAGCTGGAAAGGATTGATGCGATAGCGCATTGTTCATTTTGATCTGTTGGTAATTTCCATTCAGTATCTTTCAGGAAATTCCAGTCTGCTCTTGGCATATGGGTTCCGCCTTCACCACTATTTGCTGTATCAACAAAATCCCAATTTGCTAAAAAATAAAAAAGATAACTTTGGTCAATTCCTTTCTTAGCGCGAAAAACCCAAATATCAGTTGAGCAAATTCCGTCAAATTGCGGCTTCACAACTTTTCTAAAGTATGGCCGAAGTTTACCAAACAAAACATCATTTGCTTTGAATAAAAATTTGTTACTAGTAACATCAGACGAAACTCCAATCGAATTCAATCTCAAGGTCCCTTGTTCTATATGTTCGAGTCCAATATAAACATACTCATCACTGCCATTAGGATTGTGAGTAGTCTTAATGGGCTCCGTAATTTCTTCTAATTTATATTCTTTCCACTCACTCATAAGGGTTTTTTTTTTATCACAATAGTTATCATATTCAAAGACTATTTACTTTCATATTTGATCAACTTAATCCACTTAGGGCTGAGGTGGTCAAATTCGCTGTCATTTGTAAGAAGCGTTGCATCGGCAACACTTGCCAGAGCAGCAATCCAAAGATCATTTTGCCCGATACCAACGGAGCGACCTAACTTTTCAGTCGGATGAATATTTTTACTATAGTTTGATAAATTGGCAAATGCCGCTAATAATTTCTGATCGTTTTGAGAGATGTCAATTATCAATGCATTATCGAGAAGGGATTTTAACCTTAGCTTTTTATCATCATTCCAGTTTAACCTTTGTACAAATCCTTCAAGTTCTCCTAATGTTACAACTGAAATCAATATCATCACATCTGGTGAAGTGAGCTGATTTTCTTCTTCGATTTTTTGGTATATCTTATTTGATCTTGAATAATGCAGAATTACACTTGTGTCAAGTACAAATCGTTTCATCAGTCAAGTTCCTTCAACAGTTGTTCGAATTCTTCATCAGATTCGTCTCCAGGCCATTTACCTATAATCTTCGACAATGAATTTTTGTTTTTCCCTTCTTTTAAATGAAATAGAATCTGTTGCTCGGTTGTCATTGCAATAGGTCTTCTAGAAAATATTTTATCGCTCTTTCCCGGTTCAAAAAATTCAAGAATTTCTACAAAAGATAAATGACCACTCGGTTTAAAGTGTCCAATTCCATTTATGGTTATTTCCTTACCCATGAAATTTACAATCTGATCTATAATGGAATTATCCTTGATAAATGAGTTTACATTTCCATCAGAAGTAATTAGAACAAGTTTACCTTTAGAATACTTCATCTCATCAAGTTTTCCATTAATGATTACTTTACTGGGGGCTGGAATACTATCTTCAAGGCTCTCAATTTTTTTAAAATCTTCTTTTTTAATCTCAATTTCCGGAATAGAACTACGGTTTGATAACGAGAACACTTCTTTGTTTGTAACAAAATTCTTTTTGAATTTTAATAGAGACTTCAAAAGTGGTTTATCCAGGTTATCCTTATCACCGTCTTCCTTCAATGCAGCGCTAAAAGATTGAATTACTAGAGCCATCGGAGTTAATTTCAACAATTCTTCAGTAGGCTTAAATAAGTTGTATTGAATGTCTTTTAATGATTTTTCAAAAGTGTCGCAATCAATAGTAATCAAAGATTCGCTTCTTGATGGGGTAGTAAAATTACTTAATCTAATTTCCAGCGCTTGCTTTATTATTTTGCTGGGTGTTAATTCACTAAATCCGCCTAATCTTAGCATTAATGACTTAGTAGCAATATCCTTTGTATTTTGAGTTATCTGATTGAATCTGTCAAACTCTATTAAACCATCCTTCTCCAGTTCACCCTTTATTTTTATATCATAATTCATTTTTCTCTTCTCCTTCCATCAATAAGTAAAATAAAAGCATTCTCTAAGTCAAAATTACTATTTTCTTAATCAAAACTTAATTCTATTTCCACTCACTCAAATTTTTTTATCGTTCAACATTTTTAGAATCATAAATGCAGACTTATCGAATTTAGAAAATGCAAACCATTTTTTGCCAAGGTCTTTAAGAGAAGCGCCGATATGATAAACATCTTCATTATCAATTATCATAAATCTATCGTGGGAGTCTGAAAATTCTTTTATTTCAACTGCCGGATACTGGGCGTTAAATTTGTTAAGGTCAAGCGCTAACTCTTTAGTTATTTTCTTTGTAAGGATAGTAACCGCAACATTCTTTTTTCTTTTGGTAAACAAATCCAATACGGTATCATCAATGTAGTTATCAATTAGAAGGATAGACTTTTCGGCTTTTCTGATAAGCCAAGAAACAAATTTATGTGCGTCAAAAATTTGCCCATCGAAAAAGATTCCTTGTTTGGGTTCAAGCTGGTTACTCTGCATTTCATTAAAAACTTTTTCAAACTTTTCATCTATTTCCATTTCATGTTTAAGCTGACGCTTTTCAACAGTATCAATCCTTTGAAAGAGTTGGGCGTTGTTGATAATAAACTTACGCATAGCAACGAACGCGCCAATAATTTGGATGCTCATTTTAACGGCGGTTTCACTCCGCAGAACACCGGAAAGCATGGCAACACCTTGTTCGGTGAAAACGTAAGGTAAGTATCTTCTACCGCCTTTTTTAATTGAGGTCGCAATTTGCGACCTCAAACCTGGTTGCTTGGAAGTCACAATTTGTGACTTCCAATTTTCAAATTCATCATCTGAAAGACGGAACATGAATTCTTCGGGAAATCTTTCAATATTTCTACTTACTTGTTCGTTTAGTCTTTTAGTATTGACTCCATAAAACTCAGCTAAATCGTTATCAAACATAACTTGAGCATTGCGAATAGTGTAAATTTTCCGCTGGATAGCGGTGGAATCAGGAACAACTATTTTATTATTTGATTCGTTCATAATGTTTATAAGTTTAATGAGGTCACAAATTGTGACCTTAAAGAATTTTTTGATATCGCAATTTGCGACATCAAATTCTCACAATTTTATTTTAGATAGATTTTGAATAATCTTTTTATTCAGTTCGTCTTCTTCCGAAAGCTGTTTTTCTAATTCGGTTTTTAATGATGTAAAGCGTTCAACAAAATTGAAATCATCTTCAGCATCGGGTAAACCAACGTATCTGCCGGGAGTAAGAACGTAATTTAGTTTTCTAACTTCTTCAATGGTTGCGGATTTGCAAAAGCCGGGGATGTCTTGATACCCAACCAACTCATCGGGCAAATTTTTACTCACTCCTAAATCCCCTCCCGAGAGGGGACTTTTTGAACGCCAGGTGTGGTAGGTGTTGGCAATTCTGGTAATGTCTTCTTCGCTGAGATCACGGTTTCTTCTGTTTACTAAATAACCAAGGTTACGGGCATCAATAAAGAGGATTTCGTTAGCCCTCACCCGACCTCTCCCAAAGGGAGAGGAGATATTTCTATCTCGACTTAGGAACCAAAGGCAAGCGGGAATTTGTGTGTTGAGAAATAGTTTTGTCGGAAGGTTAACAATGCAATCGATCAATCCTTTTTCAATTAATGCTTTTCTTATTTCGCCTTCTGTATTTGTCTGTGTGGTAAGGGAGCCTTTCGAGAGGACGAATCCGGCTTGTCCGGTTGGTGCAAGATGATAGAGGAAGTGCATGATCCATGCGTAGTTTGCATTACCGGATGGAGGGATAAGATTCTCGCCAAGTATTTTCCAGCGCGCATCGTTTTTTAATAATTCACCGGACCAGTCGCTATCATTAAACGGGGGATTAGCTAAAACATAATCGGCTTTTAAATCTTTGTGGGCGTTATTTAGAAAGCTTCCTTCGTTATTCCATTTTACGTTTGTGCTGTCGATACCGCGAATTGACAAGTTCATTTTTGCCAAGCGCCAGGTGGTCTGGTTGCTTTCTTGTCCAAAGATTGAAATTCTATCAACCGGATTCAACACACCCCCAACCCCTCTCGAGAGGGGAGATTTTTTATAATGGTCTGTGTGCGCTTTAATAAATTTTTCGCTTTGCACAAACATACCGCCGCTGCCGCAACATGGATCAAATACTCTTCCTTCGTAAGGTTCGAGCATTTCAACCAACAATCTTACAACACTTGAAGGAGTATAGAACTGCCCACCTTTCTTTCCTTCAGCAAGAGCAAACTCTCCGAGAAAATATTCATACACTTTACCGAGAACATCTTTGCTTTGCGCTTCTTTGGTACCAAGGACTGCGGTTCCGATTAAATTTATTAAACCTCCGACGGTTGCTTTATCTAATTTTTCTTGAGCAAAAACTTTTGGAAGAACTCCTTTTAGGGAAGGATTGTCTTTTTCGATAGCATCCATCGCATCGTCAACATCTTTACCAATTGTTGGTAATGCCGCTCTGCCTTGTATCCATTTCCACCGTGCTGAGGGGGGAACATAAAAAACTTTCTCGGCAGTGTATTCGTTTTTGTCTTCGGGATCAGCGCCTTCACTTTTTTGTTCTAATAATTTTTGATAAAGTTCTTCGTGAGCATCGGAAATGTATTTGAGGAAGATTAGACCTAATACAACATGTTTGTATTCTGCGGCGTCCATATTCTTGCGGAGTTTATCGGCAGTTTGCCAGAGTGTTTTTGCGAGTTCCTGGTTATCCATGTGTTATAAACTTATTTGATAGCGAATAAAATTCATTGTTATAGTTTCAATTAAAAGTCCCTACCCAAAAGGGGTTTTGATGGAGTAAGTTGAATTATTGTGTTAGCAATAATTTTGTTGAGTCTAAAATCTTTTATCTCATCAAAGTAATCATGATCATTTAATGTTAAAATATATTGAAACTTAGTGTTATTAGCTATCAGTTCATCAATAAATGAAACGAAAGCAAAGAAATGAGTTTTATGTAAGTTTTCAAAGATACCGTCGTGAATATTGAACCTGGGAGCGTTATAATTTTGATCGATGGAGTTAAATAAAACCGAAAGATCGTAAATGAGTGACCGGACTTTGAAATATTCAGAGTCACGGAAATATCTAAAAAGTGCATCAAACGGTCGTAGACTATCAATATTATTTGAGAATACATCCCCAATTTTTTTTAATAGGCTATTATCCTCTTGTTTGGTAAAAGATTTTGTCGGCATAAATTATATTTAGAAAACTGATAAGGATCTAAATTATTAAAGACAAATTATCTATAGAAATTTAGGCAATAAAGTATAAGTAAAAAAATAAATTAGAAATAATGGATAAATGGTCAGTTCGTGAATAGCACGAAGTAATCGCAAAATGTCAGCTTTTCAACAAAAAGCCCGAACCATAATGATTCGGGCTTAAAGAGTTTTCCGCGAACAATTATTTTCCCGTTGGTAAAAGAGACTTCTTCACGAACTTGCAGATTAACATCCCACCCGGCTTGCATTAAAGCAGGCGTAATAAATTTGGTGCAGACATCCCGTTCGGATAGGAGTTTTTTATTCATATGTCTCAGAGACTAAGTGGAATAAATCAGTACGGGAAATATTATGTAAGTAAATTCAACCCACCTTACAATTTAGTATAAAAATACGACGAAATAAACCCGCAATTTCTGTATCAAAGAAGACCCTTAGCTATTGTTGAAATATTTCAATAATAACGAGTGTATAATAAAGAAATAATTAAAAAAGAAAAAATGAAAGATGTGTGGAATGAAGGCAAAATAGTGACGAGAGACGAGTGAAAAGTTAAAAATAGAGAAAAGGATTGTTATTTTGACATGAATGATTTTATAACTGTGTTTGCGATTTCTGTATTTGATTTTGTGTTTGTAACAGCAGGGATTTGTTTGTCTTGGTATTCTTGAAGTTTTCTTTCGATGTAGTTTTCGATATCGCCGAAATAAATCTTGTCGCGGTTGAGTCCGTTGGTTCTACAATTAGATTGTAACTGCTGATTTCCCTACTATAACTCTGTCCAATGCTTATGAAAAACAAGAAATAATGGACAAGCTGCTTGGATAAATTAAGAAATTAGTTATATTTGTCCAATAAACATCAATACTCATGAGCAATGGACAAAGAAAAGGTTTTTATGGGACCAAGAGAAAAAGAAGTAATAAAAAGGGCAATAAAGAATCTTGAGGAAGAAACCCATACCAGAGTTACGGCGGAAATATTTGAAAAAGATGTTGATGTCTTCATAAAGATTGATGAACATAATTTAGTATTTAATGCAGAAGTCAGGCTCTTTTTAAATAAAGCAAGGTTAGGGTTAGTCCTCAATCAAAAGAGAACCCATAGAGGAATACCTTTATTAATTACGGAGCATGTGAATCCGGAATTGATGATCCATTTGGTAAATAATGGAGTAAATTTCATAGATGCTGCAGGGAATGCATATATTAATGAACCACCTTTATTTATAAAGATTAAAGGTAATAAGCGAGAGGAAAATAAAAAGACAAAAAATATAGAAAGACCTTTTTATACCGCAGCCTTACAAACAATATTTACTATTTTATGTAATCCGGGAATAGAAACAAAACCCGTGCGCGAAATAGCAGAGTTAGCGGGAGTTGCTCATGGCACTGCCCACATCACGCTAAAAGAATTGGAACGGCAGGGCTACTTAATACTAAATAATCAGACCAGATTAATTAACAAAAAAGATTTATTAGAAAGATGGGTAGTCCTATACCCGGAAAAATTAAAACCAAAATATATTTTAGGAAAATACAAAGCAGAAAACGAACAAATTAATAATATAGATATATTAAATTTTGATGCGCTCTGGGGAGGAGAAGCGGCAGCGGCCAAATTAACAAATTATCTGCAGCCATTTATCTACACCATATATATAGGTGACCGGCAGGGAGAATTTATTTTGAAAAACCGTTTAAAAAAACATCCGCAGGGAAATCTGGAATTGATAAAAAAATTCTGGAAATTTCAGAACAATGATTACAAGGGAATAACCCCGCCTATTTTAGTTTATGCTGATCTTTTATCGACCGGTGACCCACGTAATATAGAAACAGCACAAATAATTTACGAGAAAGACATTGCTAGATATATCGAAAAAGATTGACGGATTAAATCTTGAAATACTGAAAACGGTTAAGGAAATAGCTGACAAGCTAAATATCGAATTTTATCTTTCCGACGTTCGGGCTCCTCGTACCTTAAAATAGCAAATGTAGCTTGGGTCTTTACAATCGGATAAAGCTCATTCCAATCCATAAGCAGATCTCCAATTGTTAATGAAATTATAAACAATGATTCGCGGGGGTTGGTTTGATTGTTTTGGTAGGGTAGTAGCGGGATAATTAACGAAGAAAAGAAGTTAACTTCTCCTCCTTATTCTTATACCCATAAAACAAAAAAGCCCAGCGGAGGTGGCTGGACTTTGGGAAAGATTCACTATGGGGGTAAGCATAATGAATCGTGGTATAAAATTAAAAACCTGATCGTAAAATGTCAAGATTTTTTTCTTAATGGGGGAAATAAAAAACCGCCCCAGTGTGTGGCTAAGGCGGCTATGATGTCACTATTTATTTGGAGGTAAATAAATGATGGACTTGACTATAAAAAATAGTAATGGTAAGTTGACGGCGATTATATAAAATTAATTTCTATAATATTCTTCCAAGCGGTAGTGTTCAAAGTGGAATGGTGCAATGGAATAATAAAAATAATCTTTAGGATACGGTCTTCACATTTCTGCAGTAAATGCGGGGTAAAGAGTGTAGGGGTAAAATATTACTTAGCCGAGAGCTTGTCTTTTTGTAACGATACGACAAACATACCAACTAAACCCTTAGGAGCTATCCAATGAAACAGCAGAAACCGGCACGAAAAAACTGGGTGCGTACTTTTGTTTTAGCTGTTGGCATTTACACCTCAGCACTACAAGCACAAGTAATCTCGGGGAGGGTAATAGACGGAATAGACGGAACAGGAGTAGCAGGAGTGAACGTGAAAATAGTTACGACAAACCCCTGGACCAATTACTCAGTAACAAGCGGACCAAACGGAGAATTCTCATTCATAACTGATGTTAAGGACGAAAATAATAATTCTACAAATACAACAATAGACGCAGACGTAACAAGCATATCATCAAAACCATACTTCACAATACAAAACAGAAACGAACAAGACGCAAACATCACAATATACGATATACGAGGACAAAAAGTACGAAGCATAAACATGCCAATAACAAACGGAATAAACAACACACAATGGGATGCAAAAAACGACAACGGACAAAAAGTAGGCACAGGAATATACATATCATTAATACAAATAGGAAAAACAAACATACCAAAAAAATTCATGATAATAAACGGAGAAACAGAAGGACAACCAAGAAATAATATTACAACAAAAACAAACAATACAACATTCAACAAAACAACAGAAATCATAGATGTAAGACTAAAATTAACAGATCCACAAGGAATATATGAAAACAGCATAGACGACTTCACATGCGAAGGAGACACCACATACAATATAATTGCTCGACCAAAAAAAGACATAGAAAACCAATTCCCAGCAAAAGGACAACTAATAAAAACATTCAGCAACATAACAGAATACATACTAGGAGTAGACATAAACCAACACCTACCATCAAACAAACCAACATACCCAATACAAATAAACACAACAACACTACCAACAAACATAAAAGAAAACGTCACACAAGCAATGAACACAATAGACAGCCTAACAGAAAAAGACTTCACAACAGAAGGAAACGGAAACATAGAACTATTCGTTGTAAACAACGACACAACAAAACCATTAATGACACAAAACATATACGGAGAATGGACAGAAAACGATACAACAGGACACCCAACAAAAGGAAAAATATACATCAACACAAGTCATGATTTAAATTCTACAGAATTGATTGCATACATTACAAAAACATTACAAAAACTCATACTAAACACAAACAAAAACTCATACAACAAAAAACATAATCTATACCCAAAAGGCACACAAAAAATAAGCAAAGACGAAAAAGAATTATTAAACTTCCAATTTAACAGAAGAGAAACAACACAATACAACAACAGCGAAACAACACCAACTGAAAATATAAATATAATAGGAACAATAACAATACCAGACACACTAACAAGAACACTAAGAGCAGTAAGAAACGCAATAATACACCTAAACGAAGAAACAGACACAACAGACGCAAGCGGAAAATACATATTCACAAATGTTACTAAAGGAACAAAAAACTTAACAATAGACAGCACAATGACTGATGGAAAAAGCGATTTCCACCAATACGAAGAAGAAGGAATAAACACAAACAACGACCAAGAAATAAACAAAACAATGTTCCCAAAAATAAACCTGATATACAACTTCGTAGAAATAAACACAATATTAGATTTATGGAAATACAACAGCTTTGCAAACGAATATCCTGACCGAATATATTACAAACCAAATTATTCTATGCAAATAAATATTGACCCGACGAACGCGCCAGCGGGTTGGATAGAACAAACGACAAACGCAATAAACGACTGGAACAACCAAGCAAAAACAGAACTATTCAAAATAAACGGAACAGAAGAAGGAAAAACCACGGTAACAGTACACTACGAAGGAAACGGAGGACCAAACATAACAAATAATCTCGGAACAACAAAATTACGCACATGGAGTGGAATAACACCAACAAGATTCGAAATATACCTAAACACAGGACAACAAATGACAACAATGGAAGCATACAGAACAATGGCACACGAACTACTAAGAACAATATACGGTGCAAGTCTAGGACAATACTACATGTCATACCGACCAGAACACATAGGATCCCTCGGAAGAGGACCACCATACACAATATCATACGACGAAGCAACACTAGCATACATAACAAAAAACATACCGGCGGGGATAAGGATAAATAATTACAAGGATAAAGTATGGTAGAAGAGATGGATGGGAGCGCTTTTCTGTTAATCAAAAAAATATGCTTAGTTTTGGAATAAAATATTTCAAATGAAAATAGTAAAACTGAATCCGAAGAAATCACTTAATAAAGCATTCTTAAAACAGAGACCGTTAAGAAGCGAGATTTTAAGGATTTGGATTGAAAATGAATTTGTTTGGTTCGAAAGTATTTTAATCGGTTTGGAAAATATTTAAATTGGATTGGAATTCAATTCAATCGGTTAGAAAATAAGTTCAATCGGTTTGGAAATGAATTTGTTTGGTTTCAAAATAAATTTTTTGGTTTGGAAATAATTTAAAACGGTTTCGATAGTGAGTTGTTTGGTTTCATTATGAATTATTTACTCTGTGTTCCAATCAAAATGTCAGCGTTTCAACAAAAAGCCCGAACCATAATGATTCGGGCTTAAATAGTTTACTGATTATTTATCGAAATTTCAGAAGTCGAAGGTTTGAATCGTCGACTTGTCGTGTACCCCCGAGAGGATTCGAACCTCCGACCAATAGTTTAGGAAACTACTGCTCTATCCATACTGAGCTACGGGGGCATGAATATTTACTAATTGAAAAATAAAGAATAGTCGACTTAAAGTCATCACTCTTGGTAGGATGTAGAAATATTTATTTCTCTATCAGAGATATAGTTTCAACTTTTTCTTTAGTCATTAATCCGTCTGTTTTTGATTCGTGGAATAGCTGCTTAATAACGGTAACAAATTTTTCAATTTTTTCAACTGAATCAACTATCTCAATTATTATCGGAAGGTCTTCTGATAATCTTAAAATTTTAGAAGTGTGGATTAAACTTGCTTTTCCAAATCCCATAATTCCTTTATATGCGGTTGCTCCGGCGATTCCGTTTTTACGTGCTTCAACAATAATTCTTTCATACAAAGGAACTGAATTATGAATATCTGATTCCCCCAAAAAAATTCTTAGTAAAACACCTTGATATGTTGTTTCCATTTTTACCTCAAATTTTGAATAGCCAATAGGCTATTGTTATTCCAATAAGACTAAACAAAACATTCAAAAAAATATTTGTAAGGGCAAGTAAAAACTGTGCGGAATTAAATAGTGCTAAGGTTTCGTAACTGAAAGTTGAAAAAGTTGTAAATCCACCGCAGAAACCGATTGTCAATAAAAGTTTAACCGGTTGTGATATTAATTGTCGCTCATCAAAATAAAAGATAACTACACCGAGTAGGAAACTTCCTAAAATATTTACAACAAGAGTTCCATACGGAAAGAAAGGATTAAAATATTTTTGAACTACATCGGACAACCAATATCGAAAGACTCCTCCGAAAGCTGCTCCAATAAAAACAAACAAATAATTGTATAGTGAACCGACTGCCATCAGATACTTTGAATATACTCTAACTTAAATGCTCTATCTGCAGAGCCGGGGCTCCATTTTTTATTACTAAGTAAATCTCTAAGATCAACTCCGAGTGTAAAACCTTCAGCCATTGCCCAACGAACACCAACATTCAAATAGCCGTCACCTTTACCAAAATTGCGGCTTTTATTATCATTGAATGCGAAATCATATTCCATTAAAAATGAGACTCTTTTACCGATAGTTTTTTCAACTCCAATCATCAGGTTGGCAAAGTTATCACCATCTTTATGTTCAAGAGAATAATTCAAAACTCCATGCAAACTTAGATAACCGAGAAAACTGAAATTTTTAGAAGCGGCTGCAAAAAAACCGGGAGATTTTAAATCGTACCTGCTTGAAGAATCAAAATATTCTCCTTTACCCTGGGAATCAAATCCAAGTGTAAATGTTGGATAGGAGATTGATTCATCAAACATTCTGAATCTAAAATTTACTGCAGGCAGCTTATACCATTTAGGCATTCCGGTTCCGATTAAATTACTTCCGCCATAAGAAATTCCGAAACTGATATTCTCAAAAGTCCCGACTTCAATTTTGCTGATGAGCACTCCGGCAGCCATTAAATCGGATGTAACAGAAACATTTCCTTTTTGAAGAATTCCTGCCGTTGGTAAATCAATCAGATTTCGGTATTCAAATTTTGCTCCTTCACCTGCAGAACCTTGTCCGTAAATGAAAGATGTTATAAGTAATGTAAATAATGCGGAAAGTAATTTAATTTTCATTTGACTTTTCATGGTTGTTTAAGAATAAACCATTAGAATAATTTATGCAAATATAAACAATTGAATTCATTCAACAAGGGATGATTTTAAGTTTGTGACTAATGCGAGGTTCGGTTCGATTAATATTTCAAATGATGTTGGCAATAACGAGAATTGAGATTTTGAATGGATGACAACTTTTCCGGTTCTGCTTTTCGCACGAATTTTTATTATTCCACTTTCATAATCATTTATCAGAACATCAACTAAATCACTTCCTTCACGGATTTCAAACTTTGTATTTGCATTTCTAAAAGGAGCTTTTTTTCCAAGAGCATTCACAGGGATTGCTTCGATTATTAATATCGATTGTTCATCTGCAAAGAGTTTAGTTGTATTCTGTTGATATGTTAACTCGTAAATGGAAAATATATAATGATGAACCGCAAGCAGTATTAACAATACTAAACTAATTGATAAAATAATGATTAGACTTTTATCCATTAAAACGACCGCTTTTGTTTTTTCAACCGGATGATATTCTTTGCAAGATTATTAATAATTCTCGTTACAATCGAGTCAGGTACGCCATCTTTATGAAGAGATTGAAATCTCATATCACACTGATCGTTCACATAATCTATCACTACAAAATTATTCTTTTCTGTAAAAACAATTTCAGTTGAAAAGAAATCAAGAGAAGTAACTCTTGCGATTGTTTTTGTTAATGAAAACAATTTTTTCAATCCGAATTCATCAATTGGTTTTGCTGTTAATAATTCGTAGAGATGCGTTTGATCATCCCACCAAACCGGAATGGCTTCACCGAAAGCCCAGAAAGTTCTAAACCAGCCGCGATTACCGTTCAACATTTTCGGAAATATTTTTTCTTGAAGAAGATACTTATCATTTGAATTGGTTGCGCGCTCTTCTATAACTTCGCGCAGTGTTTCCGCACCTGTAACAACTCCAACGCCGCCTCCCGTTGTATTGCAAGGTTTGATAATAAAGGGTCTGCCAAGTTTTCTTAAATCATTAATAGAAAGAAAAATTTCTTCAAAATGATTATAAGGAGGTATGATAATTGAATAAGGGACATTCAATCCAGCAGTAATAAATTCAAGATGCATATTTGCTTTGTCGATTGCGTGAGTAACCTTATCGTATTCGTTGAAAAATTGAGTGCCCCGTTTTCTTAACAGATTACCCATCGCCCCAAAGTCATCTTCAACATCCCAGGCTCTGTCTAAGTAAAAATTAAAATGAAGTTTTTTTGAATTTAATTTATTTCTAACTTCTTTAAAATTGTGATAGCTGATTCTATAAGTCGATATATTGTTTCGAGCAAGAATTGTTTCTATTAATTTGATGAAATCGTCATCAAACTCCCAGACATAAGCTAAACCTAAATCAAAAGTTTCCATAATCGTTTAATATTTTTACAAAGATAGTTTTCATTTATGAATTCAGCAAACTGAGTCATCGGATATTTTATTTTTTCGTAGTGTTATCGAGTCTTTGAGGCAGAAGAAATGCCACGAAGTCACCAAGGCACAAAGTTGTTGTTTAGTATCCATCTGTTTTTCATTGTGTCTTCGAGGCTTCCTGGCGAAGAAGAAATGTCACTAAGTCATCAAGGCACAAAGTTGTTGTTTAGTATCCATCTGTTTTTCATTGTGTCTTCGAGACTTCGTGGCGAAAAGGAAAGCCATTTGAACACTAGGAGATAAATCAGCCAGAAATTACCTTGTTAATGAAAACCTTCATTAATATATTTTTATTGATAATTCTTAATAATAGGTAAAAATGAGATATGTAATAACGATAATCTTTTCATCGCTTTTATTATTCGGTTGTGCCACGCAAAAAGAGATGAATAAAGAAACAACTGATGAGAAGATATTTTTTGAAGTCGATAAGAAGAAAGCATTAGAATATTTTATTAATGGTTCTGCAGCCGAATCAAAAGGGGATTATGCCGGAGCTGTCCTCGAATTTCAAGATGCATTAAAATATGATCCGAATGCAGGTGTCTATTATGCCATCGCAAAAAATTATTTTTTCTTAAATAAACTTCCAGCGGCACTCCAAAATTCACGCAAATCGGTTGAACTCGAACCGGACAATTTGGAATACTTGAATCTGCTTCAAGAAATTTACACTTCAGGAAAACAGAATGACTCTTCAATAAGTGTACTTGAAAAAATTATTTCGCTTGATTCTTCTCAAGTCAACGCATACTACAAACTTGCACGTTTATATGAAGTAAATAAACCGGTTCAGGCAATTAAAATTTATAGCAAAATAAGTAAGCTAATCGGAAATGAATGGTCAGTTTTAATTCGAATAGCTGAACTGTATGAAAGACTTGGAGATGACGCTAAAGCTATTCAAACGATTGAGGAGCTTGTCCAACTTGATCCGTCTAATCCCATGATACAAAAATTATTGATTGACTTCTACAATAAAAAAGGGGATTACGAAAAATCTATCGCAGTTCTCAATGATATTATTGAATTATATCCTGATGATGAAGAATCATTGGAGAGAAAAGCACAAGTATATTTAATGATGAAGGAATGGGAAAAAGCATCTGCAATCTACATGACATTATTTGAAAAACCTGGTGTTTCGTTAGATGCGAAGGTACGAATCGCCTACGCTTATTTTATTGAATCGTTTAAAGATTCAACTCTACTTCCGATGGCGAAAAACCTATTTACAATAATTGATAAAGATACAACCGATTGGCATGTCAAAATGTATCTCGGGGGAATCGCACTTCGTGAATATCAAGATACTTTAGCGATAAATTACTTTAAACTCGTTACTGAACTAGCACCATGGAACCCCGAAGCATGGTTACAACTCGGTTCAATCTATTATGAAAATAAAGATTATGAACATGCTTCAATAATCTTTTATCAAGCATTAGAGAAGTTCCCTGAAGATTTTCCGGTTAATTTTATGCTTGGAGTTACTCTTGTACAATTAGCTAAGTATGGAGAGGCTGAACCTGTTCTTGCAAAAGCTGTTGAGCTGAACGGAAAAGATGTTTATGCTCTTTCCGCATATGGACATACGTTAAGCCAATTGAAAAAAACAGATAGCGCAATTGATTACATTAAAAGGGCAATTAAAATCGAACCTTCTAATGTTGATCTTCTCGGTTCACTCGGTTTAATATATGATAATCTTGAAAAATGGGAAGAGTGTGACAGCATTTATACACTTGCTCTAAAAACAGATCCTAAAAATGCTCTAGTAAATAATAACTACTCTTATTCTCTTTCTAAAAGAGGAGTGCGTCTTGAAGAGGCATTAAATATGGTTACTCATGCACTTCAAGTTGAGCCGGTGAATAGTTCGTATCTCGATACAAAAGGGTGGGTATTTTATCAAATGGGAATTTATGATTCCGCAAAAATATATATTGAAAAATCATTAAGTGTTAGCGGTGATAAGTCCGTTGTTCTTGATCATCTCGGTGATGTTCATTATAAACTCGGTGAAAAATCAAAAGCAATTGATATTTGGAAAAAAGCATTAGAACTTGATTCATCTAATGAAGCTTTAAAATCAAAAATTGAAAAAGGGGAACTTTGAAAAAAATAATTTTAGCAATCACAACTTTAACGATACTTGTTTCACTCTTCTCGCTGAATGGCTGCGTTCCTTCACAAACATCAGAGGACATAGAAATTCTGCCTGCTGACCGGCTTGTAAAAAAACTTGAAGCAAATAGAAGAAAAATTAGAGCATTCGAAGGAACCGGTACGATTGATATCAAATCTTCTGCATTCAATAACAGTGCAACTTTCCGTGTTGTTATGGTAAAACCGGATTCAATTTATTTTACTGTATTAGGTCCGTTTGGAATTGAGTTAGCACAAACATTAGTTACAAAAACCGATTTTGTTTTTTATGAAACCCTCTCAAATACAGTTTATCGCGGTGACATGAGTGACGATATTCTTGAAACTATATTCAAAGTTAATTTATCTTTTAACGATCTTATTGATGCACTTGTCGGGGCTGTGAATCTTACTGACAATCTTTACAAAGCTCCAAGTACATATCAAGTTGTGTATGACAAATACTTAATCGGATATATTGATTCAACAAAAAACATTACATATAACTATCGAGTTGATGTTCGCGACCTTGGTATTACTGATTATTCTGTAAAAAATGCAACCGGTAAAATTGTACTTGAAGGGGAATATTCTAAGTTTGGTGTTCTTGACGGTGTAGCAATTCCTTACAAAATTTCGGTCGCAAATAAAAATGATAATCAGCTTATAACAATTAGTTACAAGAATATTGCTGTAAATGCGCGAAACATTTTCATTGATTTCAAACTCCCCGCCGATGCAACGGTAATTCAATGGTGATGAGATTTTTATTCTTAATTATTGTTCTTGGATTATTTTCAATTATCCTTCCCCAGCAAATGGAGATAAAGGAGAAAAATCAAGAACTTGATGGAATAAGAAATGAGATAACATCACTTGAAAAAGAATTACGATCAATATCAAATAAAGAAAAACAAAGTGCTGAAACAATTGAAAAATTCAGCAGACAAAATTTTCTGATCAATAAACTTATCTCTTCACTTAAACAGGAAGAGCTAAAAAAAGATAATGATATTAAAGGTTTACAGCGTGAGATAAGCCGCCTCGAAAAGGAAGAAACCCGTCTAAAAGATAATTACGCTAATTATGTCCGCTCTTTATATAAAGGTATCAGCAAAAATGAATGGTCTTATCTGATAGGAGCTGAATCAATTCAGCAGGCAGTTCTTCGATACTATTATTTAAGACGTTTTTCGGCTCAACGAAAAAAAGATCTGGTTTATCTTGAAGAAAATAGATTAGCACAAATATTAACGCAGAAAGTTCTTCAGAAAGAGAAGAAAGAAAAAACTGTTTTAAGAAATGCTAAAGAATCTGAAGAGAAAAATCTTACTCAAAAAATTAGAGAGAGGAAAAAGATTTTAACTCAATTGAAGAAAAATAAAACTCTGATTACAAGGGATATAGCCTCTAAAAAGCAAGCCGAAAAAGTTATTAAAAGTTTAATAACCAGACTTGTTGAAAAAGAAGAAGCCCGTAAACGTGAGGAAGCTAGAAGAAGGGAAGAACAACGGAAAAAAGAGTTAGCTAAAACTGATTCAAAAAAATCAACTTTCCCAACACCAAAGGCACCAACCAAAATAGTTGAAACAGAAGATTTTATAACACCTGAAGATATTACACAAGGTTTCAGTTCGTTTAGTAATTTAAGAGGACGGCTTGGCTGGCCCGTTAAACGCGGCAGTGTGATGAGAAAGTTTGGAGAGAATAAAAATCCTAAACTCAATACAGTCACTCTTAACTATGGAATTGATATAGAAGTTAAAGGAGATTACTCTGTCTTTAGTGTAGGCGAGGGAGTTGTTTCAGCTATTGATTGGATTCCCGGTTACGGCAGCGTTTTAATTCTTACTCACAAAGATGGTTATCGTACGGTTTATGGGCACCTTGACCGAATCTCTGTAAATGAAGGTGAAAAAGTAACAAGGGGACAAGTGATCGGACAAGTTGGCGAGAGTCTCGAAGGTTACATACTCCATTTTGAAATATGGAATCAAAGGAAAAATCAAAATCCCGAAGTATGGTTAGCAAGGAGATAGATTGAATAATTTAATAAATCACCATACGCAGATGTCATGCTTGCCCGCCTCAGGCGGGTCAGCATCTAAATATTATGGGAAAACAGATTCTGAAACAAGTTCAGAATGACAAGTAGTCTTTTTTCCATATCTTCTGCAAAAGGTTAGTTAATAATATTCTTAACTCGTTATTCATAATTAAATAATATCAATATGAACTTTTCACCGGTTAGAATAAATCTTCTCAAGAATTTCACTTCACTCTCTGCAATTCAGTTTTCCAATTATCTTTTCCCTTTAATAACACTCCCATATTTAGTACGTGTACTTGGTCCTGAAAGATATGGATTAATAAATTTTGCAGCCGCATTTGTCGCATACTTCACAACTCTAACCGATTATGGTTTTAATCTTACTGCCCCTCGTGAAATATCTATTCATCGGAATGATAAAGAAAAACTTTCGGAGATATTCAGCTCAGTCTTAACAATCAAGTTTGTTATCTTTATACTCTCGTCTGTTCTTTTATTTATTGTAGTAAACAGTTTTTTACGGTTCAGTGAGTTTAAGGAAATTTATTATTTAAGTTTCATTGTAGTAGGCGGACAAATCCTTTATCCGGTCTGGTTTTTTCAAGGTATTGAAGATATGAAATACCTCTCGTTTATTACTATTACATTAAGAGGAATATCGGTTGCTCTAATATTCTTATTAATTAAAACTCCAAATGATATTTTGCTTCTCGTATCCATAAACAGTTTTACCTATGTGATAATGGGGATTATCGGGCTTTTAATAATAATTCTGAAATTCAAAATCAAATATAGATTACCTTCCCTTACGACTCTTAAATATCATTTTATAAACGGAGGACATATATTTATTTCTTCTGTTGCTATAAATTTATATAGTTCTACAAATACTTTTTTACTCGGACTCTTTGCAAACGATACAGTTGTAGGTTATTTCTCGGCGGCTGATAAAATAAGAATCGCAGTACAATCATTTTTCTCAATTTTGTCTCAGACAGTTTATCCCCATCTTGCACTGAAATTCAAAAACTCATTCGAAGACGGAATAGCTATTGTTAAAAAATTAGTTTTATATGCCGGGAGTATCAGTTTTTTGTTTTGTTTATTAATATTAATTTTTGCCGGTGAGATAATTCACTTATTACTTGGTTACCAATATGAACAATCGATAATCGTACTTAGAATAATCTCATTTCTTCCGTTTTTAATTTTGCTGAGTAACATTTATGGTATTCAAACAATGTTGAATATTGGTTACAAGAAAGAATTCACAATTTTCATAACTTTGGCTGCGGTAATTAACCTAATAATATCATTGATAATCGTTCCGATTTACTTTGAAATAGGCACAGCATTTTCGGTTGTAATAACAGAGTTTTTTGTAACGTCTTCTATGATTCTGTTTTTATGGAAGAAAAGAAAAATTGTATAGTGTTACTCCGTTTACAGCCTGATTTATTTTGTAATCAAGATTTTTAATACAATTAAACACAAGGGGCACAAAGGGAAAACACACAAAGGAGACGATTTGAAATGTCAAGTTATTAAACTTAGTGAACTTAGTGTTAAAATGCTTTAAGTTTTAGAAGACTTAACCACAAGGTACACAAAGAGAAAACACACAAAGCACACGATGAGATTTCAGATTGTAAGTAAATCAATAAACATTATTTTGGGATTGAGTTAAAAGAAAGTGATTAAACGATAAAACTGATATGAACGAAAATGAATTATCAAAATTAGTTTTTGAACTTGGTTTAAAAGTTCATAGAAACCTTGGGCCAGGGCTTTTAGAAAGCGCATATGAGGAGTGCTTATATTATGAAATTAATAAAGCGGGTATAATTGTTGAAAAACAGAAAGCACTTCCTTTAGTTTATGAGGAGGTAAAATTAGATGCCGGTTATCGGATTGATTTATTGATAGAAAGTAAGTTGGTTGTAGAAGTTAAATCCGTTGAGGCTTTAAATGATCTGCATCTGGCACAGATACTTACATACTTAAGATTATCTAATTGCAAACTTGGGTTATTAATCAACTTCAACAATATACTTTTTAAAGATGGTGTAAAAAGAGTAATTAATGGATATTTATAAAAATTAAACAAGCGATAAACTTAGTGTCCTTAGTGAAAAATCCTTGTGTCCTTAGTGAAAAACCTTTGTGAACTTAGTGTTAAATTGCTTTAAGCTCTAGAAAGATTTACCACAAGGAACACAAAGAAAAAACACACAAAGTGCACAAATAAAAATATTGAGTACTTAAAACTTAGTGAAAAATCCTTGTGTCCTTAGTGTTAAAATGCTTTAAGTTTTAGAAGACTTAACCACAAGGTACATAAATAGAGAGTCCGGAAGTATTAAGCAAAAAAAGACACAGAGAGATTTTACACAGAATAATTTGTAAAGAGACCGAGTTTTTTAGCAAAGTTGTAAAAAAGTTGGCGATAAATTTAGCAAAGTTGTAAAAAATATCGGGATACTCTCAATTACTTATAGAAAAGAAAATAAGAAATTATATGTACGATTACCTTATAATCGGTGCCGGTTTTGCCGGCTCTGTAATGGCTGAACGATTTGCTTCACAATTTAATAAAAAAGTATTGATTGTTGAGAAGCGGAATCATATTGCCGGTAATGCTTATGATGAATATGATGAGCATGGAATTCTTGTCCACAAGTATGGACCACATATTTTTCATACAAATAGTAAACAAGTATTTGATTATCTCTCTTTATTTACCGAATGGCGGTTTTACGAACACAAAGTATTGGCAAATTATAGGGGAGAACTTTTCCCAATCCCAATAAATAGAATTACAATAAACAAGTTCTTTGGACTTAGTTTAACAGCCGAGGAAGAAATAAAAAACTTTTTATTGAGTAAGGCGGAAAAAAGATATCCGATTATGAATTCGGAAGACATTATTGTGAATCAAGTCGGAAGAGAATTGTTTGAAGCCTTTTTTAAAAATTATACAAAAAAGCAATGGAATCTTGAACCGAATGAATTAGCTCCCACAGTCTGCGGGAGGATTCCGGTAAGATTTAATGATGACTGCCGTTATTTCACAGACAAATACCAGTTCATGCCCAAAGATGGTTACACAAAAATGTTCGAGCGGATGTTGAATCACAAAAACATAGAAATAGTATTAAATACAGACTTCAAAAAAATTATAAATGATGTCAAGTTTGAAAAAATGATTTATACCGGACCGATTGATTATTACTTTGATTATTTACATGGAAAACTTCCATATCGTTCAATAAGGTTTGAGTGGGAGAATATAGAAGAAGCTAATTATCAATCGACCGCACAAGTTAATTTTGTCGATTCATCTATAGATTACACCAGAGTAGTTGAACATAAATATCTCTCCGGAGAAATATCGAAAACGACAACAATATCGCGTGAATATCCTCATAACAATGGAGAACCGTTTTATCCTATCCCATCTGAAATGAACAGAAAATTGTATAGTAAGTATAAAGAGGAACAGGTCAAGGAAAAAAATACAATCTTTTGCGGAAGATTAGCAGAATATCAATATTATAATATGGATCAGGTAGTAGGGAATGTACTGTCAATTCTCTCTAAATTGTGAGTATTGCATATTATTATATCTCTTTCTGGAAAATTATTTATATGTCTGTTAAAGTTATTTTTCTAAAAATCATAGTTCAGATAATAAATGAATAATTATAACTACTAAAAGATATCATTCCCCTAATAAGGATTATCATTGTACTCTTAATGGTAATATCTTAACCAATAAAGTTATAATTATATATACTAACTTAAATCATTAGAATAATGAAATAAAAGTTTAAAGTTCTAAAGTATATCATTAGAGTTCTGATTTAAATATTAGAAATACTAAAATCATTCATTCTAATCTTTTCAGACTATTGGATAAGTTGCTCAATAGTTTGTATTTTGCAATAAAAAATGAGTTTAATTAATTATGTTGAAGTATAACCTTAATAGATTATTCGCGTTAAGAGGAATCCACAATCCGGTTCAATTTATGATTGAAAAAGGATATCATAAAGATACTGCTTATAGGATAGTCAATAATATAGCCAAAGGTTTACCCCTATATCAAATTGAAGATTTTTGCAAGTGGCTAAAATGTACTCCGAATGATCTATTCGAATGGTATCCGGATAAAGGTGAAGCTCAAAGTTCTTATCCGGAATTAGAAAAATTGATTCGCAAGAGCAATCCGGACATTGAAAGCATTACTCGAAATATTCCGGTTGAAAAAATCCCCGAGTTTATTCAGAAAGTAAACGAATTAAAAAAAAGTTATGAGTGAATTGAGCAAATTAACATCACATGAACTTTCTGAGATGAAAGCTGCAGAAGGTAAAATCGAACATATGAAAGTAAACTCTGATAATTTTAAAATTGCAGCTGTTGTCGTTACATATAATCGTTTAGAACTGTTAAAGATTTGTATCGACTCATTGAGAAGACAGACCCGAAAACTCGATGAGATTATTATTGTGAATAATTCGAGTACGGATGGAACTTTAGAATGGCTTAGTAAGCAAAAAGATCTCACGGTGATTACACAAGAAAACTCTGGTAGTGCGGGAGGGCAATATACCGGTATTAAAACCGCTTATGAAAAAGGTTACGATTGGATCTGGTGTATGGATGATGATGGAAATGCAGAATGCAATTGTTTGGAAAATCTTATAAGTTGTATTCGAATAGATAGAGATTTAGCTGTGATTGGGTCATTGGTACGAGAAAATACGAATGCCACTCAATTAACTTTTGGAATAACGATTAAACTTAAAGATGGTACTTATGTTGAAATTGAAAATACTGAGCATCTGAGGTGTTTAGTCCAAGAAGGCGTATTATTAAATGACTACGCAGCATTTTTTCTTGGTGTGCTGATTAATAGAAAAGTAGTAGAAATTGTTGGGCTACCTAATAAGGATTTCTTTGCCTGGGGAGAAGAGACTGAGTATTTTTTGAGGATTTTAAAATCAAAGCTGAAAATAGCAACATGCTTTAATGCATTTTTCTTCCACCCACAAAATAATTGGAAAACTAAAAAGTGGATACTCAACCGAAAGGTGTATATTGGAGAATTAAATCGTAAATCAGAATACTATTTTCGAAATAGGGCAATAATTGCTAGCAAATATAACAGATTCTATGATTTGAGATTTTTTGTATCACAGATTTCATATTATTCGATGAAGTTGAACTTTAAAGGAGTTGTTTTCTTTGTGAAATCATATTTCCAAGGCCTAAAATTAAATTTTTTGAAAAATGTCTAAACTTAATGTTTTACTGCTAGCCAATCATCTAGACTTCGCATCAGGAGTAACAACTTATCTTAAGAATTTAACTTCTGAATTAGTTACTCAAAACGATATTAACCTATTTTTAGGCTGTTCATCTGGAACAGACATATCTTTCTTTAAAGAAAAGGGGATTAAAGTTTTATTGATTGATGAATTGAGTTTTCCTAAACGTTCACTTATTCGTTTTATGGGGGCTATTTCTAAAATTATCAAAATCATAAAATCTTACAAGATAAATATCATTCATTCAAATGATCACTTTGTTGCAAATATTGCTAAATTCGCTTCACTACCATTCAGAAGTACGTTTTGCATTCAGACAATTCATGGTTCTATCCCCCCATTTGGAAGACTAAGAGTGGAGAATGCGGACTTTTATATTTTTATCAATGAAACATTGCAAGATACATTTATAGCTAAATATCCGAGTAAAAAAAACAGGACACAACTAATTTATAATGGAATAGTTATTAATCAGTTTTATAAGTCCAAAGAGGAAGCTCATGAAGAATTTATTTTCCTTTGCCTCTCTAGATTGGATAAGAATAAAGGAATTCATAATGTTATTGATGCGTTTGACCTTATGGAAAATAAAATTAGGATACGCTCAAAGCTAATAATAGTTGGTGATGGAGATGAAATTTTTTTTTTGAAGGATAAAATTAAAGCAAGTTCTTCAAAAATATCATTATATGATAAGACTACCAATCCCAAAGAGTATTATCGCATTGCTGATGTCTTTATTTTAGCTAGTATTGAAGAGGGTTTTGGTTATACGATTGTTGAAGCTTCATTATCAAATTGCTTCGTGATTGTTTCTAATTTTAAAGGAAGTGATCAAATATTAAGAGACAATATTGATGGATACTTGTATGAAAAGAATTCGATATATGACCTAAAAGACAAAATGGAAAGAGCATTCATAATGAGAGCAGAAGAGAGAAATAAATACATAAGTAATTTCAATAATAGAATTCAAGAGCATTTTAATTCAAAATTGATGGCAAATCATACTGTGACAGTATACAGAAAGGTATTAACTATATGATTAGTGTCTTGATGCCAACATATAATTGTGCTGAATACATCTCGGATGCGATAAATAGTATTTTAATGCAAACTTATAAAGATTTTGAGTTTCTGATAATTGATGATGGATCAACCGACGATACAGCAAAAATTTTGCATCAATTAACTGATAGTAGGATAAGGGTGATTTCAGTAGATCATTGTGGGAAATCTGCTGCATTAAACTTAGGACTGAATGAGGCCTCTCATAATTTGATATTACACATGGATGCAGACGATATAGCTCATCCAAAATTACTTGAAAATCAAATTTTTCTTTATGGAAAGAAAAGTAGACAAACTTGGGTTGGTTGCAATTATGCAGTGTTTGATGAAAAAACGAAAAAAATAACATTCTTAGTAAGAAATCGGATTAAACATGAGGAAATAGTAGCAGCGATGTCCTTACATGGGGCAATCGCTCATGGTGGAAGTATAGTGGATAGACAATTTTTGATAAAAGCGGGTGGATATAAAGAATTAGATGCATTTGGAGACTACGAATTTTGGTTGCGTGGTATTCGTGATTTTTATTTTGAGAATAATCAGGAAATACTCTTATATGTTCGGAGTAGATCAAATTCACTTTCTCGAAGTAACATAAACTATAAATACAAATTGCATTACGAAATCCAAAGGCCTTACTATAGTAATATGGAATATTATTTCAAGATTAATAATATTACTAATCAAATTTCAATTAGAGGCTGGCGTGAATTCTTTTATGGCGATAAGAACAAAGCAAGAATGTATTGGTTGCAAGATAAAAGATGTTTCTTCAGAGATTATAGAATTGCTCTAGCGTTTTTATTGACAAAATTACCAGAGACAATGTTGACATTATGGAAAGAAAACAGAGTTAGATATAGAATGAAATACTGGATTAAAATATTAACAAAAGAAAATAGAATAATACGCGCTGATTTCAATAAATTAGTGCAAAAATAATTTTATGCTTAATATTAAACTAACTGGTATAAAGGGCCGAAACTTAAGAGAGTTTCTTAGTCATCCCAAAACTCTTCTGTACGCTGATTTTAATGTTCTAAATTATTTATATGAAGAGAAAATACAACTGCCTGAAAATATTATTGCATATCCCGATTCTCTTGCGGTCTATTTAGGTATTAAATATCTAACTAAAAATCCTATCTCCAAATTTGTTAGCACTGATTTTCAAGATGAACTTCTAATTTTTTTAATAAATAGTAATTGTAAAGTATTCTTTTTTGGAGATCATAAATCAGTACTTGATAAATTGGTGGTTGGTCTAGAGTACAAATATCCAGGGATAATAATAAGTGGTATCCATGATGGCTACATTTATGAAACCAATAATGTAATAGAATTGATTAACCGATCAAATGCCGATATATTATTTGTTGGACTTGGAGTCAGGCACCAGGAAAAATGGATCATTGAAAACTTCAATTCCCTAAATTGTAAATTGATTATATCAGTTGGTGGGTGGTTTCAATATTTAGCACATAGCAAAAAACGTGCACCAAAATTCTTGAGGGATTTACATTTAGAATGGATTCATAAACTTGTAATGGAATTTGGAAGAGTTTGGACGCGATATTTTTTCGGCGTACCATTATTTTTCTATAGAATTATTACCAAAAAAATTATCATTGATTATGATGGAGATTAATTCCCCACGAGTAACTGTATTAATGGCTGTAAAAAATGGGATGCCATATTTAATTCAAGCCATAGAATCAATATTAGGGCAGTCATATCAGAATTTTATATTTATCATTATTAATGATAATTCTGAGGATGATACTTTGAGTTATCTAAATAGCGTAACAGATAAAAGATTGAAGATTTTCCAAATCCCCGAAAATGGGTTGATAAATGCTTTAAATTTTGGAGTACAAAAAATTGAGACTGAATATATAGCAATAATGGATGCTGATGATATTTGTTCTACAACCCGTCTTGAGAAACAAATTATTTTTTTGGACCAGAATCCTGATTATGTGTTAGTTGGTTGTTCCATAAAATATTTTACCGGAAACACGAATATCTCATGGTCACTAAAACTTCCAACAGAAAACTCTAAGATACTTTTAGGACTGGGGAATGGCATTTATAGTATCTCTCACCCAACAGTAATGGTTAGAACTGAGGCTCTTATATCTATTGGTGGTTATAGAGAAGAAGCCTTTCCAAATCCCGACTATGATCTTTATTGCCGTTTAATTAAATTAGGAAAAATTTCCAATCTGAAGGATGAATATTGTTTTATTCGATTGCACAAAACCAGTCATACGTGGAAAAATATTTCACAAATAACGATCAAGAATGAATATGATAGATATCTCTATTTCGAACCAAATAAATTGAAATTAAATAATTTCGCACTAAATATAAAAGTATTATCTGCAAAGTTTTATAAAGATGGTTTATATAACTATCTCGAGGGGGATCATTTGAAGAGTTACATGCAAATATTTCTGAGTGGAATATTTGCCCCAAGAAGAGCTATATTTTATTTGTTGAATAAGATAAATTTTTAAACTGAGTAGGCTTTTAGGAAATCAATGAGATACATTTGTTTTTATGTTTGCTTTGTAAATTTTATAGTGTTTTCCCAGGTGGAGATTACTAAATATGTTGAAGAGAGTAATAAAATTAGCATTAGTTGTAAATTCGAACTCCCAGAATTTATACTTGAAAATGTTAATAGTGAATCAAATTTACAGTATGAATCGGCATACAAGAATATAACCATCCCTTCAAAAACTTTATTGATTGGCATTCCTTTTACCAACCAAGTTAGATATACTTACACAATTGTACAAAACGAGCAGTATAACGCTACAGATATAATGCACCACTTCGATAAGAAGAATGAAGTTCAACCAATTGAAGCCAATTTGATTTCAAAATTGAAGAACAAGGAATCTGATCTGCAACTTAAAGGAAAATTCTGGTTAGATGACGTATATACATTACATTTTGAAGTATTTCCATTTTCATTTAATTCTTCCTCAAAGAGTATTTCCGGTTTTACTGAGATCGAAATTGAAATTTTCTTAGTCGATCCCATAATGACCTCGAATAAAGCACCTGAGAGTTATTCTAAATTGCATACGAATTCGGAATATGCAAACAAATATAAAAATCTGACCCACTCAAAATTGGATTCTGATACAACGGGTAACTGGATTGATTATCAATCAACTTATGTAAAGTTGGGAGTGTTTTCAGATGGGATTTATGAAATAAATTCGAATGATTTAACCTCTCTGGGAATTAATGTAAACTCCTTGGACCCAAGAACATTTAAATTGATGAATCTTGGAGTAGAAGTGCCGATTTTTGTTGCAGGGGAGAATGATGGTTACTTTGAAGCGAATGATTATATTGAATTCGTGGGGCAAAGAAATCTCACAGGAAAACACAGGTTGGTGAGCAATTATGGGGAACCTTATAATGAATATATTGATCGTTATACAGATACAACTATTTACTGGCTAACTTGGGGTGGGGGAGAGGGTAAACGTGTTGAAATTGTAAATACCTCTGGATTGATTTCTACTCTGGATACAATTAAATACTATAACCAAGTTTTACATTATGAGAATAATGTAGTATTCGATTTTTCTATGGCAGATCTGGTCCGCAGAGAGTTGCCATTCTGGACCGAGAATAAAACTTGGATCTGGAATCTATTAGGAGTCGGTACAAGGAATATTACATTTACAGTTTCCGATAAATATCCCGGGAAGACGGTAAAGCTCTTTTCAAAATTGCAAAGCTATGCTTCAAGTGTAACAAGTAATGCCCATCTTTTAGCTATTTCTCTGAATAGCTCTCAACTGCAAGATTCTGGGTATATAAATAAATATCAACAAAAAGTTATCAGGGGAGATTTCAACTCAGATTTGCTAGTTAACGGAAATAATACATTCAAAGTCCATTCTTTCGCAACCTCAGCTAATCCCAACAGTTGTGCTTTTGATTGGGCGGAGATCGAATATCCAAGGTATTTGAAAGCCATTAATGATTCATTACTTTTTTCATTTCCGTTTTTAGAAAACTTATCCAATTTACGCAGTATTACCGTAACAAATCTTTTAACAGACACAATTTCTGTTTGGAAATTCGGCACATCACTGAAGAAGTACATAACCACCGTGAGTAATAATAAGATTACATTCTATGATACTATAACAAATCATGATAAGTTTGTTTTAATTGCCTCTAATAAAGTTCTTAAACCAAAGATTTTCTATAAGAAAGAATTCACTAATCTTCGTAACTTCAATAATCAGGCTGATTATTTAGCAGTTACACATAAAAAATTTTTAAGTAGAGTAATTGATTACAATAATTTTATTCAGAATACATATGGTGTTACTCCCAAAGCAATCGATATCGATGATGTTTATGATGAATTCAGTTATGGATATTTTAATCCTGAAGCAATAAAATTATTTCTGAAAAGTAGCCATACTTATTGGCAATATCCATTACCAAAGTATGTTACTTTAATAGGGGCAGCTACATATGATTATCACAAGAATAAATATCTTTACGCAGGCTCTCCACTTTCACCTGTTTATGTTCCTTCATTTGGTGCTTCAGTTAGTGATAACTGGTTTGTTACCTGGGATACAACGGGGGCATATATTCCTCAAATGAATATTGGCAGAATACCTGTCAAATCAGAAGCCGAGTTTCAATCTTATTTTAATAAGCATGTTAATTATGTAAATAATCCTTTTAATGAATGGAATAAAAATTACCTTTTCTTTTCAGGGGGGACAGGGACAGATCAAAACCAATTAAATCAACTTAGAGAAGTGAATAATTTTGTTCTTAACAATTATGTCACTCCGGCACCGGTTGGAGGTAATTCTACGCATTTTTATAAGACAATCAATCCAACAACTAATTTTGGACCTTATACAGCTGAACAGATTCAAAATGCAATTGATAATGGAGCAGTTTTTATTTCATATCTCGGACATAGTGGGACTCAGACCTGGGATAACTCAATCACTCAGCCCGCCCAACTTAAAAACAAAGTCAATCGAAATCCGTTGATCACAGATTTTGGTTGTTCAACTGCCCGTTTCGCCGAGCCTGATGTTACTTCTTTTTCTCAATTATTTGTTTTATCAAATGATGGACAGGCAATAGCATATATCGGTAATGCTTCACTCGGATTTTTATCAACCTCTACAATTGCTCCCAAATTGTTTTATAAAAAAGTATTGCAAGATTCGGTTTATAATATAAGTGAAGCATTAAAACTTGCTAAGTTAGAGATGCTGCAGACTTATGGGAGTTCAGGTGTTTATCAGTTGTTTGCTTTAACAAATACATTAATCGGAGATCCGATTATTAATCTTGCAATTCCTCCAAAACCGAATTTGTCAATAAGTTCGGGGAAGGTTGAATTATCAAATGCAAACCCAACAGATGATTTAGATTCCATTTCAATTACTATCTCTTATCTTAATGTTGGGAAAGTACTCCCCGATTCGTTTTACATTAAAGTATATAGTGAATATACCGACTCTTCAAATCTGATTTATCAGTCAAGAAGATTATTACCAAGGTTTTCTGATTCCCTCTTCTTTTCTCTTATGATAAAAAATAAACCGGGGATACATAAAATCCGTGCATATTTAGATTCAGAAAATGAAATTAGTGAGATAACAGAGAATGACAATCTATTACAATTTTCGGTTAATGTAGCAAGTACTTCATTACGTACCACCTTTTTGAATGAGATAGAAAACGGTTCTGATGATTCAATCTTCTTTTTGAATCCGGTCGGTAAACCCCAAAGTGATACATTAATAATTCAGCAAAGCAATAATCCTGCTTTTGATTTTACAAATACTCTATATATACAATTCGATACATTGTTTACAAAAGTTTCACTGTCGAATTTAAATAGTGGAAATAGGTATTGGATACGTTCAAAAGTAAAAAACTCTGAATCTTATGGGAAAACAAATTCATTTGTCAACAATTCTATCCGCAATTATTACTTGAGTGACAAAATAAGTTTTTCTTCATCGGAACTAAATAAGCTAAAGTATTCGGATAATAGGTTGGAGCTTGATTCTAAATCACATATTATTTACGCTATGTCTGCAGGGTTTCACGATGGTCGGTCTGTGGTAATTTCAATTAATACTCAGAACTTCATTCCCGATAATTTATTAAGAGGTCATCATATATGTGTATTTAATGATTCTACGTATGAGTTTGTTCTTTATAAAAGATTTGATACATATTCAGGAGGTGCTAATATTACAGATTATATAACTTTTTTAGATACACTCTCTACAAATTATATTATCGCTATAGCAGTTGCTGATGAGGGTCGAGTAACTTCTGTTCCCCTTAAAAACCAACTAAAATCAATCGGGAGTAAATATATTGATAGTTTGGTCTTCAGAGGTTCATGGGCGATTATCGGGAAAAAAGGAGCTGTTCCCGGTTCAGTACCTGAGGCATTTACAATTCCATATGGAGGTCGTGCCGAGGTTGATACAACAATCTACAAACGTTACAATTCGGGTTCATTATTAACATCAAGTATTGGTCCCGTTGCAAAGTGGGATGATATTAATGTTGAGCAGCAGATGGAGAGTAATTCTTCTATAGCTTTTCGTCCGGTTGGAATACGGGAATCCGGGGAAATAGACACTCTTAATTATCTAACATTAAATAATAATAGTGCTTCTCTTGGGCATGTGGATGCTTCTGTTTATCCACATATAAAAATACTTGCAGATTTTAATGCAAGTTCTGATTCTGTCTCTCCTTCACTCTCCTCATTAGCTGTAAACTTTAAGAGGTTACCCGAGCTGGGAGTAAATTATCAAACCGTGTCTTTATCTAAAGATTCAATTATTGTTGGTGATTCGATTAAAATATCTGCAATGGCGATGAATCTTGGCGAAACTACCGCAGAGGATGTGAAAGTCGTTTTTGAATTGATTAGACCTGATAATACCAAACGAATATTATTTGCGCAGAGTATCCAGGAGTTTCATCCGTTTGAACGGAAAAGATTTGAATGTTTCTATAATGCTACACGCTGGGAAGGAGTCGGCGATTTTTCGGTTAATGTAATAGTCGATAGCGGTAACAATATAAAAGAATTGTTTAAAGATAATAACATTTATCGAATCAACTTTAAGGTCAATCCTGATACTGTAAAATCTATAGTTGAGTCGGCAATTGAAATGACAGTCAACAGTAAAGAAATTTTTGACGGCGATTTTATTCCTTCTAATCCGGATATAAAAATTGAATTACATTATCCGACCTGGTTTGAAGTGGGTGATTCCACAGCGGTTCAATTTTATCTTAACGATAATAAATTAACAACTGAACAGTTCAGCGGAATATCATTCGATACTACTAACCGCACTATGACTTTCAATTATAAAAATTTACTAACTGACGGTGAGTACCGATTAAAAATATTTTCGAAAGATATTAACGGAATATTAAGTAATACACCTGTATTCGAAAGATTTTTTGTAGTTTACAATGAATTGAAAATCAAACAAGTATATAATTACCCTAATCCGTTCACGGAAGGGACTAATTTTACATTTGAACTTACTCAAGTTCCTGATGAAGTAGTAATTAGAATCTATACCGTTTCCGGAAGATTAATACGTGAGATTAAGACAAACTCTTCTATTAATTTTAATTATCTTTACTGGGATGGGCGGGATCAAGATGGTGATGTTATAGCGAATGGTGTTTATTTATATAAGGTAATTGCAAGACTCGGTGATAAAACTGAGCACATAACAGAAAAATTAGCGAAGATAAGATGAAATTTTTTAGATATACAACATTAATATTTACAGCTTTGTTCTCATTATTAAAAGCAGATGTACCGATGCCGGTTGAACTAATCTATTTTGAGGGGAGTGCAATTGAGAATGGAGCTCATCTTATTTGGGGAACTGCAACCGAACTCAATAATTATGGTTTCGAAATACAGCGTTCTATAAACCAATCAACTTTTGAGAATGTCGGATTTGTATTCGGTCACGGTACGACTTATGCACCGCATGATTATGAATTTGATGATACCGGATTAGTTTATTCAGGGATTTACCGTTATTTTCTTAAACAGATTGATAATGACGGTCAGTATAAACATTCCGATACAATCTCAATTGATATTATCAGTACTATTACAACGACTATAAATTATTTTCTGATTGAACCAATAACAAATGGTGTTTCGCTTACGTGGGGAACAACTGTTGAGGTTAACAATTATGGATTTGCAATTTTTCGTTCGATTAATCAATCGCAATTTGATAGTATCGGATTTGTTGAAGGGCACGGGACATCCACCGAACCCTGGAATTATTCTTATTCGGATACCGGATTAACTATATCAGGTTCGTATAGCTATTTTTTAAAACAGATAAACAGTGACGGGCAGTTCAGATTTTCAGATACAATCTCAATTGATATTATTAGTACTATAACTACAACAATTAGCTATTTTCAGTTTGAGTACATTCCGACCGGGATTTCGCTTTTATGGGGAACAACTATCGAAGTTAATAATTACGGATTTGCGATCTTTCGCTCAATAAATCAATCACCATTTGATAGTGTCGGATTTGTTGACGGGCATGGAACCTCAACAGAGCCATGGAACTATTCTTATGCTGATTTAGGATTAAATATCCCCGGAATTTATAACTATTTTATAAAGCAGATTAACAATAACGGCGATTTCAAAAATAGCGATACTCTTTTTATCGATTTCCTCGTTTCTATTCGTTACTCAGATCAATTGGTAAATGAATTTTCACTTTTACAGAATTATCCCAATCCGTTTAACCCATCCACAAAAATTAGATTTAGCATTTCGAATCCTGGTTATATAACATTGAAAATTTATGATGTTACAGGAAGAGAAATCGGTCTACTTATAAATAATGAGTATATGTCGGGTCATTTTGAGATGAATATCCCCGCGGACAAATACGGATTAACAAGTGGTATTTATTTTTTGAGTTTAGAGATGGGGAATAATAGAATAACAAGGAAAATGGTGCTGCAAAAATAATTTATTTCAATTGTTACGAAAAAATCTTTATTAACAAATTTTATAACTCAAAACCTTCGTTTACAAATCTTTCCATTATAACTTTTTGACAAAACTTAGCAAGTTCCAAAGATTCTATAGCTTCTGATTCAGTAAGTTTCTGATAGAAGTCAGGGTATCTTCTATTTACTGCATAATCAGTTAATTTCACAATAGGAATTAATTCATTCTGAATACTTGAATGTCCAGGGATTAATTCAATCAGTTTCATTAAGTCATGCGTATAAGGGAAATCAACATTATAAAAGAGTAAAAGTGCTTTGATGAATTTTTCGGCTGCTTGCTGAGAATGAAAACCAATCATCCGAAACGGAATACTACTCTCCATTTTAAAAGTAAATTCAGCCACTCTTAAATCTTCAAGGGCTATTTCGAGCCATTTTTTTATATGCTCTATCCTTCTCTCATCAAGATGCATACAAAATTTTCCCCTCTTTTTCGACAGAGCGGGAAACAGTTCCCGGGATATGTTTATCTAGGTCATACTCAGATTTTGTAATGACAATAATATCAAAGGCGTATTCCATTCCTGACAATTTAGATCTGAAATTTCTCGACATTTCGTATCTGTCCGTAACAGCTTTGACGATCACGGCTAAATCGATATCGCTTTTGTTATCAGCAGTTCCACGCGCTTGTGAGCCGAAGAGAATAATACTCTCAATCTCTTTCATCTCTTTCAATCGCTGTTTTATGGTTTCTATAGTATTTATATTTAACATAATGAATTTGCAGAATTATTGCTCAAATATCTGAAAAGGGAGACCCATTATCAATGATAAATTTTGATAAGTTTCAGTCCAATAGAATTGAAAGAGTAAAATATATATCTAAATATGATCGATAACCAATAGTTTTTAAAGAGTTGCCACGAAGTCACAAAGTCTCAAACGGGAGAAGCCAATCTAAACTTAATATAACTTTAATTTTCGAAATAACTTTTTCCTGAGGGATGAATAATTTTTACTTAGTGTCTTCGAGTCTTCGTGGCTGATTATTTTTAAGTCACCACAAAACTTGAAAGAATTGAAGCTGATAAATTTTTGATACCTCAACATCTTCTTCCCACTACAATCCATTTATTCGGAATATTTCATTATTTTAACTCATCATTTTTGAAATTATTGGGGTTAGCTTTATGAAAAAAATTATCATCTCTCTTTTTTTAATTCTTGTCTATTCACAATCGGCATTTTCACAATTTGCTCCATCTGATGTAAGCAATTTAAGCGGTGGTTTGGGCATGACCTGGATTGACGGAAAACCTTTTTTTGCTGTCAGATTTACACCTGAGTTTTCAATCTCAAAAATTGGAGTGGGACTTGATTTGAATCTTGAATTTAATTCTGATGGACTTCGCAAAGAAAACTTTAACGAAACTTCAGATTATTTAAGCATCATTCGTTATGTACGCTATGGAAATAAACGTGAAAAAGTTTTTGTGAAGTTGGGCGCTTTAGATTATTACACTCTCGGACATGGAAGTATAATGTATGCATATAATAACAGTCCAAGTTTTGACAATAGAAAAATCGGATTAAATGTTGATCTCGATTTTGATAAGTTCGGTTTTGAATCGATATATGGCTCTTTTGGTGAAGCCGGTATTGTTGGTATGCGCGGTTATGTAAGACCCATGCAATATACACCAATGGCAGGCGTTCCCGTTTTAGGTAATCTTGAAGTCGGTTTAACGGTTGCTTCCGATTTTAATGATAATGCCGGAAAAGTTTACGGTATTACTGATACAACAAATAACAGTATGGCTGTTTTTGGATTTGATTTGGGTTTACCGGTTGTAACGACTTCGATGTTAAATCTCTCTTTATATTTTGATGTTGTGAAGTTTGCAGATTTCGGTTCAGGTTCATCTGCAGGCGCATTACTTGAACTTAATGGATTGGGAATAGTAAATGCTTCAGTAAAACTTGAAAGAAGATGGAACGGTAAAGAATATATACCCGCTTATTTCGGATCATTTTATGAGATCGAGAAATTTGGAAAAGCTAATCTTCTTAAAAGCATTAACTCATCAATGGATGGATATTTTGGTGCTTTGAATATAGGTGTTCTTGGAACCGTAAATCTTCTCGGAAGTTTCCAAAAGTTGGATGATGACCCGAATAGCGGGATACTTCACCTTACAACTGAGATTGCTCCTTCAGGTGCTCCATTTATAGCCCGTGCCGGTTATGATAAAGTTTACATCAGAGGTAGCGAGGATTTATTTAAACTTGATGACCGTTCATATTTGTTTGCAGAATTGGGTTATAAACCATATTCATTTATGATTGTCTCGTTGGTTTATCAATGGACTTATACACCTATTAGAGATCTTGATGACAATGTAATAGGTTTCACTCCACAAAAGAAAATTGAACCACGAATTTCTTTTATTTATCCTTTATAAAATTTAAGAGTTTAATAATTAATAACTCGTTTTATAAGAGACTCCTTTTTTTGTTTTAAGTTTTTTCTGTTAATTAAACTTAATCTTTTTATCAAAAATTGGGGTCTCTTTTTTTTATTTTTAACTAACTTGTAATTTTCGTCTATAAACAGAAACCATTTTGTGTATGTAAACTAAAAATCCTTAGTACTCTCACAAAATTGTAGAGTGTTTTTTTACCATGTTTTCAACTATATTTTTGAAGTGATTTAAAACAAAGTGAAGTGATAAGATGAGCAAAGAATATTCAGAAAAGATTGCAGGTTGTCTAAGAAACAAACCGGTGAAAAGAGCATTTCTATTTGGTTCTGCTGCGAGAGGGGATGAAGACGAAAATAGTGATGTGGATATATTGGTTGAATTGGATTATTCTAAACCAATCGGATTAGGTTTTATAAGAATGAAATTGGAATTGGAGGATTTATTAAAAAGAAAAGTAGACCTCTTAACAAGCAATAGTGTTTCAAAGTATATTCGCCCATTTATTGATTCAGAAAAAAGATTGATATATGAGAAATAGTTTAGGCGACAAGGCAAGATAACAACACATTTATGATGCGATTATCGAAATTGAATCTTATGTCCAAGAATTTTTATACGATTTGTTTTCATCTAAATCCATGATGCAATATGTTTGTGTAAAACAATTAGAAATTATCGGGGAAGCCGCAAATCATCTCACTCCACATTTCAAGAAACTCTATTCAGAAATACAATGGCGTGAAATAGTAGATTTAAGGAATTTACTGATTCACGAATATTTTGGCATTGATACTAAAATAATCTGGGATATAATTAAAACAGATATTGTTTCATTAAAACCGCATATCAAAGAGATCATCGATCAACTATAAACAGGGGCTAATCAGCATCTTTTAATTATTTTGTAATGAATAGTTGCTTTTATACTTAGAAACAATCTTGATGTTGTCCTAATATGGGTTTATATTTGGGTCAGAATAAAGACAATATAAAGGTGTAAAAATGAAAAATATTTTAGTTTCAAATGACATAATCCCGGTTGGTCAATTCAAATCCGGTTTAGCTAAATACCTAAAAGAAATTCAGGAGAAGGGTAATTCCTTGATTATCACTCAAAATGGTAAACCCGCCGGAGTATTAATCTCTCCATCAGAATTTGATGAGTTGAGACAAACTAAACTCTTCATTGATTCAATATCACGTGGTTTATCAGACTCTGAAAAAAGGGATGTGTTATCTACTTCTCAACTTCGAAGTGAACTGAAAAAATCAAGAGTCAGAAAAGTGAGATGAAAATATTCTGGACAAAAGAAGCAATTCTTCGATTACAAGAAATTCAAAATTACATCTCAAGAGATAATACTGCTGCCGCCATCGAGTTTGTAAACGAGTTGATTTCGGTTGCAGAGACAATAAGTGATTATCCGGAGAAAGGCAGAATTGTACCGGAATTATCAATTGAGAAAATCCGTGAAGTCCTCCATAAAAATTATCGAGTTGTTTACTTGATAAAGAAAAACTCAATAGATATTCTTACACTATTTGAAGGACATCAATTATTAAAAAAGGAAGAAATATTTAAAAGTAAATTAAAATCCCCGAAACAATAATTAAAAAATTTTATCTATATAATTGATAATCATTTATCTTTGCATAACAGAGAAAATAAAAGGTGGTTGATTTGGAACAACGAATTTATGATTTAATTAACCGTAGTATTGAAAATAAACTTACGGCGAATGAGAAGAAAGAATTGGATGATATTCTCCAAAGTGATGTTGAAGTAAGAAATCAATATGATTCAATTATATCTTCAAAGAATAGTGAGAAGAAAAAAATAAATAATATTTACCAAACTGATGATAAAACGTCACCGAAACCGAAGAAGAATATTTTTGCAAAGTTTTGGGATGAATTGTTATCAAGTCCGGGACTCCGTTACTCTGCTTTAATTCCACTCGGAATAGTCATCGGTATATTCGCTCACATTGGATTTCAGAATTTGGTAAATCCCAACTCCGTTACTTTAGATGAGGTTAGAGGAACAATGGCAGACTTCCCAACATTATCGGGTTATGAAGCGGGTGAAGAAGTTATAATTGAACAGGATAATATTGAGGGAACAATTACAACTCAAATCTCAGATGAAATGGTCATCGCCGAAGTGAATCTTAATCTTCAAAATAATGTGAGAATGGATATCACTTTTAATCAAAATGCGTTAACTATTTTCGGATTGAAAACTTTATTGCATGATGATAAAAGTCAAATCAATTGGGGTGGGGGATTAATTCGTATGGAAGTAAACGGTGAAAATAAATATTTGTTCTTCTTCAAGAAAAAAGATAATCCACCGAAGGAATTAAGAATAAAAATTTATGATGACATTCGTGTTGTATACGAAAATGTCATCAAAGTTGGTTAATAACTTCTTCTTAAGAAAATCTTTTCAATATTAATGCGGCAATTGTATCGCCTATACTAAGGGATGCTGTAGCTGCAGGTGACGGAGCATTTAATACATGAATCATCTTTTCTTTTTCGATAATACAAAAATCATCTAACAATTTTCCTTTATTATCAAGAGCCTGAGCGCGAACTCCCGCACCACCGGGAACAATATCTTCACTTTTAATTTCCGGAATTAATTTCTGCAAAGCTTTGATGAATGCACTTTTACTGAATGATCTATAAAATTCTTCAATTCCCATTTTATAATATTTTGAAGCCATTATCCAGAAACCGGGGTAGAGTAACATCTCAGTAAAATCACCGATTGAGAAATCTTTATTAGTGTAACCTTCCCGCTTGAAAGCGAGTACTGCATTAGGACCTGCTTCAATTCCACCGTTTATCATTCTTGTAAAGTGAACCCCGAGGAAAGGGAATCGTGGATCGGGAACAGGATAAATTAAATTTTTTACAAGATAGGATTTTGCTTTATTGATCTCATAATACTCCCCTCTAAAAGGAATTATTTTAACTTCAGGTTTTACACCACATAATTTTGCGACACGATCTGAATATAACCCGGCACAGTTCACAATTAATTTTGTTTTATAACTTCCGGAGTTTGTTTCGACAATTAATTCTCCCGATTTTCTTGAGAGATTTAAAAACTTAGAGTTTGTTTTTACAATCCCGCCGCTTGATTCAATAAGCGATTTGTAAGTTTCAGTAACCTGAACATAATCGACAATTCCGGTTTCACCAACAAAAAGTCCTTCGATACCGTTAACATGAGGTTCGTAGGATTTTAATTCTTCTTTATTAAGTCTTTTAAGATTTGTTAACCCGTTAGCAATTCCTCTTTTCTCAAGCTCATCTAATGCGGGAATTTCATCTTTAGAAGTTGCGACAACAAGTTTTCCGCAACGTTCATGTTTTATGTTGTGTTCTTCACAGAAACGGTACATTCGCTCCCGCCCGTTTGTACAATTTATAGCCTTTAGTGAACCGGGTTTGTAATAGAGTCCACTGTGAATAACACCGCTATTGTTGCCTGTTTGATGAGCCGCAACACGATCTTCTGCTTCGATTATCAGTAGTTTAAGTTTCTTTTGATTTAATATTGATAAAGCAGTTGCAGTCCCTATTATTCCAGCCCCGATAATAATAACATCAAAACTTTGATCAGCCATTTTCGAACCTCTAAACTTGAGAAATTTGTCTATTCAAATTAAAAATCTTACTTAATAGAAACTAAAAAATTCTTAAATTGAATTACTAAAAAAGAAATATTTCAATCTTTAGAAATAAGGGCAAATGTAAGTGAAAGAAAAGAAAATTTATCTAGCGGGTAACCGCGGGATGGTTGGCTCGGCAATTCATAGAAATCTTGAGAGTAAAAATTATTCGAATATTATCACCCGCTCAATTGATGAATTAGATTTAATTCGTCAACGAGATGTAGAAGAATTTTTTGAAAAAGAAAAACCCGAGATTGTGATTATTGCAGCAGCCAAAGTTGGCGGTATTTTAGCGAACAATGTTTATCGTGCTGAATTTATTTATCAAAATATTATGATTGAATCAAATATCATTCACGCTGCACATCAACAAGGAGTAGAAAAACTTATTTTTCTCGGAAGTTCGTGTATTTATCCAAAGCTTGCTCCACAGCCGATCAAAGAGGAATCGCTGCTTTCAGGATATTTAGAATATACAAATGAACCTTATGCTATTGCAAAAATTGCCGGATTAAAATTGTGCGAAAGTTATTACAAGCAATACGGAAGTAATTTTTATTCCGCAATGCCGACAAACCTTTTCGGCTACTATGATAATTTTGATTTGGAAACAAGTCATGTTCTCCCGGCATTAATCAGAAAATTTCACGAAGCAAAAATGGCTGAAAATAGTTCTGTAACTTTATGGGGAACAGGAAAACCTAAACGTGAATTTATGTTTGTTGATGACCTTGCCGATGCAATTGTTTTTTTACTCGAAAATATTAATGCAGTTGATATTTATTCGAAAGAAATTTCGCAAATTAATATCGGCACAGGTGAAGATGTTACTATTACAGAAGCAGCCGAAATTATTTCTCAAGTAATTGGATTCGACGGGGAAATTAATTATGATCTTACTAAACCAGACGGTACTCCGCGCAAATTGATGGATGTTTCCCGATTACATTCTCTCGGATGGAAACATAAAACTTCGTTCAAAGAAGGAATCGAAAAAACTTATGACTGGTTTATAAATAATAGAATTTGGAATTGAAAAGGAATAAAATGAAAAAAGCATTGATAACCGGCATTACCGGACAAGATGGAAGTTATTTAACTGAACTTCTTTTAGAAAAAGGATATGAAGTTCATGGAATTATTAGGCGAAGTAGTTCATTCAACACCGGAAGAATTGATCATCTATATAACGACCCGGAAATATTAAACAAAAAAATGTTTCTTCATTACGGTGATTTAGTTGATACAAGTAACCTCAATAGATTATTAGAAAAAATAGAACCCGATGAAATTTATAACTTAGCCGCTCAAAGTCATGTTAAAGTTTCATTTGAAATTCCAGATTATACTGCTCAAGTTGATGCTCTCGGAACACTTAGATTTTTAGATGCAATTCGTGAAGTAGGATTGAGAGAAGTTAGATTCTATCAAGCATCAACAAGTGAACTTTTCGGAAAAGTTCAAGAAGTACCGCAATCTGAAACAACACCGTTTTATCCCCGTTCACCTTATGGTGTAGCAAAACTTTATGGCTATTGGATAATTATCAATTATAGAGAAGCGTATGATTTATTTGCGAGCAACGGAATTTTATTTAATCATGAATCACCACGACGCGGCGAGACTTTTGTAACAAGAAAAATCACTCGTGCGGTTTCCAGAATATTTGCCGGAATTCAAGACTCGTTGTCACTTGGTAACCTTGATGCAAAACGGGATTGGGGATTTGCCCCCGAGTATTGTGAAGGAATGTGGCGTATTCTTCAACACAAGAAAGCAGATGATTTTGTTCTTGCAACCGGTGAAACCAGAACAGTGCGTGAGTTTGCAGAAAATTCTTTTAATTCATTGGGAATTAAAATTGAATGGCAAGGGAAAGACGAAAATGAAAAAGGTGTTGTTTCTGAATTTAATCCGGACGTTGCCCAAAAGTTTTTAGGTGATATTGGAAATACCCAATTTCAGTTTAATGAGAATATTAAAAAAGGTGATGTCTTATTAACAATCGACCCGACATATTACCGCCCGACCGAAGTTGATTTACTAATTGGTAATCCTGCAAAAGCAAAACGAGAATTAGGCTGGCAAGCAAAAACCGATTTCAAACTACTTGTTGAATTAATGATTAAATCGGATTTGAAGAAAGTACTTCAGAGAGGTTATTAATTGAAGGGCTCCTCTAAAAACTAATCCGTCGACTAACGGATAACAGGTATATGCTGCCAAACTGGATTTTCGAATAGAGCTAAATAAAGATTTTAGAGTTGCCCTGAATCCAATTGACTTCAATTACATCCTAACTCAAATTTGTATATTTATTGGAGAGTTTTTGTGATTAAGAATATGGGATACCTTGATAGTATAATAAGGAGAGTTTTAGGATTTGCACTTATTTCAATGTTGTTTTGGGTTAATAGTGATTGGAAGTATTTAGGGTTATTCGGATTTGTTTTGATTGGAACTTCATGTGCAAATTCATGTCCGCTTTACTTAGTTTTTAAGTGGAGTTCAATAAAGAAGAAACTGAGTCAATCATCGTAGTATCTTTCAAAATTAAAATCGATGGATGAGTGTTTAATTCGATTTAGTCAGATGTTATAAATTTTGATAACAATTAAAAATTGATTACAATTGCGCTTCGAAAACTTAAATGAATTCGAACAATATTATGTAAGTTTTTGATCCAAAAAACCGGAGAAACAATGAAAAGAAAAGTTATTCTATTTTTTATTCTATTTATAACCGCTTCAACATTTATATTTCCCCAAACATCAAAGAAAAAAGTTTTCCATCCTTTTACTGGAACTATGGTACTTTCACTTGAAGGGGGCGCAACATATGGATTGTTGGATTATAAAGATTTTGCAATCGATTTTTTGGGACGCGGTTCATTAGAGTATTATCTTCCGATGTATTCTAAAAGCGCATTCGGAATTAGATTAACCGGAGGCGGTGGATACTTGAAGGGGAAAGACCAACTCTTAACACCTGTGGAAACTCGAACGGATTTAACTTTTACAGGCTTATCATTAGTTTACCTTTTATCAATAGGTGAAATGGTTTTCCCATATTTTTCTGCCGGTGCATCGTATCTTTGGTTTAATCCAAAAGGTGATAATGGTGCTTTTCTGCCGAATAACCTCGCAGGCAATTATAAAAAAAATGAGCTAATAATTAACGGTGAACTCGGTTTCCGATTTTTATTAACCGACAATTTAACTTTGAATACAAGCAGTACCGTAAATATTGGTCGAACTGATTATCTGGAAGATTATGTATCCGGTACCGGAAACGATTTATATTTATCCGGGCAAATAGGTCTTTCCTTTGCCTTTTTTGGTGATAATGATATGGACGGTGACGGAGTTGTTGATTCTAAAGATATGTGTCCGGAAACTCCACGTGGAGTTAAAGTTGATTTATTTGGCTGCCCGATTGATTCTGATAAAGATGGTGTCCCCGATTATCAAGATTATTGCGCTGATACTCCCGAAGGAGTTAAAGTTGATAAAAAAGGCTGCCCTATCGATTCAGACAATGACGGAGTTCCGGATTACTTAGATATTTGCCCGAACACTCCAAAAGGTGTTATGGTTGATGAATTCGGCTGTGCAAAAGATAGCGATAATGATGGCATCCCGGATTATATTGATAAATGCCCCAATACTCCTGTTGGTGTTATGGTAGATAAAGATGGATGTCCGCTTGATACAGATAAAGACGGAGTACCCGACTATTTAGATAAATGTCCGAACACACCTAAAGGGACACAAGTTGATGCCGATGGTTGTCCGATTGTTAAAGAAGAAGTTGTTAAAGAAGTTCCAAAAGAAGTGGTTTTAAGTGCAGGAGCTTCGTTTGCAGTTGGTAAAGCAACATTGTTGCCGGGTGCCTATGCAGAATTGGATAATTTAGTTAAAGTCATGCGTATGGATCCAACAACGAGATGGATGATTGAAGGACATACGGATAACACCGGTTCTTATAATAATAACAAAAAATTATCTGCTGCACGTGCAGAAGCTGTTTTGGAATATTTTGTCTCAAAAGGGGTTAACCACGGTAGATTTACTGTTCGTGGAATGGGCCCTGATTACCCTGTTGCAGATAATACAACCCCGGACGGCAGAGCGAAAAATAGAAGAGTTACAATTATTAGAGTAAATTGATAAATTGAATTTATCGAAGTTATAATACTTCGAAAATCAATCTAATAGAAACTAAACCTCAGAGGTTTGCCAAACTCTGAGGTTTTTTTATGTACTCTAAACTAAAACAGATTTTGGTAATCACATTTCACACGAAGAATCTCTGTTTCTATTACCATTCCGGGAAGGTGATTGCATCTTAAAATTTTAGCGTATGATTATATAACAAAAAAGCCGTTCAGTTTTAATCTGAACGACTTTTGAATTGAGAAACTAATTTTTATTTATTTTACGAGCAACATTTTTTTAACCATTTTGAAGTTGTTAACTTCGATGGAGTAGAAGTAAATACCTGAAGCAAATGATTTGCCGCTCCAGTTGACAACATGTGTTCCGGCATCTTTATGTTCATTTACCAGAACGCCAACTTCTTTTCCTATAGCATCATAAATTTTAAGTGTAACTTGACCTGATTCAGGTAAAGCAAATTTAATTTGTGTGGCGGGATTAAACGGATTAGGATAGTTTTGTGATAATTCATATTTAACCGGTAAATTGATTTCATTTTCAACACCAACAGGTCCGAAATTATTTATGGCATCACGCAATAATTTCTGAACGAGACGTGTATTATGAATACCGCGGCTTCCTTCAGCTTGAGCTGAAAGAAGATTATAATTAGCTTGTTTAAATGCTAATGTAGCAGAATCTGTAGAAGAAGCATTCGCCAACTTAGTCGAAAGTGCATTCATTAAACTATCTGTTTTCGATTGAATTCCACGATAATCAAATCGGGTTAAATGATTTGATGTATCAACATCAGTGTAATAATCATTATGGCACTGTTTACATGCTTCAACTCTTGGCTCAAATGTATGCCCTGTTTTAGCCGCTGCTCCACCTACTGAAGGTGAAGACATTACGTGACAAGTTATACATCTGTTTTGGATTGCATAAGTATGAGCAGAGTTTTGATATGTTTGTCCGGGATATCTATACCCGAAACTAAGTGAACCATCAAACGCTTCTGAAGTAGCATGATGAGGAACTACATTAACGTCAACGGTATCAATGCCCGATGTATGACATATATCGCAAATTGAAGTTGATTGTGTAGTTGCGAAGCGTAATTGTCCCGGATTATTATTTGCATGAGGATCATGGCAGGTTACGCAAGTTAACGGCTGAATATCAGCACCGGTTACTAATATCGTATCTCTGTAATTTTCAGGATCTTTTGCATACATTACAAAGTTTTGTGCGACGTGACATTTAACGCATCTTTTATTATTTACAACAAATGCTTGATTAGCTGACATTGCATGAAGTGAAGCACTCCATTCTTCCATATATGGATGATGAGAGTCCTGGTGGCAATCACCGCAAACTTGAGCGGCATAATTAGGTTTATTTTGTGTACCGAACAACCAGTGAGAGAAAGCTAAAGTATTATCAGCATTTCCCATTGGACCGTGGCAGCTTTCACAGCCAATATTTTTAACTCTGTTCCAACCGGTTTGATCAGTTATTGTATAGTTCGGGGTTTGGGTTGTATCTTTAATTACGTATTCATCAGCACCGTAGTTAACTGTATTTGGATCCCAGCCTGTATTGTGGCACTTTAAGCAATCGTAACCGTAATATGGATTTGTGACTGCATCTTGAGCAACTGCGTGACGGGTATTTTTCCATTGGTTATAAACAGGAGTAGCAATTCCGTCAGTTTTATGACATGATGCACAAGAAGTGTTTTGAGGATCGGATTCAGTTCCGACACCCAAATAAAAATTTTGTCCGAAAGCTGAATAACTGATTCCGGTTATAAATAAAATTGCAAGAAGTAATCGTTTTGTCATGGTTTCACCGAGTGTTTAGTTTGTTAATTTTCTAACGTTTTTTATATCAAATTGTAAACCAAAAAAAATTGAGCCTTTTCCATAAAAAAAATAAGACTGTTGACTAAAATATCAACATATTTTTCAGAATCAAGAATCAATTTTCAACACATTCTATTAAATGAGAATCAACTTTTGCCAGATGGCAAATAATTGGTGAAAATTGTATTAAAAATATTATTTATCTTTACCCAATAAATTATGTTCAGTATAAAGAAAAATTTCTAAAAAGAACTTATGAAAATCTCGTTACTACAATATAATCCACTTTGGGAAAATAAATCAGCAAATAAGGAAAAAATTTTGCAAATCATTAAGTCCATTTCAGATGATTCAAATTTACTGATTCTACCTGAAATGACTTTAACAGGATTTTCAATGGCAGCTTCAGAATTAAGTGAACCTCTTGATGGTGATAGTTTTAATTTCTTTTCTGAACTCGCATTTTCATTGAATATTAATATAATAGCCGGATTGATAGAACGGAATGACAATCGTTTTTACAATACGCTTATTCACATTAACAAATTTGGTGAACTCAAAAGAGTTTACCGAAAAATTCATCCTTTCTCTTTTTCTGACGAAAATAAATATTTTACTTCGGGTGAATCCCCAGTAATAACTGAAATCAATGGATTTTCGATTGGACTTTCTATCTGTTATGACCTCCGTTTTGCTGAGTTATTCAGATACTATGGGAGCAAAAAAGTTGATCTGATTATTAATATTGCAAATTGGCCTATCCCACGAATTGAACATTGGAATACTCTGCTCAAATCCCGTGCGATTGAAAACTTGTGCTATATGGCAGGCGTAAATAGAACCGGTTCTGATCCCAAAGGAAAATATAACGGGTTCAGTTCGGTTTATAATCCTTTAGGAGAGAGTTTAGTTTTTTTAGAAGAATCGGAAGGCATTATTGAAACGGAAATTTTTACGGAAAACGTGAATGAAGTTCGAACTAAGTTCCCATTTTTATCTGATATGAAACCAAAGGAATTTTGGTCAAAATTTTAATAAAATAATTTTTTAGGAACAAAATTGAAAAGAAAAAAAATTGTTATTACCGGTGGTGCTGGATTTATCGGAAGCCACATAGCTGAGTATTGGTCTAATCAAAATGAAGATGTTGTAGTTCTTGATAACCTTCGTTCCGGTTATAAAAAAAACATAAACGGTTTAAGTAACGTAAATTTTGTTGAAGGTAGTATAACAAATAAAGAATTAGTAGAAGAAGTAGTTACAAATGCCGATTATGTTTTTCATCTTGCAGCTATGATTTCTGTCCCCGAATCTGTTATTAATCCATACGAATGTGTTGAAATAAATATAATCGGATTGTTAAATATTCTTGAAGCAGCAAAAAAACATAGTGTAAAAAAAATTATTCATAGCAGTTCGGCTGCTGTTTATGGTGATAATCCCGAATCACCAAAACATACCAATATGAAACCTGAACCAAAATCACCATACGGAATTACAAAACTTGACGGAGAATATTATCTTCAAATGTATAAGGAAAATTTTGGAATAAATACAACCTCGCTCCGTTACTTTAATGTCTTCGGTCCACGGCAAGATCCCAAAAGCCAGTACGCCGCCGCCATTCCAATTTTTGTTGCATCTGCATTAAAAAATGATGACATAATTATCTATGGAGATGGTGAACAGACTCGTGATTTTGTTTATGTGAAAGATGTTGTTCAAGCCAATATTCTTGCAGCCACTAATGATTCTTTGTCTGGAGTTTTTAATGTAGGAAATGGTTATTCAATTTCCATTAATAAACTAGTTGAGATGGTTTTAAGTTTAACTGAAAGCACTAGCAAAATTATTTACAAGGAAGAACGTGCGGGGGATATAAAACATAGTCTCGCATCAATTGATGATACAAAAATGAATTTAAAGTTTTCACCTCAGTTTGACTTGTTAAAAGGACTTGAAGAGACAATCAACTATTTCATAGCGTTATTTAAACAACATAATTAGTAAGTATTATCCGGATAATCAAAATGAAAAAATCCATTATAACCGTTTTCCTAACATTGTTGCTGATAATTCAATCTTTTGCAGGTGAAAATAATGGAGACAAAAAATATGTTTTAGTAATTCATGGTGGTGCGGGGGCGGTATCGCGCGATATTCCTGAAAGTCTGAAACAAGAATATATTGACGGATTAAACCAGGCTCTGTTAATTGGTAAATCAATTCTAACTAATGGCGGCTCTGCATTAGATGCTGTTGAGAAGGTTGTTAATTATTTAGAGGATCATCCAAGCTTTAATGCGGGTAAAGGTTCCGTATTAACTTCTGATGGAACAGTTGAGATGGACGCAGCAATAATGAGTGGAATAGATCTTTCCGCCGGGGCTGTAGCCGGAATAAAGAATGTTAAAAATCCGATTTCACTTGCCAGGTTAGTTGCCGAGAAAACCCCTCATGTTTTATTGATTGGTGAAGGAGCTGAGAAGTTTGCCGATGAAATGAAAGTGCAAAAAGTTGATTCGACTTATTTTTTTATTCGAGCACAAAATGAAAGATGGAAGGAACTGAAAAAGAAAATTAGTGAAGATAAAAAGGGAACTGTAGGTGCAGTAGCACTTGACATAAATGGAAATCTTGCAGCAGCAACTTCAACAGGTGGAATGATGATGAAAAGACCGGGAAGAGTTGGCGATGTTCCAATAATCGGAGCCGGAACCTATGCCAATAATAAAACTTGTGCTGTATCTGCAACAGGTTGGGGAGAGAAGTTTATCAAAAACAATGTTGCAGTCTCAATTTCAAAATTGATGGAGTACAAAGGATTATCAATTTCTGAAGCAGTTGATGAATTAATCAATAAAGTTCTTGTTCCGAATGACGGAGGTGTAATAGCACTTGATAAATTCGGGAATTATTCAATAATGTATAATACAAAAAGCATGTTCAGAGGTGTGATCACCTCTGAAGGAAAAATCGAAATTAAAATTTGGGAATAATTATGGATAAAATATTTTTCAAACCTGAAACAAGTGAGTATGATAAATTCTATCAGACTTACATGGATTATCTTCCTGATGAATTAGATATTATTGGACAGTTGTTAACACAAAAGCAAATTGTTCTGGATTTTATAAGTTCGCTTACAGAAGATAGTGCATTATTTTCATATGCAGAAGGGAAGTGGACTATTAAAGAAGTACTGGGACATATGATCGATACAGAGAGAGTTTTTTCATATAGAGTTTTAGCTATATCTCGAGGTGAGCAACAGAAACTTCCCGGATTTGAACAAGATGATTATGTAATAAACGGAAAATTCAATTTAAGACCGCTTAAAAGTTTATCAAATGAATACGAAAGTTTGCGTAATTCCAATATCGCACTCTTCAGATCATTTGAAACTGGCCAGTTGTCTAGAAAGGGAATTGCGAGTGAAAAGTCAGTCTCCGTAAATGCATTATTATTTATGCTGACGGGACACGAACTTCATCACATCAAAATATTGAGAGAAAAGTACAAATCTTTCAACAACAAAACTTTATGATTTTTTTGACTGAAAGATTTAGCAACAATATACTCCTAAATATTTCAACAATCGATTGGACTTTAGAATTATCTGCAATAGCAATTCTGACAAGCTATATCCGTGGTTGGCTTTATTTCAGATCGACGAGCTTATTGGGAATTTCATTATCCCACTTTATATTAGAAAACTTTTTAATCCTTTTAGATTTTTAGCAGTTATTTGTAAAATAGATTTTAAGAATATTTTTATTATAAGAAAGATTCAAAATGAATGTAGCAGAACTTATCAGAAAAAAACGAAATGGCGAAGAATTAACGAAGAACGAGATGATGTACCTTGTCCTTGGTTATACTAAAAATAAAATTCCAGATTATCAATTCGCTTCTTTTTTGATGGCTGTTTATTTCAATGGAATGACTATTGATGAAACTGCAATTTTAACTGAAGTGATGTTGTACAGTGGAAAAGTTATTAGTCTTGATTCTATTAAAGGATTCAAAATTGACAAACATTCAACAGGTGGAGTTGGAGACAAAACATCCTTAATATTAGCTCCTATAGTGGCTGCTGCAGGAGTTAATGTTCCGATGATATCGGGGCGTGGGTTAGGACATACAGGCGGGACACTCGACAAATTAGAAGCAATTCCGGGATTCAGAACCGATTTAAATCTTAATGAATATAAAAGAGTTATCAAGAAGTGTGGAGCAGTTTTAATCGGACAAACTAAAGAGATTGCTCCTGCAGATAAAAAGATTTATGCTCTCCGTGATGTCACTTCAACGGTTGAATCCATTCCACTAATTACAGCCAGCATTATGAGTAAAAAACTTGCAGAAGGAATTGATGGACTTGTTCTTGATGTGAAAACCGGAAGTGGTGCATTTATGCAAAAGCAAAAAGATTCTATTGCTCTTGCAGAATCTTTAATGAACACTGCAAAAGCATTTAACAAAAAAGTTATTTCATTTATTACCGATATGAATCAACCGCTTGGAAATTATATCGGTAATTGGTTTGAAGTACTCGAGTCTGTGGAAGTGTTGCAGGGTAAGAAAGTTCCGGACTTATGTGAATTAAGTTTTGTCCTTTCAGGTGCAATGATTTATCTTGGAGGCAAAGCAGCTTCTATTGATGAAGGGAAAGAGATAGCAATTGAATTAGTTAAAAACGGAAAAGCATTTAATAAATTTGTTGAAATGGTGAAACTTCAAAGCGGTGATATTTCAGTATTGACGAATCCTGGTAAATATCCAAAATCAAAATATAAACATCAGATTAAATCAGTGAAGAGCGGTTATTTTTCAGAAATTGATACTTACCAATTAGGGCTTGCTGCTTTGGAGCTTGGTGCAGGCAGGGAAACAAAGGAAGATATTATTGATCCAAAAGCGGGAATTATTTTTTATCCGAAGTTGGGTGATAAAATTAATAAGGGGGATGTGATAGCAGAACTTCACACGGATAGGAAAAATAAACTTGATTCTGCAATCGAACGAATAGAAAAATCAGTTAAACTTTCTAAAGAAAAAGTAAGAAAGGAAAAATTGATTAAGAAAATTATGAAATAATAGTTTGCAAACAAAAATGTTCGCAAAATGAATAAATGATGAAAGATGCTGACCCGCCTGAGGCGGGCAAGCATGACATTAACTTTTTTCGCCCAAATAAAAACGTTCCCAACTTGACTAAATTATAGCCGGATTGGGAACACTTTTGTAAAATTCAATTTTTTATTAAAAATCGTCGTCGTCGAATTCTTCGTCGTCTTCTACGAAATCATCGTCGTCATCGTCTTCATCTTCCTCATCAAAATCAAAATCTTCTTCGTAAAATTCATCTTCTAATTTTTCATCATCAAGCGAGACTTCTTTCTCATCTTCATCATCATCAAAGTCATCGTCATCATCAAATTCATCATCATCGTCAAAGTCATCATCCTCCAACAAATCATCGTCGTCATTGTTTTTTTTAGGCGAAGCAGAAATGTTAAATTTTTCAAAATAATTTTCTGATGTGCTTTCAAGAATTTCAGAATTATAAAATAACTCATCTTTTTTTTCATCGCTCAAAGAATTTTCATCGAGTGAATAAAAATCGACTGACATAATAATAAGCTCCTTTGTATAGTTTCTAATGTATAATTGAAAATTTCATAATAAAAATAAATTACCGGACAAATATTACAAAAAAAATTAAAACGAAAAAATGAAGAGAATAAAAATTACTTATTAGCTCACCTTACGCAGAAGATATGAAAAAAAGACTACTTGTCATTCTGAACTTGTTTCAGAATCTGTTTTCCCATAATATTTAGATGCTGACCCGCCTGAGGCGGGCAAGCATGACATCTGCGTAAGGTGACTT
>JAUXVN010000101.1 GCA_030684555.1 Ignavibacteria bacterium
AGAGGTTTTAGAAATACTACTAACTTTATCAACATGATTTACTTTATTGCCGGAAAACTTAAATTTGATTACCCACTATAAACAACATAGACCCAAAATTCTGAAACATTTTTAGAAGTAGTGAATAATTTATTTTCTTTATTATTTAATAATTGTTGTACGGAATTATAATATTTTGATTCTTCATCAATTGCATAAATCAATAAATTTGTATCAAATAATATTTCATTCATATGCACTTTCTCTAACATCAATATTGTCGAATTGCCCTTTAAGTTTAAAAGTATGAATTTTCTTTTTCTCAGTAATTTCAGAAATTATTGTGTCAATGTATTTATCAACTTTTATTAATAGATTATTGGGTACACGATCAATTTTTCTTTTTACTTTTTCTTTGGTTATCACATTTCCCTCTATAATTCAATTTAGATATAGTAAAATATAAGTCAAACATAAGTTACTTTCAATTCATTATTTTCAAGGTATAACGGCGTATTATCACATAGGGACAAGTGGTTGAAACAGAAGTGTCGCGATAATTATTATTTAAAAATTTTCATTCCCGTTTTAGTTTACCAAAACGAGTTGTTAATTATTAAAACTCGTAAAGAACTACTCAAACTCTAAAAAAACATCCCGAAAGATTTGGGGACTGGCTTCAATCTCATTCCTTAATTGGAATGAGTTCATTAGCATTGGCTGATTAGCCATTTACTATATACTTATTACTTTATCTGAGTCTTTTATTATTTCATACAAGTCTTTCATTGTAGATAATGGACATAATTCAGAACCTTCGGAGTTCCGTATTTTAAGACAAGTTCCACAAGCCAGAATTTCACCATGGTTGTCAACAAATAATTGCATTTGTTCCTTCACATTGAATTTATCATTAACCAAATTTTCGCATTCCACACCTTTTGCTAGTAAAAATGCTTTTACTTTATCACCTTCTTTTAATGAAAAAACACCAAGCCGAAAAGCATTCCAAACTGTTTCTGCATCGGTTGAATATATTATTATGCCTAACTTCATTTAACGACTCCTTTATTTATGAGTTAATATACCGTAAAGATATGGTGGTAGATTTATATTGAATTTTATTATAGAAAATCCGGATTTGATTAACTAATATTTTAATTCTTCAGGTTTTGGTCTAATTGACATACTTGGACCTCTTGGAGTGCTGGAATCGTAATTCCAATGAATAACTCCGATTCTCCCATTTATTTTTAACATTCTGAAAGATTCCTCCAAGATTTCTGTAGATTTTTCTGCGTGCAAAATATTGAAAAGCCTCATAAAATCTACTTCTTCATTTTGCAATCCGGTTCCTTTGTTGATAAAATCTTGATTGAAAAGATGAACATTCTCAATACTATTTATTTATAGCTTTAATTCGAGTTCTTTAATTAAAACATCCTCAATATCGTAAACACATAACCATTTATTCTTTTGCTTTCCGGGATAGTGAAAGTGCCGTAACCAAAACTAAAATCAATAAGTTTCTCAATATCATTATTTACTTCTAATTCATCTAATATTTTATTTACATCAAAAAACTGTTCCCACATTTTTTTTTCGGGCGTTCCGCTTTTCTTGCTTTCATTTACCTCCTTTATTTGTATGGCTAACGGCGTGTTATCCCAAACAATCGGGACAAGTTGTTAAAACAGAAGCACCGTGTTAATTATTAAAACTTTAGAAGAAGAACAACTCAAATATTTAAAAACTCTCTCTCTCATGGCTTCAATCTCATTTCCCTAACTCGAATGAGTTAATTAGCATTGGATGGTTATAAACCGACGATTCTAAAAAGTAGTAACTTTTATTGATATTTTGTCTGTTAAACGTAAAAAATCTTTAGAATTTAATGTCAAAATCTCATCAACTTTTGCTTTTAGTGCGCACTCAACAACTATTGCATCATAAATAATTCCACCGGAGAAATTTGAATCAAACATTTTATCTACAATTTTAAAAGCATCTTCATCGGTGAGGTAAATGGTCTTTGCTATATTCTTAACGTTGTTTTCGATTAACTGTTTTGCAATTATTGGAGTAATTTTGGGTTTAAATGGAGCACCAGTTAAAACGCTATATATTTCCAATATTGTATGTGATGAAACAAATAATTGAAATTCTTTGTTTTTTGCTTTCATTAAGAATGACAAAGCAGATTTATGTCTTGGATGGGATTCAACAAAGGCAGCTATTAATACGGAACTATCAAATAAAATTTTCAGCATTATCCCTCGTTTGTTAATAATTTGTGCATTCGTCTATTTCTATCTGACTTTATCAAATCACTTTTTGTATCTTCCAAAATCCCGGTAAAAACAAGTATACCATTCCTATCAATGACAGGCTTTTTTTCTTGAACCACTTCAATAACAATTCTTTTTCCATCTTCTGAAATATTCAATGTTGACTTAGAATTTATTCCAAGTTGTTCACGAAATCTTTTGGGAATTATAATCCTGCCAAATTTATCTAATGTGGTTACCATAGTTCTACTCCAATTCTTGTTATTGGCAATTTAATATAACATTTTGCCAAAATCAAATATTAGGTTTATCACGGCGTGTTATCCCGACCAGCAGGGACAAGTTATTAAAACACAATCGCCGAGTTAATTATTATTTATAGATTTCCATTCCCGTTTCAGCTTACCAAAACGAGTTGTTAATTGCTAAAACTCCCAAAGAAAAACGATTCAAATCTCTTAAAAAGTTCTCTCTCATGACTTCTCTCTCATTTCCCAACTTGAATGAGTTGATTGGAAGAAACTTGTTCCCGCACTTTTACCTAACTAACAACATCTTTTTGGTTTCTGAATTCTTTCCGGCTGAAATTTTATAAAAATAAATTCCGCTTGAAAGATTACTTGCTCCGCTTATGGTAGAAAATTCTACACTATGCGTCCCCGCTTGCCTCTGTTCATTTAATAATGTTGCCACTTCCATTCCGAGAACATTGAATACCTTTATCTCTATATTATTATCCGTTGGTATTGAAAACTCTATTCTCGTTGATGGATTAAAAGGATTAGGGAAATTTTGTTTAACGGAAAATTCTGTTGGAAAATTCTCTAACTCAACTTCAACGATAGTAGAATATTCAAATGTACCGTCAAAGTCTATTTGCTTTAATCTGTATTGATATTTTCCGGAAGTAAAATTTTTATCCACAAAAGAATAAAACTGCTGTTCGGTAGTTGTTCCGTTGCCGGAAATAAACCCAATCTTTTCCCACTCATCGTTTGAAGGAGGATTATTAATTTCTCCTGACTTCTTCTCAATCTCAAAACCGGAATTATTAATTTCGCTTCCTGTTATCCAGTTCAATGTAACATCACTATTTTCAACAGAAGTAGAAAAAGAAATTAGTTCAACCGGAGTACCTCCATTTGTTGTGTGGATAACAAGTCCATTATTATTTACTGCCCATCCCAAATTTGAGTTAAGAAAATATAAATTTACAATACCAATCGTATCTGAGTATTGTTCCACCCAACTAACACCTCCATTATTAGTGTTGAATATTTTTTCACCATTGGTATACCATCCATAATTTAAATCGGTGAAATAAAAATCGACAACATTAGTAAGTCTTGTAATCCAGGAGTTCCCTCCATCACTTGTAAAGTATAGACTATCATTATCATAAGAACTCAACCAGCCTATAGACTCATTTAGAAAATTTACTTTACCAATTCGCCCTGAAATAACGCCCGGTAATAAATTCCAATTTTCACCATCATTGGTTGTTTTTAAAAGCTTGCCAAAGCTTCCACACCAGCCAATGGAATTATTCAAGAAATTTAGAGCAGTGCCCTGTTCTTCCTGATGAACCAGTTGCCAGTTTGAACCACCATCTGTTGTTTTGAAAATTGTGCCTGCCCCATCATTTCCGGCGGCTATACCATTTAAAGAATCAAAGAAGTATATATCTTCCATATGCCAATATAAACCCGAGAATCGGATTGCCCAGTTATCTCCTCCATCAGAAGTATAAAATAAATTCCCCTGTATTGTTGAGAACCATCCAATTTGTTCATCAAGAAAAAATATTGAAGTAATTGGTGCGGTGGGCTGATATTTTATTGACCATGTCCCACCACCATCAACGGTTTTAAATATTCTCATAGGATCATTTCTGACTCCCCAACCTGTGTTTTCATTTGCAAAACTTACAATTACAAAAAATCCAGAATTGTTTGTTCCGATTGGATACCATTGAGGCACTGCAATATCAGACATTAGGAGAAATGTTAAAAAAATAAATAAGATTTTCATAAAAACTCCATATAGATTTTCATTCTCATTTAATTAAATAAAACGAGTTGTTAATTATTAAAACACTAAAAGAACTACTTAAATCTCTTAGGGCAATTCCAGAAAACTTTCGTGAGCCCTTTCATTCTGACTCCTCAACAATAAGTTTGATTTCATTAGTTATTGCTGGTTAGGCTGCTTTTAGAAAGAATAACCTATACCTACTAATAATTGCACAGTAAAATATTCTTGATTATAATTCTCTAAATCTCTAATACCTTTATCAAACCAAATAGAATGAGTATATCGGAATTTTAACTTTGAAGTGAAGTAAAAATAATTCTTCCCACTATTAAATGGAATAGAAAATTCCGTAAATCCATTTACACCTATACCGGAAGATGCTAATTTATCATAAAGTACTGTATCTACCTCAAGTATTCTATTTACAATTATAAATGATGGACCAATTCCAAAAGAAAAGTATTTGTTAATTCTTGCTGAGTAATCAAAATCAATATTATGATTAATCAGTTGTATATCTCCCCATAATGGTGGTGGTGCCGGATTTGGACTAGGGTCATACATTATAAATTGTATTATATCTTTCTTTGTTATTTTCTGAAAACTATACTCAATCATCATATTTATACCAAATAGGTTTTCTCTTAGATAACTAAAATCATACAATACATAAGATTGAAATTTTTTGTCGCTCATTATTTTGGTCGAATTTTCAGAATTAGTCAAATAATGACCATAACCAACATTTATATTAATTTTATTTTGAGATTTGATTATAGTATCACCAAATAAAAAAAGTACTGAGAATAAAATTATTTTTACCATTATTTCACCAATAACAATAGCTTTGTGGTTTTTGAATAATAATTACTATTAACACCTTTTAATTCCAGCGTGTAAAAGTACACTCCTTCAGCGAGGTCGTTTACATCAATACTCACAGTATATATTCCAGCATTCTGTTCTTTATCAACAGGTATTTTAATTACCGTGTTGTAACTATTTTCTATTGTTAACTTAACTAATGACTTTTCTGGAACTGAATAATCTATATTCAAAGTAGGATCATCAACTATAGATGACTTACAGCCAAATAACATTATTGATAAAATGAATATTGATAAATAAAATATATTCCTCATTCTACTCTCTTTATGGTTTTTGAAATATTTTACTTGTAGCCTAACGATGTTGCGGTTAAGCCGCAGCCCATAACAACAATGCCGAACTTGTTAATTAAATTTTGTAATTATTCCGAAGGAACTCCTTCGGAGGATAAACTTTTCTTAATAGAACTACCTTGAACAAGACAGCCAAAACAGCTAACCAGCCTCTGGCTGGGAACGACGAACACTAAAACCTACAAAATGCCAAATGCGAATCCCGAAAGCTTTCGAAACAACTTGAAGCACGGGTTAGGTGCTGCAATTATTCTAAATATTTTTTTATTGTTTTTTCTAAGTTCTCTCCACGTAATTCTTCATTACGGGCTAAAATTATCCCTTGTGCAGAAACTAAGAATGCCGAAGGAAAAGAATAAACACCAAACAATTTTAATAGTTCCTCTGATTTTTCATTTTTTAATAAAACTGTATTTAACCACGGCATTCTCCATTTCTTGTTTCTAAATGAAGTGACATTTTCTTTTTCGTCCGAAGCCACACTTATTATTTCAAATCCTTTTGATTTATATTTCTCATATACTTTATGCAATGTTGGCATTTCGGCTACACAAGGCGTACACCAGGTACCCCAAAAATCTAATAAATATATTTTCCCAATCATTGTTGATTTACTAAATGTTTGTTTTGGATTATCGATTGAAATAAACGAATAATCCGGTATTGCTTTTCCAACAGATGTATTAAGAAACTCAGATTCAACAATTTTAGCTTTATATGTATTCGGGCATTCCTTTTTTAGTTTATCAATTAGTAACATCATTTCTTCATTTTTGTTTTCCAGACTTAATTCCATAATTCTTGCGTATAATAATTCAGATTTTACATTTGGGTCATTTGTTGTTCTAATAACCTCGTTTATATAACCTATGTATTTATCTTTGTTTTTTGTTGACCAAATAGCATACCTAATTAGATAACCGCCGAATGACCAGAATGCAGATGTGGGTTTGATTTCGTTAAGCGCATTTGCACAAATAGCAGAATCAAGTGGATCGGGTTTAATCATAGACCAACTTTGAAGGTAATTAACATATAACATTTCTCTTACTTCTTTGATATTTTCTTTAGCCAAATTGTTTTTTAATTGCACTAAAATTTTACCGCTATTTTTATTTATGTACTTGCCGTTATTAATGTTACAAAAGTAAAGAGAGTCCATATAAGCAGAATGATCAGAATTATATTTTGAATAAATCATAGCTATTTTGTTGGCTGCTGAAGTAGTATCTGCAAAGACAAATCTTGGCAGCACCTCATATTTCGGCACAAAATTATTTCTTAATTCTAAAGAAGGCAGATAAGAATTTATTGTTAAATCTCTTTCCCCATCGGAAAATACAGGGATGAAACAAGACTCGTTTTTCTCATTTGACAATGTTATAAAGTAAATTCCGTACTTCGAAATATCTAATTCAAATTGATTCTTATTTTTTGGTGAAACAGAAACGTTTTTAGAATTAATAACATCATATAATTCCAACTTACTATCAGATGGAATGCTTTCATCAGAATTGAATATTGATATGGACAAAACATAACTTGTTCTTTTATTGCAAGCAAAAAATGCTGCAAAGATTAAAAGGATACTAAGATATTTCACATATTTCATTAAGCACCTAACGATGTGTTATCCCAAGGGGACAAGTTGTTAAAAAACAAACGCCGAGTTAATTATTATTTATAGATTTCCTTTTACATCTTATGTGCATCTCTAAAAACAGCATTTTATAAATCGACTGGCAGACTTTAGAAAAAGTTCGTTTTTTCAGAAAGCTATTTAATGTTGTTTTTGATTTTATATTCTTTTGTATTCTCGTTTATCATTTTATCTAAATGATTCTCGTTC
>JAUXVN010000105.1 GCA_030684555.1 Ignavibacteria bacterium
CAAAACCTTCTATGCTTTGTCCGTATGATGGTTTCGGATCTGATTTATCCATTCTTGTATCATCTTCTTCTGTGCTTATACTGAAAGGGATGATCTTTACTTCTACTGACTTACCCGGGAATGTGTTGTTCAACATCTCTACGCTGTAGTCAAGGGTTGATGCGTTTACGGATAAGTTTGATATTCTAATTGTATCTACTATAACTGTAGCTGTAGTAAGTGTGTGGAATATCGCTGCCGGTGTTACTGATAGCTGCGGCGCTGCTAAGGTAGTACCCATAGGTGAATTAGAAACTAATGAATGGTTATTCCATTGATCACGTGAAACTATTGCAAAATAGTAGCTTGTTGCATGGGTTAAGTTATGTACAACTAAAACTTCGTTTGACCCTGCAGGTTTAGGAGTGCTTACACCGGTTACGGGGGTTGCATTTGCAAAAGCAACTGTATCTGTAATTGGAGTTGAAGACATTCTAACTTTATATTCTTTAACTCCCCCGTATGTAGTGTCCAATGGAGCAGTCCAATTTAACGTTAATGAGTTAGAAGTTGGGTTTGAAACGCTTAAATCAGTAATTTGAGTCGGTGCAACTGAATCCGGCTCACCAATACTTGGATCCCATCCATCAAGAAAAAGTGTACCGGTATTATCGGGATCAAGCCAATCTTTTAATCTTGTTGCAGAGGTTGTTCCATAATCCCATGACATAGCAAATTTTCCGTAGTAATCTTGTGTAATACTAGTACAAGAAGCCCAACCGCCATGTAATTGACCGATAACTCTATGGTTTTGATCAAACAACGGGGAACCGGAAGAACCGGGTTCGGTTGTTCCGTCATTCCATGCTGTAATTTCCCAATGTGAGTTAGCGAGGTATGGAGAAGGTGTATAATCGCTTGATACACTTGGATCGTAATCAAAAGTAATTTTCTTAATATCTCCAGAAGGATGATGAATACCGACACTCGAAGTTGAAGGAGTATTAACGTTTGACCATCCGGCAAAGTGAACTCTATAGCTGTCAGGTGGTGCAGTATTCAGTTTTAACAAAGCAAAATCAGAGGCGGCATTTTTAGCCATTGTAGTTGTACCGCTGACTGTATAATTCAAAGGACCATTTTGATTAACGCAGGTTGGGCTTTGATAATTAAACATGATAACCCAGGTGTTTGGTGTGCCCGACATACAGTGGTTTGCTGTTAAGAAATAAGGGGTTAAATCCTGGCGGACATTATTAACCAGCGAGCCTGAACATAATCTTGAATTACCGGCAGTAAGAATCATGGCTGCTGAACGTATTTCGTTTTCCCATGGTTCGCCTTCGGGGCAGTTCGCGTTATTATTACATGAACCTGAGCCGCCGTAATCTTCCCAAAAAGGAAAATCCTTAAACACATCTTTATAACCTTGAATAACTGATTCAACTTGTAATCTTCCCAAACCGCTTACTGCGGATGGTTCGAAATATTCAAGAATGATTTCATCACGTTGTATAATCCCTGTTCCGAGCACTCCGTCATCATTATTGTTGCTTGCTGTTAAAGCTCCGATAATTTGTTTTCTATCAGTGCCATAAATAAATAATTTGCCTCCTTCAGGTACAAAATATGTTCCGAAGATAAGGTTAATGGATGTGGCACCCGGGGCAGATATTTTTAATCTCCATAATCTTCCATTATCAACATATTCCCACGTCCCGGAATTTGAAAGATTTAATTCAACTGTGTGACCATAACCAAAACGAAAAGGAACGCCTTTTGACTGCTCCAACTCATCTTCTGCAAGAAGTTGAGATACGTTGATTCCCGGCATATTAACTGATTCGAAGTTTGTGCCTACCTGTTGATTGAGGAAACTGTAAGGGGTTCCCCCTTCACTTATTTGTGCAAAGCTTATTTGTGCTGTGCAAATGAAAAGTAATAACAGAAATGTTAAACTTTTCGGAGAACGGTATTGTTGCGAAGTTATCATTTAACTCCCCTTCTTTTTAATGAACGATAATTAATTATGAAAAAAATTACTTTTGATTTTCTTTTTCCAAATCTTCAAAAGAGATATTCATTAATTCGTATGAATTCCATCCCTTAAAATCATAATGCCACCATTCTGAAGTTATAGGATCGAAGTTATACTTGATCATAATATTTTTTAAAAGTAACCGATTTTTTATTACTTGCTCGGGAAGTTTTGTGTAAGCATGATGTGCTTTCATTGTGAAATCATCATACGGAGTTGGCATTTCAAGTTCTTGTCCGGTAGCTGCATCAATAATTGTTAAATCAACTGCGCATCCTCTGTTGTGTCGTGAACCTTTTTTGGGGTCGGCTGCATACCGGTCATCTAAAACTGAAGCCCACATTATTTCTGTAATAGTGTAAGGTCTGAAACCATCAAATATTTTTACTTCATAACCCTTTTCTTTTAATTCAGCTTGAATTTTCTTTAGTGAAATTGCGACGGGATAGCGCACATAAACTTTTGGTTGTGTATAAAGAATTTTCTTTGTGAAGTTGTCTTTTGTGGCGTACTTAACATCTGTTTTGATGCCGGGAATAAATTTTTCTAAATCTACTAAAAGTTTATTGGAATCTTTTGTTACTGTTTCATGGTATAATTCAATTGATTCAATTATTCTTAAGCCGTATTTGTTTTTAGGAATAATCTGCGAGTGAATATCAGCGCATAGACTGATGAACACTAAGAGATAGAGAATAAATTTTAATTTCATATATTCATTAAACCTTACCAATAATCTGATATTAGATAAGTGGAAACTTACCATAATTACAATTAATTCTCAACAATCAAAATGGGATAGACATTTAAATTTTTATCAAAATATGGAGACCTTTCATAGAAGAAAGAAAGTCTTGCAGAAGGATTATTTCTAAATAACTCATCCGTTTCAAGTTTGGAGTTGAATTCCTTTTTTAAATCCGGATTCTCTTTAATCATTTCGGCTGCTAGTTTTTCCATCACATAACCTTCAAAGTATTCTTTTCTCTCAAAGATTGAATTTAAGAATCCCCATCGTAAAAAGGAATCCGCGGATTTTGGCTCCATTAACGCCATTATAATTCTGATTCCTCTTTGATTTGTTGAAATAAAATAATCTCCTTTATTTACCTTAACTTTTTCTTGATAAGAATCATACTCAGCATTAACCTGTTGTCTTCCTTCATAAGGAGTTGCTTGAAATTTAATGTTCTTGAACTTGTATCGAGTGACAGTTTTTTCAGTTTCACGATTGATTAATTCAGAAACAACTCCATGCAGTTCCAAACGATGGACAAGCTGACTCCATTCTTTTGAAATAATATATCCTTTGGGAACACGAATCGAATCAACTACTTGAGATTTATTATAAAACGGTATTTCTAAATCGAACGGTTCACCTGTGTAAGTGATTCTTGTTGTGCCTGAAATTTCGCTTAAATCTTTTTTAAATGATATTCCTTTAAACAAAAACGGCTCTGTTTCATTTGTCCCTTTAAGAGTAATTGGAAAGTATTCTCCGTTAGTCAAAAAGTTTTTAACACTATTTATATCCGCTTCTTTATTTAGTTGAATGAGTTTTGCTCCATTTTTGTTTACATATTCGAGTACAATTTCGAACATGACTTTGGTTGAAAATACTCTATCTTTAAATGGCTTAAGCATGTGGGTTTCAACAAGCAATCCCATTCTGTTTTGATAAGCAGAGTAACCATTTGAAAATCGTGGAGGTGAAGCCCAATCAACAATTCCTTTTTCAAGAACACCATCTTTGAAACCGACATAAGGGGCGATTAGATAACCTTCTTCATTCATTCTACTTTCCATAAACGGGATAAATGAATTCATTACTTCATTACTTAATGCCGGATAAAGTGTCCTAAACTTTTCAATTCCATATGTAATAGTATATTGATAGTCGGCGCCGTTAGTGGTGTGGGAGTCGACAAAAAAATCGGGGAGCCATGTTGAAAAGAATTTTAACATAGCCTGCATTTCGGGGGCATCTGCTTTAATCCAGTCGCGGTTTAAATTTAAGTTTTGTGCAGTAGTCCGCCATCCCATTTCGGTGGGTCCGTTTTGATTAATTCTGTTATAATTTGATGAACGCTCATGCCCGTCAACACTGAATATCGGTACAAAAAGGAGAATTGAATTATCTAAATATTTTTCCTTTTCTTTTGTAACAAGAATTTCGCGCAGCAATAACATCCCCGCATCTTTCCCTTCAATTTCTCCGGAATGAATTCCGCAAATAATCAGAACAATTGGTTTACCCGATTTTTTGGCTGACTTAGGATTAAAGTATTTATCTTTTGAAACGATAATTGTATTGATATCTCTCCCTTGTGGGGATTTACCTATTGAAATTATTTTGGCATAAGGAGAATGAGTTTCGAGTTTTTTGAAGTAATTATTAGTCTCTTCATAATTCGGGGAAGAAAGGTAATTTGACTTTTCAAATTTAGTTTCCCAATCGCTTTTGGAAATTACTTGAGAAAATATTGTCCCCTTAAAAATAACTAATAAAAGCACCAGGTATCTAAAAAGAGAATTCATAAAAAATCCGTTTCTGAAATAAATGTTGTGGAAATTTAAGACATCCGTAGAATATTCGGAACAAAAGCTATTGAAATATTTATGAATTTTTTTGAGAATCAATTTTGTATAAATTTGAATCATTATTTACGGAGAGTTTTATGTTCACCCTATTAGATAAGAGCGAATACTTGAAAGGGTTATTGATTTTAGCTCGAAGGAACAATTCACTTGACGAAAAAGAAAAACTTGTAATACGAAATGTGGCGAATAGACTTGGATTCAGCAAGGATTTCTACGAAGACACATTAAAATATTTATTAGGTAATAAATATATTACAGAAGAGCCGATAAAATTTTCGAATCCGGCTATTGCACGTTTGTTCGTAAAAGATGGATTAGAACTTGCATATTCAGATAATGAGCTTTGTGAACGCGAGTTAAATTGGCTTAAAAGTATTGTGAATGAAAATCATTTAGAAGTCGATTGGCTAATGGAAAACATTTCACAATATGAAAAATTCCGGGAGAATTATACAAAAGTACCCGTCAAGTAGGATTTATTTATTGTTAAAATTGATAATCACCCCGTTTAACCTTTAAAGTTAAACGGGGTTTATTGTTAAAATGCTATTTGTTTAAATTCATTTTCTTTATTGATACAAAATTACCACTTTCAATTCGGTAGAAATAAATTCCCGGGTTTAATTTTGAGTCATCAAATTTTACGTTGTGAATTCCGGCTTCCTGATAACCATTTACTAAAGTAGAAACTTCATTTTCAAGAACATCCTAAACAGTAAGTTTAACATTACTGAAAGCTGATAACTGATAACTGTATAGGGATTATCCCAAAGGGATGGCTTCGCCAAATGGATTCGGATATTTTTGATTCAAATTAAAAGAGGTAACTAAATTATTTTTTTTTACATCTGAACTGCTCCTCGTTAATATTCTTTTCTTCAAGGTTTCTTTTCACGTCTCTACTTGTTTCAATTCCTGATTACATATAATGATTTCATTTCTTTAACAAATTCCTTTTCATACTGATTTGAAGTGAGTTTGAAAGCCGCTATCAAAATCCTTTTTATATAGACTATTACATGTCGGCGCCAATATCTCAGTTTATATCATCCAAAGGATGTAATCCACTTTTCATCCCTTTGCCCGATTTCCAGACGTTAAGTATGTAAGTAGTTTGTTACCGTGTAAAAAAAGGAAAACTAATTTAAACAAGGAGTCAATTTATTATGAACACTATGAACACTTTATTTAAGATGTGGTTAGTACCACTGCTGCTTGTCCTTATGATGACAAGTTGCGATGAGAGAGATGGTCTTACATCTCCCCCGATCTTCACTACACCAATAGTAAGCTCCACAAATCCGACTAATGCGGCTGTGGGAGTAGCAATCAATCAAAAGATTGCCGTTACTTTTAGTGAAGTGATGGACTCATCAACTATTACAACGGCTTCATTCACCTTAATGCAAGGGAATTCGTTTGTATCAGGAACGGTAACTTATACCGGAGTAACCGGAACGTTTGCTCCAGCGAGCAATTTACTTCCAAATACCGTTTATGTAGCAACCGTTACTACAACGGCAAAAAATCTGTTGGGTAAATCTCTGGCTAACAACTATGTATGGAGTTTTACTACAGGCGTTGGGGTACTCGTTGTCCCACCGACTATTAGTTCAACCGACCCGGTTAATGCTGCTACCGATGTTCCTATCAATCAAAAAATTGCAGCAACATTTAGTGTTGGAATGGATGCAACAACAATATCAGCATCTACTTTTACACTGATGCAGGGAACTACCCCGGTTTCATCATTTGTTTCCTATTCGGGAACAACTGCAATTCTTACACCGGCAAATAATCTTTTACCAAATACCGCTTATACGGTAACAATAACTACCGGAGCAAAAGACCTTGCAGGTAATGCTTTAGAAAACAATTATGTATGGAGTTATACTACAGGAGCAACTGCAGTAGTTACACCACCATCTATAAGTTCAACTGACCCGGATAATTCAGAAATTGGTGTTGCATTGAACCAAAAAATTGCAGCTATATTCAGTAGAACAATGGATGTTTCTACAATTACAACCGCAACATTTACTTTGATGCAGGGAACAACATTTGTTTCCGGTACAGTAACTTATGCGGGAATGATGGCTCTCTATACCCCATCAAGTAATCTTATTGCAAATACTGTATATACAGCAACAATCACAACCGGAGCTAAAGATTTAGCCGGCAATTCAATTTCAAATAACTATGTATGGTCATTTACAACAGGCCTTGCCCCGGTGGTTGTTCCACCAATGGTAAGTTCAACTGATCCTGTAAATGTCGCAACAAATGTTGCTTTGAATCAGAAAATTTCTGCTTCATTCAGTAAAACGATGGATGCATCGACAATTACAACAGCTACTTTTACTTTACGTCAAGGTGCTAATTCAGTATTGAGTTTTGTTTCTTATATAGGAACTACGGCTCTTCTATCCCCCGCATCTAATCTTTCTCCCAATACTGTTTACACAGCTACAATTACTACCGGAGCTAAAGATCTTGCAGGGAATGCAATAGTTGAAGACTATGTATGGAATTTCACAACCGGTGTTGCAGTCATAATTACACCGCCAACCGTTAGTCTAACTGATCCATTCAATTTAGCGACAAATGTACCACTTAATCAGAAAATCGCTGCTACATTCAGTAAAACAATGGATGCCTCTACAATAACATCTGCATCATTTTTATTAAAACAAGGTTCAACTCCTATTGCAGGATTTATTTCATATTCCGGTACAACTGCAATATTTGCACCTACAGTTAATCTAACAGCAAATACATTATATACTGCAACCATTACCACCGGTGCAAAAGATTTATCGGGTAATGCTCTCGAAAGAAATTATGTATGGACTTTTACAACTGGTGCTGCCCCGGTAATAATACCGCCGGTAGTAAATTCAACTGACCCCGGTAATCTTGCCGTCGGTGTTCCATTGAATCAAAAAATTGCTGCTTCATTTAGTAAGACAATGAATTCTTCTACAATCACAACAGCAACATTTAATGTTAAACTTGGAACCTCTTCAGTTCCCGGTTTTGTATCGTATTCAGGAACCACAGCAATATTTACACCCGCAAGTAACCTTCTACCGAATGTTGTTTACACTGCTACTGTAACAACCGGTGCAAAAGATCTTGCCGGTAATGCTTTAGAAAACAATTATGTATGGACTTTTACAACAGGTGCAGGAACAGTTATTACTCCACCTACAGTAAGTTTAACAGATCCTGCAAATCTAGCAGGTGGTGTTCCGTTGAATCAGAAATTGGCTGCTACTTTTAGCAAAACAATGGATGCTTCAACTATCACTGCTTCCACATTTACATTAAAACAAGGAAATAATCCTATTTCGGGATTTATTTCATATTCCGGTACAACAGCAATATTTGCACCTACAGGTAATTTAACTGCAAATACTTTATATACTGCAACAATCACTACAGGAGCAAAAGATCTTGCCGGAAATGCTTTAGTAAACAATTATGTATGGACTTTCACAACAGGTGCCGAAGCTATTATTACACCTCCGACAGTTCTTTCTACTGTCCCGGCTGATATAGCTACAGCAGTACCTCTCAATCAGAAAGTTGCAGCTATCTTTAGTAAAACAATGAATGCTTCAACAATTACTTCAGCAACATTTACCTTAAAACAAGCAGGTGTTTCTGTATCCGGATTTGTATCTTATTCGGGTACTACAGCCATATTTTCACCGGCTAGTAATTTGACAGCAACCACTTTATATACTGCCACAATTACGACCGGAGCTGAGGATCTTTTAGGAAATTCATTAGTTAATGATTATGTATGGACATTTACTACGGGAAGCACAACTGTAGTTGTACCCCCGACAGTAACTTCAACTATCCCTATTGATTTAGCGCCTGGTGTAGCTCTGAATGTACATGTCAGTGCTCTCTTTAGCAAGATAATGGATGCTTCTACAATTACCACAGCAACATTTACACTTATGGAAGGCAATTCATTTGTTGCCGGTACAGTAAGTTATACAGGATCAACTGCTACTTATATACCGACCAACAATCTTGCTTCTCTTACAACTTATACTGCCACTATTACCACAGGAGCGAAAGATCTTGCAGGTAATTCAATGGTCCAAAATTATGTATGGAGTTTTACCACGGGTATTTCATACACAGTATCACTCTCTTCAAATCCACTGCTCGGTGGCTCAACTAGTGGAGGCGGAATCTATCCTGCCGGAACAATAACCACAATTTTGGCAACACCGAATGCCGGTTATATATTTACAAATTGGACTGAAAGCGGAAATATCCTTTCGACCAATGTAAGTTATCAACTTACGGTCAATGGCAATAAAACAATTGTTGCAAATTTTGCCCCTGCACAATATGCAATAATACTTTCATCAAATCCGCTTGCGGGTGGAACCACTAACGGAGCAGGTAATTTCAATTCGGGTTCATCAGTGACAGTTACAGCAACTCCGAATGCCGGTTACAGTTTTACCAACTGGACGGAAAGTGGAAATATCGTATCAACAGACGCAAGTTATCAATTTACAATTACAGGGAACAGAACACTTGTTGCGAACTTCGTTCAAGTATTCTACACTGTAGCTGTATCTGCAAGTCCTTCAGCAGGCGGAACTGTTACTGGCGCAGGTACCTATAATATGGGCTCTGCCGTAACTGTATCAGCTTCAGCTAATTCAGGTTATGTATTTACTAACTGGACAGAAATCGGAAACATAGTATCAACTAGTGCTACATACCAGTTTAACATAGCTGGTAACAGAGTATTGGTTGCACATTTTATTGTTGGTCCAGGTGGTTTACCGGTTGATCTTAGATCAGCTGCACGGTTTGCAATTCTCTCTCACTCAGCAATTACTAATATTCCACTTTCAGCTATTACCGGTGATGTTGGTATAAGCCCCGGACTAAGAGGTTCTATAGTAGGTTTAACAAACCCTGAAGTTACAGGAACCATATTTGCCGCAGATGATGCACCACCAACTCCTGCTATGTTAATACAGGCAAAAACAGATGCTAATCTTGCATACCTTGATGCAGTAGACGCAGTGCGCGGAACTCCGACACCTCTCTCCGGAAATATCAATGGATTAACTCTTGTTCCAGGTCTTTATGAATCAGGAACTTCCATTGAAATATCAGCCGGTGGTATTGTGTTCTTAGATGCACAGGGTGATCCCAATGCAGTATTCGTAATTCGAAGTGCGACTTCAATCACTACTCTATCTACGAGTGATGTTAGATTATCCGGTAATGCGCAAGCAAAGAATATATTCTGGTCTGCCGGATCAGCTATAACACTTGGAACAAACTCCATAATGAATGGAACACTCATTGCGAGCACTTCAATTTCGCTCCTAACGGGAGCAAGGTTGAATGGTAGAGCGCTTATTCAAGGAGCTGCTGCAGGACAGATCAGTCTAGATGCAGCTACTGTAATTCGTCCATAATTGAAATATTTAAGTGAGGAGAATACTTCTCCTCACTCTATTTCTTGTGATAGTAAATAGTTACATAAGTAGTAAAAAGAAAATTGCTGCTTCAATAAAAATAAAGGAAACATAAAATGAAAAAGATTTTCACAACGCTTGCACTGATGCTGTTCCTCAGCACGGGTGTTATACAAGCGCAGACATTAACAGACAGTTGGGCATGGGGATTTGGCGGAATTTATCCAAGATTATATTCTTCAAACACAACTACTTTGAATACCGACTACGGAGTTTATCTTTCAATACAAAGAACATTCTCTGAAAATGTCGGTTTACGATTAAAGGGAGGTTATTCACATCTCGAAGGACAATGGAGAGATGCTTTATATACACCTATAGTAACTTCAACTAACCTTATGACCGCTGATCTTGATTTGATGTACTACATTGTTCCATGTGCTCCGGTATCACCTTATTTGTACGTTGGAGTCGGTGGAAATTATAAAACTCTTACCAATAATCAGACAGTAATGCCGGATGATAATAAATTCGGTTCACAATTGAATATGGGTGTTGGTGCAGAATTCAAAGTAACTCCGGCTTGGAGTATTGTAACAGAATTTGGTTATCACGTTACAAACAACTCAGAGCTTGATGGAACTATCGTACCAACAGAAATTAACGGAAGAGATGCATATTTGGTACTTAGTGCCGGTGTCAATTTCCTATTTCAAAAAGGTGCTGAATCTAAAACATGTGAACCATGCTGCGAAGGTTTACCTTCCGGTATAGCACGCGATATGACTGATTACAACAAAATCGAAGATATGATTATTAAGCACATCCCAAAAGTAATCCCAACAGAAGTCGTAGTTGATAAATACATCTATGCCATTTCTGAAGATAGAATTGTTTTGGTTGGTGTTCAGTTCGCATTTGACAAATCAGATCTTCTACCTGAATCATATATAGTACTTGATAAATCAGTTAAACTATTAAAAGATAATCCAGATGTTTCAGTTGAAATTGAAGGTTATACTGATTACATCGGAACAGCCGAATACAATCAGGAACTATCAGTACAAAGAGCTATCACTGTTAAAAACTATTTAATTTCTCAGGGCATTGCTGATTCCCGACTTTCAACAATTGGTTATGGTAAAGGAAATCCTGTCGCCAATAATGAAACCGAAGAAGGTAGAGCCATGAATAGAAGAATCGTATTTAGAATCATTAGGTAATTTAGATTAATAGAGTCCCTATGGTATCTGCCATAGGGACCTCTTATTAAATCCTCATATAGGAGGGATGGAAATGCAAAAATTATTTTACTCACTGTTGGCAGTTGGATTCTTGATTGCACTTATTGTTCCATTAAAGCGGAAACGATTACTTATTTTGTTGGAGAATTTCAAAGATGAACCGGAAGAGTCCGGGGTCAATTGAAAATTGTTTAACGGCGTTATTTATTACTTGTTCAAATAATAAATGCACTCCTGTCAAACTGATCCTAACCACAAGCCAGTTTTGGAATATTCCAAATAACTTATAAGACGTTATTCCGCTTGTGGCGGATCAGGATGACAATCAATCGTATTAGAAAATCTGTAAATAATGAATTCTAATGTTAAAGCTCTGCATTGGTGTATGATAAAAATTGGTGAAACTCTTCAGTAAATATTAAAAAAAAAGAAGCATGATGAAGAAGAAAAAAAGTTTTATAAATCCTAATAGAAATAGGTTAACTCAATCCTTAGAACTAAATCTCTTTTCATCCTATTGCCTGATTGATAGAGGCTTTTGCAGGGTTTACCTTAGTGTGTCTTCAAAAGATAATAAAGATGATTTGGTTACTATTAAAAAACAATAAAATGAAGGAGTGAAATAATGAAAAAATACTTTCTGGTAGGATTAGTCTTTGGACTGGTCCTAATTCTCACAAATCCACTGGAAGCTCAAGACAAAGGATTTGGGATTGGATTTGTACTTGGTGAACCCACCGGATTAAGTGCAAAGTATTGGACTACAAATGTGAACGCTTTCGACTTCGGATTAGGATTTACACTTGGTGGTGATCGTTTTGCATATAAAGGAACCTATGATGGAAAGAACAGAATGCATTTCCATATGGATTATTTATGGCATTCATTAAATGCAATCAACGCCAGTCAAAGATTCCCGCTTTATTACGGTCTCGGCGGAAGATTTAACACCGGTGGTGGTTATGAAGGATCGTTTGGTGTAAGAGGTGTATTTGGTATTGCCTGGTGGCCTTATTCAACTTCACTTGATTTATTTGTAGAGATTGTTCCTGTTTTTCAGATTACACCGGTAACAGGATTCGGAATTGATGCTGGATTAGGAATACGATATTTTCTTAATTAAAAAGAAGTAATCGTAACTATTTATTAAACAAAAAGGATGTATAAAATGAAACTTTTAACTTTGTTCTGCTTACTGCTTATCGGATTTGCTCCAATAAGTAAAGCCCAAAATGAAGATGCCTCCCGGCTTAACGGGATGTCAAATGCATTTGGTGTTACCGCTGAAGGCGGTGCAACATATGCTATTACAGATTATGATAAATCGAAAATCAGTTATACCGGTAAAGCTTCTTTCGAGTATTACCTCCCCTCTACAGGTGCTGGTAATTTTGGTTTTAGAATTTTTGCGCAACAAGGATATGCTGCCGGTTCCGGAACGGATGCAGCCTCACTAAATCCAAGTGGTGAATTTGAGACTAAGTTTGATATGCTTGGCGGTGGAGTCTCTTATATGCTTTCTATGGGTGACGCTATTTACCCTATCTTTTCTGCAGGTATTGCTAACATGTGGTTTTATCCACAGAATAGCAATGGGGACAAATTACCGGGAGTTATTGCAGGCGGATATAAAAATAATGTGTTATCTATCGTCGGTGACGCCGGTGTCCGATTTCAATTGTCAAAAGAGATCAGCTTAAATGTTGCCGCTGGAGTTATTGTAAGCAGAACTGATTTTCTTGATGATTATAGAACCGGTTCTAATAATGATATGGTTTATACCGGTACAGTCGGTGTAACATATTATTTCGGACGAGATAAAGATGCTGATGGTGACGGCGTTCCTGACACAGATGATGCGTGCCCAAATACACCATTTGGTGTTTCAGTTGATGAATTTGGATGCCCGCTTGATGCTGATAAAGATGGCGTTCCTGATTATCTTGATAAATGTGCAGACACACCAAAAGGTGTAAAAGTTGACGTAAATGGCTGCCCGCTTGATGCTGATGGTGACGGTGTTCCTGATTATCTTGACAAATGTGCAAATACCCCGGCAAGAGTAGATGTTGATAAAAACGGCTGCCCGCTTGATGCTGATGGTGACGGTGTTCCTGATTATCTTGACAAATGTCCAAACACACCAAAAGGTACCGAAGTAGATGCTGAAGGATGTCCGATTGTTAAAGAAAAAGAAATTGTTATCATAACTAAACCTGCTATAATTGAGAAATTGGTTCTCAGTGGTGATACAAATTTCGAAAATAACAGAGCAACTTTATTACCAAGTGCATATGCTGCTCTTGAAGCTGTTGTTAAAACCATGAAAGAGAATCCTGATTATCAATGGGAAGTTGGCGGACATACAGATGCAGTTGGATCTGATGCAAGCAATATGAAACTCTCCCGCTTAAGAGCTCAAGCTGTCGTTGACTATCTAACACGCCAGGGCGTTAAAGGTAGTAACCTTACTATGGTTGGTTACGGTGAAAGTACTCCTATAGCTACTAATGATACACAAGAAGGAAAAGCTATGAACAGAAGAGTTGAAATAAAATTATTGACAAAGATTAACAAATAGTTTTTCTATAAATCAATTTCCAAAGAGCGGCTGTCGATCAGCCGCTCTTTCTATATTAATAAAAATTTATCGCTTATGATGGTAACATGGACTTATCTCTTTTCTTAAAAGGAATATTAATGGGATTCGGGATGGCAATACCAGTCGGACCAATTGGAATAATCTGCATCCGGAAAACACTCACTGAAGGGCGCAAAAAAGGATTAACTGTTGGACTTGGTGCTGCTACTGCAGATATGTTATTTGCCGGTGTAGCAGCTTTTGGTTTAACCATTATTTCGGATACATTAATAAGTCAGAAAATTTTGATAAGACTGATTGGAGGGGCACTCATTCTTTATATCGGAATAAGAACTTTTTATTCAAAACCTTCAGCATCAGAATTTGGCATTCACACGAGTGGATATACTAAATTATACTTTTCAACACTCTTCTTAACAATAACAAATCCATTCACAATTTTTGCATTCATTGCAATATTTGCGACTTTCGGTCTGGGTGCAGAATTAAATTTTTTTTCAGCTTTGACTCTTGTAACGGGGGTATTTACTGGTTCTGCTTTATGGTTTGTTTTTCTTAGCTCTTTTACATCAGTATTTAGAATGAAATTTGATATGACACGACTTAGACGTGTAAATAAAATTGCCGGAGTTTTAATAATTCTTTCAGCCGTGTTTACAGTTGCGAGTTTGTTCTATTGATTTGCTTAAGAGGACACCTTGCGAAGATGTCATATGGCACAAATATAGGCGGGTCAGCATCTTTTCGCTTTGCAGATCCCGACCTTCGTCGGGATGACAGCATGTGTGGATATGTGTGTCATGCTTGCCCGCCTCAGGCGGGTCAGCATCTAAATATTATTGGGAAAACAGATTCTGAAACAATTCGCCCTGACGAACAGAATGACGAAGAGTGTTTTTTAAATATCTTTTGCGTAAGGTAAGTTAAAAGTTATCGACACTTAATTATATAAAAACAAACATTTTGATTTTTCATTTAAATTTAATTATCCCTTATGATCACTAAAGACAAAAAAAGAATTATCATTTTAAGTTTAATAGGACTGTTGGGGTTATGTGGAACCTTTTTTATACAATTTTTAACCGCTAGTAATGGGGTTGGTGTTTCCCCCGATTCTGTAGCTTATATATCAGTTGCAAGAAACCTTTCAAATGGCGAAGGATTTATCACTTATGACGGTTATCCGTTTTTGCTTCAACCTCCTCTCTATCCAATATTACTATCTGTCTCAAATACAATCTTTAGTGTTGATCCATTGCATTCTGCCGGGCTGTTGAATTCAATTCTTTTCGGTTTAATTATTATTGGAACAGGATTTTTTTTATTAAAACATCTTAAGTCGCTGGCACTTTCATTGTTTGGAACAATCGTTGTTTTGGTTTCTTATATTTTAATGCAGTCAGCACTTCTTGCATTATCTGAGATGCTTTTCATTTTTTTTCTTATCATGTATTTAAACCTCTTTGATCGATATGAACAGAAAGCCGATCTTACTTCATTAATCCTTTTTTCAATTTCAGTCTCCTTAGCATTTTTAACAAGATATACAGGAATAGTTTTAATTCTGACCGGAGCACTTGGTATACTTTTTTGGGGGAATAACAGCATGAAAGAAAAATATCGACACTTATTTATTTTTCTTTTGATAACAGTAACACCAACCGGTGTGTGGGTATTCAGGAATTTAATTTTATCAGGTACCTTTGTCGGACAACGCGGCGAATCTTCGTTTACATTCGAAACTAATCTCCGGCTCTTATTCGACGTAATATTAAAGTGGTTTTTTAAAGTTCAAATTGATACTATTCAAATCATCCCTATTATGTCAGCACTTACCATTGGAATCTTAATTGGGGTAATATATCTTATTCGACTAAAAAGAACGGATTATCCAAAATATCTCCTCAAATCTGTTCCGATATTTCTCTTTGCTCTATTTTATATTATGCTCATTGTGATTTCTTCAACAACAACGGCGTACGATAAAATCAGCACACGTTTATTATCACCTGTTTTTATACCTGTAGTCATTCTGATATTTATGGGATTTGATTATTTCGATACAAGATTAAAGTCTGGTTTAAAACATATTTTTATCTCCACTATTATTTTTATTACAATCGGCTATTGGATACATCATCAAGTAACAAATACTACTTACATAGTAAATGATTTTATCAGTCGATCAGGTGAAGAATATAGCAGCGATATATGGAAGAACAGCAGCATAATAAACTTTCTAAATAATCATAACGAGATAAAAAATAATTATTCATTTTATAGTAATGCCCCGGAAGCTGTATACATTTTAACAAATTTAGAAACTAAATGGAGTCCCCAGAAAACTGTTTATAACTCTACCCTTCCGGTAATTAATGATGCAATGCTAAAAAATCTATGGTACGATAAAAGCGAAATCTGCCTAATCTGGTTTAACTCAGTTGACAGAAAATTTTTATTCACAATTGATGAATTGCATAAAAGTGCAGTTCTGAAAAAAATTATTCAACTTAAAGATGGTGATATTTATATAGTGAGTAATCCCCTTTCTAAATTATAGCTTTCATATTGGAAGCTCTATTTATGTTACGGGAATTGATTAACCGGAAGCATTCTATTTCATAAAATAATTTTAACTAATCCAAAAGAACTAACTACTTTTTCATCCCTTTGCTTTATTGATGCCTACCACGCTGCGTTGTATCTTCTTAACAGTTTAACAAGATAAATCTTGAAAGGAATATCAAATGAAAACTTATACAATTCGTTTATCAGAGAAAATTAAACGAAAAAATCTATTCTCATTCCTTCTATTAGTAATATTTACGATGACCTCAGTAGTTACCTTTCCTCAGCCGTTCAGTAATCCGGCACCGGTACCATTATTAACATCAGGTACTTATGGGGCATTAGCTTACTCAGGAATAACCGGTTCAGCCACTGTTAATGGTGATGGCGGTACTACAACCGCAACCATGGGTAGTGTTACATTCATGGGGATAAATTATGGTGTAGGCGGCGCTCACAATGCACAAGCTCAAGCTGATTTAGCTGATGCGTTAACAAATGCCAACGGTCGCACTAATGATGTTACTTTGCTTGCGATACAAGATTTAGCCGGTATGACCCTAACACACGGTGTCTATGGCGGACCTTCTTCGATTGCTATTTCAAGTAATGGAACTCTAATACTTGATGCCCAAGATGACCCGAACGCTGTCTTTATAATAAAAGCTGCTTCAACACTTGATATAAATACCGGAGCAACTGTATCATTAGTCAACGGAGCTGTCTGGTCTAACGTTTTTTGGTATGTTGGATCTTCAGCAACTATTTTTAGCGGATCTAAATTCAATGGAATTATACTCGCTGTTTCGTCCATAACGTTGAATGCAAGCGCAACACTTGTGACGGCAAAATTGTTGGCGAATACCGGTGCGGTTACAATAAACTCAGATGTACTTCCTGTAGAATTAACTTCTTTTACTGCTTCATTTATTAACAACTCAGTTGAATTAAACTGGAATACCGCTACTGAAACAGATAACCTCGGATTTGAAGTTCAAAGAAGTGAAATCAATGTCAACTATAGTCTTAAATATAACTGGATAAAAGTTGGTTTTATAAATGGTTCAGGTAATAGTCACTCACCAAAAAATTATTCGTTTATTGACACTAAAGTTGGTCATGGTAAATTAGCTTATCGCTTAAAACAAATCGATACTAACGGTGACTTTGAATATAGCAGTATTATTTATACTACTGCGGGTGAAATGCCTATCGGTTTTTTACTGCATCAAAATTATCCTAATCCATTTAATCCTTCAACACAAATTCAATTTGGGACTGATGAAAACACAATTGCAACTCTAACTGTCCACAATGTCATTGGTGAAAAAATAGAAACTTTATTCAATGGTGAGTTATCAGTTGGACAAGTTTACAGTGTCACTTTTGATGGCAATAAATATGCGAATGGAATCTATTATTACAAACTTCAGACAAGTAAGCAAAATCAAGTAAAAAAGATGATGCTTTTAAAATAGATTTTGTAAGAGCGAAAAGAGAACTTGGAATACCAATTCTATTGTAATGATTTAACACAAACTTAAAGTACTCAACCACCGATCCGCAAAGTTATAATTAGTATTTATTCAATCCAAAGATGTAGTGCTTATTTCATCCCTTTGCCTGATTGAACCCATCACCGTTTGTATCTATCATAGAGTCGTGATTACTGAACTAATCAGTAAATCATTTAATAAATATCATAAAGGGTATCGAGATGAATAAATTAACAATTCAAGGAAACTGGAAAGAATTAGCCGGAAAGCTAAAACAAAAATTTGCAGAACTTTCCGATGATGATGTGCTTTACCAGGAAGGAAAAGAAGAAGAGTTATTGGGAAAATTGCAGGCCAAACTCGGGAAAACAAAAGAAGAAGTTGAAGATATAATTGACAAACTGTAATCTCTAAATCTTCTAGCACTGTAAAATGAAAATTTTACAAATTAATAGTACAAGAACAATTTATAAAAAAACATAAGGAATGCCATGTATAAAAAGTATATCATCCCCTTATTTATTGCTATGATTGCCGTTGTGGTTCTTATCGGCTGCAATACTGACAGGGAGAAAAAAGTTGAAGATGCACAAGATAATGTAGAAAAAGCAAACCTGGAATTAAAAGCTGCCGAAGCTCAGTATGAAAAGGAATGGCAGCAATTCAAATACGATGTTGAATTAAAAATTATTGCAAATGAGAAAAGTATTATTGAATATAAATCCGAAATTAAAACAGCAAGCAATAAATTTAAGATTAAGTATGAAAGTGAAATCGTTCGGCTTGAAGCAAAAAATGCAGAACTGAAAAAACGAATCGCCGAATACAAATATGAAGGCAAGGATAAATGGGAGGAATTTAAACTTGAGTTCGGTAGAGATGTAGATGCTGTTGGTCAATCACTGAAAGACATTTTTTCGAAAAAAGATTGATCATCTATGAGTTTGTTATAATCAGATGTAAATGAGATAAATCAAACTATGACACGCTTTAAATTACTATTATTAATTTGGCTTTGTATTCTTAATGCAATAACTATACTTGCGCAGGTTGAATATTCCGTACTAATTAAATCTTCGTTAGAAGATGAGACAGTTATCTGTTCGGTTGATCAACCTGTTTATTACCCGGGTGATACGGTTCAGATAACAATAAAAAGAGGTTCTACCTCTTCAAAAGTAACTGTAGTTCCGATTTTGATACTTGAAGAAGCTGTTTTAAAATCTGTTGAAAAGAATATCTATACTACAGTTGTACCGACTGCCATTCCCCCGGGTTTTTATCCTATTCGGGTCAGGGTGAAAGATACTCAAGGACGCCGCTTTGATTATTCAACCGGCTGCAGCATTCATGTTGAAGAACATCAGTTTATAGAGGACATCAGTAAATATGTTCACATTGAACCGTTGGTGGGAAGTGAGAATATTAATACTCCTGTAACCCTTGAACGCTATCAGATTCGAGACTTAAGAGTATTGTTTGAACGCGATAGCATTGGTATTGGAATGGGTCCGCAGTTTGTGACTATTAAAACTTCTGTTCAATCACGTGATGGTTCTTTAATTCAAACATTTGAAAGACGTGTCCTCACATTTCGAAGTGATAAAGATCCTGACCGGGACCGCGCAATGTTAATTCAATATCGTAATGCTTACGGCGCTTATGCAGCCATTCGCTCAGTAGAATTTTCAGAAGTGCAAATTGTTACCGACTCATTACCTGATTGGGCAATTATAAAAGTAAGCATTGAGCCTGATTATACTATTAAAATTGGAGGTTATAACCGTGAGAATGTTTATAACAGATATTTTCGTGTGAAGGGTCCGATGATTGAAATGGGGGTTACTCTTGGAATTCCAAAAGTATTATATGACTCTCAGGCAAAAGATACCTTGATATATGGCAACTCAAGCGCAATGCTCCGATTTTATTATGTTGATGTTGTTACCGGAGAGCGGTTCCCTGTCAATTTTGGAATTGGTACTTTTGGTGTTAACTCCCCCATCGATGTAACTCCAAACGGTGGGGGTTTTGCATTATCAATTCTTTTCAATATCGCTGACATGACGCGTATAATAGGAATCGATTTAGTTAAAAAGATTTCTGCCGGTTTGGAGTTTACCCCATTCTTCCCTATTAAAAAACGAGCACGGTTTTTAATTAATGCTCAGGTAGGTCTGGCATTTTAATCGCTAATTATTTGTTCGAGGGGAATTAGAATTATTGTTCAATTATAAAAAATTTCTTAGGAGATAAAATGAATATTTATAAATTTTTTTCTAAAAATGTTTTGTTCGGAAGTTTAAGCATTTTTATTGCGATTATGATGATGGGTTTTCTGTCAACTAATGTGTTGAAATCCCAAAACTCACCTCAACCGGTAAATCTTGGAACCTCCGGCAATTTTGTGGTACTTGCAAAAACAGGAATCTCTACAACCGGCACAACTTCTATTACGGGAGATATCGGTGTAAGTCCTTCAGCAGCAACAGCAATAACCGGCTTCGGATTAATATTAGATCCTTCAAATACATTTTCAACCTCATCATTAGTAAACGGGCAAATTTATGCTGCTGACTATTCGACCCCTGCTCCCATTAAAATGACAACCGCCATTGCTGATATGGAGACTGCGTATACAGATGCAGCAGGCAGAACAACTCCCGATTTTGTAGAACTTTATAACGGTATACTAACCGGAAGAACACTCGCTCCCGGACTTTACAAATGGAGCAGCGGAGTTGTTGCTGCTTCAGGAGGCTTTACGATTGCGGGTAGCGCAACCGATATTTGGATTTTTCAGATTGAACAGAATTTAGAATTGGGTAACGGGGCAACTGTAACACTCAGCGGTGGTGCTCAGCCCTCAAATATTTTCTGGCAGGTTGCCGGACAAGCTATACTTGGAAGTACAGCAGGCATGAAGGGAATCATTTTATGCAAAACACAAATCGTAATGAATACCGGGGCAGAATTAAAGGGTAAAGCCCTTGCTCAAACTGCGGTTACACTGGATGCCAATGCTATTACAAATCCGGTACTTACTCACATCGGTGGTGAAGTCATTCCTCAAAAATTTGCATTATTCCAAAATTTTCCGAACCCATTTAATCCATCGACGGTAATTAGTTATAGTATAGAAAAAGCAGGTCAGGTTTCACTTAAAATATACAACATGCTCGGAAAGGAACTTGCGACACTTGTAAACAGCCGCCAGGAAGTTGGTGTTTATAATGTAACACTTAATGCCAACACTATTTCAAATAGATTTTTAAGTGGTGTCTATTTCTATCGTTTGGAATCCGGTACTTTTGTAGCTACAAAAAAATTAATTTATTTAAAGTAGTTCTTTAACATAAAGTTACGAAGTAACAACATCTTATTTTTGTGGCTAAAGCCTTTTGGGTCAGAGTTGATTAGACCACGTCCTGAAAGGACGTGGTTATTTAATCACAACTTTTGTGTTAGGTGAGTTAGTAATTCACGTTACGCAAAATGATATTCAAATTTTGTTGAGGCTGTCCCAAAAGTTGAAAAAGTCATTGTCCGTTAGCCAACATTTTTTGAGATTGCTTCGTGCTGCTGCCCTACTAATGACCGCTGTTTTGTCATTGCGAGTTACCAAAAAAGGCATTGGCTTTATTTATCAAAAGAATGACTTCATCGTCATTGCGAACGAGTCCTCGAGTGAAGCAATCTTTTGTTTTTAATTCAAAATTGAGATCACTTCATCCGGCAGCC
>JAUXVN010000108.1 GCA_030684555.1 Ignavibacteria bacterium
CTGAAGAATTAGATAATGCTATTCTCAACTTTATTGCTGTGCATAATGAAAACCCTAAAGTTTATGTTTGGACAAAAGATGCTGATACTATTATTGCTAAGTGGATTAAATGTAAAGATGCGTTAGGGGCACTACACTAGGATAACTTCGCAAATATTTGATGAAATTTCGCGGAGAAATATAGAATATGTGGAACAAGGTGAAAGGGTAAAAGAATCCGTTACAACATTGCTCTTTGGCGTTGCTTTCTTAAGCATTTTTATCACTATTATTATCACCTTTCTTACTATTGGCAGAATTTCTAAACCGATTATTGCGGTTGCCAAATCTGCAGACAGTATAGCAAACGGCGATTACTCGCATCGTGTAGTAGTAAAAACAAACGATGAAATTGCACTCCTTGCAAATTCATTTAACAAAATGGCGGCATCAATCCAACACTCTCAAAAAGAACAAGCAGAATTCAAAACCATACTCTACAGCATTGGCGATGGCGTAATCACTACAAATAATGCCGGTGTTGTTAAACTGATGAATCTCGTAGCTGAACGATTAACCGGCTTGAGTGAAAGCGAGGAAAGATTCCGCTCTGTTACGCAGTCTGCTAATGATGCTATTATTTCAGCCGATAGTAAAGGAATAATAATAGAGTGGAATCTCAGTGCAGAAAAAATATTTGGCTATTCAAAAGAAATGATTATTGGGGAAAACTTAGAAACAATAATTCCACAAAGTTACCGCGACATTCATAATATACAATTGGAACGAGTTTCTCTTGGAGGGGAACATCATATAATAGGTAAAACAGTTGAAATGCATGGACTGCACATCAGCAGGAAAGAATTTCCGATAGAATTATCATTGGCTGAATGGCAAACTTCAAAAGGTAAATTTTTCACCGGGATTATTCGTGATATATCCGAACGCAAAAAAGCAGAAATCGAGATTAAATTAAAGAACGAACAACTTATCAAACTCAATTCAGAAAAGGATAAATTCTTTTCAATTATTGCTCATGATCTTAAAAGTCCGTTTCAAGGTTTTATTGGATTAACAGAATTATTGGCTAATGAGCATGAAGATTTTTCTAAAGTTGAATTAGTGGAATTAGGCAAATCATTATATGAATCTGCTTCAACCGTTTACAAATTACTCGAAAATTTGTTGGAATGGGCGCAAATGCAAAAAGGTACAATAAGTTTTACTCCCGGCGAACTATTGTTGTTTAAAGCTGTTTCATCCAGTATTAATACTGTCAACCAAAGAGCTTTACAAAAAGGAATTTCCATTATAAATGAAGTTGATGAGACTCAAAAAGTTTATGCAGATGAAAAAATGATTAGTACTGTCCTTAGAAATTTCCTATCTAATGCTGTAAAATTTACAAAACGTGAAGGGCAAATTATTGTTCGTACTAAAAAACTTGACGATGAGATGGTAGAGGTTTCCGTGAGTGATACCGGCGTTGGAATGGCTGAAAAAGATGTTAATAAATTATTTAAGGTGGAAGAAAAAGTTAGTTCAAAAGGAACAGAAGGCGAACCAAGCACGGGATTGGGTTTATTGCTCTGCAAAGAATTTATCGAAAAAAATGGCGGAAAAGTCCGGGCAGAAAGCGAAAAAGGGAAAGGTTCAATATTTTATTTTACAGTTCCGGAGAGCAACGACAAAAATATTTAGTCGTTCCTTCCTGGTTCTACGTGAAGATTTCTCCGTGTCACTTCGTGAAAGAATTTTGTCCTTGCATGAAAGAAAAAAGAAACCAAGTTTCACGGTACGGTTTCAGGTGAATTAGTGAAAAAAAAATAAAGCCCAACTGTTGTTTTTGAAATGTAATCAATTAAAAAAAGAGTTTCTCACATCTTAAATAATTTTTTAGGAGTTAACTATAAATGAAAATTACCATTGCGAAAAAGATCGCTTTCTCTTTCTTCGTTATACTCGTTTTACTTATCGGGATGATTGGCATTACTTATCAAGGTTTCAAAAAGGTTACCGCCACACTTGATGCTATGGAACTCGAGAGCGTTAAGCGAGGCGCAGCGGGAAATCTGCGGTTTAATATTACGCAGCTATTGATGGCAAGCAATGACTATATTACAACACAAAAGCAGTATTATCAGCGCGAATTTAATCGCCTGAATTTAGTTGTTGATAACTTCTATCATGAATTCAACCGGCTTTCACTTACTGATGAAGAACAGCGGCTTAGTCTACTTATTAAACAAGACCTTGACTCTATTCGCGCATATTCAGCACAGATTTTTTCGATACCAAACCCCCGCCAGTCACCCAAAGCGTGGGCATTAATGGAAACGATGGATTACCGCTTTGGCGGAGAAGTTAATAAGAAAACCACGCAGATTTTTGACGGAATCTCAAGAAGAGTTGAAGAATACCGGCGCCAAGCTGCTGCCGTAAAAGAAAATGCTATGAAATTGATCTTTGGCGGAACTTTCTTAGGCATTTTTATCAGTATTGGTGTTTCATTTCTCACCGTGCGCAGAATTTCTAAACCGATTATTATGGTTGCCAAAGCTGCAGACAGCATAGCTAACGGCGATTACTCGCACCGTGTTATAATAAAAACACATGATGAAGTTGCGTTCTTAGCAAAATCATTTAACTTAATGGCCGAATCAATACAGCGGTCTCAAAAAGCGCTTAAAGAAAGTAAACGATTAACGGAAGTTATTGTTTCAACGGTACCGATCGGTTTATTTGTGTTTGATGCAAACGGAAAAATTCTGAGTGTGAATAACGCCTTTTGTAAAAACTTCGGACTTGAACAGAATCTCCTGCTCGGTCAAAATATAATTTCAATGTTTGAAAAGTTGAAGGCACCTGTAGAATGCCGGGACCATATTCTTTCATATAAACCTATGAGTGATATAGAATGTAATTATTCGGATACTGTAAAAGGGGCAAGAATTATTAACTTAACGATCTGCCCGGTGCCGCTCACTGAAAGGGAAAGTCTTCTAGTGGTAGAAGATATTACGAAACGAAAACATGACGAACAAATTGTAATTAACAACGAGAAACATTTCCTGGCGCTTATCGAAAATTCGAACGATGGATTATGCGTTATTAGTCCTGATGGACACCTTCTTTACGAAAGTCCATCCAATAAAAGTATTACCGGCTATGAACACAATGAACTAATCAATAAAAATATTTTGCCTTTATTTCACCCCGATGATTTACCTGCAATTAACGACTTGTTAGTGAGTCTCTTAGAACAACCCTTAACAACGGTTTCAGCAGAACTACGCTTTCTACATAAAGACGGAAGATGGCTCTGGGTTGAAGCAAAATGGAAAAACGCCCTCAACGAGTCTGCAATTGGCGGTATTGTTATTAATTGCAATGATATTACCGAACGTAAGAACGCTAAGGCGGTTATCGAAAAACAAGCAGAACAACTCAATGCAATATTAGCAACCACCTCGGATGGTTTTTGGGTTGTCGATCAATATGGACAAATATTAGAAGTAAACGATGCCTATTGTAAAATGAGCGGTTACACACGCGATGAAATTCTGAATTTAATAATTTCGGAACTTGACGCAAATGAGACTTCAGACGATGTTGCCGATCATATTAAGAAAGTACTAGAAAACGGTTCCGACATTTTTGAAGCCATCCATAAAGCGAAAGATGGCGTCCTTTTTTTTGTTGAAGTGGTTGCGATCTATAATCCGAAAAGGAAACAAATTTTAGCATTCTTCCGTGATATCACCGAACGTAAAAAGTTAGAGGCTTCCATACTTCAACAACTTAAATTTACCAATGCTCTAAATGAAATATCAAGTTTAATCATTTCATCGGAAGAGAAAGAAGTGATTATACAAAAAACGACTGATCTGCTCGGTGAAACTCTGGCTGTCGACCGCTGTTTAATATATAAAGTATCCTTTGAGGAACGACAGGTTATTGCTCTTTCCGAATGGTTAAATCCTTCGCATTCAGATATTGACCCGACCAAAGGAACCTATCCGCTGGAGCTTTTCATCGGCGGTGCTACTGAAATGTTGAAAACAAAACAATGGTTGGTGAGCCACGTTAATAATATAAATCCTCATTTTGGAGAAGATGGTTCCGGAGAAATTCTTCATCAACAAATGAAAATTAAAAGCTTACTCTGGTATCCATTTTCATTCTTTGCCGATGATTATCATTTGTTCGTTCTTAATGCAATACAGAGTAGTAGAGAATGGACAAAGGAGGAAATTGTTTTTCTTGACTCAGTTAGTAAACAATTAAGTATGGCATTAGAAAAAATTCGACTGCTTAATGAGAAAAGCAAAACCGATAAATTATTAATAGAACATTCACATATTCTCCGAAACATCGTAGACAATTCCCCAATCGGAATATGGATGCTTAATGACACAGGACGGATGAAATTTGTAAATAAAACATTCTGCAATGCAGTTGGGATTCCGGAAGAGAAATTCCTTTCTGCTCACCATTATGCAGAGTTATATGATGAAACTACCGCCAATAATTGTATATGCAGTGATGCGGAGGCGTTCGCGCTGGCTCAACCCTATACTTCTTTTGAACGCGTGAAGTTTGTTGATGGACAGTTACACGATCTTGAAATTATTAAGAAAAAAGTTACTGATGAGGAAGGGAATATTTTAGGATTAATCGGCATTTCAATTGATATCACCGAGCGGAAACGCGCAGAAGAAGAAATTACAATACTTGCTCACTCTTTAAGAAGCGTAAATGAATGTGTTAGCATCACTGATATGGAAGATAAATTTCTGTTTGTCAACGATTATTTTATTAAGACTTATGGTTATTCTAAAGAAGAATTGATTGGAAAACATATAAGCATAATGCGTTCACAAAATAATCCGATGGAATTAGTTGAGGAGATTTTGTCCGCCACAAGACGCGGCGGATGGCAAGGAGAGTTATGGAATAAAAGAAAGGACGGAAGTGAATTTCCGATTTACCTTTCCACAACAATTATGAATGATAAAGAGGGCAAACTTGTAGGACTGATTGGAGTTGCAACCGATATTACAGAGCGGAAACGCGCAGAAGAAGAACTTGTAAAGATCAAAACTGTTGTTGAACAGACTGCGGATTGTGTAGTTATTACCGATAAAAACGGAACGATACAATATGTTAATCAGGCTTTTACAAGTGAAAGTGGTTATTCAAGAGAGGAAGTGGTCGGAAAAACATCAAGGATATTGAAATCCGGCAGACACTCGAAAGAATTCTATGAGAGTCTGTGGAAGACCATTCTATCCGGAGAGGTTTTTCGTGCAACTTTTATGAATAAGAGAAAAGATGGTGAACTCATTTATGAATTTAATACAATCACTCCAATTAAAGACAACATGGGAAATATCACTCATTTTGTATCAACTGCAAAAAATATTACGGAACAGTACTACGCTCAGCAAGAAATAATTTCACAAAAAAATAAATTTGCACAATTGTTTAATAACTCTCCAATTGCAATTGTACTGTTGGATTCTGACGATAAAGTTACCATTATCAACGAATCATTTTCGGCTCTGTTCGGTTACTACATTGATGAAATAAAGGGAAAATCACTCAACGATTTGATCGTTCCCCCTGAATTATTAGAGGAAGCCGAATTATATTCTATTGAAACAATGGGTGGCAACCAGGTAAATAAAGAGAGTTACCGCAGGAAAAAAGACGGATCACTTGCTTATGTTCAAATTGTTGGAGTGCCGGTTATTGTTAATGATATAACTATTGGTTTTTATGGCATGTATGTAGATTTAACGCACATTAAAAAAGCTGAAGGAGAACTTATCAAGGCAAAGGAAAAAGCCGAAGAGATGAGCCGGCTGAAATCAAATTTCCTCGCAAATATGAGTCATGAATTACGAACCCCGCTGAACGGAATATTAGGATATGCTTCCATCCTTATTTCATCTCTGGATAATCCGGAATATATTGACATGACTCAAAGTATTTTTTCTTCGGGCAAACGGTTAAGCGATACTCTCAACCTAATTCTCGATTTTTCAAAAGCAGAAACTGAAAAAATTGAAATGTTTAGTAAAAACATCTCTGTTATTTCGGTCGTAAATAATGTAGTAAAATTATTTGCTGAAGCTGCAGTCAAGAAAAACCTACTATTACAGGCAGTTATTTCTGATGAAAATCTTTTTGCAAATTTAGATGAAAACCTTTTTGAGCAGACTATTAGTAATCTCGTAAGTAATGCTATTAAGTTTACTGATAAAGGAAGAATAACAATTGAAGCCGGTAGAGAAGTTAACGAAGATAAAAATTGGATTTTCATCAATGTTAAAGATACCGGAATTGGAATTCCCACAGACAAAATTGATATGATCTGGGAAGAATTCCGTCAAGTGAGTGAAGGGATTTCACGTAATTTTGAAGGAACAGGTTTAGGACTTACCATTTCAAAAAGAATAGTAGAGTTGATGAACG
>JAUXVN010000110.1 GCA_030684555.1 Ignavibacteria bacterium
TGTTATAACTCTTTAGAAATGTCATGGTATTCAGCACAATAGAAATGTCATGTTTAAATATAAGAATTAAGGCGGACCTGACCGCCGGTCTTGCGGAACGTAACGAGCCGAAGCGTAGCGAAGGCCAGTGGAGTGGAGCAAGACCGGCGGTCTCGAAATTTTTGCCTCCACCTATCAACTTTTCTTTTTCTACCATCTTAATACCTCTTCCATGGATGGTCTGCCTGCGGCACTGGGGATCGTTTCTCTTTTAACTTTAGAGTTTTCTTTAGTCTCTTCACTAATAATTCTTCTTCTGATTTGTTGAAAATATGCATACTCTCATCTAAATATTTCCTGACAAAAACGTTATCCTTCACATGCGGCATAATCGCATCACTTCGTTCTATCTGATACTCTATTCCCTCATAACTGAACGTGTAATCATTCTTTACTTGACGCTCCGTTTCATAACAGAATATCGATGCCAAATCTTTCCCGGCTACGCTTCCATGAATATCGGCCATCTCTTCGGCCAACATGAACTTTGAATTATACGTTTCGATAAAATACTCTTTAAGAAACTTATTTCCTTCTGCTATGCTGCTGATATTCCTCAGTCGCATCTCTTTTACCAGGCGATCCTGATGTGTCCTATTGCCTCGTTCTACTCTTCCTTTTGCCTGTGGCGAGTTTGCATAGATGGCTCTGATTGCTAATTTCTCTAATGCTTTCTGGTAGTCCGTACGGCTCTGTTCAGCATAATATACCGAATACCTGTCTGTATAAATGCTTTGGGGGATTCCGCTTTCTTTACAGTACCCCGTTAAGGCTTCTAGGACTGACTGCGTCGTCTCTCCTTCACTAAACCTCAGAAATACTTGTCCGCTTGCATCATCAACCATATTTAGCAAACAACACTTCGGAGCCCTGCCTTCAAACCAATCATGGTGACTTCCATCCAATTGTAACATTTCTCCCTTCGCCGCTCGTCTTTCCCTTCGCTTTTTGTGTGGTCGTTTTTTTCTCTCATTGGTAATTATTCCACTTCCTCGCATCCAGCGGCGCACCGTTTCATGATTTACTTTTATCTCTTCTCGTTCTTCTAATTTTTCTGCAAATAATGTGGGACCAAAATCACGATATTTCTCCCAATATATTTCTATTACTTTTTCTTTTATTGCCTCCGGATAACCCCGATTTGACTTACTTCCTCGTAGTAAATGGATTACTCCTGCATCCCCTGTCTTTTTATAGCGGCTTATTATCCGATATGTCTGTCTTTCACTGATTCCCAATATCTCTGCACTTTCTACAACGGTTAGTTTTCCTCGTTCGTGTTCTGATAATACTTTCAGTCGTTTTCTTTCTTTTGTACTCATTGTCAGTTTTTGCTCCATTTGGATCACCTTTTTTTGATGCTCCAAGTTTACCATTTTACTGACATTTCTATCGAGTTAACAACATGACATTTCTATTGTGTTATAACA
>JAUXVN010000111.1 GCA_030684555.1 Ignavibacteria bacterium
AAAACTGACATAGAAAAAAAGAACAAAAAAAAGAACTTTAGATTTTTCATAAAGAGCTCCTAACTTTAAATTTGACAATGTTTATCAATTTAAAGTCAGACATTGGCACATTGCCGTTAAGCCAAATGCCTAACGGCGTTGCGCTTAGCCCGCCGCCCAACACTACTATGACGGTTTGAAAAACACAACTTTATTTATTAATCAGTTTTTTATTGCAATCAAACTTTTAAGAGTAACCAGCTTTGAAAAACCCAACCCAATTATTTTTCACTACGACCGATTCGGAGAAGCGGTCGGGCTGAAGTGCGGGTTAGGCGATTTATTTTATTACAACACCCCATTCCGTAATCACAAATCCACTTCTATTGAAAGGTGGAATGGTTGGAGTAATAAGCTTATTTTGATTTGTGTTTGTCCCTTTGATTACATAAAACAGACGCAATATATTATCTGGTTTTATTGACAACTTTATTTGAATAATTTTTTCTATTTCTTGTGAATATTGTGGATAAATGATATAGTATTTATAATCGGATAACCTTGGAATCCAATATTCTACAAAGTCATTCTTTTCGGCTTCATTAAATCCAGTATTGATTAAATTATTTGAAAAAAAATCAAAAAGGGAGTCCTTGTTTATAATCCATCCAGATTTGTATTGATAAGCTTCTGGACAAGTGGCTTCATAATATAGATAGTCATATTGATCATTTATCTTCCCAGATGGACTAATCTTTACTACCCACCCGTCATTATAGATTGGTTCAGATTCGATTATCTTGCCACCTAATGGAAATTCAAGTTTTACGTCTATGGAACATATTTTTGTTGGATAGAAATATATGTTGGGTTTTCTGACTATTGGTCCGACAGTTGTGTCTGGCTTGATCGGTTCTTCGGGTTCGGTTGTGTGTTTACAACCAGATGAAAATACAAGTAAACTTGTTATTATAATTAACAAAAGAAATACAATATATTTTTTCATAATACTCATTTTTTATTCGCCTAACGACGTTGCAACTAACAAGCGGTTGCACGGTTAAGAAAAAAAATGTAACGATTAACTAAAAAATGTAAACAACAAATGAAAAACACAAACAAACGAAATAACCTTGAACAGCAAATGCACGGTTTCACTGATGCCGTCTTGTTGTTGCGGGTTATGTACGTTTTAATATTCAGAGGCAAAACTATGTTACTATATATTCTTTTGATCATAGAATTAATTCTCGTCATAATTATTTTCGTTTATTTTTCAAAGATATTATATGCTGAACAAATAAGTCTCTTGATAGCCCAACGACAGAATTGGGATCATATATCTTGGTGCAACTTCCAACCGAAGTATCTATATATACTTTATATTTGGAAAAATAGACGGAATCGGGTGGGGAAAATATGATATTGTCCTCTGCTAATATTGATGGCGGGATAACTATATCTGCATCATTCTTTTTGTGTAAGACCACATCAATTTTCGATGACTTAACAAATAAGAACAAATATTTCTTAATATAAACTGAATCAACCTTTATTGTAATATTAGAAGGATTTATGACAGATAAAACAACTTTGCTACCATTCGCAGAAGTTATTAAGCGAGCAATTTTAGGTTTTGTTTGTTTAAATTTTTTAATAGTAATGTATGCGGTAATAAAGGTAAAAACGACAACAAAAAACGTAAGGATTTCCATAATTGATGGCGATATTAAATTTGATAATGCTGAACTGTCGGGGGTCATTTTATATTATCTCATTAGTACATAACGACGTTGCCGATAAGCGGCGCCCCAACACAAGATTGCCGCATAAAAAACAACTGCCAATGATTTAGCAAACTGTGTGTATTTTTTCTCGCACACACGGTTTGCAAGTTAATTAATTAATACGATTACCTTTAACAA
>JAUXVN010000114.1 GCA_030684555.1 Ignavibacteria bacterium
AAAGTGATTTTGAATTGATACACTTCATTTATTTTTTTAGCCATAATTTTATCCAATCAATTTTTTCGCAACATAATTTAGTTGGTTTGTATAACGGCGTTGCAAATAAAGCGCTGCCCAATACTACAAAGCAAAACTTACAAGCTAACGCCGATAATTATTTATTAACTCATTTTGTTAACTACACTCAAAGAGCAATTTACTTTTACAACTACTGCCAATAACTTGCCAAATGCCGCAATCTTTAAAGCAGTCGCTTTGATTTGCGGGTTAGGTTTACTTTTTGCTATTTGTTCTATTCTTATTAGCGGACATGGAATCCTTCACAATATATTTAGAAGAATCAACAACTACATCAATTGTTCCGCTATTATTAGTTTTTATAATAGTGTCTTTTGAATCGAATAATGAAGTAATCTTTGGACTTAACCATACACCAAGAACAAATATTATAAGCCCAGCTATTATATTAATTATAAATGCAACCAATCTTTCTTTCTTGCGGTCCCTTCCCAATGTTTTTTCTATTTCTTTGAGCAATGGTCTGACCTTTTCTTCTTCTATTTCTGCTAACTTTGAATATTCTTCATATTTTGATTTTAACTCATTAAGTTTTTCTGTTCTATTTTTTAACTCACCGTGCAATTCTTCGATTAGTAAGGATGAATTTTTTAATGCTTCATATGCTTCATCGATCTTATGGTTTATAGATTTTTTCGATTTATTAAGATCCTCAAAAACATCATATAATTCAGGAAGAGGAAGAAACGGAATTGATCTTAAAAATAATCTTACTGTCTTCTCTAATGTTGATTTAGTTATTTTAATCATATTATTCCGTAAACCTAACGGCGTTGCGGTTAAGCTGCTGCCCAGAACAAGAATGCAGCAAGACCACAAATGCCAATGATTATTTAAAAACTTTTTTAGTAAAACTACTTTGAACAAGAAACTTTAAACGGAATACCAAACACTAAAATTTGTAAAAAGCCGAATGCGAAAAAAGCAGTCAGCTTGAACCGCTTGTTAGGTGCGATTTAACTATATAAATATTTTTAGGACAAAAACATTCTTTTTCTGATTTACCAATTCAATTATTGAATAATTACCTAATCTCAAAGAGAAGTTTAAATAATTGTCAACTAATTCTTTTTCATTTTTGGTAGCTTCTGCTTTTTCTACATTTTGAATAGCTTTGGTTTCCATTTCATTTTCAGGAAGTAATTGAACTGTTATTAAATTTTCGTGATTGATTTTATGTTCTTTGCTAATGATTTTATGTTTCATATTAAATTACCTTTTTTCATCAAGAATATACCAAGAAGTACTACCGTCACTATAATCCACACCTCTTGTAATATGAGCTACTTTTACATTCTCAAATTTTTTACTAACAAACTTAAGTGCTAAATCATTAGGTAATCTTCCTTGGGCATCAAACATAGACTGAAAACTACCTCTTCTTCCAAAAATTTTCATTGATGGAGTTTCATATTCAATTTCTTCAGTGTTTATATGACCTCCAATACTAACTGTAACATCATCTAAACTTACAACAATTTTCTTCTCAGGCTTGTAATGCGTAGCAGTAATATTAAGATAGTAACCGTACGTTGGGTCATAAATTTTATAGGTTGTAATAAAAGTATCAGCTACTTGCGTGTATTCTCTTGTATATTTAATTGAAGTCAGTTTATTTAAGCCAGTACAAAAATATCCAGTGTATTTAGTTTGAGTATAAATGTCTTGATTGAAAAAAAATATTGTTACAATGAATAGTAGCAAAATTATTTTTATCTTTTTTTTCATTAGAATATTTCTCCATTTTATTTAAGCACCTAACGTCGTTGCGCTTAGCCCGCCGCCCAACACAACCATGACGGTTTGAAAAGCTCAACTTTATTTATTAATCTATTTTTTTATTACAAACACACTATGAAGAATAACTAACTCTGAAAAACCAAACCCAATTACTTTTCACTACGACCGATTCGACAGAAGCGGTCGGGCTGAAGTGCGGGTTAGGCAGTTTTTTAATTTTTTGATTTATACCAAGGTAAAACAATTTCTTTTAATACTTTATTAAACTGTTTATTCCCGTTAGAATCTGTAAATGAATGATCTAAATCAGGAATGATATGAAATTCCAGATTTTTTTTATGATTATATTTTTTCATTAAGTATTCAATGCTTTCAACAGGAACACTTCTATCCCTTCCACCAATGATGTGTAAAATAGGTATATCTAATTTTTCAATAATATTTTCAGGATTATACCATAGAAAACTATTCCAATATTTATAAGAATGACCGAGCCATAATTGCCCACTCGAAGGATTATCTTTAATTAGACCATATTGCTTTTGTAAATCTTCTTTAGAAAGAATTCCACTGGCCGTTAGAAAACCTATATAATTTTCATTCTTTTCCTTTTCCAATAAAATTTCAAATTGTTTTGATTGCTCGTATCCGCCAGTCGCTAATATTATAGCTCTTTTAACTAACTTATTATTGTAAGCTAACTCGGGAACAAAAGCTCCTCCTTCACTATCCGCAAATAGAAATATTTCATCAAGACTGTTTTTGTAAGCATTCTTCTCGATATAGTTCAGAGCGAACTGTATATCTCCTAATCTTCTTTCTCTACAATCAGATTGCATAAAAAGCAAAGAGTCATTAAAAGCATATTTTTCAAGATACAAGATATCGTAGCCTAATGAAACGGCTTCAATACCCCAACCAAATCTTCTTTTTATTGATTCATTCCCAGAACCTTGAATCATAACAAGTAATTTATTACTCAATCCATCTTCTTTTGAGCCAAGATAGAACGTAAGAGAATCTCCATTTTCGTTAGCAACATTAAAGGTCTGAATTCCTAAACTTATTGAAGTGCTACAGCCATAGAAATAAAGTGATAAAGGAATTATAATAAGAAATAATATTTTTGTTTTCATTTAATACCTTGAATCAACTGCCTAACGGCGTTGCCGATAAGCGGCGCCCCAACACAAGTTTGCCGCATAAAAAACGACTGCCAATAATTTAGCAAACTGTGCTTAACTTCATCGTAAGTGCAGTTTGCAAGTTAATTAATTAGAACGATTACCTTTAACAAGTTTGCCGAAACGGAATGACTAACCCTAAAAACTCTAAATTGCCAAAGGCGAAAACGGCGTCCGCTTGATTGGCAGGTTATGTGCTGCTGTGTAAATTGTTGTTATATCTTTCCAACTGTTCTTTTACAAACTCTATATACTTCGCACTTCTAAATGCGAACCAATTCTTTCGATATTCATTTTCATCATCTATTATATTTTTGAAATTTCTAAATGGTTTTGATTTACTTAATCCTAATTCTAATTTCTTTCTCAACTCTTCATCGTCAACAGTTACTATAAACTCTTCCATTACTTGAAATGATTCTCTTGAATCCATTTTGTCGAATTCCAAATATTTATCATAGTTTTCTTCAATTTCTTTTATATCTTCTTCCCATGGTTCCGTATCAGCATCATAATTATTATCAAAATCTAGTATCGATTTTGTCTGCATTGTTTCGATATTCAGATAAACTTTAAATCCGGCTTCCAATTCTTCCGCTATGGATTTTATTTGTTCTTCGGTAAGTATTATTTTATCACCATTCTTCATATGTTCTTTTGTCAACTGGTATTTTTTGTATTCCTTTGACTGCTTCTTTTAATTCTTTTAGCACCGATTTAAAACTATTTAGTTCGGGAATATTATCATAAAATATTGAACGAGTTGATTGTTCAATATTGGACTCCCAATTTGTAATCGTCAGTAAAGATTTTTCTAAATATTCATTTTCATTTTCACAAAATGAAGTTAATACGCCAAACTGTAATGTCAAATCGTGATGGAACATTTCAGATTTTCTAAGAATTGCATCATATGCTTCTATTGATAAATCGTCTGTATCCATATTTTCTTTGATGATATACTAACTATACTTTGGCACATAACGGCGTTGCAACTAAGCTGCAGCCCAGAACAGCAATGCCGATTTTGTTAAACAAATTTTATAATTAGAAATATTTTTCATAGAAGAACTACCTTGAACAGGACTGCCGAAACGGAGCACCAAACATTAAAAATTGTAAATTGCCGTATGCGAAAAAAGCTGTCAGCTTGAGTTGCTGGTTATGTGGCATTACATTTACAATTATGATAATTTTTGTTTGAACATTGAGCGTCTGTAAAAATAGACTTGTATTCTGAATTCGAAATAGAGTTTTGATTTTTACTCCACTCCAAAATATTTTTTGCTTCTTTCTTTTCCTCAATCGTATAATCTTGAAGGACAAACCTTGCATTTTTTGAAAACAATCGTTTTGCCAATTTTGGAGCAAATTCTCGAAGGTCTGGTCCTTGATTCTCGAGTAGCAAGAAATAAGTAAAAGTGAACGATTTTGCTCTATTATGGTTTAATCTATTTTTGTTCGGAACTTTACCAATGCCAACCCAATTAATTTTAAGGGAAATTCCATACTGCTGTGGTTCTGCTCCTTTACCGCCAACTCCGATTACTGCATCAAAATTAAATTCTCTGATTTGTCCCATACAATCATTTATCCCAAATTCCCCATCTAAATTTGGGTCTCCAGGATGTGTACGTTTATATATTAGAATTCTCATTGTATCTTAAAAATATATTAATAATTATAAGCTATTTTACTTAATGACAAAAAAATAAATTAAAGTTAATGCGACAATAATTGGAAGAACAACAAATAAAAGAATTTTATTGTAATCCAAATAAGATGATGTAGCACCGATAATTTTCTTATCTTTTCCGACTATGAAGATAGAGGTTTCTTTTTTACTATCATTTAAGATAACGCGGGAAATAGGAATTATTTTTAAATCGTAACCTTCAAGCAATACACGTCCATCTTTTGGAACTGATTTAATATATTCTCCTAAATCTAATTCTTCCGTAATTTCAAAATATTCAGAGTTCTTTTCAGAATTAAACCAGCTTGATTTAACTTTATCAAAACAAGAAACAATAAAATTTTCTTCGATTGGCTTACATATAGTTTTTATTTCGTCACAAGAATATAATTGACAATATCCTTTACAAGTTGAGCAAATTATTTCTCCGGTTCCATCACATTTGTTACAAGTAACGAGAACTTGTCCTTGTCCACTACACTTTGAGCATCGCTCACTTAAATAACCACTTGCGTTACATCTAAGACACTGAACTTCCCGGGACGAATATCCGGCGCCAGTTCCAATTCTACGTCCGCCTCCAACCGTTATTTGTCCTTCGTTAACTCTTCCTTTTCCATTGCAAGTTGGGCATTTACTTTGAATTATGCCTTTACCGCTACACTTATAACATTTTTCATAATATTCACCTTTCCCTTTACATTTCATACATCTAATTTTGCCTAAACTATTACAATCATTACAAGGGAGTATTTCTGCACTACCACCACGTACCCACTTTAGTTCTTTCTTTTCAAATTTTGGAAGATAATTGCCTTCCCAGAGTTCTGAGTTATCCCACAAATCTTCTAGCTCGCCTTCAAATCCAACTTTTGCAAACGCTTTATCAGGGTCATAGGGCACAACTGAATGCTCAATGGTTCTCGATTCAAAATGTCTTTTCTGATTTACTTGAATTGCAAATGAATTTTCTACTTTGAAATTAATTTTATTGAAGTCAATATCTTTCTTAGAAAAGAAACCCCCTTTAATTTTTGCATCGACAAAGTTTTTCGCTTGTTCATTGTTGATAGAATTTTCTTTTACAATAGAATGGATTTTTCTTTCGATATTTTCATCAATTTCAGATAACCATTCTGGAAATGAAAGAAGTAATTTTTCTTCCATAATTTACTCCCTTTTATTTTGCCACATAACGACGTTGCCGATAAGCGGCGCCCCAACACAAGACTGCCACTTAAAAAACAACTGCCAATGATTTAGCAAACTGTGCTTAACTTTCTTCGTAAGCACAGTTTGCAAGTTAATTAATTAAGAACGACTACTTTGCAC
>JAUXVN010000013.1 GCA_030684555.1 Ignavibacteria bacterium
CCCGAATAATTTTTTCAAGGTCGAGCCACTTTTTGCTAATTTTCCTCGCTACATCTGCTTCTATATCGGATTTGAGGTAAAATTCGCATTGTTGTTTAGATTGGTACGCACAAGTTACTTTGGTGGGGTTGTTTGAAATAACTTTCTAAAAGCAATGGAGAAAAATGGAATTATCGCTCTGAATGTTCGTTTTTCTCAATGATTCATATTTCTGTGGATAAACTATTTCTTTCTTGAAAGTTCTGTTCAAGGGTTCAGTGTTTATCGCTCCTTACATTGATTATTATAACATTAAAAAACTTCATGCTTCAATATCTTATTTTACTCTGGAAGGTCATTTACTAACCGTAAGAAGGAGAAACTTGAAGTAAGGGAGCAGAAATTGCTCAAAGTAGAATTACTTAGAACTGGGTTTTGGTTATACAATAAATTGGTCGCTTAATTGATTATTTTTATACCAACATTTTTTTTGTATCTGTTCCGATGAAGTAGCACATAATTAACAATAATTATTTCTTTTTTCAAAGTTAACACGTGGATTTAGATCGTTAAAACTGTGGGGAGATATGAATTAGAAAAAATTTATTAAACAAAAAAATCCCCCTCTTATTCTGAGGGGGAAAATTGATTCAATATTTTGGTTCTAATTATTTAAGTTATCTTCTTCTTGTTGTTGTTGTTTCACTGTTACTTTTCTCTCTTGATGAACTTCTGTCGGTAGTTGAAGTTCGAGTTTCCGGTTTCGACTCACTTGAAGTTCGACTAATATTTGATTCATTCCTTCTAACATCTGTGTTCCTTTCAATGTTTCGAGTTTCAGTTTGTGGTGCAGGAGTTACAGTCCTAACTTCTTCTCGTTTTGGAGTTGGAGTAGTTTGTTTAATCGGCACTTCACTTCTTACTTCACTTTTCACTTCAGTATTTCTTACTTCTCGAGTAACTTCAGTTTTTCTTTGTTCAGTTCGTTCCGGGATATTCTGTTTTACTGTTTCTCGCACAGCCGGTGTTGATGTTCTAGTTTCAGTTTTTCGCTCAACAACTTTTGGCTTTTCTTCTGTAACATTTGTACGTGTTTGAGCCGTACTCCGGTCAGCATTTACAGTTTCCCGGGTTGACTTACTATCTTCTTTTACAGTCTGACGTGTTTCTACAGTTCTACCGATTTGAATTGTTGAAGCATCAAGATTAGTTTTTCTACTGCTTTTTTCAATTTTTAGATCTCTTGAATCTGCTGTTCTAACATCTAAAGGTTGACGGATTTCAATTCTATCATTATTCCTTACAATAGGTTCTCTGTCAGTTCCAACCGTCCCTGAACGAATTATTTCAGTCTCACGAATTTTCGTATTTGATGCTCTCTCAACAATTCTTGGATCAATACTACGGTTCATTATTCTATCTCTTTCATATACATAATCAAGTTGCGATTTTGTTCCCCGGTAAATTCTGTCACGATATTTTTTTGAAACATAATGACCATATACATTTGATGAATTAAAGTGTTTGATAGCTACAAATTTCCACCAACCTATACTTATCACATATGTTTTCGAATATCTTACCCCGTAATTCATGTTATACATCGCATAAGGTGGAAGCGGTGCCCAACCGATATAGTCATTATCGTATCTCCACTCTACCCATGCAGGTGCCCACTCATAATCAGGAACCCATATCCATCCGTAGTAATCATCAAAATGCCATCTGCCATAATGATATACTATATGTCCATAAACTTCGTAACTGTCCCAATACCAGCCATGATTACTCCATATCCATTTGCCATGGGCATATGGAGACCATCTACCAAATGAATCATACGGACGCCAAACCACCAGACCATCATTCATCTCAATCCATTTACCGTGAGATGTAAGATTTGTATAAAAATAATCTGAGACCCCTCTCCGTTTAGCATTACTAAAATCTGCCGTGAATAATAATACTAGAAGGGTTGACAATATGAACAATTTTGCTTTCATGATATACCTCGTTGTTTGATTAAGATGAGTCAATCTTTATGCCAACAAATTTATTCGGTTTTGGTAGATATTTAGATTGGTGAAGTAGATAATGTTCATAATAGTGAACAGAATAACCTATCTATTGGACAAATTCTTAAACAAGTTTTGCACTATAGAAAGATTTTGAATAGTTTTGACCAACAAATTTTATAATCAATGTTAAGAATGAAAATGTTAAATCAATTGAGACTAACAAATAAGCTTCTGATCATTCTCAGTGTAATGACAATAACACTGTCATCAGGCTGTTCGGATAAAAAAACTATATATGAATTGTCATCCTACCAAAACTACTTCGATAGTTTAAAGATTGATCTTGTACATTCAATACCTTCGGCTGCAAATTATTATTTGAAAAATATTAAATCCCTCTCTGTTGAAAAACGAGATTCGGCTTTCTTTATTTTTACTCATTATTACTATAAAGTAAAATTTAAATTAAATGATAGTCTGATGTATGACCTTGATTTGCTAAACAAATTAGAGAATAAAGCTTTTAATAAAGATTCTGTTGTTACCGGATTTAAGAAAATTGTAAGCGAGAGCGGATTTAAGCTTAATCAATCTGAAGGGTATTATTACGTAGAAGAATCCCCTAATTATTTATACTCGAAGTTCGGGAAATACGTCTCCCCCGCTATTTCGGAATATCTATCCATTAGGAAAAAAGAATTGAATGAGGGATTTGCACAAGATGCGGCTCTAATGATTTCCTTTAAAAGTATTACACAACGAATTTTAACCTGGCAAGATTATTTAATCAAATTTCCGGATTCATATTATTCATCACAAGTGAATTCTTATACAAACATGTACATAAATGCTTTATTAGGCGGACTTGACAACTCTCCTATTTTTGATGAAAATCGATTACTACTTCCTGAAGTAAAAAAAGCGTATGATTACTTTATTCAGAAAAGTGATTCGACTGAAAATTTTCTATTGATAAATGATTTATATAAAAAACTTGAAAAGAATTCCTTTAAAGTGAATGATGAAATTTTAGATCTCATCAACAGCAGACATGAATCAAATGAATAAATATTCTTTCGATTTCAAGATTTAATGAGAAGAAAATTAAACATAATATTTTTGCTTTTTATTACTTCACTCTTTATAAACGGCTGTAGTCCCGCATTAAGATATTCTGAAGATGTTTATACAGAATCCTCCTCAAATTATGATTCTCTTTTATTTAATCACTTAAAATATTCTAAATCATTACAAAGTGAAGTTGGAGTTGCATCATTCTATGCTAAAAAATTTAATGGTAGGAAAACATCAAGTGGAGAGATTTTTAATAATAAACACTTAACTGCGGCACACAAGGATTTCCCTTTTAACACTATTATCAGAATTACAAATAAAAGTAACAATAAATTTGTAGTTGTTCGGATAAATGACCGCATTCCCAAGAGTAACAAAAGAATAATAGACATAACAGAAAGAGCTGCAAAAACAATTGGGATGATCAGAGAAGGTATAACTGAAGTTATAATTGACGTCCTTCAGTGGGGTGATTAATATTTTTATGAGTATTTACTATTGGTTTTATTTATTTACCTTTTTTCTCTTATAAAATATTCATGCTTAGAATAGAAATCAGTAAAACAACTTTTATGATTGGAGAATTTCTGTAATGCTAACTTTGGAACCCCATGAAGGTTTTATAAATGTTGAAGGTGGTAAAATATGGTACAAAATTGTTGGAGCCCAAAAAAGTAAAACTCCGCTTGTAGTTATTCATGGCGGACCCGGTGCAACTCACGATTATTTAGAATCCATTGCAGAACTATCGGACGAACGCCCAATTATTTTTTATGATCAACTCGGAAGCGGTAACTCAGACTTGCCTGCTGATAATTCATTATGGAATGTTGAGAGATTTGTTAATGAACTTGATTCAATTATAAAACAATTAACCACTGATAAAGTTCATCTTCTTGGGCAATCATGGGGAACGATGTTGGCTGTTGACTATATGTTAACGAGAAAAAATCAGCAAGTCACCAGTTTGATTTTATCAGCCCCATGTTTAAGTGCTGAATTGTGGGTGAAGGATCAAAAAAAATATTTATCCGAATTTGAAATTGAGATTCAGCATATTATTAATGAAGCTGAAATTAATAAAGATTTCAGTTCATCAGAATATCAAAATGCGATGATGCTTTACTACCGTAAACATATGTGTAATATGCATGTATGGCCGGAGATGCTCCAACGAACCTTTGCAAAAATGGGACAATCAGTCTACAATTATATGTGGGGTGCCAGCGAATTTACGGTAACAGGCACTTTAAAAAATTATAACAGAGTAAAAGAATTAAAGAATATTAAAATTCCGGTACTTTTTACAGCGGGTAGATATGATGAAGCATCACCCGAATCAACTCGAATTTATAAAGATAATCTGCCTGGATCAGAGATTTACATTTTTGAAGATGCGACTCACAGCCATCATCTTGAAAAAACAGATGAATATAACTCCTTAATTAGAGCTTTTCTGAACAAAGTGAATTGAATAATTAACAACTATAAAACATGGTTTACTTCAACCATTCATTGATTTTTTCGGCTACATGTTTTCCGGTTAATCCAAACTTTTCAGCCAGAGTTTGATATGGTCCGGAAACTCCAAAACCATTTATTCCTATAGTCAATAACCTTTGTCGGAATATATCTCCCCACCCCATCATTGAAGCTGCTTCAATAACAACTACCGGAACATTATTTGGGAATAATGAGTTTTTAAATTCTTCACTCTGTTGTTTATAAAGTTCTAATGATGGAATTGAAATTACACGAATAGAAAATTTATCACTCAAAATCTGTTTTGCCTCAACCGCTACAGGTACTTCTGATCCGCTTGCAGCAATAATTAAATCCATTTTTTCAGCATTCTTATCGGAAACAATGTAGGCTCCATTTAATGTATCCGAAGGTTTAAATTCACTTGGACGTTCAAATGAATCAATTTTTTGTCTTGTTAAAATTAATGCAACAGGGTTCTTCTTGTTTTGAATTGCATAATACCAGGACATTGCTGTTTCAATCCCATCTGCAGGACGAAATATTGTAATATTGGGAATTAATCTTAATGCTGAAAGATGTTCCACCGGTTGATGGGTAGGACCATCTTCCCCAACAAATATCGAATCATGTGTAAAAACGTAAGTTGTCGGAAGATGCATTATCGAAGCGAGTCTGATTGAAGGTCTCATATAATCTGAAAAGACAAAAAAAGTAGCTCCAAAAACTCTGAAACCGCCATATGCAGTTATGCCATTCATTATGCTACCCATAGCGTGCTCTCTGATTCCAAAATGAAAATTTTTCCCTGAAAAATCATTACAGGTAATTGCAGAAAACTTATTCATAAAAGTATTAGTAGATGGAGCTAAATCAGCTGATCCTCCAACGAAATTGGGAACTAATTCGGCTATCTTTTGAATTACTTTACTTGAAAGTGATCGTGTTGCATTTGATTCTTTGGGAACAGCATTTAACAACTCTTCTTTTAGATTCTCAGGGGAATAATTCGATAAGTATTTATCCAATAATTCAGCTTTCTCTGAATTATCAGTTTTCCATTTATCAAATTTTGAAGACCATTTTTTATAATAATTTTCAAGCTCTTCTTTTCTTTGCGAAAAGAGACTACTGACTTCTTCAGGAACATAAAATTCTTTATCAGTAGGGAACCCAAGATTTTCTTTTGTCTTGAGCAATTCTTCTTTACCGAGAGGTGAACCATGTACCTCAGCAGTATTTACTTTATTTGGACTTCCAAATCCTATTTGTGATTTACAAATAATAATTGTTGGTTTAGTTTTATTTTGATGAGCCAATTTAATTGCTTTACGAATTTCTTCGTGATCATAAGCATTCACTTCAATAACTGCCCAACCATACGATTCAAATCGTTTATGAATATCTTCCGAAAAAGTTAGTTCGGTTTTTCCCTCAATCGTAATATTATTATCATCATAGAAGAAAATTAAATTATCAAGTTTAAGATGCCCCGCAATAGAAGCAGCTTCATGTGAGATGCCTTCCATAAGATCACCGTCGCTTACAATTGCATAAATGTAATTGTTTCGAAAAACTTCATTGTTTTCATCTGCAAATCGAGCGTGCATCATTTTTGATGCAATCGTCATTCCTATAGAATTAGAAAATCCTTGTCCCAAAGGACCGGTTGTAGTTTCAATACCGGGAATCAACCCAAATTCAGGGTGACCGGCAGTTCTGCTTCCCCATTGTCTGAAAGATTTTAATTCATCTAATGAAACATCGTAACCGCTAAGATGCAGTAAGGAATATAAAAGCATCGACCCATGCCCTGCTGAAAGTACAAATCTGTCACGGTTTATCCATTCAGGTTGATTAGGATTGTGAACGAGAAATTCAGTCCAAAGAATAGTCGCAACATCCGCCATCCCCATGGGCATTCCGGGATGCCCTGAATTAGCTTTCTGAATTGCTTCTGCCGAAAGCAGTCTAATTGTATTCGCCGCAAGAGTTGTTATATTTTTATTTGATGAAGGTATCTCTGACATTTTATATCCAATTTTTTATCTTTTTACAAACAGTTATTTTAATTTCAATTTGGGGTGATATTTTAATCGACTGAGAAATTAATTTAATTACTTTTTATTCGAGATAAGTATATCCGTACAAACCTGATCGGTAGTTTGATAAAAACTCTTTCCCTTCCTCAGCAGTAATTATTCCTGCTTTTACAGACGACATAACCCAGGTTTCAACAATTCGAACAAGTTTTTTTGCACTATACTGGACATAATCAAGAACTTCAGCAACTGATTCTCCATCAATTATCTGATCTATTTTATATCCGTTTTCATCAACGGAAATATGCACTGCATTTGTATCACCAAATAAATTATGAAGATCACCAAGTATCTCTTGATATGCTCCAACTAAGAAAACACCTATATAATACGGTTCTTTATTATTTAGTGAATGTACAGGTAAATAATAGGAGAAGTTTCGTGTTGAAATGAAGCTGTCAATTTTACCGTCTGAATCACAAGTAATATCCTGAATGGTTGCAGATCTTTCTGGTTTTTCATCTAATCTTTGAATTGGAATTATCGGGAATATTTGATCTATCGCCCATGAATCAGGTAAAGATTGAAATACGGAGAAGTTACAGAAATATTTATCCGAGAGTAATTTTTTAAGGTATGTTAATTCATCAGGGGCATGTTTAACTTCATTCAACATTGATTGCAATTCTTTTGCAATAGTCCAGAATAGCCTTTCAATTTTTGCCCGTGTTTTTAGGTCGAGCATACCAAGACTAAACCGATCAAGTACTTCTTCACGAATCTGTAGTGCATCATGCCAGGTTTCAAGCATTTTTGGCTGATTTAAATTCTCCCATAAAGAATACAATTCATGTAATAATTCATGGTCATCTTTGTTTAAAACTTCATCATCATCCCAAACAGGAAGTGTGGAGGATTCCAAAACTTGAAAAACCAGCACAGAATGGTGTGCAGTTAATGCCCGCCCTGATTCAGTTATAATATTAGGATGAGGTAAATCATTTTTATCACTCACATCAGCCATTGTTGCAACTGCATCATTCAGATATTCTTGAATCGAATAATTTACAGAACTTTCACTGTTTGAAGAACGTGTTCCGTCATAATCAATTCCCAATCCCCCGCCGATATCAACAAATGAAACCTTAAACCCGAGTTTGTGTAATTGAACATAAAACTGAGAAGCTTCGCGTATTGCTATTTTAAATCTTCTAATTTTATTTATCTGGCTCCCAATATGAAAATGAACAAGTTTAAGAGTATCCTTCATTTTATTTTTTTCAAGAAAATCAAGTGCATCCAATAGTTCACTTGAAGTCAATCCGAACTTGCTGACATCACCGCCGGAGTCTTCCCACTTACCACTTCCAGAACTTGCGAGCTTAATTCTGATTCCTATATTAGGTCTTACTTTGTGTTGTTTTGCAATTCTGGTAATAAGTTTTAGTTCATTAAGTTTTTCAACTACAAGGAAAATTTTTCGTCCCATTTTTTGAGCGAGAATTGCAAGTTCAATATAATTTTCATCTTTATAACCATTACAAATTATAAGCGAATCATTATCAGTATTAATTGCAATAACCGCATGAAGTTCAGGTTTGGAACCGGCTTCTAGACCAATGTTGAATTTTTTTCCGTGAGCTACAATTTCTTCAACAACGGGACGCATTTGATTTACTTTTATCGGATAGATTATAAAGTTTTGAGCTTTGAAGTTGTACTCTTCTGCAGCTATCTTAAAACTGTTCGCCATTTTTTCTATTCTGCTATCGAGAATATCAGTAAATCTTAAAAGAACAGGTGTTGATACATCCCGAAGCTGCAATTCATCTATAACTTCTTTAAGATCAACTTTCACACCGTTCCCTTTTGGTGTTACCGAAACATGTCCTTTTTCATTAATTGAAAAAAAGTTAATACCCCAGCCTTTGATATTATAAAGTTCAGCTGAATCTTCAATGCGCCATTTTCTCATCGATCAAATATTTCCTGTAAAGATTGTTAAATTTTCCTGATTTAATGGAATAAATTACGAAAAAAGTTGAAGTTATTTCATTCTTTTATGAGTAAAAGTACTTTTATAAAAGTTTTGAGTTGTTGTCAGGTCAAATATTATAATCAATTTTCGTCAATTTTACTTTTAGCCAATGGAAATCTCCTTTTGGCAATTTCCATGTAACATCCATATCAATTGGGATTTTAATTCCATTTAGATATTCATTTTTATTTGAAGTTATAACCCATGGATATTTTTCCGCCTTATCATCTGAGCCCATGTATCTCAAAGCTTCAAATCTTTTAAATTCACCAGATTCATCAAAAAAGAAGGCTGCGTTTACACTCACTCCATTATAAGTCATAGTAACTTCGGCAGAAAGTGAATCAATACTTTTCCAGTTGATGTACGAACAAATAGCGGCTGAAGGAAACCAAACAATTTCACCCAAATATCTTTGCATTGTTCCCTCGTTTATTTTCTCATTGGAAACATCAACGACACTAAATAATGAGTATAGTTTAATAAGCATTTTACCTTTTCCCGAAACGAACAAATCACGTCCTTTTACAAAAACAAATGGATTCATCTCTAAATCAACAGTCCATATAAAAGCAGGTTTTTCTATAGAAAAGTATTGAATTGCCTTTCCATCATACCAATCAACTTGGTCTGATTCCAAACGTATTTTTGCTGATTGCTCTAATCTTACTGAAAATACTTTTTCCTTACCGACTGCACCTGAATTTATAACCCAATTTCTTACAGGATGTGGTAGTTTATCCAATTCGCTTAACTCAAGTTTTGAATTATTTTTTGTTAATTCAGAAAATATGTTCTGCTGTTCAAGCGCTGCATATCGGTTAAAATTCCAAACACCGTATGCAATGACAATCAATAACAGGATTATAAAATTTGGTATAGTACCGTATTTTGCATCATTCCATGAAAAAATAATCACGATTTGCGAAAGAATAATTGCGGTTAGTCCAGCCATCCACCAGACATCTTTTTGAAATATGAAAAGAAATAGAGTTATCAAAAAAAGTATTGTTGAAATTAACCAAACAATTCCAACAGGTTTAGATATTGGCATTGTTAGCTGTTCAAGTTGAGCAAGTTTATAGGCTTTCAAAAATCCTAATAGATGGATAAATCCATGAATAAAGAGCATAAGAGTGAATACAATACGCAGCATATTTAATAAACTCCATAAAAGTTATTATCTGATATATCAAATTAACCAAACCAAATTGAATTTATTACACAAAAATAAATTGACAAAGCTCTAGAATAAATGTATTTTTGTTTCGATACTTATCGAATTACTTTAGGGAAGCATGGATATACAACAAAGCATCGAAATAATGAAATCACTTGCAGACACAAGCCGTTTGCATGTGATTAATTCTTTATTCGAAAAACCACAGTATGTTGAAGAACTATCGAATCGGCTTAACCTTGCTGCTTCTACAGTTTCCTTTCACTTGAAGAAATTAGAAAAAGCCGGATTAGTATCAAAAATTAAAGAGCAGTATTATTTCGTCTATAAAATAAATGATGAAATTCTAAACCTCACTTTGAGAAAATTCATCTCTTTCGAAAATCTTGAGAAATTTAATCAGGAGAAACGGATTACAGACTATCGTAATAAGGTTATTAAATCTTTTTTTAAGAAAAATAAATTGATAAAACTCCCGGTTCAGCACAAAAAAAGATTGATAATTCTGGATGAAATAATAAACTCATTCGAGATTGGGAAGAAGTATGATGAACCAACATTAGATAAAATTATTAATAAATTTTTTGATGATCATTGTACGATCAGGCGATTGTTCATAGAGGAAGGAATGATGAAAAGAGAAAACAGTATTTATGAACGAATTATGAATAAGATAGAGGTTCGAAATGATTAATAAGAAAGAATTAAAGCAAAAATATAAAGAGACTTTACCTCCAATGGGGATTTACCAAATTAGAAACGTTGTTAATGGTAAAATTTTAGTTGGAAGCAGTAAGAATTTACACGGTAAAGCAAACAGCTTTAAGTTTCAACTCAAACATGGAAGTCATATGAATTCCGATCTCCAGCGTGAATTTATTGAATTTGGAGAAGACAAATTTTTATTTGAAATCATCGATTACCTTGAACCTAAAGAAGGTACCGATTATGATTATACCGATGATTTATCAACTCTCGAAATGTTGTGGCTTGAGAAACTGCAACCGTACCTTGAAAAGGGATACAATAAAACAAAAAGGTGACTATGATTCAATTCCTTTACGTGAAAGTATACCGTTGGTGTAGTAGTGCTTAATCTCTTTCATTTCAGTTACAAGATCCGCCGCTGCTATCAACTCATCGGGGCAATAACGACCGGTTAATATTAACTCTACTTGCGCCGGTTTATTTTTAATTACATTTAATAAATCAGTTGTAGTTAGTAATCCAAAATAAACCGAAACACAAGCTTCATCAAGAATCACCAGATCATATTCTCCGGAGTTCATCACCTGAATAGCTTTATTAATTGCAAATTTTGCTTTTTCAATTTCTTCAGCGGGAGCTGGCTCTTTTTTGTAGACAAAATCATCGCCACAGTATTGTTCGATCGTAATAAATTCGTTTAACAGTTCTAGGCTATTCAATTCGTTGTAAGGATATTCCTTCATAAATTGAATTATGAAAGATTTTAATCCATAACCGGCTGCTCTCGCTGCTTGTCCAATTGCTGCAGTTGTTTTTCCTTTGCCATTGCCGGTATAAATTTGTGTGAATCCTCTTTCAAGTCTGGACATAAAAATTATCTAAATAATATTGATTAATTTATTTCCTGCCATATTTTATTAGACTTCTTACAATCAAGTATTCTCATCTTAACAGAATCATTTTTTTTGTTTCTACAAAATTACCACAACGCAATTGATAATAATAAATACCGGATGGAAGATTTTCATTTTGTTTAATATTGAAGTCAACTTCATAGCTGCCGTTTTGAAGTATTTCATTTAGGATTGTAAAGATTTCTTCACCCAAGGTATTAAAAACTTTTAGCGTTGTTGTTAAACCTTGTTCAACTCCGTTTGGTATTTGAAATTTAATTTTTGTAGATGGATTAAAAGGATTCGGATAATTCTGGTGAAGTGTAAATCCAGGTTCTTCTGTAACAATTATATTATCGCGCGCTGTCGATAAAGGCTTATATCGTTTCTCGATTTCATTCCAAAGCTGAGGTTTTGCTCTGTCATATCCTAAAGCCCACATTCCTATTCCTTTATAATTCTTTGATTCAGCAAGGTCATATTTTAAACCTAAGCTCGAATCATCATCATACCAGACTTGATACCAGGTAGTATCTCTAAAAAAGCGATACCAGGGGACTTTATTATCGCTCGCCCATAATCTTCCATAAATACTTGCGGAATCTACATCATGCATAAATCGTGTGGAGGAGACATATTTTAAAACTGCTGAATGTGGTAACTCTGTTAATGTCTTCCATTTTTCACCATAATAAGGAACACCGAGTATAAGTTTTTCCGGGCGATTAATTGTAGCCCAACTATAAGAATTATTAACGACATAATTAATATTGTACGTTCCTCCGCTTAATGGGGCGCTGGCACCGGAAGTTGTGCTCCAACTACCGTAAAATGAATATCCCATAATAAAAATATAATCACATGATTCTACAAGTCCTTTTAAATCCCATCCGCCCCAATTAATTGAGGGTCCGGCAAATGAAACTTCTGCATCTGGTCTAAAAAAATTAATAAATTCTGTAAGTTCATACATAAAATTATTAAGAACCGCTCCCCGATCTTCACTTTTCAGATGTTCAAAATCAATATTAATTCCGTCAAATTGATATTGAATCATCTTATCTTTTACTTGATTAAAAAAATTAGTTTTGGCAACTGTATTCCTCATAATATTTTTAATCTGAAGAGGTTCAAAATTAACTGCGGTCAATATGACTTTTACTCCATTGAGATGTGCTTTATTAATTACATCTGTCCATGGCCAATAATAGGGATTAAAAACATTTCCCATACTATCAACGGTAAAATCAAATAAAGCTATATGAGTCAGTAAATCGTAGCGGATATAATTTCTCGAATTATAATATTCCCAAAATGGCAAGTAGCCAAAAACCGTTTTTGTTAATTCACTTTTATTAAATTGAAGCGGAATAATATCTTTACCGCTCTCATCAAATTCACTATTACGATTTTTTATATTTTTATTCTCAAGAAAATCTCTTTTATGAATAGAAATCGATTCTTGTCCATTAATCGAAATTGTAACAAGCGCTATAAAAAATATAATATTTGTGATTATTAAAAATTTCATTCGTTATCATTCTCAAACAAATGCTTGAAATAATCAAGTTCTGCGGAAGAAGGTTCAGGTTTTTCTTCAAGTTCAATTGTTAACTTATTATCCAAATCTTTATAAAATTCATCCGAAGTTTTAACGTGACAACCGCAGGCACGCGCAAAATCAAATATTTCTAAATCTGAAGAAATAACGTATAAGTTTTTAGGATTTTTTGACTGAGAAATATCCGACTTAATAATTGTATCGGCGGGTTCGCTGTTCGAGTAGATTATTTTCATTTTATGTGAGCGAATCGCTATTTTTTGAAAACCGTCAAAGTATAAAAACACCTTACAATTTCTTCCATAAAAAAAACGATCCAGTAAATGGACTAACTGTTCCCTCTCATCTCCCTTCTTATTTTTGCTGAAAGAAGTAAGACTTTTCGCTTTACCGAACAGATTATTTCCATCTATTAAATAGTGAATCATTATAATTCGATTGTTGAAATTAGTTAATAAAATTTATTCGGTGATTAATTTATAAAAATATGATGATAAAAAATAGGAGGCTTAAAATGACTTTAGCTATCTTCTACCGCTGAAGAATCTATCTGTTTTTGTAACTTTTAAATCCTGTAACTGAGGTGCTTTAACCCTTATTTCAAAACGGTAACCTCGATATGAGCCAATTGGATTCCATGTGAAATTCATTAACCAGCAATGCAAATCACGACTTATCATAATTTGAGGGGCTGAGAATTGCTTATTCACAATGTCGTAACTTCCGCTGGTGGTGAATTTCCAATTAGGAGTTAGGTTGAAATCTAAACTTCCACTTACTGTAATAAACTTATTCGGTTTTAGAGGATTACTTTTAGATAAACCATAATTGTAATTTAATGATATGCTCCATGGGATTGTAAAATCAGCCTCCTTGTCATCGTATAAACCTTTATAAGTACTCCCTGTTTGCTGTTGATACGCTGATTCTTCATCTTGAATCTTTGCCCCCTCTGTAGGTTGGGATTGAGATTTTAATCTATCCCCTGAAAGTGAAGCGCTAATAGAGAAATTGAAATTTTTCATTCTTGCTAATGCGCCATCATCTAAAACAAATTGATTTACTTCATGATTTATTTTTGTATCATACTTATAAAGTGAATAAGTTGAATTACCGGCAAAACTCAAGAAGTCTGAAATTTGAGTTCTATAGCTGACGAAAATATCGGAGAACTTTAAACTATCCGCTGCAAAATTATAACTTATATTTGCCGAAAGATTTAATAATTGCAATTTATTCTCTTTAGCAGTTGTATCACGCGGGTCAACCATAGTTTTCATTTCAAAAATATTATCTAATCTGAAAGCCAAAGATTGAGACTCTCCCGAACCGGCTCCTCCAAATATTTCCCTTTGATACTTATTATATTTTATTTCTTTGCCGGAAGTATCATTATATGTTCCAAAATATCCCCATTTTTTCTCTGAAAAATCGGGCTGATAATTGTAAGATAGAGCAGGAGAAATAGTATGCCGAATCGCTGCTATACCCATTCTGTTCGGTTGTAAAATTCCATAAAGTTTAGTTGATGCTGAAACGCCCATATTAAATGTTCTTACAAAACCGAGTCGTTTAACATCATTAAAATAGACTGTGTCGGTTCCTGTTTTTGGTGAAAGACCCGTTACTACTTCAACTTGTTTATTATACCATAGTTCGCGATAACTAACATTCGGATTAAAATTTATATAACCGATTTTTGTAGAAAACCCCATACCAACGTTATGATTAATACCACCACGAATATTTAATTGACCTTTTTCCTTTAATCTTCTATTCTGAAACTGTCCGTTATAATTAATGCCAAATTTCTCGTACCACTCTTCTTCACCAACACGTTTTTTCTTCCTGAACGGATAAAACTGAGATTTACTAAAACTCATATTAGGCAGATACTCAGTGATATCTCCTGTTTCAAGATTTTGATTTCTGGAATAGTTTAATGATAAACTACTTCCGAATTCTTCCCAATTTTTGTAGTAAGATGCATTTGAAACGATATCATTTCTCAAAAGTTGATTATAATCAGTACTATTTTGATTAATAAAATTACCCGATAGAAATTCCAAATTGACATCAAAACGTGAAGTTGGTGTTAAAGTTTGATTATGCACCCATCTAATTCTCCAATCTTGTTGATCGGTCCTATCGGCATCAGTAATTTCACCTGTATGTAATTTCGAAAATCCACCTTCTACAGTTCCGGAAAATGAATATCGTTTAACATACCGAAAACGGCTTGCAAGTGAATAACCACCTTTGGTATAATAGTCAGCAGTAAGATTAGCATCCATATAATCATTGATTGCCCAGAAGTAACCAAATCTTGAAAAATATCGACCGTAACCGGGGCGGTCTCCAATTGCGGGAGGGATAATTCCTGAGCGTCTACCCGACTGTAAAGGGAAAACAGCAAACGGTAATGGAATAGGAAATGGAACACCTCCAAATGTCAACCAAATCCATTTTCCGATCATCTGTTCTTTTTGAATCACTTTCATTTCATGACCGATAAAACAGTAATGAGGAACTTCTGCATCACAGGTTGTGTAAACTCCGTTCTCTACAAAAAAAACATCTTTACTCACTTTTTTAATTTTCGCACCGGAGTAAGAAGTATTATCACTTTCAGTTGCGGCATAAGTTATAAAACCTCTTGTTGTTTTAAAATTATATCGCATTCTTGTCCCTTTGTATTCTTCCCCTTTATCATTAAGTACAGGGGTTTGCAGCTCCTTATTACTGGTTGAATCATAACCGTAACTGAAGGCTTCGACATTACTTGTTTCAAAGTCAACATCAATTTTACCGGACTTCAGATTTGTTTCTTTATAGCGAAGATCACCGGAGCCGTAGATATACATTTTTTTTATTTTAAGATCGAATATTAGTGAATCCGTAGCAGAGGAAAATATAATAGAATCAATGTCAGATTTAGTAGTCGTGACTAACGAATCGCTAACTTCGGCAGAATCTGGAATGGAGAGATTTAATGAATCAACCTCAGTCAAAGTAGTATCGCTTACCTGAAATATCTGTGGTTGGAATAAAAATAATTTCTCAGAAATAGAGTTCACATCTGATTTTAATTCAATCATCAGTAGAAGTATAAGCGAAAAACAGATGTAAATAGTTTGTTTCATGGACTAATTAATATTTAAAACTTTCATCAGGAATAGAGTTAATTCTTATAAAATACTAGAGATGATGCCCCTTTAATGCCTGCATCATTACTTAGTTTTGCGGGTAAAATTTTAATCCTCGGTTGAAGAGATTTTAACACTCTCTCACGCATTGATAATTCTATTGAGTCGAAAAGTTTCTCTCCAAATCCTGCAACTCCCCCACCGATAATAATTGAAGTTATATCCATAAGATTTGCAACAGATGCTAACGCATACCCAATATGATTTCCTAATTGTTGAATAATACTGTTTGCAAATTGATCACCTTGAATAACCGCATCTGAAATAACTTTTGGAGTGAGTGAATCAAAATTATTATTCACAAGAGAAAATATTAAAGACGATTTATTTGATTCATATTCCTTTACAACACGATTAATCAAATAACTGTTACCTGCATAAACTTCGATACATCCAAACGAACCGCAATTGCATTTATCTCCTTTATAATCAATTGATAAATGACCTATTTCTCCTGCAGCTCCGGTCTCGCCACGGAAAAGTTTTCTTTCAAAAATAATTCCTCCGCCGACTCCAGTTCCAAGAGTAATCATTAAGAATGAATTTAACTTTTTCCCGGCACCGAATATCATTTCACCAATTGCTGCGGCGTTGGCGTCATTCTCGACAAATGTATCAAGTTTAAATTCTTTAGAAATAATTTTCCCGAGATGAATTTTTCCCCAACCCGGTAAATTTGGAGGATTCTCAACTGTTCCTCTCTTAATCGATATTACTCCTGGAGCACCGATACCTATTCCCGTGATTTTGTAATCAGATTTATCGAGTAAATCTTTTATCCCTCGTTTAATCTGCTTAATAACTTTTTCCGGACCTTCATTAGCCTTAGAATCAAGAAATGTTTTTTTTACAATTTTGCCATCTGATGTTACCAATCCAAACTTTATAAAAGTTCCACCGAGGTCAACACCAACCGCATATTTAATATTTTTACTCATACAACTTTTCTATTTACTTATCTTTGAATTCCATATCAACTAATTTAATTTCACTCGGATATGTAATTGAACCAAGCGCTGTTGAAACCGTTGGTCTTACATAAACCTCAATTGAGGATGATCTTCCGCCATTACCGCTTATTTGTAACATCAAATTAATTAACGACTCGTAACCTTTATTCTTAAACATCGAGACTAAATCGAATGATAATTGAATCGGAATATTTACAACATCACCTGTCCCGGGAACTGATACCGCATTGCCTAAATTTCCGGAAACAACTTCTTTGCCGTCAAGAATAAATCTAAACGGTAATGAAGTAATTGATGCATCCGTTCTTGGAAAGCCGCCTGTACCATCATTTGGATTTTTTGCTTCAACATTGATTGTTAGTGTTACCGGTAATTTACCGTTTGCAAAACTTGAAGTGAATTTTACAGCATCCATTGGTGAAAAATCGGAGATACGTGATTTTCCATCAAGCCCAATTCCTGCCACTCGAATATTATTTGTTACACCCATTTTGAATTTTAATCTGGTTAGATTTACATAAGTCTGATACACACTACAACTTTGGATAAATAACAACATAACAAAGATTACAAATAATAATTTTTTCATAATTATCCTTTTAATTAGAGTACTTTTTTAATTGAGTCTTCAATTTTTTCGATTATCATTCTTGCTACTTTCAAGGCACGTAATCCATCTTCGCCTGAGACAATAGGTTTCTCATTATTTTGGATGGATAAAATGAATAATCTTAATTCATACATAAGTGCATTAACTTCTATCTGTTCAGGCTGTTCATAAATAACTTTTTTCTTACGGTCACCTATACCAATTTCGCCATAATTTATATGTGCTGAATCAACTTGTTCATTGGCAGGGACAAGTCGAAAAACTTCAGAAACCCCTGTGGTAAAATCGAGAGAAATATAATTATCTTTCTGGAATATTCTCATTTTTCTCATTTTCTTTTGTGAGATTCTGCTTGCGGTAACATTTGCAATTGCACCATTCTCAAATTCAATTCGAGCATTTGCAATATCAATTGTATCAGAGACAACTGCTACACCACTTGCATCAACTTTTGCAACTTCACTTTTTACTAAACTTAAGATAATATCAATATCATGAATCATTAAATCAAGTACAACCGCCACATCAGTACCGCGCGGATTGAACTGCGCAAGTCTATCTGTTTGAATAAACTTTGGTTCGATATTATATTTTTCAAGTGCTAAAAGCGCAGGATTAAATCGTTCAATATGTCCTACTTGAAGATTCAATCTTTTTTCAGTTGCAGTTTTTACCAAATCTTCAGCTTCCTCAATAGTTACCGTTATTGGTTTTTCGATAAAAATATGCACTCCTTTTTCAAGACAATACTTTCCGATTTCATGGTGTGCACTTGTAATAGCCGCAATAGATACGGCGTCGACTTCATTCAGTAGTTCATCAATAGTGTTAAATAATTTACAATTGAATTCTTTTGCAACTGATTCAGCTTGAGTTGAATCTTTATCATAAACACCGATTAATTTACATTCTTCTATTAAGGCAAACATTTTTGTGTGAAGTTTACCAAGATGTCCTGTTCCGATTACACCGACTTTAATTTTTTCCATTTTTATTATTCATGTTAATTGTTGAATAGCCAATTATTCTGTCATATCCTCCGAATGAAGGATCATTATAAAAAATAAATACACGATATATGTGAGAAGTTTCGAAAAGATTTCCTTCAAGAAAATTCCAGTCAATTTCATCACCGTTTTTGGTTACATAAAGATAATCGTAAATGCCTCGTTTTAAAGGAATTGTAAGGGTGAAGAGACCGTCTGAATTTCCCATTTTATATTTGTCATCGATAATCCAATTATTGAATGCACCGCTTAAATAGATGTCTGAATAAAATGGATCGGGTGGACGGATGGTGAATCTCACATTAAGATAATCTGAATAGACATCATTATAATCACTTAGAATAAACCCGCCGTTTAGATCTTTCGTTCCCCGTTTATAAAATCGCGAAGTCTCAATTCTATCTCTTTGTGCATAAACTTCCTTTAAATTAAAATTTGTATACTGCTTAAGGTTTGCCAAACGATATTCATTGCCGGGCGTAATTCCTTTTGCAATGAAGTTAAAATTTCTATTTCCATCCCAATAAAATTCTGAGTATGAATTTTTTTTATCTTTTGTAATCACAGTAGGATAAAATATTTTTTGATTTTCTATAATCTCTGTAGCAATTACATTTTGAGGGAAAAATTCAAATGGAAGATTAAATCCTATATCAAAAATAAATGATTTTGCGAGATCGGAAGGAGAATAATATTTATCAGACCTTATTTCTGTATCTGATTTAATATTCAAATCGATCAGGTTTTCAGCTACAATAAATCGACCTTTTGCATATATTTTTGAAGTATCATTTACTGCTGTAACAAAAAACATCCACTTACCAGAAAACGGGAAATTAATATAACCATTGTTGTTTGGGAAAGATGATTTATAATGATATTGTGCCCCTGTTATGGTAACATGAAGTTTCACAAAATCTATAAATGGAACAATCTCATTCCCCCGATTAAGTAAAAAAGTATTATTAACCGGATTCCAATTTCGATCACAAAACCGGAAATAAATACTTAACTCCGGATATGAATTAGATTGGACATCAAACTCGATTGTAATAAATCCGGATGATTCACTACTGTTAAGTATTAAAGGAAACGAAGTCTGATCATCACCGGAATAAACTTGAAGACTCTTTACATTGAGTTGCGCAGGAATAGAAACTTGCACAAAAATCAATAGTAATAAAAGTAACTTAACCCGGGAAATTAGTTTTCTATTATACTTAAAATATTTCAATACACTTAATAGACTGCAACGGCACGTAGATTTTAACCGGTTCATTTTCTCTCATAGTTTCGAGCATCAAACCATCATCAAAAGCATTGGTAAGTGTCCCACTTTTGAAAACGATTTCATAAATTGGTGAATTAGAATTCGGGTCCATTACAATTCCATAATTTTCGTGCATTGTAATACTTAAAGTTTTCCCGATAAAATCGTTCCAGTTTACTTTCATGGTCTCTCCGTTAAAGTGTTTTTTATTAATTGAATAAACTCTTTTTTATCTTCACAAAAATAATATGTGTCGATTAAATGATCAGCCATCGCAAATTCTCCTGCATTGATATAATTCATGTAGATAGATGCGAAAGCAGATTCTAATAATTTTGATGTCTTGCAATTTTTCCCGTATGACAACAAAAAATCTGTAACTACTGAAAAGATTTCCTCATTCTCTTTTAACAAAATATCAATACAGTCATCATAATCAGTTTCAAAACTTTCACCATTGAAAAATAATAGATTTAATGGTGAAAAAAAGAGATCAATATTTGCTGAATTGTTTAATTTATCGAAATTGGGAAAGCCTATTGCCAAAACAGTTAATCCCGATTCTTCCGAATAGATCAGTTCAGGTTTTTTAACACCCGAATTGATTGTAGTGATTAACTCAATATTGTTTCCTAACGTGTAAACAAATAAAACAAAGTTTGGTATTGTTTTATTCATATCTTCAGAAATTATTAATAGTTCATAAATACCATCTTCATCAATATCATAATATTCAGTAGTTAGATTTGGATATTCAAGAACATGAGTTTCAGAAGTTTCAGTTGAAACAATCGTTAGTAGATTATTTTCCCGGGTAATAATATAATTTCCAACCGTGTCAACTTGTGGGTAAAGAAGACACGGTATAGAAACAAGTACAAACAACAAATAAATTATTTTTCCCAATGTTTATCTATAAATCTTAAGATAGATTCTTTAATTCATTATTCAATTTACCTATCGCTTCTTTAGCATCACCAAAGTACATTAATGTATTTTGATTATAGAATAATTCATTGTCAATACCGGCATATCCGGCAGCCATAGATCGTTTAATAATAATTACAGTTTTTGAATGATCTGCATTCAAGATTGGCATTCCGTAAATCGGAGAAGCAGGATTATTTCGAGCTGCAGGATTAACAACATCATTCGCTCCGATAATTAAAGAAATATCTGTGTTAGCAAACTCTTCATTAATATCTTCAAGCGCATATAATTTTTCGTAAGGGACGTTTGATTCAGCAAGAAGTATGTTCATGTGTCCCGGCATTCTACCCGCAACAGGGTGAATAGCAAACTTCACGTCACATCCTTTTTTATTAAGAATATCCATTAAATCCTTAACCGCATGTTGAGCTTGTGCAACAGCCATACCATAACCCGGAATTATCATAACGCTGCTTGCAGCATCAAAAATCATCGCAGCTTCTTCAGAGTCAATTGATTTTATATTTACTTCTTTTTTTGCACCGGAGGCTGCTTCTGCTGCAGCATTTTGTCCCCATCCTCCCATAACCACATTTAAGAGAGAACGGTTCATTGCTTTACACATGATATTTGTTAGAATAATTCCAGATGCACCAACTAACGCACCGGCAATAATCAACATATTATTATCGATTACAAAACCTGTCGCAGAGGCTGCAATACCTGAATATGAATTGAGAAGTGAAATTGCAACCGGCATATCAGCCCCACCGATTGGGATGACTAAAAGAATTCCGAGTAAAAGTGAAACACCGAGGATTACTAAGAAAAGCGTTTGTTCTGTCGGATAAAAAACTCCAACTACCAACAAACCAAAAACCCCAACCAAAAGGAGTAAATTAAGTGGGTGCTGAAGTGGAAATTTAATAACGTTCCCACTTACAATACCTTGCAATTTTCCAAAGGCTACTAATGATCCGGTAAATGTAATTCCACCTATTATTAAACTTAGTGCGATAGTAATTGCCATCTTAGCAGAAAATACTTCTACTCTCGTATTTGAAGGATCAAGAGTTTGCAAATACTCGGTAAGTCCAACTAATGCAGATGCACCGCCGCCGAAACCGTTCAACAATCCAACCATTTGAGGCATGGCTGTCATCTCAACTTTAATTGCTATAAAACTACCGATTGCGGAGCCAATAACAATACCGGCAATGATGTATTGATAACTAATAATATGTTCATTCAAAAGAGTAACAACAATTGCCAAAAACATACCAACTGCTGAATAGATGTTCCCTTTTCTTGCTTTTGTAGGGGAACTGAGCATCTTTATTCCAAAAATGAATAGAAATGATGCAATCAAATAAACCGAATTTACTAAAATATCTTTGTATGCTTCCATTTTTATCTCATTTCTTCTTGAACATCTTTAACATACGGTCAGTTACTAAGTAACCACCGACTACATTTATCGTTGCAAATATTATTGCAATTATACCGAGAACCGTAGCAACCTTGAAATCTTCTATTCCGGAAGCAATAATTGCCCCGACAATCGTTATTCCAGAAATTGCATTAGAACCCGACATCAACGGTGTATGCAGTGTCGGCGGGACTTTTGCTATCAATTCAAATCCGACAAAGCATGCCAGTGCAAATATGTATATTAGCATGAAAAGATCTGTATGTTCCATTTATAAATTCCTTTTAATTTATTAAACCAATGGTTTTATTCGTTGATTATATACTTCACCTTGATAAGAGATTAATGACTCTTTCACAATATCATTATTTAAATCAAGAGTGACAGTCCCTCCCTTACCAATTTCTGTAAGAAGGGCTAAAATATTTTTCGAATACAATTCACTCGCCTGTGTGGGTATTAATCCTGGCAAATTAGTTTCACCTATTATCGTAACTCCGTGTTTAACAACTGTTTTATTCATTTCACTGAGTTCGCAATTTCCACCGAATTCAGCAGCCATGTCAAGAACAACAGATCCATGTTTCATGTTTTTAACCATTTCCTCAGTTACTAATACCGGAGCTTTTTTACCCGGGATTAATGCAGTTGTAATCACAATATCAGCTTGTGTAATGTGTTTAAATAAAACTTCTTTTTGCTTTTGAAGAAACTCGGCACTCTGTTCTTTAGCATAACCACGTTCATCTTGCAATGAAACATCCTGTTCAACTTCAATAAATCTTCCACCGAGACTTAAGACTTCTTCTTTTACTGCTGTTCTAACATCAGAAACTTCTACAATTGCACCGAGACGTTTTGCAGTCCCAAGTGCTTGCAATCCGGCTACACCTGCCCCCATGATTACAACTTTAGCAGGAGTGATTGTTCCGGCAGCAGTCATCAATAATGGGAAAATTTTACCGAGATGATTTGCTGCAAGTAGTACACTCTTATAACCTGCTAAATTACTTTGTGAACTAAGTGCATCCATTTTTTGTGCGCGTGTAATACGAGGAATAAAATCCATTGCAATTACATTTACACCAGCGGCAGCGCTCTCTTTTGCTAATTGAGGGTAGTTCAGTGGGAAGAAAAATGAGATTAACAAAGTCCCCTTTTTCATTAATTGAAGTTCATTGATTGATGAATCAACCACAGGACGCTGAACCTTGCAAATTACGTCTGAAGCCTCAAACACTTCTTTAACATTTGACAATATTTTAGCACCTGCATTAATATAATTTTCATCTAAGAAATGAGCATTGAGACCCGCATTAGTCTCAACAACAATCTCAAAACCTAACTTAATAAGTTTCGAAGCGGTATCGGGTGTTATAGCTACTCTATTTTCCCCCGAGAGAATTTCCTTTGGAATTCCGATTACCACAATAAATCTCCTTTTTCTGTATGATTAATTCTAATTATTATGCAAAAAATACGATTTTTAGGGTTTAGCGGCAAAATAAAAGAACGATTTGTTCAAGATATTTTCATTAATTGGTTTAACTCACGGTTAAAGAGTGATTCGAGCTGTTAATTACCATCCAAATCACTATTTTTAAGAATCCTCATGGGGGTTCAGTTAAGTTTACACCGCTTAATAAATAATTGACAAGATAAAATTCCCAATTTGTCTTATATTATCACACTTTAAAAATGAGATTTTTATGTTAGGCAAGGAATTATTAAAAACTTATTCAAACAAAGAGAATTTTTTTAATCGTGATTTAAGTTGGATAGAGTTCAATAAAAGAGTTCTCGAAGAAGCACTCAATCCGGATTTACCAATTCTTGATAAGGTGAAATTTGTATCAATATTCTCATCTAACCTTGATGAGTTCTATATGATACGTGTGTCCGGGCTAAAAGAACAAGTTGCGGCAAATGTTTTGGAACCCACTATAGATGGGTTGACACCAAACGAACAGTTGCAGAAAATTGAGGCTGCAATCAAACCATTACTCAAACAATTAATTGATTTATGGAAGAATGAAATTATTCCTACTTTAAAAGAGAATAATATTCATGTTTGTACTCTCGAAGATTTAACTGAACAGGAACTTTCAGCTTTACAAGACTACTTCAAAAAAGAAATATTTCCTGTTCTAACACCGCTTGCTTTTGATCCGGGGAGACCTTTTCCATACATATCAAATCTGAGTCTTAGCCTTGCTGTGCTTATATTAAATCCTAAAGGGGAACAGCATTTTGCACGTGTAAAAGTACCGAGTATTTTACCAAGGCTCTTGCAAATCGATACCATACTTCATCCTAAAAAAACACAGAATAATGGAAACTACTGTGCTAAGTTCATTTGGTTAGGTGATTTAATAAAAGCAAACCTGCAGCTCCTTTTCCCTAAGATGGAAGTAGTTGAAGCTCATCGTTTTAGGATTACAAGAGATACAGATATTGAACTTCAAGAAGATGAAGCAGATGATCTTCTACGTGTGATAGAAGAAAATATTCGCCAAAGAAGATTCGGTAGTGTTGTAAGACTTGAAGTAGAAAAAGATATGCCTGATTTCATGCTTGAGACGTTAATCGAAAATTTACAAATCAAATCAAGTGATGTTCATATTCTTGATGGACCTTTAGCTTTAAGCGATATCATGCAATTATATAATTTGCCGCTTCATCAACTAAAAGAAAAATCATTTTATCCTGTTATTCCAAAAGTTTTTGAAGACGATGATGATATTTTTTCAATTATAAAGTATAAAAATATTTTACTTCATCACCCATTTGATTCATTTATTCCGGTCATCGATTTTATTAAAAAAGCTTCAAAAGATCCTGATGTGCTTGCTATTAAACAGACTTTATATCGTGTAGGAGCTAATTCACCCGTAGTAAAATATCTCATTGAAGCCGCCGATAGAGGAAAACAAGTCGCTGTTTTAGTTGAACTGAAAGCAAGGTTTGATGAAGAAAATAATATCTACTGGGCTCGTGAACTTGAAAAAGCCGGCGCTCATGTTGTATATGGATTGGTTGGTTTGAAAACTCATTCAAAAATGACTCTTGTTGTTAGACGAGAAAATGAAGGTGTAAAACGATATGTTCATCTTGCAACCGGAAACTATAACGCAACTTCAGCAAAATTGTACACTGATTTGGGTTACTTTACAACCAATGAGGAGATCTGTTCCGATGTTTCTGATATTTTTAATTATTTGACAGGATACTCCAAACAAACAGAATTTAGAAAATTATGGGTTGCTCCAATAACATTGCGGAATAAACTTTTCTCCTATATTCTACAGGAGATCGAGAATGCTAAAATTGGAATTGCGTCAAGAATTATTTTAAAAGTCAATTCTTTAGTCGATCCACTTATTATTTCAGCGTTATATGAAGCTTCTAATGTCGGTGTAAAAATTGATTTAATTGTTAGAGGTATTTGTTGTCTCGTTCCACAAAAACCCGGTCTCAGCGAAAACATAAATGTAATTAGTATTGTTGGAAGATATCTTGAACATAGCAGAATTTTCTATTTTTTTAATAATGGAAATGAAGAAGTATTTTTCAGCAGTGCGGATATTATGCAAAGAAATCTTGATAGACGTGTAGAGGTAACTTTTCCCATAGAAGATAAGAAAATAAAAGATTATGTTATCAACACCATTCTGAAGGTTTATTTAAAAGATAATTCTAAAGCGAGAGTTCTATCGTCAGGAATGGAATATGTGAATATAAATGATGGCCAAAAAGCAACTAATTCGCAAGAATGGTTTATGAAACATGTCATCAAAAAATCACAAAAATTTACAAAAAAATAAATTTTATAAATGAAACAAATTTCACTTTTGGAGAGATTGAATGAGTCAAATTAGCAAAGAAGGATTACTTAAGGCTTTAGCCCGGGTTGATGATCCAGACTTACACAAAGATTTAGTTACACTTAATATGGTAAATAATATAAAAATAGATGGGAACGATGTGTCTGTTGATATAGTTTTAACAACCCCGGCGTGCCCATTAAAAGATAAAATTGAAAGTGATTGTAGAGAAGCGATCACATCGGATTTCCCTCAAATCAAAAAATTAAATATTAATATGACTTCAAAAGTTGCAACTCATAACTTTGCGGCTAAAAATGCCATAATCCCTGGAGTTAAAAATACCATAGCCGTAGCAAGCGGTAAAGGTGGTGTTGGTAAAAGTACAGTTGCAGTCAATTTGGCAGTTGCTTTAGCAAAAGAAGGAGCTTCAGTCGGTTTAATTGATGCTGATATTTATGGTCCAAGCATTCCGTTAATGCTCGGAATAAAGGAGAAACCAAAAGTCTATCAGGATAAAGATACGATGAAAATGATTCCGCTTACCAACTTCGGAATTAAATTAATGTCAATCGGTTTTCTTATTGATGAAAATACACCGATAATTTGGCGGGGTCCAATGGCGAGTGGTGCGGTTAAACAATTTTTATCTGATGTTGATTGGGAAGAACTCGATTATCTAATATTCGATATGCCTCCGGGAACAGGAGATATTCAATTAACATTATGCCAAACCATCCCACTTACAGGGGCAGTAATTGTTACAACTCCCCAAGAAGTTTCTCTGACCGATGCGAGAAAAGCACTTAAAATGTTTGCTCGCGTAAATGTTCCTGTTTTAGGCGTTGTTGAAAACATGAGCTGCTTTATAGCCCCTGATACAGGATTGAAATATGATATCTTCGGTACAGGCGGCGGTCAAAAACTTGCAGATGAAGAAAATGTTCCATTCTTGGGAGGTATTCCATTACATCAAAATGTAAGAGTTGGTGGAGATAAAGGAATTCCGATAGTTTACGATTTACCGGATTCAGAACACGCAAAAACAATCACTGCAATTGCTAAAAATTTAGCACAGCAAATCAGCATTAGAAATCTCGGTGCAGATTCTTTACCTATTGAAATATTAATTGGAGATAATAATTAATAATATGGAAGAACGAATTAAAAATGCGCTTGAAGGGATTAGACCATATTTAAAAGCTGACGGTGGAGATGTAGAATTGGTTAATGTTTCTAAAGATGGAATTGTTCAAGTAAAACTATTAGGAGCATGCAGTTCATGCCCGATGTCGCAAATGACTTTACGTGCCGGTGTGGAACGGGCATTGATTAGAGCAGTACCCGGGATAAGAAGGGTCGAAGCAGTTTCTTAAGTTATAGATCTTTAATGTTTAATTAATAAAAATATTGAATAATCTCCCATTACTGGTTTAGCTTTGCCTATGAATCAACTAAACATAACTGATAGCTCTGTGATTCAGAAAACTTTTCTGATTACATCAATTTTATTAACGCTTATCATTGTATACCTCTTTTCTGATATTGTATTGATTTTGGGTATTTCCATTTTATTGAGCCTGCTCTTCGATCCAGTTGTAAAATATTTTGAGAGAAATGGTTTAGGAAGGCTGCCATCAACAATTACAGTATTCGGGTTGGTTTCCTTTTTATTCTATTTTGCATTTTCTGTTTTTATTCCAAACATAGTAAGACAACTGAATTCTCTCGGTCAAACATTAAAAGATTTTTCAATTCAGGATAAGATTACTGCAGTTGAAGTTTATCTGAATAAAATTTTCTTTTTCCTCCCATCGGATATAATTTCAAAACAAGTTGAACAATTTCTTTCAAGTTCAGTTGAAAATGCTTTCTTCCAATTCACTACAGTCATACCGAACATTTTCTCAGTCCTAATTTTTATGGTTCTTATTCCCTTCACTACATTTTTTATTGTTAAAGATCATTCAAAATTAACCAGGGGAATTTTAAATCTTCTCCCAAATAAATACTTTGAAATGTCCTACTGGATTATAAAGAAGATCACTCAACAACTTGGTAGATATGTTCGAGGCTGGGTACTCGATGCAACTTTTGTTGGACTTGCTTGTGGATTGAGTTTTTATATTTTAGGAATTGATAATGCAACAGCATTAGGAATTATCGCAGGTCTTGGACATTTAGTTCCTTATTTTGGTCCGATGATTGGGGGGATTCCGGCTATTGCTTTGTCTATAATTCAGAACGGAGATTTATCCTCAGTTCCGTTTATACTCTTTGCGTTGATGGGTATTTATATCGTTGATAATGGTGTTGTTCAACCATATGTTTTTTCAAAAAGTGTTGACATGCATCCATTGATAATAATTTTACTCATTGTGGCGGGTAGTCAGCTTTTCGGAATTTTTGGGATGTTACTGGCTGTTCCAACTGCAACAGTAATTAGAACAGCAGCTACCGAAATCTATTTTGCTTTAAAGAATTATAAAATTGCAAGATTATAAAATCAAGCTTCATCAATCAATTTATTAATGACACTAACTGTGCTCATTCCTTCAGCTTCTGCATTAAAGTTCACAATAATTCTATGACGCAAAACCGGAATTAAGACTGATTTAACATCATCAATATTGGGAGTAAATCTACCGGAAATTACTGCTTTACTTTTTGCAGCTAAAATTAAATACTGAGATGCTCGAGGACCTGCACCCCATCTTACCCAATCCTTCACAAATTTTGGTGCTGTTTCGCCATTTGGTCGAGTTTTAGAAACGAATTTCACTGCCCATTCTATCACGTTATCAGCTACAGGTACTTTTCTTATTAAGTCCTGAAAAACTATCAACTGCTCAGCAGATACCACTTTATTAAGTTGCTGCTGATATTGACTCGTAGTTGATCTAACAATTTCAACCTCTTCATTATAGGAGGGATAATCTAACCAAAGATTAAACATAAATCGATCAAGTTGAGCTTCAGGAAGCGGGTATGTTCCCTCTTGTTCAATAGGATTTTGTGTTGCCAAAACAAAAAATGGTTCATCAAGTAAGTATGATTTCCCTGCTATCGTTACCCGGTGTTCTTGCATAGCTTCAAGCAGAGCTGCTTGTGTTTTTGGTGGTGTTCTGTTTATTTCATCTGCCAAAACTACATTCGCAAAAATTGGACCTGAAATAAAACGGAACTCTCTCTTTTTAGTTATAGGATCTTCTTCAATGATTTCCGTTCCGGTAATATCACTTGGCATTAAATCCGGTGTAAATTGAATTCTATTAAACTTAAGGTCAATCACATTTGCAAGTGTTTTTATTAATAGCGTTTTAGCAAGTCCGGGAACACCAACGAGCAAACAATGACCGCGCGATAAGAGCGAAATAAGAAGATGATCTATCGTATCATCTTGTCCAACAATAACTTTTGCAATTTCCGATTTGATTTTGTTGACTGATTCTTTTAACGAATGTACTACTGCAACATCATCATTTAATGATAAATTTTCTTTCAAAGAAAGTCCTATAATTTAATTTCCCAGTATATTTTCGACTTCAATTCTTCCATCCATTCAGAATAAAGTTTTTGCTTTTTATATTCTTCACTAAGTCGTTTAACATCAGCAAAATCAATATTAAGATCGGGTTTGTGTTGAGGGATTCTCTTTTCCAAAAAAACTATGTGATAACCATAGGTATCTGCTGAATAGTCAACGCGCTTCGGAAAACTGATTTCACCTTCTTTTAATTTGCCCACGGCATCCAACAAATTTTTATCTAATTGATTCAGGTAAAAAGTCCCGAGAGCACCACCGAATGGTACTGTTTCTTTATCATCGCTATATTTTTTGGCAAGATCATAAAATGATTGATTAAACCTAACGATCGAATCTCTAATCTCTGTTAAAAACTCAATTGCTGATAAATCTGCTTCATCGTCAGCTTTAACTTTAATAAGAATATGCCTGGTATGTATTGACTCTCCCCTTCTCTCTAAAAGTTGAATGATGTGAAATCCAACAGGAGATTCAATCACTGAAGAAATCTCACCGTCCTGTAATGCAAAGGCGGCAGATTCAAATTCCGGGAAAAATACTCCGCGTTTCACAAACCCCAAATCTCCTCCTTGAACGGCGCTTCCCGGATCTTCAGAATTTTCTTTTGCCAACAATGCAAAGTCTGCTCCACTTTTGATGGAATCAAGAAGTAATGATGCTTTTTCAAAATACTTTGTTTTCAAAGTTGTTGAAGTTTTCGGATTTCTAAAGATGTGTGATACTTTTACCTTTTCAGGAATTACTCCGAGACTATCTTTATACATTTCAAAAAAATCTTCAACCTCTCTTCTTGATGATTCGATAAATCCGAATTTTTTGTCCTGCATTTTCTGCACCAACACATTCTTCCGAATATCGTCACGCAATTCCCGTTTTATTTTTTCAAAGCCCATTCCATATACTTGCTCAACTCTCTCACGAGAGCCATATTGCTGAACAAACATCTCAAGTTGATAATCTAATTGTCGTGTGACTTCATCTTCGGTTACCATAATCGAATCTATTAATGCTTGAGCAAGCAAAAGTTTTTCATCAATTAATAATTTGAGAACTTGTTCACGAACTGCCGGATCATTTGGTTCAAGTTTACGTTGTGAAGCTAATAAATTTGCCTGGAAATTAATTTCACTTAAAAGTATAACTTCGTTATCAACTATTGCAGCAATCTTATCAACTGTTTGTTGAGGATAAATTGTTGCACACGATAGTATGATAAATATTGCGAAAATGGTTTTCATGTATTTCCTATTTATTAAATTCAATTTCGTTGCTGTTATAAAGTTCTTTAAGGTATTCATCTAATAATTCTATTCTTCTTCTTTGCAAATAACTATTTTTTACATCTGTAGAGATAACAAAATATGGAGGTGTTGTATCTTTTGAGTATTTGTCAATCATTTGTACTACTGAAAAATCACCATTTTCCAGAGGTATAACCGGACTTATCTCTCCCGGATTCATCTCTCTTGCAATTCGAGCTAAAATTCCTGATAAAAATCTATATTCAGGAAGAAAATAATCCGTTCTTGAAGAAACAACATTTGGAGTAGTTGTTATACTTTTGGAAGCTTTGTTCCAGTCACTTTCGACTAAAATATTTCTGAATACAATTGCTTTTTCTTCGTTATCAAAAACTATCTGATTAATAAAATATGAATCAGAAATAGTTTTGAAAACCGCTTTGTTTTTGTTGTAGAACTCTTCAAGTTCTTTTTCATTTATTTCAGAAATTTTTTCTTGAAGATATTGGTTTACCCAGAGTGTTTTTGCTAATTCTTTATTTGACAATTCTGAAAGCCGGGTATACTCTTTTGATTCAGTTAAACCTTCCTTTACCGCCTGCTGGAATAATAATTCATTATTAATCCAATTGCGGATATACTCGTTTCGCTCGAATCTTTTAATGTTTAGAGAATCCCCCGGAATCACAATATCCGAATTGTATAAAGCCGTATTATTAACCCGAACAATGGCTTCATCGTCACTTTTTTTATCTCCGCAGCTTAGAAAAATAACTGCGGAGATTATTAATACTAAAATAGAACTCTTATTCACCTTTAAAGGCTTTTGTTAATTCACTTTTAAATACTTCAGGTTTGTATAATTTTTTCAAATAATCGACATAAGCATTTTCAAGTCTCTTGCTTTCCTCTTCCTGGAATGAGCCGGAAACTTCTGCTTTTGCTTCTTCGAAAGTTTTAGTTCTTGTTTTATCTTTTTGAATTAATCGAAGTATCACAAAACCGCCGCTGTTTGGAAAAGGTTCTGTAAATTCTCCCGATCTAACTAATTCATTTGCCTTTATTGCAAGTGGATTGGAATTGGCATCAACTAAGTCATACATACCTAATTTTTCTTTCATGCCGTAACGCTCGGTATATTTTTCAACTAATCCGGTAAAATCTTCACCGTCCTTAAGTTGTTTATATAGTGAATTTGCTACACTGTCGTTACGTACAAAGATTTCTTGATATGAAACTCTGTCAGTCCAATTGTATTTTGATTTATTTTTATCATAATGAGCAAAAAGCCGGGTACTATCTAATTCGATTTTACCCCATACTTCTTCATCCTGAAGTTTAAAAATAAAAATACCGTTTTTATAATCATCCATTAAAGCTGCAAATTCAGGATTGATTTTATCAAGATTCAATGCTTCGAGTTCAAGTGCATATTCATCACTTTTTTTCTGAACTATCTGATTGACTGCTTCGCTGGTTAAGAATTTATTATTAAAATCATTAACTGTTTTTAATGAATAGAATAAAGAATCAACTATTACAGACAATCCTGTAAATGAGAATAATTCTGCATCTTTAATTTGGTTACGCCATTCAGCTTCCCAGTACTCAGAACCAATTCTAACAGAATCACCATGTTTAATAATAAAAGCTACGGTCGATTCATTTAACTTGTAGTTATATTTTTTCTTTAGATCTGCATTAAAGGCTTCGAGTTCGGTATTATATCTGAATTGTTTATAAATCTTTTTAAGATTCTCTTTATCCTCTTCAAAAGATGGATAAGGTTTCTTTTCAGTCAATTTAATTATATGAAAACCATAATTTGTTTTTACGACATCAGAGATTTCATCCACATTCAATTTGAATGCAGCTTCATCAAATTCTTTGATCATCATTCTACGTTCAAAATAATTTAAATCGCCGCCGTTTCTTTTTGATCCTGTATCTTTTGAAAATCTTTCAGCAACTTCAGCAAAACTTTTACCTTCTTTAAGAAGTAGTTTTACGGAATCAATTCGTGCGATTGCGAATGCGGTATCAGGTTTCCCTTCATCATCAAAAAAATCAACCAATACATGGCTCGCTCTTATTTGAGGAACTCTTTCCTGCTTTTCTGTAACTTTAATTACATGATAGCCGAATCTTGTTTTTACAGGTGAAGGATAAATTCCACCTATTTTTGTTTCATATGCTGCATCTTCAAATTCGGGAATCAACATTCCGGCGGTAATGTAGTAAATATCTCCACCCGATTTTTTCGAAAATTGGTCGTCAGAATATTTTTCGGCGAGTTCATCGAAACTTTCACCTTTATTAATTTTCTCAATAATTTCGGTAGCAAGTTTTTTTGCACCTTCATCACCTAAGGTATCGGGACGAATCATTATATGACTGCAACGAAGTTCATATTTTCTCTTTTCATAAAGATCTTTTATTGCAGGTTCAACTAAATATTTTTCCAAAAGATAAGTTACTCCAACTTTCTTTTTATAGTCGAGTAATTCACTCTGTAAATCAGCATCTTTTTCATAACCTCTTACAGAAGCATCCATCAATTTCATTTTAAAGTTAGAATAAAGATTTAGAAAATTCTCTAATTGAGGGATCGAATCATTTTTTGCATTTTCCAAACCACCTGAATTCTTTGCGTAGGCTTTTTCGAATTCACCCATAGTAATTTGACTTTTATCAAATTTTACAAGTGTAATATCAGAATGTTGTGTAGCACAGGAAGACAATAGTATTGAAGCTGTGAGCAAAAAAGAAAAAATTGAAATACGAACAACCATCGTTAGTTTCTCCATAGTTTATTTGTTATGAGTCATTTATTATAAAATAAAAAATCTGAATTGATGTAGTAACCAAGTGAATAATCAGTTAAGAAAGGTTTCCCTTTATAATTTTAAAATTCCTAATTTTTAAACGTAAATTTTACTGAAGTCCCCCTTGAAAAGCAAGGTAAATTGACGGAAATGAGAGAGAATATGGTTTTTATGAAATGATGTTTTTCAGTTCAGTTCGGCTATTCTTATTTATTGGTCAACTTATGTTTTTATAATCTTATATCTATCAATTTTCAAATTCTTCAATTGAACCAATATTGCTCCCATGGCAGCTATAAGCATTCCGAAACTTTCTTTTAAAGTAACAATTTCATCATTAAATAACCATGCCAAAATTGCTATTTGAACTAACATTGTACCATTAATAATGCTTGATTCCATAGCTGAAAGTGTTCTCAGTGTGATATTCCAAATTGTAAACGCAAAAGCCGTATTGATAACTGCCAACCAGAGCAAATAAATTACAGACGTTGAACTGAGTTGAGGAATTCCATCTAATAAATAACCTGAAAATATCAATATTAATGAACCTATTCCCATACTTATCGCAGTTACAACAATCGGCGATAGATTACCTTCACGATTAATGTTTCTCCCGAGTATTGCTGAGAGTGCATTAGCTAAAACTCCAATAATCATAACAAAAATACCGACTAAAGTATTATCGAATAAATCTAACGGTAGGAAGTAAATCAAAATTCCGAAAATAAAAATTGAACTCCCTATCCACTGTAATCGAGTCGGTTTTTCGTTGAGTAGTCGTATTCCTAAAATTGCTACAAGAATTGGAGTAAAGTTCAACATCAAACTTACAGTTACCGATGGAAGTAAAAACAGCCCTAAAAACTGTGCCCCTTGTGTAAATGAATAAAAAATAATTCCAAGTAAAATGAGTTTTAGCCATTGTGATTTAGTAAGAGATTTAATTTCATTCAAATATTTTTTTTGAACTAAAAATGGAATGAAACATAAAAAGGCTAATCCGTACCTCAATCCCGCATAAGTGATTGGAGGAATTTCTGCCAATCCCCATTTAATTATAATGAATGAAGTTGACCATAAAAAAGTAACTAATAAAGCTTGCAGTATAACCACGAAATGTGAGCTTGCAGAAAGTTTCATTTTGAGTGTAAGGTTTTAACTGAAAAAAATTGGAAATTACTAATAATTAAGTTGCTTAATATTTTTTGATTTAGCAAACAAACCCTCCTAACCTATTGATTTTTTAAAAAGGGGAAGTAAAAAAAGCCTGAAGTTTAAAAATGAAGTCTGAGGAACGCTAAACACAGCAATTTAGTTTTTCAACATTAAATGATTACAGAAAATCTCGTTATATTTTAACAATCCTTTTATCTGGAGGTCGAGAACCATTTCTCGACCGGGGACTTTCTATAGAATATCCAATTTCTAAAATGTAAGGAACGGTCGCGACCGTTCCCTACAACAAAAATGGATATATCGAGATAATCCTTAACCCGCTTTTCACTATTTGTAAAGATTCTGTAACAACCGCTCCACTTACATGACTGTCGAGAAATAGTTCTCGACAGCCGAGTGATAGCCGCACGGAAAAATACTACCTTAATCAACTCTCTCATAAAATAATGAGCAAATTCTTCCTTATATTGCAACCAATTTTTAACAATCCTTTGAGTAACAAATGGCCATCGAACCTAATAAAATAATATACTCCATGATCGGAGTCAGTAAATACTATAACCAAAAACCGATTTTGAAAGATATTTATCTTTCCTACTTCTATGGGGCTAAAATCGGTGTAATCGGATTAAATGGATCTGGAAAAAGTTCCTTATTAAAAATACTTGCCGGTGTTGATAAGGAAATAAATGGTGAAACAGTAATCGCTCCCGGTTTCACTGTCGGTTATCTTGAACAAGAACCGGCATTGGATGAATCCAAAACCGTCAAAGCAATAGTTGAAGAGAGTGTTCAGAAAATTGTCGACACAATTAATGAATTTAATGCAATTAATGAAAAATTTGCAGAACCGATGTCTGATGATGAGATGACCGAACTTCTTGAACGTCAAGGAATTGTTCAAGAGAAATTAGACGCGATGAATGCGTGGGATTTAGACTCCCGTCTTGAAATGGCAATGGATGCGCTCCGCTGCCCTCCCGGAGATACACTTGTAAAGGTTTTATCAGGAGGTGAAAAAAGACGTGTGGCTCTTTGTCGTCTCCTTTTACAAAAACCTGATATTCTTTTGCTTGATGAACCAACAAACCATCTCGATGCTGAAACAGTTGCATGGCTCGAAAAACATCTTCAACAATATGAAGGGACTGTAATTGCAGTAACTCACGATAGATATTTTCTTGATAATGTTGCCGGATGGATTCTTGAACTTGACAGAGGTGAAGGGATTCCATGGAAGGGTAATTATTCTTCTTGGTTGGAACAGAAACAAAATCGTCTTAGAGTAGAAGAGAAAAAAGAGAGTGACAGACAAAAAACTCTTCAACGTGAACTTGAATGGATAAAGATGTCACCCAAAGCCCGTCATACAAAATCGAAAGCGAGAATTAATTCTTATGAAGAATTGTTGAATCAAAGAACTGATCAACAGATAAAAGATCTTCAAATATTCATTCCCCCCGGACCACGATTAGGAAATATCGTTATCGATTGCGAAGATGCTGCAAAATCGTATGGCGATAATATTTTATTTGAAGAGATGACTTTTTCAATTCCGGCAGGAGCAATTGTTGGAATCATAGGACCAAACGGTGCAGGTAAAACAACTCTATTTAAATTAATCACCGGTGTCGAAACTGCCGATAAAGGGATTGTAAAAGTTGGCGAAACTGTAAAATTAGCTCATGTAGATCAATTCAGAGATGACCTTGATCCAAATAAATCAATTTGGGAATTGATTTCCGGTGGTAATGATACAATCGAACTTGGGAACAGATCAGTAAATTCAAGAGCATACGTAGCTCAGTTTAATTTTTCCGGCGGTGATCAACAGAAAAAAGTTAATATTCTTTCCGGAGGTGAACGAAACAGAGTTCACTTAGCTATGATGTTAAAAAAAGGGGCAAATGTACTTCTTCTTGATGAACCGACAAATGATCTTGATGTAAATACGATGCGTGCTCTTGAAGAAGCAATTGAATCTTTTGCAGGTTGTGCTCTTATTATAAGTCACGACCGTTGGTTTCTTGATAGAATTGCAACTCATATTCTTGCATTTGAAGGCGACAGCAAAGTTGTTTGGTTTGATGGGAATTATACCGAGTATGAAGAAAAGAGAAAAGAGCGTTTGGGTATTGATGCATCACAACCGCATCGAATAAAATATAGACATTTAACGAGATAAGAAGTTGAGGCATCTCCTAACGGGAGATGCCTCTTATTTTACAATCACTCCCCTATTTTCTTCAATAAAAATAACTCGTTTGAATGAATCGGTATATTTGCATTTCCTGTTGAGTCGATGCTTCCTGAATAAGATTTATCTAATGTATATTCAGCAAAACCGGTATCGGGTGCCCAATCCCAATTCATCGATAATCCGGAAACAGTTGTCAGCATCAAACCTACAAATCTTATTGAAGCCGGATTTCCGAAATCTGATTTGTTTATCCCGAATTGTAAAGTGCTTGAATTATACTGAAGCAGTAAATATGTAAGATTTCCCTTTGGTACCCAGCTTGTTGTCGATTCATTCCATTTGTAAAGTTTATTATTTTCGAAACCTACAATCGCAAGATAATCTGCACCGATATAGTTAAGAGTGTAACCAAAATTAGTAATCGAGCTTCTCAGTCCGGTTGATGCATCAGAATCGGTATCAATAAAAATTCCGAATGAAATGCCCCCCGTTGTCGAAAACGGAGCAACCCAGGGGGAGGAGGCATCTGCTTTAAAATGTAATTGAGTTGAGGAATTTCTTACAAAAACTGTTTTAACATTCTTTTCCCAATCTTCATTTTTATCATTGATAATTTCGAGCCATTTGTACCCGACTTTTGCACGCATCGAATAGGTTTCATTACCATCACGGTCTTTGGTGGCAGCTTTAAGTACATAAGATTCTCCGCTTTGCGGATTAGCCGGTTTCCATTTAAAATCAAATCCGCTTATCCCTTTAGTTTTTGTGACTACTTTTACATCATTAACATAAAAATCAACTTCCTCAACAGCATTGATATTTTGAAAACTGAATTTTATGGAGATTGAATCTTCAAATACAGAATTGTTAGTGGGAGAATCAAATGAGACTCTGAAATTAGAACCTGAATAGTCGGTACTTTTATCACAGCTTGTGAAAGAGAATCCGCACAATAACATCATGATTAAAAAGAACTGCTGATATTTTTTAATTTCAATTTTCATCTTACCACCATCATTTTATTAATTTTTTGGAAATTTGCTGTTCTGATTTCATAGAAGTAGATGCCGCTTGATAATGCCGATGCGTTAAAATCTACTTGATGGGAACCTGATTCCAGTGTTGTACTAATTAATGTTTTTACTTTTCTGCCGAGTATGTCATAAACATTAAGTGTTACAAATCCGCTTTTGTTAAGTGTAAAATTTATTCTTGTAATCGGATTAAATGGATTCGGATAATTACCGAAATCACTTATCACTTCACCTGTTTTTGTTATTGGTTTTTCTGAAGTCCCGAACGTGAAATTATTTTTTACAAACTCAATGGCGCTGTGTGCTGCTTCTCTTCCGAGTGTAACTGAATTAAGTGGTGAACTCCCCCGCTTAACAATCATAGCAACAATTATATCAATCGGTTTATTCTTCTCTAATCTGAAAGGTCCCGTATTTGTGTAAGTTCGTATATCAGTACCAAAACTTTGAACCCATCCACTCTGAGTGACAGGATCACCGGAAAAAAGATACTTTGGATTTATCAACGAACAATCTACTCCCCCAAGGACTTCTCCCACAAAGTATGTACATGGATTAGTTGGATTACCCATCCAATCCAAACCAAGCATAACAGCTCTATAATCTCTTACAGTAGGATTAAACCAGTGGGGAGGCTGGAGTAAATTTGTGTTAGAGGAAGTCAATCTCTGATTAGCTGCCCCCGGGTATTTTCCAACACCAATCGGATTTCCATACATCTGGAATGCAGTATCAAGCGGAGTGTCAATACCTTCTTCATAAATGCCATTTAAATTTACATCAGTAAAAGTTACACCCGGAATGTATGAGACAGGTCCCTGCACAATAGTATTAAAGAATGCAGGTACACTATCTCCAAATACAGCATCAGGTTGTGTTTGATAAATATAAGTCGAGTTACAAAGCGTATCCGTCCCAATTCTATCATCAAGATAATCACCTAAATCGGGATCATTAACAATTGAAAAATAAACATCTTCGATAGGTTTATTATCGGAGTTTTTATTTTCGATAGAATATCTAACGAAAAGTATTTCTGAAAGAAAATTATCTGAGCCTCCTTCCCAACCGAAAACCGATTGTTTAATTTCTATACCTAGAGGTTTTTGTTCATACCATCTTCTCATATTACTTGGTGTTCCATCGTTAAAACAAGTCCATGCAGTATAATCACCCATTAAATCGGGTTTATCTTCATTGACATCCCAAATTCCATTTCCGTTTTTATCGATTGGATTATAGATACCGTCATTATCACCATCAAAAAATTCCGCTCCGTCTGCAACTGCATAGCGCCATTCCTTCCACGATTCACCGAACGGAGTGTCTGAGGATTTAAGGATAAAAATGTTTCCCGATTTGGGACTCGTCAATGCAACTGAACCGGGGATATAATCCACGATTCTACTTGCAAAAAATACCATATTTCCTATGAGCTGATTATCTACATATCCTGTCATTGCAAAACCACCGGAAAATAGAAATACTCCTCCGTCGAACCTCCCTCCATCAGTTCCGTTTATGAGCACATCTGCCAAAACTCCGTTGTTGTCAATGGGAAGTTTTAGTTTATTCACGTTAACTAATGTCGCCTTAGTAATATCTTTATACTGAACTACTTTGTTTTTGACATTAACAGTAGTCGAAGATCCTTTAATATTTTTTGCTATAAACTCATAATTCAATTTTTGAAATTCAACATCGAATGGTTGTATCATCCCACCTAAAACCGTTTTGTAAATATATTCTTTTCCTGTTTCAGGATGCAGATTAGGTTGTTTTTCGAAAAACATCTCCTTGGTTTTTCCGTCATCGCCGGTAAACTTAATCTTAAATTCTGATATGCTATCAACCTCATAAATATTATATGAGGCTGTGAATGGAGAGAAATTATCAGGAAATTCTATTTCAATTGAAGATTTTTGAATTAGCGGAGATGGAGCGATGTCATAGTTTTCACCAAGAATTCCGATATAAAACTTCTTCGGATAAAAGAACATATTATCTATTTCAATATTATTTCCGCCTCTATCTGACTGCAATAGAAATGTAACTTTATCACTATATGTTGTCATTACGAATTGAGAATCAATTCCCATGTATTTAGTTAATGGTTGATTTTCAGCCCATGTTATCCCATTATCTGAACTCTTAGAATAAAAGATATCATAATTATAATAAGTCGGATATACATTAGCGTTGAGCTGTTCCTTCCTTAATGTAAATAAAACATACATTTCATTTGTTGAAGTTTTTATTGTTCTACTATTAAAGACTATATCACCTAATCTTAATACTATTTTCTGAATGGACCATGTTTCTCCTTTATCTGAGGTAGTCCTTGAATATAGGTATTGTCCTGATATTGAATTAGTTGTCATCCTTGAATAATAAATTGTTAACGAACCATCCTCAGATTCAACAAAAGAACAACTTACGATATTGGAAAAAGCAGGGATACTCTTTGGGGTTGGCATTTCAGTTTCAGAATTAAATCTATATAAATAGCGACCATCGATTAAATAAGTTTCACCACTACTCGTTGTATAAAAAGATGTCTTTTCGGAGTAAAGTGAACTAAATTCTTTTTTATTTCCCCATGTCATACCTAAATCAGTCGAAACATTGAAGTAAATTACATAATAATTTGGTTGCTTAAAAAGAAGATATATTTTGTTATCCCCAACATGATGGGCATCGAACCAATAGACTCTATCAGTTTCTGCTTTCCCTTCAATTACTTTCACGGCATTTGACCAAGTATATCCGGCATCGCTGCTCTCTCTTCGAATTAATGAGTAATTCTCCAAAGTAAAAAGAAGAAACTTCTGTTCGTTTATTTGAATTAATCTATATTGTGAATTCTCGGATGCAATATCCGGCAGCGGTAACTTGTGAAAATCTTTTTGTTGGGGAAAAGTGAAGTCTAAAACAAAGACTAATTGAAGGAAAAAGAATAAGTAGAAATATCTTTTAGAACAGTTCATAATTTATCCTTAAAAATTTTGGATAACTGTCTTGATTTAACTATTTGAAATTAATCATTCTAAAATAGTAATGCAAGACTTTAGGAACTGTTTTACAAAATAAGATGATATAATTTTACTCTTATTTGTCTAATTCAGTTTATTTATAGTGGTTTGGTTATAGTAATTAACCTGAGAATTTTCTTTACAAACTAATAATTGAGCTAATTCGTCCTTTAATCATCCCGACATCTGATTATTGAGAGAAAGTGGAATGGCTAAAATTGTAAGTCACTGGCAAACAATGTACTAAATTTTTAGATATATGGATTTACTGAATTGACTGTGATTTTACGTTATGTTATCAATTAGAAATGTAAAAACAAAATCCGGATCTAATGTCCTTTAGAAAGTTTTTGTTAAGCATATAAAACTCGAGTGGTAAAACAAATCGGTAGCTCAAAGACGTGGGTAGAACTTTCTTATTTAGTCTATAAAACAAATGAAAGTACTCTCAAAAGAGAAAAGGGACGGGTGATATAAAGCTTTTGGTTTACTTATTGCCACAACTTTTCTTCATTGCTTTATAGATCACACTGTTTTTTAATTTTCTTATTCTTCATACCTATCTAATTTAAATTTTTCACCGAGATATAATTTTCGCACTTCTTGATCTTCAGCTAAGTTTTCAGCGGTGCCTGATCTAAAAATAAGTCCATTTATTAAAATATAGCCTTTATCCACAATACTTAGAGTTTCATGTACATTATGATCAGTAATTAGTACTCCAATACCTCTATTCTTTAAACTTGCTACAATTGTCATAATATCTTCAACAGCAATTGGATCAACCCCTGCAAAAGGTTCATCAAGAAGGATGAAACCTGGATCCATTGCCAGGGAGCGTGCAATTTCAGTTCGTCTTCTTTCCCCGCCGCTAAGCTGCATCCCTAAACTTTTTCGAATGTGAGTTACGCTTAAATCTTCGAGAAGCTGCTCCATTTTTTCTTTACGTTCTTTTAAAGAAAGTGTAGTCATTTGAAGTACTGCCATAATGTTATCTTCAACACTCAGTTTTCTAAATATCGATGCTTCCTGTGGCAGATAACCTATACCCATTCGTGCACGTTTGTACATTGGAACTTTAGTAATGTTTTGATCATCAAGAAAAACATTTCCTTCATTTGGTCGAATCATTCCAACCATCATATAAAAAGTGGTAGTTTTACCAGCTCCATTTGGACCAAGTAATCCAACTATCTCTCCTCTTGAAACTTCAACGGAAGCTTTGTTTACGACAGTTCTCTTTTTATATATCTTAATTAAATTTTCAGATCTAAAAGTTGTATATGCCATAGTCTTATTACTTTGTAAAATTAAATTCTTTTTTTATGGTTAAAAGAAGTTGCTCTTTAACAGGTTTATCGGTATAAAAAATAAAATTTGGGAGTAGAAAAACCTGTTCTTTTCCTGCTACTAAATTTTCTGGATGATATTCACTGTTTGGATCTGCGTATAATCGAACTTTCTCAACTTTTTTATCGCTAAATTCAATTACTGCATCCTTAGAACTGGCTTTAATTAAGCCGTTCGGCTCTGTTTCCTCATAGAGAAAATAGATACTAAGTACATTCTCAAAAACTTCGGTGCGTTTAAGTCCATCATCATCAAAATGTAGTGTAACATCTTTTCCTGTAATCTGATCATATCTTGAAGGATAATCAACATTTTGAGAAACAACTAAAGAGTTATTAATGACATCCATTTTTTTGATCCTCTTCTCTTCAAGATGAACAATAATAGTATCCCCGGAAAGTTGTGAATTCTCAAACCACATAACCGGTGTGGAGGTTGAGTCGCTGACTTTATATATATGAATTTTTTCAACATCACGATAAAAAATGGTTAAATCATTTACAGAAGCAAAGTCATCTCTTAAAATTTTAACTGAATCTTTAGCAATAAATTTATTTGATGAATCACGATACGCTTCCATGATTACCGATTTAATTATCATAGTATCGATTGATGTAACAGAATCGGTGCTGCTTTTTGTGGTATCAATCTGAATTAATAAAGGATTGGAATCGACTATGGAGTAATTTTTCAATCTATGATCTTCGAGATGATCACCAAAAATGATGGAGTTATTATCTGAGTTTTTGATAGCTACATTATTAAAAGCAAAGGTTGTTTGAGTGTTTCTCAAATGTACCAGACTATCTGCATAAATAACATTTGCGGTATCAACAATTTTTACATTGCCAGTGGAAATTGCTCTATCCTCTTGACGAAAATAAATTAATTTGTCTGAAGTCATTGTAGAAACAGTATCATATAGTTTCACACGATTTTCAAAAACCGCTTTGCTCTCATCAAAAAAATATTCCCCGATCTTTGCGGTCAAAATAATTTTCCGATCATCAAGCTTTACACCCTTATCTGAGAATGATCTTCGTTCATTACCGTAATAAAATCCTTCGGGAGTTGTTATTGTTAAAGTATCTTGTGTAATAATTACATTCCCGATTAACTTTGCATTGTTTTGATCTAAATATTGAATAGCTAAATCACAAGTGATAACAACGTTTCCCTGTGTTAGAACAACATCGTTGCGAACTTCCCGTATAGATTCACCGTTTTCCACTCTGCCGACAAGTTCTTTACCAATTACAGTTATCAGTTTTGATTCTGTTTGAGGGAAAAAATCGATAGCGAAGATTACGAATAAAAAGATGAAATATATAAATTTTGATTTCATCTTAATGTATCTGGATTTGTTACGTAAACAGGTTTATATATGGTATAGTTTTTTAATTGCTGATCGGATTCTAAACCATATCCTTGAATGTTTTCAGTAGGGGTTATGATTGTTACAAATTTATCAGTAACAATCTTTTGATCCGAATTTCTCCACATTAGTTCTTCACTCGTTAGAGTAACTCCGCTATCATTCACAGCAATTACATTTTCTATCGCATATAGATTTTTCGTTTTGTCATCGATTCTGCCCCGCATAGAAGTCATAGTAGTGGTCTTTATCTGGAATGGATTATAGAAATCAACCTTTACACTATCATCCAATAATGTCTCCATTGATGTAGTGTAGACTCTTATATGACCTGACCATAATATAGCTTTTGTTTTACCTGAATCTGTGAAAAGGATTTTCGATTTCCAGCTTTCCTGAGCCGGTAATTCTTCAATTTTGAGTGTAGCATCAACAATAGGTTTAACCCGCTCTGAACCGCATCCGATTAATAATAAAAGAAAAACTAATAACATTTTTTTCATCGGACTTGTAATCCTAAGTTTAATAAATCATGCAAATGAACAATACCAATTGGTTTCTCAAATTCGTCTGCCACAATAAGCGATGTAATTTTGTAAGTCTCCATCGTCTGCAATGCAAATGAAGCAAGCACATCTTTAGAAATTATTTTAGGATTTTTACTCATTATATCGACTGCTTTTAGATCTTTTATGTCTAAAGTTTTTTCAAGTAATCTTCGTAAGTCACCATCAGTTATCACACCAACTAATTTCCCTTTATCATCAACCACCGAAGTTGTTCCAAGTCTTTTCGAGGTAATTTCTAAAATTGTATCTTTAATTGAAGCATCTTTTGATATAATAGGGACGTTCTCTCCCTTAATCATTATTTCACTAATCTTTAATGACAATCTTTTTCCTAAACTTCCTCCCGGATGAAGAAGAGCAAAATCTTGTTCAGTAAAACCTTTTCGCTCCAATAAACAGACTGATAGAGCATCACCCATTGCCAACATTGTTGTTGTTGATGCTGTTGGTGCTAAGTCAAAAGGACATGCCTCTTCTTTTACACAGACATTAAGAATAATATCGACATCAAGAGCAATTTTTGAATTTAGGTTTCCAACCATTCCTATTAGAATTACTTCTAACCTTTTTAACATCGGTAATAAATTTACCAGTTCTTCAGTTGCACCGCTTTTTGATAAAAGAATCACAACATCATCTTTCCGCACCATTCCCAAATCGCCGTGCAAAGCATCCGTAGGATGAAGAAATATTGCTGCGGTTCCGGTTGAATTCATAGTTGCAACAATTTTTCGGGCAATTAAACCTGACTTTCCCATTCCGGTTAATACAACTCTTCCACGCGATTTAAAAATTTTATCAACAGCTTGAAAAAAAGAATCATCAATACTATTTAATAAGTTTTGAACCGACTCAGCTTCAATTTTTACAACGTTCTTCCCGATTCTTATTATCTCATCTTTTGTCACAACTTAACCTTGATTTTCAAAATGAAAAGTAATTTCTTCAAATTAATTATACATTAATAGTTTTTAACAACTCTATCAATTTTCTTTATTTCAATTAGAAGATTTTTTAATTCAGATAGAGGTAATTGACTATCTGCATCACTAAATGCTTCTTTAGGATTTGGATGAACTTCCAAAAACAAAACATCAATACCAACGGCGACAGCCGCTTTAGCTAACGGTTTAATGAACTTTGGTTGTCCCCCGGAAAAACCACCTTGTCCCGGTAATTGAACCGAATGAGTAGCATCCATTACAACCGGGTATCCTAATTCTCGCATTATAACCAATGACCTCATATCAACAACAAGATTATGATAACCAAAAGTTGAACCCCGTTCTGTTAACAATATTTTTTTATTCCCTGTGGAAACAACTTTATCCACAGCAAACTTCATGTCTTCCGGTGCAAGGAATTGTCCTTTTTTAATATTAACAACTTTGCCGGTTCTACCGGCAGCAAGTAACAAATCTGTTTGACGACATAAAAAAGCAGGAATTTGTAACATGTCGACAAATTTGGCTGCTAATTCAGCTTCATGTTCAGTATGAATATCTGTAACGACCGGGATGTTAAGTTTTTGTTTTACATCATTTAATATCTTCAATGCTTCCTCATCACCCAATCCGGTAAAAGAATTCAAGCTGGTACGATTAGCTTTTTTATAACTCGCCTTAAAGATTAATGGGATTTCTAATTCTGAAGTTATATCAAAAATATTTTTAGATAATTCCTCAACTATTTTTTTGCTTTCAACAACGCAGGGACCAGCTATTAACACAAATGGTAAATTATCCCCAATTTTAACATTTCCAATTTCAATCATTTTCATTTCCGAATTAATCAAACATATTCAAGTTAGTTTGAGATTTACGCTTTCTATTAAACCTTTGATATGCAAGGTCACTTGCTTCTCTCCCACGCGGAGTTCGTTGAATAAATCCTTGCTGTATTAAAAATGGTTCGTAAACTTCTTCTATTGTACCTGCATCTTCATTTACAGCAACCGCAAGATTATTAAGCCCAACCGGACCACCACCGAAACGATCAATAATAGTAAGAAGAATTTCTTTATCCATTTCATCTAAACCAAATTCATCAACTTCTAATGCGGTCAATGCTTTTTGAGAAATATCCAAACTTATTTTATTACTATTTTCAAAGTCAGCAAAATCTCTTGTTCTTCTTAATAAGCGATTCGCTATTCTCGGTGTACCACGTGATCTTTTAGCAATTTCATATGAAGCATCTTCATCAATAGGAATATCTAAAATTCTTGATGAACGGGTAACAATTTTATTTATTAAAACCGCATCATAATAATCCAAACGTGATTTTATACCAAAACGGTCACGCAAAGGTGAAGTTAACATACCTGCACGCGTAGTCGCACCAATTAATGTATACTTTGGTAAACTAATTTGAACTGAACGTGCATTTGGTCCGCTGTCAATCATTATATCGAGCTTGTAATCTTCCATGGCAGAGTATAAAAACTCTTCGACAACCGGACTTAAACGATGAATTTCATCAATGAACAGGACTGAAAATTCTTCAAGATTAGTTAATATACCAGCAAGATCACCCGGTTTTTCGAGCACAGGACCGGATGTAGCTTTTAACTTAACTCCCATTTCATTTGCAATAATGTGAGCAAGTGTTGTTTTACCAAGTCCGGGAGGTCCGGTGAGTAATACGTGATCAAGTGCATCACCTCTTTTTTTCGCAGCCATTATAAAGATTTTTAAATTGTCGGTTATTTTCGATTGACCGACAAAATCATCAAATCTTACGGGACGAAGAGTTTGTTCAACTTGACCATCATCTGCTTGTGGTGAACCTGTTGTATTTAAGGATTTTCTCAAATTACTCAACTTTATTATGTTACGAGAGCTTTATTTCTAATATTAAATAAGTATAACAATAGGACGAGTCCAATCATAGAAGCAATCATAATCAACGCTACGATAATAGTCGTTATTGGATCAAGTGATCGATTGAAATATTTTATCAATCCAACATTCCATGGGCTTCCATAAAGAATTAATAAGTGTACAACATAAATCAATAAAGTATTTCTTCCTAAAAGTATAAGGATTTTGGGAATTGTATTCATTTTTATTGAGATAAACGAAAACAATGATGTTAATAGTAAGACAATTCCAATTCGAATAAAAACCAAATTGGGACTCGTAGTCCAGAAATAGCTTTTACCCCAAAAATAAATTTCAAGTCTATCAAAAATCAGTGCTGAAATTATGAATACAATTCCAATAATTATTAACCCGATTGAAAACTTGACCGTTCTAAAGACTTGAGCATTCTTCGCAAGGTAACTTCCTAATATTGCGCCACCGAACAGATACGTTAACCATGGGAATAGTGGGAAATTTGATCCTGTTCCCTTATACATATATCCTGCAAAAAATGGGTGTAGAAATTCCTTCCAATTAATATTTTCGAAAAGAGCATAACCCAGGATATTTATTCCCATAAAAATTGGAAATATAATAAAGTCACTGATTTTAATTTTGTCCGAGATATAAAATGCGAGCAAAATAAATAATAACCCAAAACCAATTAGCTGTAAAACATCAACTGCAAAGAAAATATTCCATTGTTGAATACCAACATCTTTAAAATAAAAAACATACGGAGTTGGATATCGCAGTAAATAACCCAAACCAATTAAAAGTAGAACTCTTTGAATTCCTCTCATTACTCTAGGATTTTTTTTGAATGGTTCTTTATGCAATCGGAATAAATAAGTGAAAGTTGTACCGGCTGTAAATAAAAATATCGGGGCAGTCATTCCCCGATTGTTAAACCAAAAAGCAAAAAAGGGATTACTCATAACTCTAAATTCATCACCCAACAAAACATCCACAGTATGACCCTGAACCATATTTAACACGGCGAAAGCGCGTATTAGGTCTAAAAATATCACACGGTTTTTATTTGAATTTTGAGTCATACCTAAAAAACTAATATTCTAAAATCGTAAGAAATAATACAACATTTATTTTACTCTTACTATCATTTCAATTTCAACGGGCGCATTTAATGGTAATTCACTGACACCGACTGCACTTCTTGTATGTTCACCTTTGTCGTCAAAAATTTTCTGCAATAATTCTGATGCACCATTTGCCACTTTTGGTTGATTGGTAAAAGATTCTGCACTGCTCACAAACACTGTTAATTTAACTATCTGATCAATTTCTTCTAATGAACCTATAACCGATTGAACAGCACCAAGACAGTTCAAAATAGAAATTGCTGCAGCTTCCTGTGCTTCTTCTTCCGAAACTTCTTTCCCAACTTTTCCCTTATATTTTAGCTCACCATTAATAAAAGGAAGCTGCCCTGAAGTATAAACATAATTATCGACTTTAATTGCCGGAATATATGCTGCGAGTGGTTTTGCCGGTTGTGGAATTTGGATATTTAATTCTTTAAGTCTTTCTTCAATTTGTTTCATTTTTCTACCCTGATAGTTTATTTTAACTTCTTATTAATTAATTCTATTTTGAAAAGGAAATATATAATGTCCGATGTCAAATTTAATGAATTTGTCGATATAGTAAAAAGATTAAGAAAAGAATGCCCCTGGGATAAGGAACAATCTAATGATTCAATAAAAGCAGCAACACTTGAAGAAGCTTACGAAGTGGTTCATGCTATTGATGACAATGATTTTGATGAATTGAAAAAGGAATTAGGTGACTTGCTGCTACACGTTGTATTTCATACTATCATTGCAGAAGAAAGCGGACATTTCACAATTGATGAAGTGATAAATTCAATAAGTGAAAAAATGATTAGACGACATCCACATATTTTTTCCGATGTTGAAGTGAATAACTCCAATGATGTTAAAAAGAATTGGGAAACAATTAAGTTAGCAGAAGGACGCTCATCTGTTCTGGATGGATTACCCTCAGCAATGCCTGCTTTATTACGTGCTCATAGGATGCAGGAAAAAGCTTCAAAGGTTGGGTTTGATTGGAATAATAAAAAAGATGTTTGGGACAAAGTTGTTGAGGAAATTAATGAACTTCAGGAAATTGAGGATACAGTTTTACAAGATAAAATTGAAGAAGAATTTGGTGATATTCTATTTGCTTTAACAAATTACTCCAGGTTTCTTAATATAAATCCGGAAAATGCGTTAAGAAAAGCCTGCAATAAATTTGAGAAACGCTTTAGATTTATTGAGCAAAAACTTGATGATAAAGGAAGTCATATCACCAAATCAAACTTAGAAGAAATGGAAACTTATTGGAATGAAAGCAAAAGAGAAATTTAAAAATTATCTCTTTTCTCGATCATAAAATTTTTCGTAAGCGTCAATTATATCTTTTACTAAACGGTGTCTTACTACATCACTTTTATCAAAGTAAACAAATCCAATGCCTTTGATATTTTTCAAGATTTCTTGAGCTTTTACCAAACCGCTAACTTGTTTTATTGGTAAATCAATCTGTGTGATGTCGCCGGTAATAATGGCTTTAGAACTTGATCCAAGCCGGGTCAAGAACATTTTCATTTGTGTATCAGTAGCATTCTGTGCTTCATCAAGAATTACGTACGAGTAATTAAGGGTTCTTCCCCGCATATAAGCAAGTGGAACTATCTCAATTAATTTTTTTTCGATAAAGTTTTTAAGTTTTTCTTGTGGCAGCATTTCGTCAAGTGCATCGTATAATGGACGAAGATAAGGATCTATTTTTTCTCTAAAATCTCCAGGTAAAAAACCGAGACTTTCACCAGCCTCAACTGCCGGTCTAGCCAATACTATTTTATTAACAATACCTTTTTTCATAGCCGCAACTGCCAGTGCCACAGCAAGATATGTTTTACCGGTTCCCGCAGGTCCGATTGAGAAACAGATATCATTCTCCTGGATAGCTTGAATATATTTTTGTTGCCCCGGAGTTTTAGCTTTTATAGCTTCGTTTTTAGTGTATAATATAACTGAATCGTATTCTTTATCTTGAAGATTACCGTTCGAATGGAGAGCTAAATCTAATATTGTCGAAACGTCTGTATTCCGGAGTTTACCGCTGGTATTCAAAACATATGACATTTCCCGAATTACCTTCTCAGCTAAATTAACATCGGTTTCTTCACCACGAATCAGAATATTTTCTCCGCGGACAGAAATATTGGTATTGAATCGGTTTTCTAAAAGTCTAAGATTATTATCATTTGCTCCCAGTAATGATAACATATCGATATTTTCGAGAACTAATCGGCGTTCAAATTCAGACATATCTTCCTTTCTAAATAAAAAAAGCCCTTATCATAAAAATGAAAAGGGCTTAAAACTAAACAAGATTTGTTAAAAAACTATTATTGAACAGGAGCAGGTTTGTAATTCTTTTTGATTCTGTCATATTTAGCTTTTTCTTCTTCAGTTAAATTCGGGATTTTGAAGTTTTGTTTTGGGAAAATTAAATCAGGGTTTTTAATCTGATCTCTATTTGCATTGTAGATTTTATTCCATGCAAAACCGTTGCCGTAATGTTCTTTTTTACGGGCAATTCCCCAAAGGTGATCACCTTTAACAACTGTATAACTAATTTCTGTTGGAGCATCTACCCAATCAGCTAACATTTTTGGTAACTGATTAAAAACTTTATCATAAAATTCAGGTAAAGCACCAGCTTTATTCATTTGAAGGGCTGCTAAATCTTTTTCACGATCAGCTTTAGGTCCTTCTTTTCTTCTTATTTTTCCTTCTAATTCAGAAACTGCTTTTCTATAATTATCAACATCTGATTTAGATGAATTTACCAATTTATATAAATCATCCATACAATCATCATAAGATTGCATATTTGCTAAATTGGTTTTTAAATTATTGACATCGGTTTGAAGAGTACCAGATTCTTTTTGTAGACTTTCTTTACGTGCTTTCAAACGATTCATTTCAGCCTGCCATTGTTCCATGGTCATTTCTTCCTGAGCAAAGGTAGAAATTGAAAGAACGAACGACAGAGCAAAGAACATTGCGAAAAACTTATTTAATTTCATAAAATTCCTCCGTTTAAATTCTTTAATTGAAAATTACTTTTTAATTTTCTCTAAATTAGCTTGAGTTTCTTGCTTCAATTTTGCACACTCTTGTAAGCGTTTGTTTTTTTCTGCAATTTCTTTATCAAGTCTGCTTCTTTCATCTTTTGCTGCATTCAAATCTCTCTCTAATGATGAAATTTCTTTTTTAAGAGATTCTAATTCTGCAAGTTGTTCAAGAGAAGGACCACTGCTGCATCCTGCAACGAAAGCAGTAACTAATATAAACACGCCAACTACTGCCATGTTTTTAACACCATTCAGTATCTTCATAGGATTTCCTCCGTTTAAGTTATTTTTTTAGTTAAAGTGATTTCAAATTTAGTCTAAGTGAACCTTAGTTTCAAGAAAAATCGTTTCATCCGCTTTGTAAAATAAAGAAATTTCGTAACTAAATACAAATTCTTTTTGTTTTGTTCATTATTATTTCGTCAAAACATCCAAAATGTCTTAAAGGTTTCCTAAATCAAACGCCGCTCAATAAAACTTGTATACGAATTCCCGGCAATTATAATATGATCAAAAATTGGAATTTCAAATATTTTCCCAACCTCAATCAGCTTTTTTGTGATGGCTATATCCTCATTACTCGGTTCAGGGTTCCCGCTCGGATGGTTGTGTACCAAAATTAAATTCTTTGCATTGTTATCAATCGCTACTTTGAAAACTTCCCTTGGATGAACTATACTTGAATCCAAATTTCCAACTGATACTTCTTCCCACTTTATAATTTTATTTGATGAGCCTAAACAGACGACTAAAAATCTCTCTTTAATTTCATCCTTCAATCTTGGAATAAAATAATCAGCAACATCCTGCGGTGAAGTAATTTTATTATCTGACATCCATTTTGATTCAGAATAAGCAATTCTTTTTCCGACTTCGAAAGCTGCTAAAAGCGTTGCAGCCTTATCTTTTCCTATTCCGCCAATTTTGGTTAGTACGCCTAAACTTAATGTTGAAAGAACTGCCAAATTTTTATGACCTTGAGTCAACTCGCGTGCGACTTCTAAAACGGTTTTCCCTTTTATTCCAGTCCTCAACATGATAGCAATTAATTCAGAATCGGAAAGGTTTTGCGCGCCTCTCAGTATTAGTTTCTCACGGGGTCTGTCATCTTCCGGTAATTCTTTGACACTACTCATAAATCTCTCGTTACTAATATTTATTTTGATTCATATCTAAAAATATCAACTAGTTCAAAAATATTATTGCGATACCTAACTACATTAAGAGAGCTATTTATTCTTGTGTTATCAAAAATTAAACTATTATGAAATCCGGCATGTGTTTTATCCGATTTCATTAGAGCAGAATAATTTTTATTTCCGACAGCACTATTTCCAAAAACTCCGAGTAAAAAAGAAGCCGCGTCATAACCATAAATGACATTCCTATTAACTTCCTTTTTTGTGATCTCATAATATTTTTTTGAAAAACTAATATATGCATGGTCTCGATAATCTACAAAATAATCTGAAGTAATCGTTAATCTCTTACTTAATTGTGAAAAATTGTCAAGTCCTTTTACGTTCATCCAATCCTGGTTTCCATAAATTGGTACATTGATTGAATTTCTAAGCAATGATGATAATAACAAATTTGCTGTTGCTGTTTCGGAAATCGGAGCATAAATACCATCGAATTTATTCTTTTTAAGAGCTGCCACAACTTGATTGAGATTACTTGATTTGGATGGATATTTTGCAATCTCTGTTATCACTCCCCCGTTTTTTTTGAACTCTTCAATAAATGAATCTGCTAAGTTAACAGAATATCCATCTTTTGAATGAATAACAGCAATATTCTTCTTGTTTTCAACAAAACTTATAAACTGAGCCATAACCTTTCCGCGCATAACGAATGAAGGATTAGCTTGATAAAAATTTTTTGATTTTATAGTAAGACTATCTCCGGTTGCAGTGGGTGAAAGAATCGGAATATTTCTTGAATCGAAGTACTTTAGTGTTAGTTCAACATCATTCGTGTGCATTGGTGCAAAAATTCCAACAAACTCAATATCTTTTACTTCTTCGGCAAGTGATTGAATAATATTTTCATCACCTTTTATATCCTTTATAAGCAAACCGATTTTTTCATAATTACCCCTGTTAAATTCATCAAAGGCATATTTAATGCCTTCGAGAGCATCACGACTGGTTGTTCTTACATCAGCATATTCTGAAGTCAATGATAATAAAACGAGAATAGTTTTTTGTGATTTATCCGGTATTAGTTTTTCTGATTCAGTAATATTCTCATTATATAAATTTTTAGCTGAAGCATATTCTGGAGCACTTTTGTAATTATCAATGATAATCTTAAAGTTCTCATTTGCTTTAAGGTTTTCGTTAAAGTATTTATACAGTTTACCAAGTATTAAAAGTAAAACCGGACGCACTTTTATATTCTGATTTTCTGCGAGAGTCGTTTTAAGTTTATTTATATCCAATTTCTCAAAGAAAATTGTTTCAACAAGTAATTTCGACTTTGAGATATAGTTATCAGACTTTGAATTATTTAATATTTCGAGTAGAACTGTAACTGCTTCTTCAAATTTTTGCTGTTCAATATATGAAACAGCCAATGTAAATTTAGCTTCATCAATGAATTTGGAATTACCGAATTGTCTAATGAAACGGATGAGGTGTTGTTCGCCTAATTTATGTTTTTTTTGATTGAGTAAAATTTTACCTATGAATAATGTTGAGGCTGTGGTTTTGTCAGAATACTCGTACTGATTTGCTATTCTATTGAAGGTTTCAAGAGCATCGTTATATTGGCTTGAATCATAGAGAGTAGTTGCGATTAAAAATTCGGTATTTATGTCAGGATAACTTTGCTCATCGGTTTGAGCAATTATCTGAAATAAAGTCAAAGATATTAATAATAAAACTCCCTTCATTCCCTAACCATCCGATATTTCAATTTCAACTTCAACTTTTAATTCAGGAATATTTTTCAATGCAGATAAGACTAATTGATTTTCAGAATCAAATTTTAGAGATGTTTCAAAATAATTTCTTGCAAGCGGAAGATCATTTTCAATTACAGCGATTAGTCCGAGTTGTGCATAAATATCTGCTGAACCCTCTTCTGAAAGTGAAAGATATTTATCGAAATATTGTTTTGCTTTTTCATAATCATTTGATTTGAAATATATCTTTCCTGCCCAGGCGTAAACATCGTTGTCAATCTTCTTGAAGCGTAATGCTTTTTTAATTCTTTCAATAGAATGTTCGTTCATCCCCAAATAATAATAAATAATCGCATAGATAAAATGAAGTTCGTAATAACTTTCAAAATAATTTTCTGCAGTCTTAATATATTTTAATGCCTCTTCGTATCTATTAAGATTGATATTTGCTTTAGCAAGATGAATATATGCATCCGGTAAAAATTCAGAGGTTCTATCAAGTGCCACAAACTTTTGAAAACTGATATTCGCAAGCTCGAATTCTTTTAGCATATAATGAGAATATCCGTTAATAAAGGCGATTGTCAGGTCGAAATCGGGATTTAGGAACTCTAAAGTCTCAAGAGTCTCATCCCATTTCTCATTTCGGAATAAAAAATGAGCAAGGTAAAGTCGAAGCTCCTTATCTTCCGGCGACAAGCTAATTAATTCCGTTAGAAGATTATGAGCAGCTTCAATATTTTGAAGTTTTTCGTATAACGCTATTAATTTATAGTAAGGTTCTTTTTGTGCAGGAAAGGTATCGATGATTGAATTATAAATTTGAACTGCATGAAGTAATTTACCTTCAGCTTCTAAACTTTCCGCTTTATTTATTTTGTGTCGTAATTCTACTTTTTCTGCTGCTTTGTTCATTCCCACTCAATTGTTGACGGTGGTTTTGAACTGATATCATAAACCACTCTGTTAATGCCTTTTACTTTGTTTATAATTTTATTTGATACATCAGCTAAGAATTCCGAATCAAATCGAAACCAATCGGCTGTCATTCCATCTGTAGATGTAACTGCTCGAAGTGTCATCACATTTTCGTAAGTACGTGAATCTCCCATAACTCCAACTGATTGAACAGGAAGAAGTACAGCAAATGCCTGCCAAATATCATTATAAATTCCGGCATTTTTTATTTCCTTGATGAAAATATTATCTGCTTCGCGCAATATTGACAATCTCTTTCTTGTTACTTCACCAATTACGCGAACAGCCAATCCCGGTCCAGGGAATGGATGACGTTCGATGAATTCAGCCGGAATATTTAAATCTTTTCCGACCTTTCGAACTTCATCTTTAAACAATTCTCTGAACGGTTCAATCAATTTCAAATTCATTTTTTCAGGAAGTCCGCCGACATTATGATGTGTTTTAATTGTTGCCGATTTCCCTTTAACTGAAACTGATTCAATCACATCCGGATATAAAGTTCCCTGCACTAAAAATTCTGCATTCTCTATTTTTAAAGCTTCCGACTCAAATACTTCGATGAAAGTATTCCCAATAATTTTTCGTTTTTGTTCCGGCTCAGAAACCCCGGCAAGTCTATTTAAAAACAAGTCGACTGCATCAATACATTTAACATTAAGATGAAGACTTTCATTAAACATCTTCATTATTTTTTTGCTTTCATGCTTACGCATCAAACCGTTGTCAATATGAATACAAGTGAGCGCATCACCGATAGCTTTTTGAACAAGAACCGCAGCTACAGTTGAGTCTACACCACCGCTTAAAGCGCAGATAACATTTTTATTCCCTGTTTTTGCTTTTATCTCTTTGACAGTAGTTGAAATAAAATTTGAAGAATTCCATTTTGCCGAACAACCGCAAATATCATATACAAAATTGTGGATTATCTTCTTCCCTTCTTCAGTGTGGTTTACTTCCGGATGAAATTGGACTCCAAATATTTTCTTCTTCTGATTTTCAATAGCACAAAATGAAGTATGATCTGAAGAGGCTGTTACACAAAAATTTTCAGGTATGTTAGTCACAAGATCGCCGTGGCTCATCCAAACATAAGAATACTCAAGAACATTTTTAAGAAGAAGAGAATTCTCTTCCCGATGTAAACTTGCTTTCCCATATTCGCGATCATCCGCCGGTTCAACTTTTCCGCCTAATTTTGAACATATAAGCTGCAGTCCATAACAAATTCCGAGAAGTGGGATATTCAAATCAAATATTTCGGAATCAATTGAAGGGGCACCTTCATCATAAACGCTCAATGGTCCGCCTGAAAGGATTATTCCTTTGGGCTTTCGCTTCTTAATTTCTTCAATTGATATTGTATGGGGTGTTATTACTGAAAAGACATTGATTTCTCTTACTCTTCGTGCGATGAGCTGTGTATATTGAGAACCAAAATCAATTATAAGTATTTCTTCTGAATGCTGCATGACCTTATTGAATACTTTAATTACAACCGCTCTTTAGCGGTGCAAAGATTGAATAAACGAAGTTAAACTAAATCAACTTCGTTTATTATAAATGTATAGAATTATTGACCGATTAAAGTTTTGTAAGATTCTGAATCTAATAAAGTATCCAATTCAGAAGGATTTGACAATTCAACTTTTACCATCCAGCCTTCTCCATATGGATCGGCATTAATTGTTTCAGGGCTGTCTGTAAGTTTTGAATTTAACTCAACTACTTTACCTGAAACAGGTGCAAGAAGTTCACTTACAGTTTTAACCGCTTCAATGGTACCAAAATTAGCACCGGCAGTTAATGAACTTAAATTGGGGTCTATATCTACAAAAACAACATCGCCCAATTCCCCTTGTGCATATTCTGTAATTCCGATTGTGCCAATATTTCCTTCAACACGAATCCATTCATGATCGTTAGTATATTTTAAATCTGATGGAATATTCATTTTGTTCTCCGCTTCAATTAAAATTAATGTTTATCTTTTAAGAAAGAATCAAGGAAAGAAGTATCAAAATTTCCACTTAAAAATCTTTCATCTTCAAGTACTTTAAGATGAAAATCAATAGTGGTTTTGATTCCCTCAACAGTAAATTCTTCCAATGCTCTTCTTGCTCTATTAACTGCATGCTCTCTATTTTTTCCCCATACAATAAGCTTTGCAATTAATGAATCATAATAAGGGGAAATTACATAAGATTGATAAATATGAGAATCAATCCGTACACCAAATCCCCCGGGGAAATGAAGTGACTCAATTTTGCCTGGTGAAGGTCTAAAATTATGTTCAGGATCCTCAGCATTTATTCTAAACTCAATAGAATGTCCGATAGGTTCTTTTGGCAGGGTTTCAACTTCCTTACCCATTGCAACAAGTATTTGTTGACGAATTAAATCAACATCATAAATCATTTCAGTTACAGGATGCTCAACTTGAATACGAGTATTCATCTCCATGAAGTAGAAATTTTTATGCTTATCAACTAAAAATTCTATTGTCCCAACGCCTTCATAATTAACTGATTTTGCTCCTTTAATTGCCGCTTCCCCCATTTTATTACGGAGTTCGGGATCGATGATTGGTGAGGGAGCTTCTTCAATTAATTTTTGATGTCTTCTTTGAACCGAACAATCGCGTTCACCATAATGATATACATTACCGAACTGATCACCTAAAATTTGAATTTCGATATGCCTTGGATTCTCAATAAACTTTTCGATGTAAACATCACCGTTAGCAAAGGCTGCTTCAGCTTCTACTTTAGCGGTCTTGAAAGCATTTTCAAATTCACTTTCTTCCCAAACAATGCGCATCCCTTTACCACCGCCACCGGCAGATGCTTTAATAATTACGGGATAACCTATATCTCCGGCAATAACTTTTCCATCTTGAAGATGAGGAACAATACCGTCACTACCTGGAATTACCGGTACACCGCTTTTTTTCATGGTATCTTTTGCGGCTGATTTATCCCCCATCATAGAAATCATTTCAGGAGAAGGTCCGATAAACTTGATATTCGATTCAGCACATATTTCCGAGAACGAGGCATTTTCAGCAAGGAAACCATAACCGGGGTGAATTGCATCTGCACCTGTAATTTGTGCGGCTGAAATGATAGAGGGAATTTTTAAATAACTTTCTTTACTTGATGTTGGTCCGATGCAAACTGCTTCATCGGCAAAAGTGACATGTAACGAATTTTTATCTGCTTCAGAATAAACTGCAACTGTTTTAAGTCCCAACTCTTTGCAGGTTCTTATAACGCGTAAAGCAATTTCTCCGCGATTAGCAATTAATACTTTATTAAACAAATTTTTTCCAATTCTATTTTTTGATTAACCAAGCTGAATTAAAAAGAGGGGTTGATTATATTCAACCGGTTTACCGTTTTCAACTAAAATTTTTACAACTTTACCGGATACATCTGATTCAATCTCATTCATCAATTTCATGGCTTCAACAATACAGAGTATTGAACCGGCTGAAACATTTTCTCCCACTTTAACATAAGCATCAGCATCAGGAGCAGGGGCACGATAAAAAGTTCCGACCATCGGGGAGAGAACCTCGTGAACATCAACTTTTGCTTCCTCTTTTGATGATTGCTTAGTTTCAACTTCTACTGAGTTTTGTTGAGATGCCTGTGTAGATTGCAGCATCGGTATTTGCGGTTGATATGCAACTTGCTGGGTTTTAACCTTTTTAGAAATTCTAATATAATTATTGTCTTCTTCAAGTTCTAATTCTGTAACTTCACTACTTTCAACTAACTTTACTAAACGTTTGATCAGATTAAAATCCATTTGTATTCCTCTTTTATATTTTCCGAATTCTTTTGATTTGCCTCTTTTAGATTGAAAAGAATATACCAAACCATTCTGATTCTATTTAAATTAGGCTAAATTTTATTTTTTGAGTGAAAGAATAAATGTCTCCAAAAAACGTTCAAAAATAGGGATAAAGTGGTACTAAGTCAAGGAGAGTAAATTTTGGTTGAAAGGTTGATTTTGAAGAGGAATAATTGGCATTTTTACCTCACCCCTTGCCCCTCTCCTAAAAAAAATAGAAGAGGGGTATGGGCAAAGTTAAACTATTTCATTAAGGACATTTTAATTGTTTTTGTAAAATTACCAAAACGAATTTCTGCGATGTAAGTACCGCTCGCTACTTTTACACCGTAATTGTTTGTACCATTCCAGTTAATTTCGAAAGCACCTTTGTTAAAATCTTCGTTATTGATTAAAGTGTTTACTTCTTTTCCTAAAACGTCATAAATTTTTAATGAAATTTTATTATTAAGAGGTAATGTAAATCTGATAACAGTTTCCGGATTAAATGGATTAGGATAATTTTGTTCTAAAACATAGTCACTAGGAGTAATAAGTGTTAATTCTCTTACTTCAATTCCGCTTCCGGTTGTTCTTTCCAACACTCTAATAGAAAATCTTTTTGGATTTTGAACCATTGTTTTAGTTGTATCATATTGCTGAGTTCCACTATTAAACACTAAGTTTCTGATGGTAATACTATCAGCAAGAGCCTGGTAAGGAAGAATAATATCTTCTTTTCCGTCGTTATCAAAATCTGTGTATCGTCCATGAAATTTTGAGACGAACGCTGTTTGTCTACCGTAAGTTGTATCAATTGTTCCTAAAGAATCTTTAGTAGTTATTGACAAATAAACAGTTGAATCTCCTTTATAAAGAACACTTGTAATCCAGTTTGAAGGATTGGTTTTATCCCCACCTTGGAATTCAGCACTAAGAATATTATACGGATAACTTGATGAGAAGTAAAGGTTTGGTTTTCCATTACCATCAATATCGCCATAACCATATCCGAAAAGTGCGGTTTTCATTATGTCTGAAAAATCTATCATGAAAATATTTGTTGAATCAATTCGATCTGTAGTTTGTCCTGGAGCATAATGAATTCCAACCGCTTTACCAGCATTTGTACTTCCTGTTGCTGGATATATCGGTAAATAAACTTCATCTCGACCGTCACCATCAACGTCAAATGACATACCACCGAAAAGAGCTACATCATCAAAAGCACCGCCTGCAAAGTAGTTAGCTTTTCCGGTATTGGTATCAGCTAAAACATAAGTGTCAGGTCCTGTTACTCTCATTGGTGATACGTTTAATAAATTCCAGTTGTGAATCAATATTTCAGGATTACCAGTCCCATCAAAATCTGCGGCAATCATTGCATAAGGTGATCCAGCTGCAATTCCATAAGCGGCTAATTGAGTTCTTACACCGGCATATTCAACATTAAAACCTGAAAAACCTGGATTATCAGTTGCCCAGTCTCCGGTTGCGCTCACTACGTAATATTTGTCATTATCATTCGGAGCAGAATTATAAGCAACACTTAATTCTTTAACACCATCACCGTCAAAATCTCCAATTTCCATATATTCACAATTACCGCTAATCCCAGAGAAATAATTGATATCTATTGTTTGTGAGGGTTGAGTCCCGAAATTGAAACTGCCTGCAACACCATCCCATTCATAGATAAAAATACCATTGTTATTACTCTGGTAGATAACTTCAATTAATCCGTCATTATCCAAATCTCCAAACATAACATAACGAGGTGTTGATGCACCACCGTTTGGAGGAGTAGGACTAGACCAAACTAACTGAAGTGAATCATTTCCGGCACTTGCAAATACATGTACAACCCCTTGTGAGCTATAATTTGTAAAAGCCATTAATGAAGTTCCATTATTGAAAGGATTTGCTACATAGCCCATACCTCTGATGGATTTCAAACCTGAAAGAACGGGATCTTCAACCGGGTAATTGTACCCCGTAACGACCGTTGGGGATTGCCCAAATGTTATTGTTCCACCTAATAAAATTAGAAAAAGAACTGTTAATAATTTGTTCATTACTTCTCCTTTGTTTGTTGTTAAAAATAGAAATTACTCTATTCTACTTGTGATAAATATCTATCAATCTCACGTATATATGCTGATTTAGCATAATCTTTTTTTACTCTTACGAAAATCTCTTTAGCTTCAGCTTTATTTTTTAAGTGTAGAAAATTTATTCCTGCAAACATTAAATACTTAGGATTTAAAACATTTTCTTCAGAAACTTTTGAAGCATTAATATATAATTCTGCGGCTTCTTTATATTCATTTTTAACTTCTTTACATGCTGCGAGTCCTGCAAGTGAGGTTGCTTTGAATAAATCATTTCCGCCACTATAACTGCCATAATATTTTTCAGCTTCATCAAATTTGGCAAGGGCATAATAAGCATTTGCAAGATAGATTTTTGCAGCTTCGCCGTTTTCAGTGCCGCTGTACATTTCTGCGATCTTCTTTAAACCGATTATTTTGGTACCAGCTCTACCGTTAATTGCTTCCTGGTAAGAACCAGCATCGTAAATTGGCATAACGCGTGCTAATTCTAAATTGGCAACTTCGTTATCGATATTTTTATTGTTCGTATATAAAACAACAGCCAGAATTATAACTGCTAAAGCACCAACACCTATCAGTATATTTCTCTTATGTTCATCAAAAACAGCAATCGCTTGATAATAAAATGTTACCAATCGATCTTCTTTCATTTCTTTTCTCGAAAATTTTTTCTTCTGTCCTAACATTTAGTTCACTACTCCGGTTTATTTAAGTTTAATAAATTAATTTTAATTCTTTTTTGATTCAATTCTAATATGATTTGAGAAAATCCAGGCTTTATCACCAATATATACTTCCACCCTGTAAACACCCGGTTCATCAACTTCAAAAATTGATTGATGATTTTCCATCACACTGACACAAACACCATTTTTAATAATTTTTATCGTTCCTTTATGTCCGGGAAGATAAACTTTTAGTTTTAAACCTTTTTCAAATGGAGCGGTCTCCCCCATTTGATAATTATGTCTTCCTTTAGAAGCAATAAAACGAAAACCGGTTGCATCACCATGATAATAATTTGAGACGAAACAATTTCCATCTCTTAAGGAATTTAGAATAATTTCCTTGGTTGTAGTTATGCTTTCCGGATTTTGTTCATTTACAAAATTTCTATCTGTTAAAATATGAGTTCTTATTGATTTGAACAATACTTTATAGGGAAAAACTTCAACTTCTACAAATCCGAGAACATTAACTTTGTGTGCGTGCGCATCAATTCCGCCGATGCCAATTACTTTTCTTTTAAGACTTAATTTATCCCACAGTTCAAGTGTCTCGATAGGAGGAGCAATTATTGTTTTTAAAGGATGAAGAAAGGATTGATATTTATTTTGTTCGGTTAAATTTTCCATCCACTCTGACATGTGATTCCAAATTTCAATTCCTGTAAAATCTTCAGTATCCCATTCTGTCCATGGATACGGAGGATGCTCTTTCATTGAATTTCTTTTTTCATGGGGATGTGCCAGGAAACCTATTCCACCGGCTTTTTTCACTCTTTTAACATAATCTTTTGCCGGGAGGCGAGTTGAAAAAGTTTCATTAATTCCCAAAGCGATGTAATGATTTTTATTTTCTTTATCATTTATTTCGCAGCCGACAAGCATGAATGTTTTACCATAAAAACCTTCGAATCCTTCTTGAAGGGCGCGCAGAGTATTATGATCTGTCAGGACAATAAAATCGAGTCCAACCTCATTTGCAATTTCAGCAATTTCACCTGCATCGCCTGAGCCATCAGAAAAATTAGAGTGCATGTGAATTGCACCTACATATTCATTCATTCGCTTTAGTAAATTTATTTATACAAAGATAGGAATAATGAAGATGGAATAAAAATAACATAAAAAAGCCTGCCGGGCAATGGCAGGCTTTTTATTACAAAATAAAATTTAATTTATTACCAGTAGAAAGCTAAAGTAAATAATCCCTGGCTTCCTGTACCAATAGATGTTGAACTTCCCATTTTTGTAGTTGAAGTTATACCACCGGAGGTAATTGAATAGTCAGCACGTGATAAGCTGTTAAAACCGAGACGGTATTCTGCAGCAAGACTTACGTTATCATAAATATAATATTCAACACCTAATAAAGCATAAAGACTCAAATTTGTTCCGGCGTTGAAAGCAGGATCATCTTTGATAACTGTTTGAGAGCCGCCGTTGGCATAAGGACTTTTTTCTTCACTCGTAATAGACCGGAATCCAAATCCACCGCCAAAATAAGGGCTTAATTTACCAACTACCATATGATACTCAAATGCAGCACCAACACCAATTGTTGTTACTGATGATTCACCGTCATTACCGGCAGCTGCACCGGTCCATGGAGTAACACTTGATACCATTGCAAACTGTACAACACCGCGGACAGCCATTCTGTTGTTCAAATAATATTTAGCTCCAACACCACCATCGAATGCATTGGCTCTAAGTACACTTAAACCATCAAATTGAAATAATATGGCTTTATTATCATCACTATTCTGTGCAAAGATATTTAAGTTTGCACTCATCACTAAAAGCAGGGCTGCTACTAATAGCTTTTTCATAACTAATCTCCAATAATGTGAAATATAAATTAACTACGTTCCAAAATTAAGAAGGTTATTAACTATAGTCAATAAATTCTTAATATTTGCTTTGTTCATTTAAGTAATAAAGCAAAAAAAATCTTCTTAAAAAGAAAAGGATAAATAATGTTTTAGGAAGATGAATTTAATTTCTAGTTGTGAATGTTGGAATGGATTTCATCATGGTGTTCAAACGGTTCCAGATGTGTAACTATATTCGCTTTAACAGTTAATTCATTTTTTAATTTAGATTCCAATTGTGTAGCAATTGTGTGAGCATTTTCTAGTAAAACTCCCTTAGGGAATAAAAGATGAAATTCAATCCAAACAACATCACCACTTTCTCTAAATCTTAGTTCGTGATAAACTAATCCCAATTTTTTAGTTTCTTGATCAAGAATGGTTTTAATAAGGTTAGCTAAATTTTGGTCAACTTCATCCATCAAACCTTTAATAGATTGTCTTACTAAATTACCACCTGACCAAAGAATGTTTATCCCTGCCAATATCGCTACTATTGGATCGAATGGCAGCCAGCCTGTCCATAATGTAAGTATCAAGCCACCAACCACTCCAAAACTTGTCCATGAGTCAGTTAGAACATGTTTTCCGTTTGCAACAAGAATAATAGAATTAGTTTTTTTTCCCTTCCAAACTAAAAATCCACCAAGTGCAAGATTGATAACCGATGCCCCCAAAGTAAAATATGTTCCCTGATCCAGATTTGAGATTTCAATTCCAAATATCAATCGCTTTATGGAAATAAAAATAATAAATACAGCGGCGAAAATTATTAAAGCCCCCTCAAAGCCGGCAGAGAAATAACTAATTTTATGATGACCATAAGTATGCCCCTCATCAGCCGGTCTAAAACTGTACCACATACTGAATACTGCAAATCCAACTCCGATGATATGGATTATTGATTCTGCAGCATCCGATAAAATTGCAGTTGAACCCGTTATGCTATAAGCATACCATTTGGTAACTAACATCAAAATTCCAAATAGAAATGAAATTTGGATGGCAAACATTTGCGCTGGTTTATCTTTGTTCATAGCAGAATTATTTTTGTCCCATAAATAAAAATAAAGTTAAATAATTAATCATCATCATGTTTCTCCCTTTTCTTCTTTTCACGCTCGTTTCGATTCTTCCCTTTGGCTTCATCTTCGTCTCCTGAACGATGGCATTTCACGCAGTTGATAAAATCGGATATTCCTTCTTTACGGTGTTTTTCAGCAATCCGAGCTGGCTGATGTTCATGACAATTATAACATGTATAAAATTCGAAACTCTTCTGGACATCATGACACTTACTACAATCGGATGGATGATGTTTATCGAATCTGAAATATTCAGAGTGTTCAAAAGTAGACGGCTTCCATCCAGAAGTGGTATGACATTTAACACATAATATTTTTGAGGTTAGCCCTGCATGAAAATCGTCTTTAGGAATATTTGTAAAATGACAGGATTCACAATCATTTTTATTCGAAGTAATTAGTTCATGTTTAAAAACTGCTGCAGTCCAAGTCTCAGTTGTATGGCATGAGACACAATTTTCAGAAATCCTATTGTGAATTTTATCTATCGGCAATTTTTCTCGATGGCAGCTAACACAGTCATTTATTAATTGCACCGGTAAAACATTATGTCTGAAATTAAGTATTGCATTTTCTTTTGATAATCCGTTATGCTCTGTATGACAATAATAACATTCAATGTTGTTAATAGATTTATGGAGTAAGTTCGTTTTAGGATTTTGGAATTGAAGAGTTAAACCTTCTACTGTTTTAATCCCAACTTCAGAGATATTATGACAATCTAAACATTTCTCTGTTGTTGGTCCAGAGCCAACAACATGACAGGCGAAACAATTATTACGCAGTCCATCATGTCCTCTTACAAGAACACCCGGATTTACTGTGTAATAAGGAAATAGATAAATAGAAACTAAACCTAAAAGAATTGTTATGGAAAAAAACATTCCGGTTCTATACATCACCATCTCCACAAAAGAATAGTTATTATAATGTGAAGCAGGGCAAACGCAGCAAATATCATTGTAAGAGGCATGTGTACTTTCCTCCACTTCTGCATGGAATCAACTAAAAGAGAATTGAATAACAATTCTTTCTCCATCTCTTCAGTTGATAATGTTGAATCAATAAGTTCAGTCTTTTTTTTCTTCAAGCTCTCTTTAGCATTGTTGAGTAGATATTTTCCTGTTAAACCACTCGCAACAACTACTAACATTGAGAAGAGTGCAAGCCAGGGAATAACTGCATTAAAATGAATACCTCCATGAACTAATATCATTAATGCACCAAACCAACCAAGGAATTCGTGATTTTGCAAAAGTTTTTTTGGCGAACCGGAACTGATTAGTTTTCTTTTACGAAGTGAATAAATGAATGAAAGTATAATCAGAAGTGTACCGACGAAACCTAAATATCTTCCAATCCAAACAAACCCAAATTGATGGAAGATATAATCGATCAATATTGTTAAGATAATTAGAGTAATAAAAAGTAGGACTGAAGGAATTACTTTCGATATAACAAATTTTATAGCCATTAAAAATCTCAAAAAGTTAGAAACAAAAAATAGATAATTTATTTCTATTCTTATATTTATTTAATTGTTAAGTAAGTCGAAAAATTAAATTTCTAAATTAACCACTTCGAAACTACCGTTGCAAATATGACCGGTCAGAGTTATATATTCAGAATTTTCTATCCCAGCTGGCACCAGCAATGTTGTTTGGATTAACATTTCAGTACCGTTTCTATCCTCTACATAAAATTGGGTTCCGTTATCACTTCCCATTTTTTGAATTCCTTTTTCCATAACTAGTTTTACAACAATTTCTTTTTGAACATGGCTGTCGCGGTCATAATCAGCAAAAGAACCAAGTCCTTTGAATGGTGAAAAATAAAAGAAGTAGACACTTATTAAAACTATACTCAACAATAATGGCAAAATTAAATTTTGTTTCTTTAGCATTACTTATTTCTCAGATATTTTGATAATTCAATGATTATTTAATCCAAAACTCTTTTATTCATTATTTTGTCACTTGTCCCATTCGGATGACAATTAAGGCAAGCAATACTATTATATGAATAACCATTCACACCGTTGTGTTCGCTGTCCATTTTACTTTTTCTATGCTCATGACAATCAATACAAGAAAATGTTGTAAAGGTGTTTGGTGTTCGATGACAATCCGAACAAGAGTTCCATTCATTTCGATGTTCTCCAGAATAAATTGGGAAATACAATACATCATGGTTGAACGATGAGGGGGACCATCCATTTGTAGTGTGACAAACTATACAATCCGTTGGAAACAGTGCCGTTATATGATTCGGGTTATTTTGTGGATTCTGAAAATCAGATTGATGACATGAATAACAAATTTGAGGAGTGCCTACATAACCGTTAGCATGGCACGATTGGCAGCTTACAGTCGTGTGCCTGCCAGTCAAAGGGAACTCTGTATTATTATGGTTAAAAGTTGAAGGTGACCATCCATTTGTAGTATGACATACTAAACAATCTGTTGGGAAATTTGCAGTCATATGATTGGGATCATTATCGGGATTTTGAAAATCTGCTTGATGACATGAATAACATTCTTGTGGAGTGCCTACATAACCGCTTGTGTGACATGCTTGGCAACTTACAGTAATGTGCTTACCTGTCAAAGGGAACTCAGTATTATTATGGTTGAACAATGATGGAGACCAACCATTTGTACTATGACAAACTGAACACTCTGTAGGATAATTTGCAGTAATATGGTTGGGATCATTATTGGGATTTTGAAAATCTTGTTGATGACATGAATAACAGTCTTGTGATGTGCCTGTATATCCACTTGAATGGCATGATGCACAACTTACTGAAACATGTTTTCCGGTTAATGGGAATGCGGTTGTACCATGATCAAACTGTGCCGGCTGCCAACCAACAGTCGTATGACATGTTTTACATTCCTGCGAAAAATTTGCAGTTATATGATTAGGATCATTATTAGGATTTTGAAAATCTTCTTGATGACAGGAATAACAAACTTGTGATGTCCCTGTATATCCATTTGAATGGCATGATTCACAGCTTGTCGTGGTATGTTTTCCGGTCAACGGGAATGCAGTTACTCCATGATCAAACTGTGCCGGCTGCCAACCAGCAGTTGTATGACATGTTTTACATTCATGTGAAAAATTTGCAGTTATATGATTAGGATCATTATTAGGATTTTGAAAATCATTCTGATGACATGAATAACAATCTTGTGATGTCCCTGTATATCCACTTGAATGGCATGATTCACAACTTACTGCAGTATGCTTTCCGGTTAATGGAAATGCGGTTGTACCATGGTCAAACTGTGTCGGCTGCCAACCAACTGTTGTATGACATGTTTTACATTCTTGTGAAAAATTTGCAATTATATGATTAGGATCATTATTAGGATTTTGAAAATCTTGTTGATGACATGAATAACAATCTTGTGATGTCCCTGTATATCCACTTGAATGGCATGATGCACAATTTACTGTACTATGTTTTCCGGTTAATGGAAATGCGGTTATACCGTGATCAAACTGTGTTGGCAACCAACCATTCGTTGTATGACATGTTTTACATTCATGTGAAAAATTTGCAGTTATATGATTAGGATCATTATTAGGATTTTGAAAATCATTCTGATGACATGAATAACAATCTTGTGATGTCCCTGTATATCCGCTTGAATGGCATGATGCACAATTTACCGTAGTATGTTTTCCGGTCAATGGAAATGCGGTTACACCATGGTCAAACTGGGCAGGCTGCCAACCATTAGTTGTGTGACATGTTTTACATTCCTGCGAAAAATTTGCAGTAATATGATTGGGAACAGTATTAGGGTTCTGGAAATCTTGTTGATGACATCCATAACAATCCTGATTTAAACCGGTAAAAGAGTTGGAAGAGTGGCATGCAGAACATTCATTTATTTGATGCCCATCGGTTAAAGGGAAAAAATCGTGAACAAATTTTCCCTCAGCCCATTGTAATCTACTTATGGAATGACAATCTGAACAATCGATTGAAAATCCGGCACTTATATGATTGGGATCTACTGTTTTTTCAAAATCAGTTTTGTGGCAATCATAACATTCAATTCCTTTCGGCTCAAAGATTCTATCAGCATAACCCGAATGACATTGACTACAATCAGCCGACAAGTGACTTCCCAACAAAGGAAATCTTCCCCGCTGGTGCAATTCTGTTATGTTCGGAATAATCCATGTTGATGTGTTATGGCAAGTAGCACATTCTTTGCTGACACTATTTTGATGAATATCTTTATGACAACTTAAACAATTTTGTTCAGCTTTGTTGAATACCAATGTTTCATGACATGAATTACAACCTACCGTTTTATGTTGTCCGGTTAATTCAAATCCAGTCGAACTATGATTAAACTTAATTGTTTCTGAAAGTGGGATCCATTGTAATTCAGAATGACAATCGGAACATTCTAGATTGAAGTTACTGCCGTGTGGTGATTGGGCATAAATACCAAATCCTAAGATTACAAATAACACGAAAACCAAAAAAATACGCATTATAACCCAATCGACTTTAATCTTTTAAAATAACAATAGGAAATGTTCACACTGAAACTACATTATTAAATTTCAAGAGTAAAAATATAATAAAACCTCTATTATGAAAAATTCCTCAATTCATTTTTAATAAATAGACAATTCATCATCTTACACTAATCTTAACAATTAAAATCTAGTATTTATTTCTATAAAAAATCTATAATTAATATTTCTCTCCGAATTTATCATCTCTGCATTTAATGAGAGGAACGACTTTCCAAAGAGTTGCTGCGTTATATCAAAACCAAACAAATTTTGAGATATCGAAATATTGTTTTGGGATAATGTCCATGCAGTATTACTTGCATATATAGACGTTGTTAATCGACCTTCAAAAAAAGGTTTACTAAATCGTGCTGAAATTATATTACCATTAGAAAAACTATTTAGAAGTCTTGAAAAATTTAATGAAGCACTTCCCAGAAGGTATGGAACTTGAGACCATGTAACGTATCCATTATAGTTCGAAGAAGATTTTGTATCTCCTCCCATAAATCTATGACCGAAATTTAACCCAATATAAACATCCCTCACAGGACGAACCGTTGCGCCAACTCTCAAGCCTTGTCTGGTTTCGTTCTCGTAAAGACTGTCAATAAAACTTTTGAAAGATTCAAGGTAAACAACGTTCTTTCTTGCATCGTAGGAAGCATTAAATGTTAACATTTTCGAAGCTGAAATTCTTGCACTGAAATAAAAACTGGTTAAGGATAACTCACTTTTGCGAATTCCCTTATTCATTGAGAAGAAATCCACTTCCGATGAAAAATTAATTTGTGTTAATGGAATGAAATCATTGTAATGTTGAAAATAGATAAATCTTCTATCGATGGAAGTTTTATACATCTGTTGAAAAAGTGCAAATGAGTTTGAGGTAAAACTTTTATTAATAGAATCATTTCTACTTAGAAAAAAACCGAATTGCGGAAGAATGTTAGTTGTACTATTGTTATCCCAATTCGGGCGTCTTCCTGCAATTATTCCCCCTTCAAAAAAAGAGAATTTATGCTTGTAAAGTGCTCCATCAACTGCGCCTATATTTGAAACAGCATTATCTATAAATCTACCAACTGTAACCGATGATTTTTCATTGATGAGATATTTTAATGAAAGGTCATAAATCCTAAGATGTTTGTTACTGCTTAACCGGAACTTATCCGGATCACTATTTTTGTAGGAATAAGTCATGTAATTATTGAATATTAATTTTTTATCCATTAGTGCATCTGAATAATATGAGAAAGAGTAACGCCATCTTTGAAATGAATAATTACTGAATTCATTATTAAGTCCTGTATAAGATTGCAGCGAGAATCTTCCTCTTGATTGAGTAGTAATCCTTTTTTCCGATTTGATAATTTGAGAATTGAATTTCATCTTCGCTGCATTTATAGAATCTATCGATGATGAATCTGGTAAAATTTTCTCAATCACTTCAACTTTGTTTTTTACTAAAGCAATCACGGTCTGGTTCATCACCAATTTAATATCTGATATATATTCTCCCGATACAGATTTGCTTGAGGTTTGCACTACTCTAACTACAGGTAACAATTTTTTATTCACTTCGGTAAAAAGTGTGTCCCCAATATTTATTCCAATAGTAGATTCATAACCAACATAAATTTTTTGAATGCTAATAAAAGTAACTCTACCAGCAATTTTCTCTATGTTCGTTTGACTGAACATAATTATTGGTAAAAAAATGAATAAAATTAATTTAATCCTTCTCAATCTAATCCTAATCTCTTTAAATGAATTGGTCTATCTTCCCTTCCATTGGGATGGCAGGTGAGACATGCATTGCTGTTATATGAATATCCACTCACACCGTTATGTTCACTATCCATTTTAGTCTTCCGATGCTCATGACAATCAATACACGAGAATGTAGTAAAGTCATTTGGGGTTCTATGGCAATCGGTGCAGTTTGTCCATTCGTTTCGATGTTTGCCTGAGTATATCGGAAAATATAAACCGTCGTGATTAAAGGTTGATGGTGTCCAGCCATTAGTTGTATGACATGATAAACATTCGGTAGGAAAATTTGAAGCAATGTGATTCGGATTGTTTGTTGTTCGTTCATAATCCGACCTATGGCATGTATAACAATCAAGTGCGGTACCTGAATAACCGCTCGAATGACATGATTGGCAACTAACAGTTGTGTGTTTGCCGGTTAATGGAAACTGAGTTGTATTATGATCGAAAGTCGCCGGTTCCCAGCCATTTGTTGAATGACATGATTTACAATCCTGTGAAAAATTTGCTGTAATATGATTTGGATCGTTTAAAGGATTTTCATAATCAGAACGGTGACACGAATAACAATCAATTGCAGTTCCGGAATATCCTCCTGAATGACACGATTGGCAACTCGCTGAAGTATGTTTTCCGGTTAAGGGAAATCGTGTTATGTTATGATCAAAAGTGGCAGGTACCCATGAATTTATTGAATGACATGCTTTACAATCCTTCTCAAAATTAGCAGTTAGATGTTCTGGATTTGCAGCACTCACATAATCGCTTTTATGACATTCATAACAATCTTTAGAAAGTCCAATAAAACTGGACTGAGAATGACATAAAAAACAATCATTAATTTTATGTCCACCAATCAACGGGAAAATATCATGAACAAAACTTGAATTAGTCCAGGCTACTTGATTAATCGAATGACATAATTTACAATCTGTGCTAAGACCTACTGTTTTGTGGTTTGGATTTACTGTATTAGCATAATCAGTTTTGTGACAATTATAACAGTCAACATTTAATGGTTCGAATACTCTATTAGAATAACTTAAATGACACTGACTACAATCTGCAGCGAGGTGACTCCCTACTAACGGGAACCTGCTTCTCTGATGCATTTCTGTTATGTTTGAAATATTCCAACTTGCTGTGTTATGACAATCTGCGCAATCTTTACTTACACTATTCTGATGAATATCTTTATGACAACTCAAACAACTCCGCTCACCGTTTGAAAAAACTAAAGTTTCGTGGCATGATATACAATTTAAAGTTTTATGTTGTCCGGTTAATTCAAAAACGGTTGTGTTATGTTGAAATTTTATATTTGCAGATATGGGAGTCCATTCTTTTTCTGAATGACACTCAGAACAATCTAATTTAAAACTACTCCCATGTGGAGATTGTGGAAAAACAATTCCAATAAAAGAAAAAACTAATATGATGTATGGCAAAATGCGCATTTAAAATCAGCTAATTTGTAATTAATAAATATTATTCCATTTTTTTCAGCAGGTTTATGACAACTATTACATTCAAGTTTACTGTGAGCACCACTCAAATTAAACCTTGTTTTATCGTGATTAAATTTTTCCGGTTTCCAATTATCGAACGTATGACATTTTTCACAAACAGTAACACCATTTTCAGAAAATTGTCCAATGTGAATGTCTTTATGGCAGCCTTCACATTTTTTATCAACTGATTCGAAGACTATTTTTTTGCCGTCATAATCCTGTTTTACATGGCAGTCAATACAGTTTTTTGCTGCATGTTTTCCTAATAATGCAAATCCTGTCAATTTGTGTTCAAAAGTTACAATATTCCAACCTTCTACGCCATGACACAGCGCACAATTGTTGTTAATTAAATATTTTTCTTTCAACTCTGTTTTGTGAATATTTTCATGACAATCGATACAATTATTTCCTTGTTTATCAAAAGTCCAAATCTCATTCTTCAGATGACAATTACTACATGGAAGAGCTAAATGTTTTCCGGTCAGTGGAAATTTCGTTTTTTGATGTTCTTCTAAAGTGAATAACGAGGGTGTAAATCCTTCCACTGTATGGCATACCGAACATTCCCCTTTATTTTTATGATTTGCAAATTCAGTTTTGTGATAATCTGAATGACAATCTGAACAATTTTGGTGTTTCAACTTTGCGGTTAAATTAGTTTTATGACACGTTGAACATTCAACCTGGATATGTTTACCAAGAAGCGGAAAGATTGTTTTGTTATGATCAAAGGATGATTTATTGATGTCATGAAAACTATTGGTATTATGACATTTGGTGCAATCATTCCCAAATTTTCCGTTGTGAACATCTTTATGACAAGAAAGACAACTCGAAAAGTTTATACCTTTAAAAGTCTGAAAATCTTTTCCGTTTTTTTTCTCCTTTGTATGGCATTTTATACATTCAGTATCTTTATGCTTCCCGGTCAAGTTAAATTTAGATTTTGTGTGATCAAAATTAACTGCTGGTTTGAAGGAATTAAACCCATGACATGAAGAACAATCACTCCCCAAAGTTTTTTGATGATAATCAACATGACATGAAAGACAGTTTTGCTCTAATCCTAAAAAAGTAAATTTTCTTTTTTTTAGTTTTGAATCAGAAATATTTTTTGATGTATGACATTTTTCGCAGTCTGTTTCTTTGTGTTTTCCTTTCAGCTCGTAACCGGTTTTAATATGATCGTAATTGTTTTTATCGAACCGAATTATCTTGAAATTTCTACCATGGTGCTCACTATGACAATCCCAGCATTCCTTATTCTTAATCTCATTTGAAGAATGATAACCTCTTCCTTTATTAATCAAATTTTTAAGTTCAACATGACAATTAAGGCATTTAGATTTTTCAACTTTTTCACCAAGCTGATGACAATTGGTACAATTGCTCAATCCTTCAAGCTTTGCGTGTGCTTTTGATAAATCGCCCGGAGAAATTTGACTGTAAATTTCAAAAGAAGAAATAAGTAGGATCAAAAAAATAATTCTAATAATATTTATCATTTTCGATGAGACAACAATGCCTCTCCAAATTTTTTAGTAATAGTAATTCCGGTTTTCTCAAGAAACTGGGTGGGTAGTTCACCTCCGGCAAAAATATAGACCAGATCATTCGTCAGTTTAATAGACTCTTTTGTTACTGAATTTTCTAACAGAACTAAATCATCTTCAATCTCAATAACGTTTGTGTTAAATAAAATATTGACTAAACCCTGTTTTCCTGCATGAAGAATACGTTCATTGTTTTTAGGTTTTATTCGTGCAAAATTAGCAGCTCTATAAGAAAGAGTTACATCATTAGAATTTTCTGCAAGCAATAATGCCGATTCAATTGCAGAATCACCACCGCCAACAACCAATATTTTCTTCTTGTTTATTAATTCAGGTTCCAACAAACGATAATAAACATTTTCCTTTTCCTCTCCTTTAACACCAAGTTTGCGCGGTGAGCCTCTTCTGCCGATCGCTAAGAGGATTGAAGAAGCCGTATAGTTTTTTTTATCTGTAAAGAGAGTAAAAACATCCTTTTCTTTTTCAATTGCAGTTACTTTTTCTAACTCATTAATGCTAATAATATTTTTTTCGAGAACTGATTTCCATATAGAGATAAGTTCCGCTTTTGAAGTTTCGGTTAATTTAATTTTACCCCAAAGCGGGAGTTCCATTGGTGAAGTCATAACAATTTTATCCCGTGGAAAATTGGAGACTGTTCCACCAAGACTCTCCTGTTCGATAATTTGAAATTTCAAATTGTGCTTCTTTGCATTTAGAGCAGCAGAAATTCCGGCTGGACCCGCACCGACGATAATCAAATCATTTTCTGCATTTGATTTTTTCGGTAGCTTTTTGACAATATAATTAACTGCTTGCTTTCCCTGTTCAACGGCATTCTTAATCAAACCCATCCCACCAATTTCACCTGCAATAAAAATGAGCGGAACACTAGTTTCAAATTCAGAACTTACATGTGGAAGTTCAACTCCGCGTTTCTCGGTTCCAATACATAAAGTTATTGCTTGAACAGGGCAAGCATGAAAACATGCACCATGTCCAACACATCTTGAAGCATTTATTACTGCGGCTTTACCGTTTCTCCATCCAAGTATATCTTTTTCCGGACATGCTTCAATACATGCACCGCTTCCGATACAAGAATTTATATCAACAACAGGATGAAGAGATACGGGTTCATAAAATCCACCTTCTTTCGCCTTCATTATTTTCTGCTCTGTAATGGAAGTGCGCTTTGCTGTCTTTTTGAGGTATCTCCAAAAAATGACGATAACTACTATAGCTGTTATGACGTATGCTGCAATATTTTCAATTAAAACTTCCATAAACTATAAACGATCTATTGAGGTTGAAGCTAATTGTGCGGTAGGTGTTTCGGGATATTTTTTAATTATTTCCTGCCAGATTTTTTTTGCTTTATCTTTATCACCTTTAGCGGCGAAAATTGCACCAAGATTGTATTCAGCTTGTTCATCATTTTTATCAAAAGATAAAATTCGATTCGTGAATTCTTCAGCTTTGATTAAGTCTTGATTATTGAAGTATATTATTGATAAGTTGAATAGAACATCTTTTCTTTTGGAATTAATTTTCAATATTTGGTCGTAATACTGAATAGCTTCAAGCGGTTTATGACCTTCATTTAGAAGGTCAGCATATTGGCGCATAGACAAAGTATCTTTTGGATTTGATTCAACTTTTAATTTTAGATCCGCTAATTGTTTGCGAAAATTCTCATTTACATTCGCCCTTGTTGGAGTTTCGGCATTCCCCAGGTTTTTATGTACATCGTCCATCGGCATTTGTTTCTCCTCAATCGAACTGAGTGGAGTTGATGTTTTCTCCTTTTCAAATTGAGTTACAAGAATGACACCAACAACCAGAATTAAAAAAAATGCCGGATAAAATATTTTTGTTGAAAATTTAAAATTCATAATTAACTCCTTAAAAAATCCATTTATATCCAAAAAGAATCGTTACTCCAACGTGGATTAACATAATAACGAACATCGTAATTGCAAAAGGCAGATGGAATATATGCCAATATCTAAAAAGCCGATGCATCAATTTTAAGTGCTGAATTCTTCTGGACATTATTAATCTTTCTTTTAATCTGTTTATAGTTTCAACAACTTCAATTTTACTAAGTCCTTTTTCTGTTTTCAGTATAGATTTTATCGACCTTAATAATTTCCGAATCTGAAACATATCTCTAACTATGAATATTAAACTGTTTACCGCCGTAATATTCCGATATCTTTCCCCTGATAAATATGAATCTACTTTAGACCTAATATCATTATTTAGATTTATGCTTGATGTAAAACTTTGTTCTAATTGATTTTGAAGTTCTTCTAAGTCAATCTCTTTTCCTTGAATGGTTCGAGGAATCTGAATGTAAATAAATCTACCGATCACACCACTCAAAACTACTGCAACCATACTCCAAAAACTTATTGAGACTATTCCGCCAAATTTAAATGCCGTATGAAACAATACAAGCAATGGTCCAACACTGCACAAAAACATATGGAACTCTAACCAATTCTTTAAATAGCCGAATGAAAACAAAACACGCATTCTTTTACGAATCATATAAACAGAAACTCCAATGATCATCATCAGAGTACCGATTATTCCTAACCCGTGACCGATATAACCACTTGGCTTTAGCAAATCATGTTTAATATCAAACGGACGCTCTTCCAATTGAAGTGAATAGTAATCAACTCCATGATAAATCAGAAGAAATAGTGAGGTTATCCCTACGGCAAAAAATATTCCGATATAAATACGATGAAGAGTTTTATTCATAGATCTTATAATTGACAGTTATGATAAAAATTAGTGGTATGAAATTACAAGCAAGAAATGATATATACAAAAAGGAGAGAGCATATCTATTAATCATAATAAATATGCTCCCTTGAAATGTGTTACTCAAAAACTAATTCATATAAAGTGTTATATTTAGTTGTACCCGAAACTTTTAAATCTTCAATTTTTGATATTAAAATTGACATGCGTTCGTTCTCACCGTCATCATAATTATCATAAGCTTCTTTTGAGTTGAAGACGTAAACTTCTTCAAAATGATTTGCTTTACCTTTTACTTCGTAAACTGTATAACTTACTAAACCATCGGCTTTTAAAAAAGTACGCAACTCCTTAATCGCATTAAAATATTCTTCCCTATTAGAAGCATCAATTTCATATTGAACCGAAAAGATCACTTTACCCATTTTATCTCCAACTATTTTTTATTATAAATTAAAATCAATTAAACCTGTGAAATTTATTTCAGCAGGACCTGTTAACGAAACATTACTATATTCATTATTATCAACTAAAAATTCAACTCTCAGAGTTTTACCTGTCACAGTTTCAATTGTAATAGGTGATTCAATGCCAAACAAACTATTTGCGACTATTGCAGATGCAACTGAACCGGTGCCGCAGGCAAGAGTTTCATTCTCAACTCCCCTTTCGTAAGTGCGAATATTTATTTTACCCTCTGCAATACTGATAAAATTAACATTAACTCCATCGGGAGCAAAATCTGAAGAGTAACGGACTTCCTTTCCAATTTTGATTAGGTCCAACTCTTCTAAAGATTTATAAAATGATTTTGGATTATTAACATCTCTCAAAATATCCGTCACTAAAATTACAACATGTGGTGAACCCGTATCAACAAATGATGCATTAATTAACTGTCCGTGTGCTTTAATTTTGAAGTTGAACTTTAGTTTATCTGGACTTCTTAGAAAAAACTTAACATTACCAGAGTTAATTAATTCACCTTTATAAACTAAATTATTGCAAAGAAATTTAGTTTCGTTACCGAAATATTTTCCTTTAATGGAAGCAAACTTAATTGCACATCTTGCACCATTTCCACATAGTGAACCGAGAGAACCATCAGAATTAAAATATTCCATGACAAAATCATATCCATCATCATTCCTTATGGTGATTATACCATCAGCACCAACACCAAATTGTCGGTTGCAAATTTTCTTGACAAATTCGGAAGTGACACTCAATCCCTCATTTTTTTCAAGATCAAAGAGAACGAAATCGTTCCCGGCGCCATTCATTTTGGTAAAAGAATATTTTTCCATGCCATGCAATTTAGTCTAATAAGTAGTCGTTTTCAATAAAATAATTTATGCGTATTTTTCTCTTCGTGTTAATTCGCATCTCTCAGATTGAAATGAAAAGTTTAATAAATATCTGCTTTGATATTTGATAGATTTCTTATCTTTATAACGTAAGTTCTGTTCTTTCAGATAATAAAAATTATTCAAAAATATTTAAGTTAGTGAAGTGACTCATGAAAAAATTTATTCCAAAGAGAATTATAGATTTCATAAACTGGCAAAGAATCAAATACATAAATAATAGTAAAAAGCAGAGAGAAAACGTTATTCTCGGTTGGAGTAATGGAGTTTATCCGGATTAACTCCTCACATAATAAAACAGGAAGTAATTAAAGAGTTTCAACAAAAATATTCTATTGAAACATTTGTTGAGACCGGTACGTTTAGAGGGGAAATGGTTTATGCTCAGCGAAAATATTTTAAAAAGATTATATCAATTGAACTTTCCACCCAGCTATTTAATATCGCCAGGAAAAGATTTAAATATTATCCAAGTGTTGAAATTATAAATGGTGATAGTGCAGTTTCACTGGGAGAGATTGTTATTAAACTAAAAACACCTGCAATTTTTTGGTTAGACGGTCACTACTCAGGGTTTGAAACAGCAAAAGGTGACCTTGAAACGCCTATTAAAAAAGAATTGGAGTCAATACTTAAATCGGACATAGATCATATTATACTAATTGATGATGCAAGATTATTTATTGGGCAAAATGATTATCCCACTTTAGAAGGATTAAAAGAATTTATCCTTTCACTAAAAAATAGCCTATCTATTACAGTTAAGGATGATATAATTAGAATTCATAAAAGTTAAAATGGTGGTTGGAGCATAGGCAATACATTGGTTTAATTGCTTATTATAACTGAAAAATAATATCAGACTTAATTACAATACCGATTTTTCTCTAATGAATAAACGGTAAATTCATTCAAATCTTTTTCATATTTAAAACCAAACTTTTCCATCAACTTGATTGATTTTATATTTTTAGCGGCAGTTTCTCCAATGATACAATTTAGATTAAGTTCATTAAATCCAAATTCCAGCACTTTCGGTAAGATTTCTATCATAATTCCTTTTCCTTGAAATTCAGGTAAGAGAGCAAAACCTATATCGGCTTGCACTCTATCACCGGAGAAATTCCAAAGACAAATTGTACCGACTAATTTCTGATTTTCTTTCTCGGTTATTCCCCAGTAAAACCAATCCAGTTTACTATTTTCATTTAATATTTTATTTATGAACTTTAATGCGTCATCAGTAGATTCTGCTTTTTGAAGATCAAGAAATTCCAAGACTCTTTTATCCGAACGAAGAATAAATATCTCATTTACATCATCGGTGGAAAGTTGTTTAAGGCAATAATGCTCTGTTGTTAACTCTCGAAATTGATAATATTTTGCTTCATTCATTTGTAATCAAGAATAAATGTTTTGATTATCATAAGAAGTGTGATTATTTTTCATAAAATAATATAATCAATTACGGAGGAAAAATGAAAATTGCGGTATGCGTCAGTCATGTTCCAGATACAGCAACTAAAATCAAAATTGCAAACGATGCGCGAAATATTGATCCTATAGGTGTTTCTTTTATTCTGAATCCTTATGATGAATTCGCAATAGAAGAAGCACTAAAAACCAAAGAGAAAGTCGGTGGAGAAGTTATTGTATTAAGCGTTGGACCTGATACCAACAAAGAGACCATAAGAAAAGCCCTTGCAATGGGTGTTGATGAAGGTGTTCATCTTAAATACGATTCCTATCTCGACTCCTTTGGTGTTGCTAAAGCACTCGCAGACGAAATTAAAAATATTGGTGCTGAATTAGTTTTCATGGGTAAACAGTCAGTCGATTATGATAACGGAATTGTCGGCTCATTAACAGCAGCGATGTTAAATTTTTCTGTAATTACAGTATGTGTTACCTTCGATATTAACGGGAATGAAATTAGAGCTGAACGAGAAATTGAAGGTGGACGAGAAGTGGTTCAAACAACGCTTCCGGCTGTGATAACAACTCAAAAAGGATTAAATGATCCCCGCTATGCTTCTCTTAAAGGAATAATGACAGCTAAGAAAAAAGTAATTGCTGAAAAGAGTATTACTGCTGATCCGAATAGAGTCGAATTAGTAACTCTTAAAAGTCCTCAACCAAAAAATCCGGGAAGGATAATTGGAACAGACGCATCAGCAGTTCCTGAATTAGTCAGATTATTAAAAGAAGAAGCAAAAGTAATTTAAGGAGAAAATATGTCAAATATAATTTTAGTCTATCTTGAACAACGCGAAGGATTTATCAAAAAAGGATCATTCGAAGCGGTGTCAAAAGCAATTGAAATAGCACCATTGTTAGGAGCAGAAGTCAATGCATTAGTTATCGGTGACTCTATAAACAACAGTGATTCATTAAAAAAATATGGCTTAAATAAAGTTACATTCTATAAAAACAGCGAACTTCAAAATTATTCATCGTCAGCTTATGCAAAAATAATTGCCGATGCTGTAAAGAGCGTTAATGCAAATTATTTGATTATGTCAAATACAGCTTTGGGGAAAGACCTTGCCCCGCTTGTTTCAGTAGCTCTGAATGCAGGCTTAGTTGTTGATGCTGTTTCGCTTGAAATTGAGAATGGAGATTTAACAATTACACGACCAATTTATGCAGGTAAAGCACTTGAATCAGTTTCGATTACTACAAATATAAAAGTTGTTTCACTACGCCCTAATGTCTTTAAAGCAATAGAAAATGAAGTCCCTGAAATTGAGATTTCAACTATAGAAGTCACCGATCCTGACCTTTCAAACAGAGTAGTTGAGTTAAAAAAATCAGAGGGTAAACTTGATGTAGCTGAAGCAGACATAATTGTATCTGGTGGAAGAGGATTAAAAGGACCCGAACATTTTGGTCTTATAGAGAATCTCGCAAAATCCTTGAACGCTGCCGTTGGGGCTTCACGAGCTGTTGTTGATGCAGGTTGGAGACCTCATAGAGAACAAGTTGGGCAAACCGGAAAAACTGTTACACCAACTCTTTATATTGCATGCGGTATTTCAGGAGCTATCCAACATTTAGCAGGAATGTCGTCATCAAAGTATATTGTTGCTATTAATAAAGATAAAGATGCACCCATTTTTTCGGTAGCTGATTATGGAATTGCTGGAGATCTCTTTGAGATTCTTCCTGTATTGACCGAAGAAATTAAAAAAGTAAAAGCATAAGGAGTTTCTCAATTGCAAAAAGTTGAATGCGAAATATTAGGGCTTTCGGCAAATCCATCTGCAGGCGGCGTACATGCACTTCTGTTAAAAGAAGTTTTTGGACAGCGGCGTATTCCTATTCTCATCGGAGCATTTGAAGCGCAGGCAATTGCAATGGAACTTGAAGGAATGAAGCCGCCTCGTCCCCTCACACATGATCTTATAAAAAACTTGATTGAAAACCTGGGAGCAACAATTTTACATGTTGAAATTACAGATTTAATTGATAACACTTATCATGCAAAAATAGTATTAGATATTTCAACTTTAACAAATGAAGTTGATTCTCGCCCTAGTGATGCTATTGCTGTTGCTCTGCGTGCTCAAGTTCCTATATATGTGGCTGAATCAATTCTTGATCAGGCAGGTTTTACACCTATCAATGAACAAGAACCAATTGATGATACTTTGGAGAATGAACCACAGAAAAATCCGGAGCCATTAAAAACTCGTGAAGCTAAATTAGCTGTTCTACAAAATCAGTTAAGAGAAGCTATTGAAGCTGAAGAATATGAGCGAGCAGCCAAATTGAGAGATGAATTGAATAGACTTCAAGGACATAACTAAAAAAATAATTCATTTTCACAAAAAAAAAGAGACGAATAAATCCGTCTCTTTTTTTTATCGAAATCAAATAAACCTTAAATAATCTGTTCGACTTCTTTCCTCTTCCAAGCAGTTTTTACAAGAAAGAATAATCCAATACAAATTAAGACCATCAATCCTCTTGCCCCCCAGATGTAGGGGATGTTTTCAGGTTTAGCCTTAGTGAGGAGTAATGTTGGAATAGCATCATTCACAAACCACCAACCCATAACGGTAATTAAAACAAGTGGAGTTACATATTTCATTATATAATAGAAGATACGCGGAATTTTTATATCACCACCTGAATTCATTTCTTCCCAGGCTTTTTCACTATCAAAAACCCACATAAATAAAACAGTTTCTATAAATGCAAAAACAACCAATCCGAATGTACCTGCCCAATAATCCATTTCATCAAGGAACCCGTATTTCAAAAAGAAAACTACAAATTGGACTGCAACAAATACAACCACAGCTAATAATGCTACAGCTTTTTTTCTTGACATCCCTAATTCGTCTTCAAGAAATGCAATGACAGGTTGTCCCATTGCGACCGAGGAAGTAATTCCCGCAAAAAATAAAAGTAAAAACCAAATAAACCCGAAGAATTCACCAAAAGGAATTTGCCTGAATATCAAAGGCATTGAGACAAAACCCAAATCAAATGCTCCCCCCATTGCAATCTGTGTTGTTACCGCAACACCAAAAAAAGCTACTGCCGCAGGGATAGCGATTGATCCACCTAAAACTACTTCGGCAAATTCATTGGTCGCTGATGTTGTTAATGCTGATAATGCAATGTCATCTTTGGGTTTGAGATAACTTGCGTATGCATGTATTGTTCCCATCCCAACAGATAAAGTAAAAAATATTTGTCCGGCTGCTGCCAACCAAACAGAGGGATTCGATAGAAGTGAAAAATTTGGATTCCATATAAATGCGAATCCATTTAATACAGAATTATCAGGTTGACTTGGATCCGGTGTACCAAGGGTTAATACTCTTATTGCTAATATTGTTGCAAAAATAAAAAGTAAGGGCATTGCAATTTTTGCAAGTTTCTCAATCCCTTTTGAAATCCCTTTGTACAATACCCAAAAGTTTATTGAAAATGTAATCAGTAAAAAAACGTATGAAGTCAAAATTGAAGAAAAGTCACCTACAGATCTGCCTTGGTAACTATAAAGAAAATCTCTCATTGAGTCAAAAGTGTTTTCTCCAAAATACATTTTCGTAATTGAAAAAAAACTAAACCCAAGTGTCCATGATTCAATGTAAGTATAATAAATCATTATCACTAAAGAGATGAATAATCCGAGAGTTCCCAAATATTTAGCCGCTGGATTTTTCCATAATCTTTCAAACATTCCGGGTGCGCTTCCATGTCCAAATTTTCCACCGTGTCTCCCAATTCCCCATTCAATCCACATAAGTGGAATCCCGAGGATTAGAAAAAAAATAAAATAAGGAATCATAAATGCACCACCACCGTTTTGCGCAGCTTGAACAGGAAACCGTAGAAAATTTCCAAGACCAACTGCATTTCCAGCAACAGCAAGAATCAGTCCGATACGACTACCCCATTGTTCCCTATCTTTTTTTTCTGTCATACAAATCTCCAGTTAATAGAAGTTATTATTACTCAAAACTAATATAAGTTGATTTAAATCGAAGAAGCTTTTATCTCTAATTTCTCTTTTTCGGAAGTTGCAATAACCGCTGCCGCAACTGTATCACCCGTAACATTAACTACAGTTCTGCACATGTCCAAAATTCTATCAACTCCTAAAATAAGTGCGATTCCTTCTTGTGGAATTCCGACTGAGCGAAGTATTATTATTAACATGATTATTCCAACTCCCGGGACAGGAGCAGTTCCAATTGAAGCCAACACGGCAGTAAAAACAATTGTAAGTTGCTGCATTAAATTTAATTCAAACCCAAAAACTTGAGCGATAAAAACAGCCGCAACACCTTGATATAACGCTGTTCCGTCCATGTTGATTGTTGCACCAAGCGGAAGTACAAAACTTGAAACTGATTTAGAAATTCCAAGATTTTCCTGACAAACCTCCATTGTAACCGGTAAAGTTGCTGCACTTGAACTTGTGCTGAAACCAATTGTTTGAGCTCTTCTAATTCCTTTAAAAAATTTCAAAGGACTAACTTTCACAAAGAATTTAATTATAATACCGTAAACCCCAACTGTATGTAATATTAGTCCTGCAACAACAGCAAATGAATACCAGATCAATGTTCCGAGAATTTCAAAACCGAACTCACCAATAGTAGCGGCAATTAATGCAAAAACTCCAATCGGAGCGATTATCATTACATAATCAACAAGTTTTATCATTACCTCGCTCAATCCCTCGAAAAAATTTATTACGGGTTCAGCTTTTTGTCGATTAATTACAGTGAGGACTATTCCGACAGCAACTGCGAAAAAGACAATCTGAAGCATGTTACTATTTGCCATTGCATCAAACGGATTTTTCGGAATAATATTTACTATTTCTTTGGTAATATCAAAGTCAAATTGAGTGTCAACTTTATCCTGCATATCTTCTTGATAAACAGACATTAAACGGTCTTTTGTATCTACTGGCATTCTATTCCCAGGTTGAACAATATTTGCAAGCAATAAACCGATAGCTATGGCAAATGCGGTAGTCGAGATGTAAAAGAGTATTGTTTTACCCCCAATTCTTGCAAATTTTTTAATATCTCCGAGACTTGCTGCTCCCACAATGAGTGATGCAAGAACTAACGGAATTGCAATCATATTTAGCAAGCGGATAAAAATGTCACCTATCCACTTAATGCTTGTGGCAATTGTTTTTTCTTTTGAAATTTTAGTGACAAATGATATTTGCTTCTCAGGATAAGAAATATCATCAATCATTCCATTAATAGATACAATTTTTAGTTTGCTTTTCTCTTTTAATATCTTTTTGGATTGAGCAATAATTTCAAGTTGACTGTTTTTTGAATAAGAAAAAGAATCGATTGAAGTTTCAGATTCTGAAATTAAGATTATTGATTCCCAATTTTTAAATTCTAAAGATTGCGTGGTGTTATCAACTTTTGAATTAATTATTAACAGATTTGGGTTTACATGGAAAAAAGAACCAAATAGAGTTCCTGCAATAAGTGCTATCAATATTTGGTTGTGAAGTTTCGGTAGTTTTATTTTCATCAATTTATTCGGTTAATGATAATTGAAGTCTCTTGCAAAAATTAATAAATCAAGTTTACTTAAACAAACATAAAACGGAGAAAGAAACTGAATTATCATAACAATTATTCATATCTTCCTCAATTCACTACTATCTTTGATATTAAACCTCATATCTTTAATTTGCACACAATTAATCCACAAAAGAATATTTATGCAAAAGAAAAAATTAGTACTAATTGATGCAATGGCATTGGCTTACAAAGCTTATTTTGCCTTTTCCTCCAGACCTTTAATCACCAAAAATGGTGAACCAACTTCTGCAGTCTATGGCTTCATCACACAGCTAATAAAAATAATTGAAGATATTAAACCGGACTACATTGCAGTCGCTTCAGATTCAAAAGAAAAAACATTCAGGCATGAACGTTACGATAAGTATAAATCCAATCGAGCAGAAATGCCGGACGATATGATTCCGCAAATAAAAAGAATTTATGAAATTATTGCAGCTTTCAATATTCCACTTTACATGCTCCCCGGTTACGAAGCTGATGATATTATAGGAACTGCATCTGTAATTGCTGATAACTTAGATATTGAAACATTGATGATAACACCGGATAAAGATTATATTCAATTAATCACAGATAACGTGAGGTTAATCAAGCCCGGTAAAAGCGGTGATGAGTTGAACCTAATAGACAAAGAAAAAGTTTTACAAGATTTTGGTTTTGACCCACCTTCAATGATTGACTATTTAGCCCTTATTGGTGATTCATCAGATGCAATTCCCGGAGTAAAAGGAATTGGACCAAAATCTGCCTTGCCACTAATTCAAAAGTATGGAACGATTGAAAACATTTATGAACACATAGAAGAAATTGATTCTAAATCGACAAAAACAAAATTGGAAATTTCGCGTAATGATGCATTCCTTTCAAAGGAGTTGGCGACAATCCTCAAAAGTGTTCCACTTGAAATTGATATTCCATCCACAAAAAGGGTAAAACCCAATTTTGATTTATTACAAAATATTTTTACTGAATTGGAATTCAAATCCCTTTTCAATCGGGTTCAGAATGCACTAAGGACAAGTGAAACAGAACCTGTTCAGCCTTTAATTTCAGAGGAGTTGAGTAAATTTGATAATTCAAAGGTTAACTACTCACTGATTGTTGAAACTGAATCAGCAAAAATACTTGCTTCAAAACTTTTATCTTCCGACTTGTTTGTATTTGACACTGAAACTGATTCGCTTGATCATTTTACTCTTAATCTTGCAGGTGCATCATTTGCTGTTAAATCTGGTGAAGCTTATTTCATTGCGATTAATCCACAAAAAACTAAGAAAGATTTTTTTACAAAAGAAGTTTCCGACAGGTTACCGATAAACGATTTTATTCAGATTTTCAAACCTGTTTTTGAAAATGAAAATATTAAGAAAGTTTGCCAAAACGGAAAGTTTGATATTTCAGTACTTAGAAGCATCGGTATTGAAGTAAAGAATTTTTATTTCGATACAATGGTTGCAAGTTATGTTATCGACCCGGATCAACGCCATGGAATGGATGACCTTTCTGAAAAATACTTAAACTACAAACCAATTCCATTGACCGATTTAATCGGATTAAAAAAGAATCCTGAAATTATTTTCGAAGCAAATGTAAACTCGCTCTCGGACTATTCATGTGAAGATGCTGACATAACTTATCGCTTATATGAAATGCTTTCAAATCAAATTGAAAAAGATAATTTGCATAATGTAGCGTTCAATATTGAATTCCCCTTAATTGAAGTACTTGAAGATATGGAAAGAATAGGAATTCGTGTTGACAAGAAAATGTTGAATGCACTAAGTAAAGATCTAGAATCTATGATGGATGAATATGCGAGAAATATTTTTAGTCATTCCGGGGAAACATTTAATATAAATTCACCTAATCAGATGCAAAAAATTTTATATGATAAACTCGGTTTGAAGACAGGTAAAAAGACCAAGACCGGGTTTTCAACCGATGCCCGAGCTCTTGAAAGTTTGAGAGGCGAACATCCGATTATTGATGCAATTCTTGATTATCGCCAGGTCACAAAATTAAAATCAACTTATGCCGATGCACTTCCGGCGTTAATTCATCCACTCACAGGGAGAGTTCACACTTCATATAATCAAACGGTCGCTTCGACTGGCAGACTTTCAAGTAATAACCCGAACTTGCAAAATATTCCGATTCGTACCGAACTTGGAAAAGAAATCAGAAAAGCTTTTGTGGCAACTGATAATAATCATTTAATCTTGAGTGCCGACTATAGTCAAATTGAATTAAGAATTATGGCAAGTATGTGTAATGATGAAGCAATGACTAAGGCTTTTATTAACAAAGAAGATATTCATAGAGCTACAGCCGCTCTCGTTTTTGGTGTTTCGCCTGAGGATGTTACATCAGATATGAGACGCAAAGCTAAAGAAGTAAACTTTGGGATATTATATGGAATCGGCGCTTTCGGATTGAAAACAAGATTGGGAATCCTCCAATCTCATGCAAAAGAAATTATTGATAATTACTTCATGACTTTCAAAAATGTGAAGGCATTTATGGATAGCATAATTGTTTCCACGCGCGAAAAAGGTTACGCCGAAACTCTAACCGGCAGAAGAAGATATTTACGAAATATAAATAGCAGTAATTTTGTTGTTAAACAATTTGAAGAACGGGCAGCGATTAATATGCCGATTCAAGGAACGGCAGCTGACATGATAAAAGTGGCTATGATAAATATTTACAGCGAATTGAATAAATCAAAATTAAAAACGAAAATGATTTTGCAGGTTCATGACGAGTTGGTATTTGACGTACCGAAAGAAGAATTAGCTGATGTTCAACCTATGATTAAAAGCTTGATGGAAAACGCCTTCCCATTGAATGTTCCAGTAATTGCTGACACGGGCGTTGGAGATAATTGGCTTGATGCTCACTAACTTTTTATAGTTTGTATTATAGAGTCTGTTGCAATTTTAGCACTTACAACAGCTCCTTCAATTGTTGATGGAAGTCCTGTGTTTATCCAATCCCCCGCAAGAAATAGATTTGCAATCTCAGTATTTGAGGAAGGTCTTTTTAACAATATTTCTGTTGAAGGAACAAAAGTAGCTCTCTTCTCTTTGATTTTTTTGTAATCAATAATATTTGCATCTGTTAGATTTATATATTTTTTTAACTCCGACTTCACAATGTTAAAAAGAGTTGTTTCGTCATAATTAATAATACTATCAGCATGACTTATAACTATTGTGATGTATTCTCCATGATCGAAAACCCAATGTACCTGAGAATTTATCAATCCAATAAATGGATTTTTCATTTTAAAATCTTTTACCCATATGTGAAAAGTTAAAATTGAAGAGTATTTAATTTTATTAGCAATGTCTATTATTGATTCGGGTAAACCTTTAATTTTAGGGATTGCGTGCGATGGAACGGCAAAAAGTATAAAATCAAAATCATCAATTTCTCTTTTATTAGTCTTTACAGAAACGACTTTATTTGACTTTATTACGATTTCATTTGCTGATTCAGATGTTAAAATATTTCCTCCAAAATCTGTTATATACTTGAGAGCATTTTCACAATACATCTTGCTAAGATCGGTAGAGGGAATAATAATTGTTGATGAGAAATTTCCTGTGAAAAACATTTGCTTCAATATCTTTGCAAATATTTTTGAGGAGGCATCATCTGAACTACAATTCAAAGCTCCAACAGCTATTATTTCCCAAAATGATTTTATTACATTCTCATTCTGTCCTTCACTTTTTAGCCATTCACTGACACTTTCATCTCTCATTTTTGTGGGATTAATAAAAATTAATTTCGCACAAAATTTAATTATTGATATTCTTTCTTTAATTGAAACCGCACTGTATTTGAGAATAGCTATTAGAAGATTAATTGGATAAAAATATTTAGCTGCTTTTAATTGGTGGCTTATACCTTTCCTATCAATGTAACTTACTTTTAGACTCTTTTGAAAAGTCAAGTTATTTTCCGAATTGATAATATTTAAGAAATTGAGAGTCTCTTTATAACAACCCATAAGAATATGTTGTCCATTATCAAGAATGGAATTTCTTTTGGAATCAAAAAAAGAATAGGCTTTTCCACCAAGTTTAGGAGAGGCTTCAATTAATTCGACTAAAAAATTTTGTTTTGATAAGTAAACTGCGGCGGCGAGTCCGGCAAAACCACCACCGACAATGAGGCATTTTTTCATTAATAAACTAAATTATATTTAGCCCAAACACCGAGCGATATTCCGACCTTCTCAATTTTTGATATTGAAATATCTTTATTGAAAACATCATATTTGGCTTGAATGATCCGCTCAAGAATACGATAATATATATGCTGCATCGCTCTTGCTGCAAACATTGAAGCTTTATCATCAAGGTTTAACATTTCAGTTGCGGAATCAAAGTAGAACTTTGCTCGATTAGCCTGGAATTCCATCAAATTTATAAAATGCAGATTATATTTTGATGAAAGAAGATCCTCCTCTGAGTAGTGAAATTTTCGTAAATCTTCTTGCGGAAGATATATTCGATTATTTTTTGCATCCTTCGCAACATCACGAATAATATTTGTCAATTGGAGAGCAATTCCTAAATTCTCGGCAAAAAGTTTTGCAGAACTATGTTTATACCCGAATATTTCAATGCACATTAATCCAACTGTAGATGCTGCACGATAGCAATAAGTTTTTAATTCTTCAAATGTTTCGTAACGATTTTTATGGAGGTCCATCTCCATTCCTTTTATCAAATCAAAAAAGTAATCAATCGGAATTTTAAACTGACTTATTGTTGAAGCGGTTTTATTCAATAAAGGAAATTCTGACTCATTATTAAATGCACGCTCAAATTCTATTCTCCATTTAACAAGCTGCTGGTACTTTTGGTCAGTAGAATCCATTCCTTCATCAACAATATCATCCGTCTTTCTGCAGAATGCATAGACAGTATTCATTGCATCCCTTTTGGGGGCAGGAAGAAGACTAAAAGCATAATAAAAACTGCTTTTACTTTTTTTCGATATTTCTTTTGCCGAATCGGATTTCATTTGTTAAAACAGTTATTAAAATGGTGATAAAATCTTTCTTTGAAATTACTGGACGTTTATTAAAAACATCGTAATTATTTTTCTTAATTTTTTCAAGTATTGTTTCTCCCCCTTTAATAGTAAGGAGAATTTCATACTTGAACAGCCCTGAAAGGTATGGAATCAATTTATAACCGATATCGAAATATTCTTGAACTCGCTCTATCTGAAACTTTAAAAGTTTTTGAAAATTAATATTAATGACTGAATTCTGAATATCACTTTCGGTCACATTAAATTTGTCTAATTCCCCGATTGGAATATAAATTCTTCCTTTTTGATAATCAATTGTTATATCTTGATAAAAATTCGTCAATTGAAGAGCTGTACAAATATTATCAGAATAAATATTTGCTTCTTCTTCTCTGACATTAAATAGCTGTAATAATAATCTTCCAACCGGATTTGCTGAACGGCTGCAATATTCGAGGACTTCTTCATGGGTTTGATAACGTGTAACCTTTATATCTTGAATAAATGCAGAAATTAAATCAAGAAATAATTTTATATCAAGCCTATGAGTTGATATTGTGCTGTAAAGTGCAGCATCGTAATCAGCTTCAAATTTTTGATTAATCGTATCAAGAAATCTTAGTTCAAATTTTTCTAACGAGGTAATTCTTTCTTGCGAAGTGTATTCCCCCTCATCTGCCAAATCATCAGCAAATCTTGCAAACCAATAAATTATTGCAATATCTTTTCTTAACTCTTTTGGAATTAAAAAAGATACAACAGGAAAATTTTCATAATGAGTTTTTGCAAAATGAAGAGCTTTTTTATAAGCGATAGATATGTTAAATTTTTCTGCCATCTTAATGTGCCCGAAGGGGGACTCGAACCCCCATCCGCCAAAGCGAACTAGCTCCTGAAACTAGCGCGTCTACCAATTCCGCCATCCGGGCATTTTTACTATTTCAAAAATAATTAAAATTCTTTAGTCTTAAAACCTTTTAATATTACCATCCGCTTCCCCTGTCTGTCTGAATAGTTCTTCCATTACTGTGAATAATACACGTTGGAGGTAAATTCTTTACATTAACTAAATCAGAAACCTTTGAGGGACAACTATCAGTTGCTAACCGCATTTCGCCGTTGTTAATTGATTCCTTACAAAACTGTCGGGATACAACTCCCTCAGGAAGTTTGAAGTATTCTAACGGAGGGTTAAATTCTTTATAATATTCTGCCATAAATTTTGCCCAGATTGGCATCGCTGCTTTCGCGCCTTGCCCATACCAGCCGTTAAACTTAACCCTTCTATCATCAAAACCAACCCAGGTACACCCTACCAGTTGTGGAGTATAACCGATAAACCAGGCATCTGCAAAATCTTGTGTTGTTCCGGTTTTACCTGCAGCAGGACGATGGAAATAGCGTCTAACTCCACCACCCGTTCCATAGTTTAAAACATCCTGCATCATGTTAGCAATTATACCTGCCGTTTGCTGGGACATTGCTTCTCGAAATTCAGGTTTAAAATCCTCAACTGTAATTCCATTTCTATCTTCTATTCGTAATATTGATATTGGACTAACGTAAATACCTCCGTTGGCAAAAACACCAAACGCTGCGTTCATTTCAAGCGGTGAAATTTCTGCGGTTCCAAGTGCTATGGATGGGTATGGAGGAATTTCAGCTGTGATTCCCATTTTCCGTGCAAGTCTTACAACCTGGTCAGGGGGAGCATATTCGCCTATTGTTAATCTGCCTGCAATTACGTTTACTGATTTAGCAAGTGCTTCCCGTAATGTCATAAATCCACCATATTCCGCATCTGCATTTGATGGTGACCAACCGTTATGATCAAATTTTTGATTCAATAAAGCAAATGCAGGGTAAAATCCATTATCTACTGCCATTGCATAAATTATTGGCTTAAAGGATGAACCGGGTTGACGCTTGATTTGAGTTACATGATTTAATCCATAGAAGAATTCCTGATTCTCACCACCAACCAATGCGCGAATCTCGCCATTATGAGGGTCGGCTACTACGAATCCGGTTTGAATAGTTCCCTCGATTTTTTTGACTGAATCTATAAATGAATTGTCCTTTGATAATTTTTCATACAATAAAGCTCTTTCAGAAGGAGTACCTTCTCTATACTCTTGTGAAGTTTTGATAGCTTTATCAACGAGAGCTGTTACTATTTTTTGATTTCTATCCCAATTCCAATTTTTATTAAAAACTTGTTGATATTCTTTTAAATGTTCTGATGCAACTTTATTTGCAATCCTCTGCATTCTAAGATCAAGAGTAGTATAAATATTTAGTCCATCTCTATAAAGATCATAACCGTACTTTTCAGACATGGCGGACATTTGTTGACGAATATATTCCATGAAATGAGGAGCTTCACTGCTCAACTTAATAGTGTTTCCACCAGCGAGTTTTATCGGTTCATCTATTAAACTTCTGTATTTTTCTTCAGATAAATAACCGGGTTCAATCATGTTGTATAAAACAAGATTTCTTCTTCTCAAAGCATTTTCGGGTCTTCTAACAGGATCATAAAATACGTGTGATTTCAGAAGAGCTACAAGTAAAGCTGATTCTGTTATTGTTAAATCTTTTGCATTTTTATCAAAGTAGGTTTTAGCTCCCGTTTCAATCCCATAAGCACTCTTCCCTAAAAAGGAGACATTCAGATACAACTCTAAAATTTCTTTCTTCGTATAAGTACGCTCTATTTGGATAGCTGTAATCCACTCACGAATTTTTCTAACAGCGGTATCGAATGCATTTTCCTTAGTCCCTTTTAGCGAATAGAGATTTTTTGCCAATTGCTGTGTTAGAGTACTTGCTCCTTCTCGAGAGAAAGTGAAAACATTTTTTACCATAGCTTTAATAAAACGATCAACATCAACTCCCCAATGGTCAAAGAATTTTCGATCTTCGGTTGCAATTAAGGCTTCAATAAAGTGTTTTGGAATGCTGTCATAATCAGTTTCTATTCTGTTTTCAATGTAGAATTGTCCGAGCAATTCACCATCAATTGTGTAAACTTTACTTGCAAGTTGAGGTTTTGGATTTTCTAATTCAGATAATGAAGGTAACCCGCTAATGATGTAATACATCAACGCTGAAAAAATTAAGAAAAAAATGATACCAATTGAGACGAAAAAACCCGGGTGTCTCGAGATAAACGACTTTGGCTTTGCTTTATTTATTTTTGAATTAGTGCTCATTCTATTCCCAATCTACAATCCTAAACTGATTATTTTTAAATTCCCCGTAGCATGGTTTATCAAGCCAGGAACCTAAATTAATATAACTACCATTTTTATATTTTATATTTTGTCGTTGATGAAGATGTCCGAACAAAACATATTTTGCTCCTTCATCAATTTTTTGCTGAGCGGCTTTTAATAAACCGTCACTTTCTCCATAATTTTTTTCAGATGTATATTCGCGGCTTGATTTGCTTGTTCCACTCGCAATTTTGATTCCGATATCAGGATGAAGAAAAGAATATAATTGTTGAATCGTTTTATTTCGAAACACTTTCTTCAAGATTTTGTAACCTAAATCATTTTGAACCAATCCGTCACCATGAGCAATATAAAAAATAGTCTCGTTTAACTTGAAGAATTTTCCATCTTCATATAACTTCACACCGATTTCACTTTCAAAGAAATCACGATGCATAAAATCATGATTACCAATTAGATAGTGAATTAAAATTCCCTTTTCAACAAGGTCTTGTAAAGCAGTTAATGTTCTGAAAAAACCTTTTTGGTAAACTCTTCTATATTCAAACCAGTAGTCATACAAATCACCGACAATAAAAATCTCATCGGCTGTTTCCCCTAATAAATAAAGGAGTTCGACAAGCTTTCTTTCTTTTTTCTTTTCGATTGAAGCTTCTTGCAGACCGAGATGTATATCTGATATAAAGTAATAAGTTTTATCCACAATAATCAATATTTAGTTTTTGATATATACGTAATAGTTGCAAGCAGCCAGTTCTCCGGATCAAGGATTACATTAACCGGTTTATTTTTTAACTTAAAGATAAATGATTGTTCTTTTTTATCAATATAAATTTCTTCAATTCTATTGTTACTTTTATCATCAAAATGAAATTCAACATCAAGAGGGAATTGATATTCCTTTTCTAATGTCTGCTGACTTACAAATAATTTCAATTCAAATTCATCATTTTTCTTTTCAACGCTCCAGTTATAATCAATTAGAAGTTCTCCTTGATCTGAAAACAGCCATTGATTAAAAAAAGCAGATAGGTTTTTTCCTGATACTTTTTCAGCTGTCTTGATAAAGTCCTCAGTTGAGGTTGAAGAATATTTGTACAAATTATAATAAATTTTCATTAGAGGGAAAAAAGTTGAATCACCAATTTCTTTTCTTAACATGTGAAGAATCCATGCCCCTTTATTATAAACCAATCCGCTAAAAAGTTCATTCGGATTATAAACTGTTCCGGAATAGTGATTTTTTATTTTCTGAATATCACTTATTCTCGCCGATGCACCAAATTTCCATTCATTATAGAGCACTTCTGAATAAGTTGAAAAACCTTCATTCAACCAGATATCTTTCCATGATTTAACTCCAACCGAATTCCCCCACCAACTGTGTGCGAGTTCATGAAGCAGCATATCATTAAAAAACTTTTTTCCTGTAATAAAATTAGAACCAATTCCGGTTATAGTTTGGTTTTCCATCGCTCCCATTTGCCACAAAAATACGGCTATCCCATACTTCTCATTCATAAATGGATATTCACCAAATGTTGAACTAAGAAATTTCAACATTTCAGAATGTTCCTCGAAATCAATTTTTGCATTTTCTTCCTGCCCCGGTAATACATAATAATTGAGTGGTAATGTATCGCCGCTTACAGAAATATATTTATCGTTGAGTAATGTGTAGTTCGATGAGTAAACAGAAATTAAATAAGTTGAAATAGGATAAAAGGTTTTATAATAAAAACTCTTTGTTGAACTTGTTTCATTAACTTCAATCAGCTTTCCGTTAGAAATTGAAATTTTATCTTTATCGTTTGTAATTCTGATATCAAGAAACGCTTTATCAGTCGGAATATCATTACATGGGAACCATGACGAAGCATATTCCGGTTCGTTAATTGTATACACAAGTGATTGGTTGTTTATAGTACCAAAAACAAATCCCGACAATCCGACTTTCTTTGGAGTACCTTCATAACTTATGGAAATCATAACCGTATCTAAAAAATATTCCATCTTCTTAATTGAAAGTTGTTTTCCACTATGATTAAACTGGGTTTCTATTTCATTTACTTTAAGCGAAGAGATTTTAAGATTATCATAAAAATTCAATTCGATTGACTTCAAATCTTTTTCAAGTAAATGGATTGTAATTGTCACATTTGCTTTCAATAACTTTGCAGCATGATTCAATTCTAAATTCATATTGTAATGCAGCACATCAATTGCGTATTGATTATCTCTTATATAACCGGAATCATTTCTCCCTAAATCAGTGACATTTGTAAAACTATATTCATCAACTATTTTTGCAGAATAGCTCAGAACTAAAAACGTTGTATATGAAAATAGAAATGAAACCACAATAAAATATTTATGATATTTCGAAATCTTGCTCATCAATATTCTAACAATTTCTTCAATTTATTTTTAAATCTTTCTTTAGGTAAGAATTGATGTTCAAGTTCTATTGAAAATGGTACGGGTGTATCAAGACTCGCCTCCCGCATAACAGGAGCATCAAGAAATTCGAAACAATTTTCAGAAACATAAGCAGCAATTTCACCGCCGATGCCGCCTGTTAAGCAATCTTCATGAAGTATTAAACACTTCCCTGTTTTTTTTACACTTCTTTCAACAGTTTCCTTATCCCATGGAAGCAATGTTCGCAAATCAATTAAATCACATGAGATATTATCAATCGAGCGAATTACATCTTCTGCCCAATGGACACCCATCCCGTAAGTAATTATTGTTATATCATTTCCTTCATGAACTAATCTTGCTTTACCAATTTCTTGAGTATAATAATCATCCGGAATAATATCATGCATCGAACGGTATAATACTTTATGTTCAAAGAAAAGTACAGGATTAGGGTCTTCAATTGAAGCGAGGAGAAGTCCCTTTGCATCAAAAGGATTACTTGGATAGACTATTTTTAAACCTGGTGTGTGTGTAAACCATGCTTCGTTTGATTGCGAATGAAAAGGTCCAGCGCCAACACCACCACCAGTTGGCATACGAACAACTACATCAACATTTTGTCCCCATCTATAATGAAGTTTTGCAAGGTTGTTAACAATTTGATTAAACCCGCTTGTAACAAAATCTGCAAATTGCATCTCGACAACAGCTTTTCCACCTTTAATTGAATAACCCATTGCGGCACCAAGAATTGCAGATTCACAGAGCGGAGTATTTCTAACCCTTGCTTTACCATACTGATTAACAAACCCATCAGTAACTTTAAATGCTCCCCCATATTCAGCAATATCCTGCCCCATTAATACAAGTTCCGGATATTTTTCCATCGCCATTGAAAGGGCATCAGTAATAGAATTAATGAACCTTTTTTCGCTCTTAAGTTCAGAAATTGGATAAACTATTTCAGGCTTGTGTATTTTATAAACATCATCAAGCTCCTCTTTTAGATTGGGAATTATTTGTGGCTCGTCTTCAGATGCATCCCAAGCTTCATTTATTTCGATATCAATTTCTTTTCTAATCTCTTGAATTGAATTCTCATTCAGTAATTTTTCATTAATGAGGTATTGTTCAAAATTTGCAATAGGATCTTTTGTTTTCCATTCTTCAAAAAGTTGCTTAGGAACATATTTTGTTCCGGATGCTTCTTCATGTCCCCGCATTCTAAAAGTTCTGGCTTCAATCAAAATTGGACGGGGTTCTTCTCTAATCAATTCAGCATAATGCTTTATCGTTGAATAAACTTCCAAGATATTGTTCCCATCGATAGAAATAGATTCTATCCCGTAACCGGGTCCCTTATCTGCAATCGATTTACATTTGAATTGTTCATTTGACGGAGTTGATAATCCGTAACCGTTATTTTCAATAATAAATATTACCGGCAAATCCCACACAGCAGCTAAATTAACACCTTCGTGAAAATCGCCTTCACTTGTGCCGCCATCACCGCTAAACACTATGGTAGCTTTTTTTTCTTTATTGATTTTGTTGTAGAGTGCGATTCCATCAGCAACCGCAAGCTGTGGACCAAGATGTGAGATCATTCCGACAATGGAATGTTCAATAGAACCAAAGTGAAATGAACGATCACGTCCTTTAGTAAATCCGTTTTTCTTCCCTTGAAACTGCAAGAATAATTTTTGTAATGGAATTTTACGTCCTGTAAATACTCCGAGGTTGCGAATTAAGGGAAGAACAAATTCATCCGTTTGTAAAGCACTAATTGCACCTACAGAAATAGCTTCTTGTCCAATACCGGAGAACCACTTGGTTATCTTTCCTTGACGTAAAAGTTTTAGCATTTTTTCTTCTATCAATCGAGGATAAAGAAGACCTTTATAAAGTTCAATAAGTTTTTTATCTGAAATGTCTAATCTGTTAAAAACCATAGAAAATAATTAATTCCGTACTTATGATTATTATTTAATAAAAATTGTCTTAATGTTAACAAACTCTTTTATTCCAAAGGGAGATAATTCTCTTCCGTAACCGGATTCATTAATCCCTCCGAAAGGTAAACGAGGATCAGATTTTACGAATGTATTCACAAAACAAGAACCGGCTTTTATTCGATTCTTAGCGATGAACTCAGCATGTGCTACATCTTTTGAGAATACAGCAGCTCCTAATCCGAATACTGTATCATTTGCAATATTTATTGCATCCTCTTCATCTTCAGCGATAATGACTGGAGCAACAGGACCAAATAATTCTTCATCGAATGCGGGCATTCCTTTTTTTACATTTACCAATAGAGTCGGAGGATAAAAAGCTCCTCTTCCTTCGGGTATAATTCCACCTAATAAAATTTTTGCACCAAGTGCAACACTCTTTTCTACCTGTTGATGAAGTTCTTCGCGTAATTCACTTTTAGCTTGTGGACCGAGATCGTTAGATTCATCAAAAGGATCGCCCATTTTTTTTGATGATAATTCTTCAAGAAAACGCTGGGTGAATTCTTCCGCAATTTCTTTCTCCACAATAAATCTTTTCCCTGCAATACAACTTTGACCAGCATTAATAAGCCGGGCAGTAACACAAGCTTTTACACTTTGTTCAATATCGGCGTCTCTTAGAATTATGTACGGATCACTGCCGCCTAATTCTAATACTGTTTTCTTCAATACATTTCCGGCTGTTGATGCAATACTCTTACCGGCGGGAGTGCTTCCTGTAAGTGTAACTGCTTTGATTCGTTCGTTTTCAATTACAGATTTCATATTTTTAGAGGAAACAAGAATTGTTCTGAATAAATCTTTTTCAAAACCAGCTTCATTAAAAATATTTTCAATTGCAAGAGCACAACCGGAAACATTTGAAGCATGTTTAAGAATTCCGCCATTACCCGCCATCAGATTTGGTGCTGCAAATCGAAATACTTGCCAGAAAGGGAAATTCCACGGCATTACTGCTAATACTAATCCAATCGGGTTATAAGTTACGTAACTTTTTGAGGCATCTGTTTCAACGATTTCATCTTTAAGAAAATCTTTTGCGTTATCTGCATAATAATCACACACCCATGCACATTTTTCAACTTCAGCTCGTGATTGAGAAATTGTTTTTCCCATTTCAAGCGTCATCAATTTTGCAAATTCTTCTTTTCCCTCACGAAGAATTACTGAAACCTTTTTCATTTTAGCTGCACGTTCTTCATAACTGCTTAAAGAATATTTTAAATAAGCTTTATGAGATGATTCTATTATTTCATAAACCTGTTCTTGTGGATATTCTTCATATGATTGTATTAATTCGTCATTAACAGGATTTATAGATTGCAACATCAGTTTGCCCTTTATAAATTATATAAGAATTCACTATAATCAATCACTTAATTTTTTTTATTACGACGACCGTTTTATCGTCAGAATACTGTCCGTCTTTTTCAAATAGTATCACGTCCTCAACAAGAGATAATGCTATCTCGCGTGGAGAAAGTTTCCGTTTTTTAAGTAACAATTCAATTATTTTCTCTTCACCATAAAAATCATAATGTATATCAGCAGCTTCAGTTATACCATCAGAATAAATTAGGAGAATATCTCCTTTCTGAAAATTTATATTTTCTGTGGTATAAACAGCTTTTGGGGCGGGTCCAAGAACTGGACCTGTAGGATCAAGAAATTGGACTTCATCCTTTCCCTCTCTAAGAAATATTGGAGGGTTGTGCCCGGCATTTGAATAAATAAAAAGTCCGTTTTTATCCCTTGTAAGTTCACCATAAAAAAGAGAACTGAATCTATCATCACTAAATATTTGATTAACGAGACGGTTCATTCTCTTCATCATTGTAGAGATTTTTATTTCGAATGAAGTAGCCATTCTAAGAGCACCTGAAATGTACATTGCTTCAGCTGCAGCGCTTATTCCTTTGCTTGCAGCATCGCCAAGAACTATTCCCAAACGGTCTTTATCTTCTCCTATTTCAAGATAATCAAAAAAATCTCCACCAATAATTTCGGCAGGAATAGTTGCTCCGTATACTTCATAATCATAATAATTAAACTCATGCTGTGGTAAAATACTTTTTTGAAGTTCCCTTGCTCTATTTATATCCGCCTTAAGTGATTTTTGACTTGAAGCAGTCCGCCATTGTTTAATTTTTGAAGTTAATACAGTGGCTATAATATTTAATGAATATTTAAATTCAGACGTTAAATCAGTTGAATTAACCGCTAATAAATATTCATAATACGCGAGTCCGTCTATTTTCGTGCGATTCCCCACTGCTGAAGCTGCATATTTGAAAATTCCTTTTTCCCTCAAAACATGATTTGTTTCATGACCAAAAATTGTTCTTTCTTTAATGAACAGTTCAAATAACGGATAATCTTTTAGTGGGATTAAAAAATCTTCATTAATATGATCAATATTTCCATTTTGATAAACTAATCCGTAAGCTTTTTTCTCAGGTGATAATTTCCATATTCGTCCGCCACTAATTGCATTATTGTCATCTTGAATTAATTCATTCAAGACCGAAATAAGCATTTCTTCCTCATTGGCGTACAATTGTGATGAGATTTTTTCTACTGTTTTATGAAGTTTTCTATGATACATATTTTCCAGAATTTTTAAGTTTGTAATATAATGTAAAGTTGATTGGAATTAAATGAATAAGTGGTTCAACTCAATAAGAATGTGAAAAGGTATTTTCAAAATAAATATTTAGATTTTCATTATCAGTCGACTCAAATTTTGAGTATTTTGAAGTTAAACTCAAACAAATATTCTTCGATAATAGGAATGTTGTAAGAAGATTTCTTATTTTTCTTCTTATTAAAAAAATTACACTAAATAGCTTGAAATAAATGCGATCATTTTGTCCATGATTAGTCTAAAAAAAATACTACTTATTTTATTTTTTATATCCTCCAGCGCTATCACGGTTTTATTGCCTCAGGATAAATCACAATTACCTGATTCGTTATTAAATTCCTTGAATACCAAAGATGTAAAAGAAAAAATAAAAGTGTACACCGATATAATGATGTATTGCATCAGAGTTAAACCACAGGATGCGATTTTATACGGGAATGAGGCACTAAAACTCGCTAAAGATGAGAACTATCGTAAAGGTGAAGCTGATATTTTATATGTATTTGGTGTAAGTCATCATGCCCAAAGTGAATACTCTGAAGCAATGGTTTACTTCAAAGCATCATACGAGATTAGAAAGAGTGAAAATGATAATGTCGGTATAGGAGAATGTCTTAACAGGATGGGACTCATTTATAATGTGCAAGGAGATTATGAAAAAGCTCTCGACTATTGCCTTCAATCGGTAAGAATCCTCGAAAATGAAAACGACAGTAAAGCTTTAGGAAGTGCCTACAACCATCTCGGTATTATTTACTATATCGTAAATGATATGCAAAAAGCTAAAGAAATAATGTTGAAGTCTTTGTCGTTTTGTGAAAGAATTAATGATGATTTAATCCTTGCCGTTTCTCATGAACATTTAGGAATATTTTATATTAAAAAAAATGAATATGACAAAGCTCTTTTTCATATCAACAAAAGTAAAGAATTAAGAGAAGCTAAAAATGATTTGTTAGGATTATCAGGTTCTTATGATAACCTCGCAATAATTTATCGTAATTTGGAAAAATTCAAGGATGCAATAACCTATTTTCAAAAATCAATTGAACTTAAAAATAGACTTGAAAATAAAAGAGGTATGGCTTCTTCTCTTGCGGGGATTGGGCTAACCTATTATAATATGGGTCAATATGAAAAAGGGTTAAACAATATGAAGGTGGCTTTTGAAATCCGGAAAGAATTAAATGATAAACGAGGAATGGTTGCTTCGCTTATTAGATTAGCGGATATTTATGCGGCTATGGGAGATTTTAAAAATGCTTATGAATCAACAAATCTTTCAAAATCTTATAGTGACTCGCTTCTAAATGAACAAAAAAATAAGGCAATTGCTCAATTGCAAGAAGAATTTCAGACTGAAAGAAAAAGTAAGGAAATTTTATTGCTACAGAAAGAAAACACAATACAAAGTTACTTCCAGACTTTATTAATAATTCTCGCATTTGCATTGTCGATAATCACTATCTCAATTTTTGTTGCTTATCGTTCAAAGAAAAAAACAAATGAGTTATTGGTAAAAAGTAATCAATTGATTACAGATCAAAAAGAAGAATTATATTTATTAAACAGCCAGCTTAAAGAATTAAATGCTACAAAAGATAAATTGTTTTCAATTATTGCTCATGATCTAAAGAGTCCTTTCCACGGATTAATGGGACTTTTACAGATTATGCTTGAAGATATGAAAGAGTTGAGCCTTGAAGAAATCCGTGAATTTACTGAAGGGATGAGGGACTCTGTAAATCACATCTATAAGCTCCTTGAAAATCTATTGGAGTGGGCACTTTTCCAGAGACATATGATCGAATATAACCCTGTAGAAGTGAATCTATACGAGTGTGTGAATGATATTATTAATGCCCAAAAAAGCAGCTTCGTAAATAAATCTATTCAGGTAACTAATAATATTGCTAAAGATATTTCCTTTCAAGCTGATATTAATATGCTACACACAATTCTGAGAAATTTGTTTTCGAACGCTATTAAATTTACAGAAAGAAACGGCAAGGTTGAATTAAACTGCACAGAAAAGGACTCTTTAATTCAATTTAGCATTACAGATTCAGGAATTGGAATCCCGGTCAATATGATTCCAAAACTATTTCATGCAGGAGAAAAGACTTCGAGACCAGGGACTGATGGAGAATCAAGCAGCGGACTTGGATTAGTTCTCTGTAAAGATTATATAGACAAACATAATGGAAAAATTTGGGTTGATAGTGAACCGGATATTGGAACAACTTTTTTCGTATCACTCCCAAAGGAATAAATTACGAGTTCAATAAGTTCAAATACCAACAAAATCCAACAAGTTAGCATAAAAACAAAACCCTCAATCTTACTTTGAGGGTTTTATATTAAAGAATTATTACATTGCATTTTGTGGAGGTGGCGGGAGTCGAACCCGCGTCCGAAGCTATGCTTCAACGAACGTCTACACACATAGTCTGTCTTTTATTGTACGCTTTTCAATCTCCGGCAAACAGGATTTTGAAAAGTATATCTGATTTGTTTTCGCTTCGTTGCCTCAGACATTCAACTAAGCTATCCTATTTAAACGGCGTTCAATTAAACTCCAACAGGAAAAAGAATAATGAACGGCTACCCTTTTATTAGGCAGCTAGGGCGTAATTAGATTCGCCAGTTATTTTTTTGTCCGAATTTTTAACGTGATTTTCGGGAAACCACGATGTGCTGTTCGATGCATCATTAACCCCGTCGAAACCAATTTCACCCCCGAATAATTAATTGAGTTTATTTTTCCCACTTAATGTCGGGTTGGTTTGTTATTAAATTTTCATAACGGGAAAGAACAAATAATAGATCCGATAATCTATTGACAAATATAATGATATTAGGGTTAATATCCTCTACCTTTTGAAGTGATACAATTCGTCTCTCTGCACGCCTGCAAATGGTCCTGGCTAAGTGAAGTATCGCTGCTCCTTTTGTACCACCGGGAAGAATAAAATTTTTTAATTCTTCAAGTTTTGATTCAAAGAAATCAATCTGATTTTCAATAAATAGATAATCATCGGCTGAGATTCTTGGGAGTTGAAATGATTTGGTATTTTTATCTAATGGTGTAGCTAAATCTGAACCTAATACAAATAGTACATTTTGAATTTTTTTAATGAGTTGTTTAAGTTCTTCGGAAGTTATCTCTGTCCCGGCAACTCCGAGTACAGCATTTAGTTCATCGGTTGTACCATAGGCTTCAATTCTTAAATCGTCTTTTGAAACACGAGCACCGCCAAAAAGTCCTGTTTCACCACTATCACCGGTTTTTGTATAGATTTTCAAATTCATCCTTTATTTGATTACATCAGTTTAATATGTAAGAAAGGTTTGAAGTTCAAATAAGCGGGAATTCTTTTATGTTTATTGTAATCTTTTCTTCATCATTGAGAATAGATAAAACATTCCCATTGCCAATATATCCTTTTTTAATATAACCGAGTCCTATCATTTTACCTCGTTCACAATCACAGATTGAGGATGTAATAATACCCGCTTCAATCCCCTGTTCGTCAAAAACTTTCACTTCATGTTCCAGATTAATTTTCTTTTCGAATTCAATTCCGGCAATGAATTTTTGGACTTTATCATATGAATCAAGTCGAGCTATTACTTCCTGTCCTATGTAACAACCTTTTGTAAAACTGATTATATGATTCAACTTTGCTTCAAGTGGATTGTATGAATCGTTTAATTCGGAAGATGAAAATATTCCTTCTTCAATAGAAAAAATTTTATAAGCATCATCGCCAACCAATTGAAAATCAAACAAACCTTTATTACTTAGTGCATAACTTATCAAATTAACTGCTTCGTTTTGTCGTAGTATAATTTTATAACTTGCCTCGTTGTGGCGATTGAGGTGTTTACAAACATATATATTCGAAATATCAAAGAAAATTTCCTTAACCGAATCCGGCTCTAAAGATTCAACTTGTTTTCCAAAAAGAAGTGTGATAAACGAATCTGCTTGAGGTCCTATCAATTCAATTACTACATATTCATTTTGAAGATTTTTAACATGAACATCATCCATTATTACGAATTTTTCAAGCCACCTTGTTAAAATTGAGGAAGTATTATTACCCCCCAACAAAAACTTCTTCTCCCCAACATTTACTATTTCGACTAAATCTAGAATCCTACCCTTATCAGTAGTAAAAATTGTTTTAGTGATTTTTGTTGGAGGTAAATTTTTAAGATCATTTGTTGATACTCTATGGAGATAATCGAGTACATCTGCTCCAGTTAAAAGTATAATAGCATTATCGAATTGAATTCTCAATCCGACACCTCTTCTCAAAGCGTGGTATTCTTCTTTAACGGAAGTAAAATTTCTAAAAATTCTATTACCGTTTAATTCTTCAGGGATATAACCATCTTTTACTAATGACTCTTTTAGCAAAGAACAATTTATTACTTCTTCAATCATCTTAACTCCTAAATACTAAAAAGGACGTGTTTGTTTTGGATTTCTAGTATTTACATAAAGACTATCTCTCCAAATAAATGTTACGGTATCAACTGATTTTACTTCAGAACCGGTATCAACGTATAGATGCTCAATATAATCGGGATAATTATCATTATTTGCATCAATCATTTCTCTTAATGAATTTATGGTTTTATACGTCATAAGAAGATGGGGTTCCTCATTTAATCCGTTAATAAAAAAGAAATTATAATCAATATGACCTATTCCGATAGCATAATGAAAATTAACCCTCATGTAAGGAATTTTTTTTGCTTTCCATGTTTCTAATACCATGTAATTGAAGCCGGAATTATCAGGAACGAGGCTCTCCCATACTGTCTCCAGATTACCAGCATTACATCGCAATAGAGTAAGATAAAAATAAGCCATACCAAGGGCAGTACTATCAAGGTTAAAAAAACTTTGATCATAACCGACAACATTCTTAAGTTCAACAACACGTTCATCAGCTTTTGATTTTATAACCATGGAATAGATGTAGGAGGTATCCCTTTCTTTCCTATATAACAGAGCATTTCTGGGGACAGTATATGTATCAGGTTTATCCAATTCAACAAGATAACTTCCTTCAGGATAATTTTTAAGAATATATTCCATTACATCAATTGTATCGCAAGGGAATCTATTAACGGCTAATTTTTTTCTTCGCTCGATATTAAATGCCTGTATATCACCATCCTTTTCAGGATTATATGCAATATCTTCCTGTCCTTCAGAAATTGCTCCCTCTTTTTTATCATCTCCACAAGAGATAAACAGGAAAGAGAGTGATGCTACAATTATCAATATGATGATATAAATATTTTTCATCTTAATGATTCCGATTAATTAACAAACAATTATTCTATTCAGCAAAATAGCTTAAAAAATAAGCTGAACTCTTAATCCCCAAATGAAAATGTTTGAGATTAAAATGTTCATTGGGTGAATGAAGATTTTCAGAATTAAGTCCAAGACCCATTAATACAGTCGGGGCATTTAATATTTTCTCAAACGTAGCCACAACCGGAATACTTCCCCCTTCACGCATATAAACAGTTTTTTTTCCGAAAGCACTTTCCATTGCTTTGGATGCAGCTATTGTAGCTTTATGATCTAATGGGGTGAGTACCGGGAAACCACCATGTAAATTAGTCACCTTAACTTTTACGGATTTAGGAGCCAACTTTTTAAAATACGATTCGAAAAGTTTTGCTGATTTTTTGGGTTCTTGATTTGGGACTAATCTCATACTTATTTTCGCAGTTGCTTTAGAAGGGATAATTGTTTTTGCTCCAGCACCGGTAAATCCACCATATATTCCGTTACAATCTAAAGTCGGACGTGCCCAAATTCTTTCAAGGGTTGTAAATCCTTTTTCACCGGAAAGTTCTGCTACTTTAAGATCGGCAGCATATTTTTTCTCAGAAAAAGTTAATTTCTTAAAATTTTCTCTTTCCTGTTTTGTTAAAGGAAGTACATCATCATAAAAACCGGGGATTGTAATCTTTCCATTTTTATCGTGTAATTTACTTATCATTGATGCAAGTATATTAATAGGATTAGCAACAGAGCCGCCGTATGAACCTGAATGCAAATCGCGGTTTGGACCGGTAACTTCAACTTCAAGATAACTCAAACCACGTAAACCATATGTAAGTGTTGGTTGTCCAGGGGCGAATAGTGAAGTATCTGAAATTAATACAGAATCACATTTCAATAAGTCTTTATTCGCTTTTATAAATGGTTCAAGATGCGGGCTTCCAATTTCTTCTTCCCCTTCGATTAAATATTTTATATTTACCGGAAGGCTGCCAACAGCTTTGAAATATGCTTCAACACTTTTTATATGAACAAACAACTGCCCTTTATCATCAGTTGCACCTCTCGCAAATATTTTTCCATCTTTTATCGTAGGTTCAAATGGCGGACTTTTCCATAAATCAATTGGATCAACAGGTTGAACATCATAATGTCCATAAACAAGAACGGTCGGTTTACCGGGAGCACCAAGCCATTCGCCATAAACTATAGGGTGTCCTTCAGTTTTATAAATTTGAACTTTTTTAATTCCGGCTTCTTTTAATTTATCGGCAACAAATTTTGCACATGTTTGCATATCTCCTTTATTTTCTGGAGATGTACTTATACTTTTAATTTTTAAGAACTCAGTGAGCTGACTAACGTAACTATCATAGTTTTTATTTATATATGCGATTACTTTTTCCATTTTGGTCTCCTAATTGTTTCTCTTGATTTTATAATTGTAAATAATTGGAATAAATTTTTTAAAATTTGCTACTTCTGAATCATTAAGTTTTTTCTGAATTTCTTCTGAAGGAATATAGAAACGTTTCCAAGGATCATCTATAATATAAGCATTCTCTTCATCATCTATAGTAATTGATTCTATAGCTGCAATATAAGACATATTAATGGTATTAGGAATTTTACTTTGAAACGGAAAAAGTTTCCAATCAATAATATCAAGGTTCTCATCAAACTTTAATGAAAATATATTAAATCCATTCCTATCAACGCCCCAAAGCAAATTATCTTGTTTGTGCAAGCCACATATTGTTCCAATACCGAATTTCTTAGTTGAAATTGTTTTAATGATATTTAAACTTTTTTTATCGACAATGTGAATCAATGTGCTATCGGAGAAGAAGAAACCATTTGTCTGAAAACCTTCTAAACCTAAATAGATATAATTGTTATCAACGGCTAATCCTTCATAAGCTACATTATTTTCGAGATACTTTTCGAATAAATCTTGGGGTTGAATTTTTAACTCTTCAAAATCAATAATACTGTTTTGATAAATGGAGTTATTCTTAAATTTCACTTTAACAATTTTTGTTGTTGACTTTGGGAATGGTTCATTACCTTCAATCGATAAATAGACATCTCCGGTAGATCGATCAAATGCAATTTCTTCAAAATCTTTTTTACTAAAACCTTCTAGATATTTCTTAGCCTTTTTACTGTAACTATAAGTTGTAAGTTCAACAATTTTGTTGTTTTTATAAACCATTCTGTGAATAGCGCCGGTATCATCTGCAAGCAGAAATATTCTCTGATCTCTCTTTGCTTCAATGAAACAAATTCCCGAGGTTTGATCTGAATATTTATCCCCGACTTTAATCCATTGCGGTGAATGTGGTTGTTGAACTAATTTTGCATCAATTTGACCATTTAGATGAACTATTGAGAGTAGAGTAAAAATTATTAGATTTGTCAATTGTTTTATAAGCATAATCTAAATCTAATGATTATCACATTATTTTTCAAAAATTGCGTTATTTTAGATAATCGGTTTTAACTTTTTTGAACAACCGGAATTAATCCGAATATTTTAATTAATCTTTTATCGATTTTAACAAACGAATGATTTTAATCTTTTACATCATACGGAATCACGCTGCCCCATTTCTTTTTTCGATGGGCACTTTGATGTTTATTTTCTTATTCCAATTCCTAATGAAATTTGCTGACCGCCTTGTTGGTAAAGGGTTAGATACTTTTGTAATCATTCAGCTTATAATGTTTAATTTGGCTTGGATGGTTGTATTAGTTGTTCCAATGGCTGTTCTTGTAGCAACTTTGATGGCATTTGGCAGCATGTCGCAAAACAATGAAATCACGATAATGAAATCCTCCGGTATAAGTTTGTACAAAATGCTGTTTGGTCCATTTATCTGCAGTATTATTGTTGCAGTTTTATTAATAATGTTTAATAACGATGTTCTACCGGATGCAAATCACCAAGCTAAAATATTAGGACAGGATATCTCACAGAAAAAACCAACTCTCTCTTTAGTCCCGGGTGTTTTTTCTCAAGAAGTAAATAATTACGCAATTTTAATTAGACAAATAGATCAGAATAGTAACAAACTAACAGATATTACTATCTATGATTATACAAATCCTTCAAAAATAAATGTGGTAACAGCACTTAAAGGAAAAATTTATTTTTCAAAAAATAATTCAAAACTTCTGATGGACCTGGAGGATGGAGAAATTCATGAAGCTGATGTTTCTCAGACAAGTTTATATAGAAAAATCAGATTTGAACAACATAGAATTGCTATGGAAGCAGAACAGTTTTCATTCAAACAATCAACTCCCGGTGGACAGAGAAGTGATCGTGAACTCAGTGCGCAAGATATGTTAATTGTTGTGGATAGTCTTTCAAAAATTAAATCCGGTATGGATTCTACATTTAAAAAAGATGCAAATAGAATTTTACTCGGAGATACTGCTGCAAAGCCATTCAACAGTCAATTAGCTGTAAGAAGTCTCGATTCAAAATACATACAAACAATTGAGCGAATTCGTGAAAGCAGAAACCAAATTTTATCAGCAGCCATGAGATCTGAGTTTTATCAAAATGAAATAAATATGTTCATGGTAGAAATTCACAAAAAGTATTCAATACCTTTTGCTTGTTTAGTCTTTATACTTCTCGGTGCTCCACTCGGTGTAATGATAAGAAAAGGTGGATTTGGTATTGCCGCAAGTATAAGTCTTTTTTTCTTCTTGATTTATTGGGCATCATTAATTGGCGGGGAAAAATTAGCCGACAGAGGAATTATCAGTCCTTTCTGGGGTATGTGGGCTGCAAATATTATTATGGGGATAGTCGGAATGTTTTTAACTTATAAAGTTGCTAAAGAATCTGTACACATTGATTTTGATTTCTTGAAAAAACTTATTCCTAAAAATCTACGTCCTTCTGAGGAAGATGCAAATGAAAATTCTTGACAAGTATATCATCAAGCAGTTCATATCTACAATTTTATTTGGATTGCTGGCGTTTACTATGATTTTTGTAGTCGTGGATATGATGGAAAATTTAGATGATTTTATTGATCAGAATGTCCCGAGCTTGATGATATTTCAATACTATTTTGTCTTTAGTCCTGAAATTATAAAATTGATGACGCCTGTTGCAGTCCTCTTCGCCAGCCTTTTTACTGCGGGAAAAATGTCAAACTTAAATGAATTGACAGCAATAAAATCAAGTGGGATAAGCCTTTATAGATATATGATTCCGATGGTAATTGTAACAGTATTTGTAAGTATATTCGCCGTCTATTTCGGAGGATTTGTTGTACCTGAAGCTAATCAATATAAGGCTGAAATTGAAAGAACATATCTAAAGAAAAATATAATTTTTTCAGGAAGTAATATTTTCTTTCAAGATTCATTCAATAGAATCATAAATATTAATTTTTTTGATTCTCAGAATAATCAAGTTATCAAAGTAAACATAAATACATTTGATAAGAATAATCTTTCAATAATGAAAGAACGAATTGACGCATCGCGTATGAAATATGATTCAGCTAAAAGTGCCTGGGTAGCTTACGATGTGGTTAAACGTTATTTCAATTCTGAATCAGAACGAATTGAATATTTTGGAATACAAGATATGCCCGGATTAAATTTCAAACCGGAGGATTTAGCTACTAAACAACAAAAACCGGATGAAATGAATTTATCAGAATTGAGTAAATTAATTGATGATCAAATTAAAGCCGGAACTGATTCTAAGCGTGTTCAAATTGAGTATTATACAAGATTCTCTTTTGCAATGGCAAGTATTGTAGTTGTACTTTTTGGACTTCCGTTAGCTGCGAATACAGATAAACGAAAAGGTGGTTTAGCTTTACAATTCGGAATAAATATTTTAATTACTTTTATATATCTTGGATTGATGCAGATAAGCAGTGCCTTTGGTAAGAACGGGGCTTTGAACCCCATTCTTACTGCCTGGCTTGTTAATTTTCTATTTCTTGCAGGTGCTTTTATTAATCTATTTAGAGTTAAGCAATAGAATTAAAATTTCCACTTAGAGTCAAATGCAAATGAAACTCTCTTTGCACTATTCGGCATAAATAGTTGATGAAAATCCGGTGTGCCGCCGCTAAGTTCTAAAAATCCAAAGTCAAATGACCCGCCGGCTGCCCAGCCGAATTTATGGAAACCTCCAAATGAAAAACCAGTCCTAAAGGCTAAGATCCAATTCTTAGGAATCCATTCAGCACCGATTGATACACGCGGGGTTGTACTATTTCTAATTCGATTATTAAACCCTTGATTGTAATCAGCGACAATTAATAATTGACCCGGGAAATTTGGTTTTGCTTTATCCAATTGATACGAAACACCAATGTGCAATGCTGTTGGAAGTGAAGTAGAAATAGAACCGATGTATTCAGCATCTTTCTGACCAAAAATTTTATCAGCTAAATCCTTGGTCTGATTTTCATCAGAAAGATTTGTAATTACAATGACCGTATCCGTTTTGAATTGAGCGACATTCTGATCCCATTTTACACTGCCTAAATCTGTTAATGAAAACCCGATTGCCCATGCTTCATTAATCTTACCCCAAAAACCTAAATCAACTCCAAACCCGCCACCAGCTGGAGATGGGAATAATCCCGGAGAAGATTTTTTACCAAAAGATGTGGAATCAAATCCATAAGCAACACCAAAATCATTTGAGAAAGATGAGTAAGCAAGAAAATCATTTTTGATTGTCAAAGCATTTTCTGGTCCGGTTGAAAATTGACTTTTCATTCGTTCAATGCCAGTATAGAAAAATCCGGAAACAAAATTAAATGAAATTCCTAAGTTAACCTGTTCAAACATCTTTGGTAAAATATTAACAGTCCTCGCGTATGTGAACGCATATTTGCGTAACCACCATGCTTCTAATCCAGCATCATCAAAATTAAACTCATCCCCTTGAGTATTGCCATGCATTATTAAATCAATTAAACCTCTCGGGAAAGTTAAATTGGAGCCGAAAACATCGCTAATTGCAAAACCAAATGCTCCCACTTTATCATTCGGTTTATATATAACTGATAAGAGAGTGAAATTAATATCTGATTGGATGGTTCCTCCATCTGCAAATAATTCAGAGAGACGGTCTTTATCATCGGAATTTAAATATCGTCCGACATCCTTACCATCGGCTCCAACTGTTTTTTCACCGAAGAAATAGTTATACTCATCAATAGTTATAAAATTAGAACCGATATTAAAACCAAGTTGAGGAGCCGGTAATAGTGTTCGCAGTTCCCACTTTTTTGTTAAATCTTTTTTATTCAAAATAGTCGCAGGGTTAGTTCCAATGCCATCCACACCTAATGAACTTGCGGTATAGGTACGTCCCATTGCAGTTGCCCTTGCGTCCGGCATACCAATTGATCCGGCAGATTGAGCAAATAAATGAATTGATAAAACAAATATTACGGCAGTTAATTTTAATAATTTCATTGTTTAATCTCCTATGGTTTTATTCTATAATTAACGCCGCCAAAACCTTTAATACGAAGATCATCCTTTGTTTTGAACTTGACAGGAAGATTTGAATTTCTACTCGTATTAAGTTTGATTAGAATTCGCATATATTTTGCTCTCGCTAATTTATCAGATTCGGCTTTTTCAGTTCTTATTGTAACAGTTTGAACTGTTTTTGTTGTCACATTTCCATTAGCATCTGTAACTCCACCGGGAACTGTGATTACTGAATCTTGATTTGAATATTTCGGTGGGAAATACATCAAGAAGGTATTTGTGCTGTCATATAATCGCCCTGTAAATGAGACTGACACAGGAAGTCCGTTTGTCAAAACCAAATTCATTTCCAATGAGTTTACATCGCGAATTGTTGATTGCTGGTCTGAATCAAATTCGACATCAATTGAATCTGTAAATTGTCCGCCACTTATCCCAAGGTCAAGCGGAAATTCTAATCGGGTATTACCGCTAACAAAACTCGTGTTAGTTACTAAAACTTGCTGGTATTTGGGATTTAGAGTTCCGCCACTATAAACAATAATAGAATCCGGAAGTTTTGTGAACCGCTTGAAGAAATTACTTACACTGTCGGGGTTTAACGTAATAATTGAATCAGTCTGAGTTATAATTGTATCAGACATTGTATTCTTGTTTAGAAATAGAAAACTCTTTTCACCAAGTGAGTTTTGCCCTTCAAGCCGACCGTTAATTTGGAAATTCAATATAGAGCCTGTTGAAGGTTTGAGTCGAAGTTCCAATACCGGTTTATTAAAATTTAATTGAGTAAAACTAAATTTAGTCTCTAAATCTTTTGCGTCTAAAGCAATAGCTGAACGAACCACGTCTAAATTTGTTGGTTTTACTATTCCATCAAACTCTTTAATTACAAGAGAACTGAAATCAATTTTGGCTTCAAAATCATCACTACTCTTTATGTCCCTAAAATCAGTACTTGATTTGGTAGTGAATGTAACTTTATAAATTATTTCATTAGTAGGAATACTATTTAGACTAGTAATTGAATAATCAGATAACGATAAATTATCAACAAACTTAAAATTTATTGTTTTTCTGTTCACATCTCTTGTCAAAGTATAAGATGTTCCTGCTGGATTTTTCAAATTAGGAATTTCTAATTTAATACTTGCATCTACATCAAGATTATTGTCCATAGCTATATTAAGAGTACCCTGATCAATTTTGGCAACTTTAATTTTTGTAGGTTTAGGAGAATCGGCTTCTATAAAAAATGAACTGTCAATTACGACTGGATTTTGTGCAGGAATTTTTGCCCGAGCTTCTGTTACTTGCAGATCATCAAATTTTGCATTGACAGAAAATGAATTTTGTGGAACCGTCACCAAATTTCCATTACTGCCAGACATTGATACAGTAGTTTCAAACTTCAATTGGTTTTTTACAGTAACACCCGCATTTAATGGAATTGCTGAAAAACTCCGTGTTGAGTTTGGCGGAATCACAAGTTGTGAGGTACTCTGTGCAATTATTTCATTGGGAGATGCAACGTTCTTTATTACAATTCCATTTATTGTTAATGTTACATGTTGGGTGAAATTATTTTTAATTTCTACAGAGATTGTTCCCTGTTCAAAAACTGCTGTTTGGAATTGGGTTATTTCACTCAAATTTGAAGTTACCGGTCTATTAGTTTCAGCAATAATTGGGACTTGAGCACCGGGAACTAAAATCTGCTGTGTCCAATCGAAACCAACAGCCGCCTCTACGGAATCACCTTGAATAGTAATTGTTCCAATTTCTTTAGAACTTGTTGTAGTGAATCCATCAACATTAAGTTTATCGCTGACTTCTATCTTCTCCACCTCTTTAATAGTACTATAAACTAATAGTCCATCTCTTGTGTAATCGGGACTCAACATAGAAGTGTCCCTTTTAACCATATCCAAAACAGAATATGTTGAATCAATAAGAGGTAGATTAAGCTCAATATCCCAACTCGGGGCGGTTGGTGATTTTACATCACACGAGGGGAGTAAAATTAAAACTGAAAATAGTATTGTAATACTTGCGAGTTTACGCACTGCGGAAGAATGTAAAAAGTACATATTTACCATCCAATTTATAAATGAGGGAAACAGAAAAAAGTAACAACAAGTCTGTTAACAAACCTTGTATTTAAAATAATTTTGTTAAGAACAGTTATTCATCAAATTAAAAATTCAATAAAATAAAGAAAGAGTCAACCTCACTAAGAATAATATTCAATTAGTTTGCCCAAATTTACTAATTGATAATCAACAATTTATAATAACGGTATCTCTAAATTTGATTAAAGACACCCAAATAAATTTAATTCACTTTTTCATTTTTTGTTAATGGTGCAAATCCAAAATGCTGTTCTTGTGGAGCATCTGAAGGGATTTCACCAAATCGCGATTCAAATTTTTCTATATTTTCTTTAAGTGCACGAAGTAACATTTTCGCATGCTGCGGTGTAGTTATAATTCGTGCATGAACTCTGGCTTTCGGAACACCCGGGACAATTCTTGTAAAATCAATTACAAATTCAGCCGGTGAATGTGTAATAATTGCAAGATTAGAATATATACCTTCAGCTTCTTTTTCACCAAGTTCAATATTGATCTGTTGTGGTTGAGCAGGATTATTTTGATTCATATCAATTCTTTCACTTATCGTTTTCTGAGTGTATCAGCAGTTTCAAATGCTTTTTGTGCTTTTTCGAGATTACCAAGTATTGAATATACTCTTCCGGTTAATTCCCAAATACCCGGATCATCCGTTTTCTGTGCTAAGTATGATTCAAGATGAGGTAGAGCCAATTCATATTTCTTTTTAGCTTCAGTGCTCTCTTCTCCTTTTTCCTCAGCTATTTTACTAATTGAAGCACCCCATTTTACATATGTAACTGCAAGGTTATAATCTGCATTTAAATATGTGGGATCAATTTCCAATGCCTTTTCAAACTGTTCTGCAGCTTCAGCGAAATTGTTTCCCCCGAGCAAAAGTACACCATAATTATAACGATAATATTGGTTCATTGGTTCTTGCTGAACACCCGCTTTGAAAGCATCAATTGCTACATCAATTTTATTAGCCGCAATGTAAGCATTTGATAAAAAGAGTAAAATTTCTGAATCATTAGGGAAATTAGCTCTTCCTTTCTCAAGCACTTCAATTGATTGATTAAACAATTCTAAAGCTTCAACACTATCGGACGCAGCCTTTGATTCCCCATATTTACTCATTAAAGCATTCCCTTGATTGAAATAGATTTCGCCTAAAAATCTATATCCTTCAAGTGATGCTTCTAAAGAAATTAATTTCTTAAGTGGAATAATTGCTTCATCTAATTTTTGTTGATTAAGATAAACGAAGGACAAATTTTTATAAGTATCTGCTGAATCAGGTTCTAATTTAATTGCCTGATTAAAAGCATAAATTGATCTGTCATATTGAATTTTTTGTGTATCGGCATCAACACTTTGCATTGCCCGATTGAAATAACTAACTGCTTTATTAAAATAATTTGCCCACTGAACTTTTTTCTGTGCAAGAATTTCTTTTTCGAATTTTTTACTTATAGATAAAGAATTATTAAAGGCTTTAATTGTATTATCTACATCTTCTTTTTCTGAATGCACTAAACCCAATAGGTAATAACCTTCATCACTTTTGGGATTTTTTTCTACTTCTTTGTTTAATACGTTAAGTGCTTTGTCCCAGTTCTTCTGATTGATATATAACTTAGCACTTGTGATTTCAGTTGAAGCGCATTGAAAACCGGTAAATACCATTATCATAGCAAACAACAAAACTATCGGGAATAAGACTCTCTTCATTGATTCTCCTAAAAAAAAATTATTTTTAATGATTGCTAAACTTACTTATTTGATAGCGGTAAGTCAAGAAAGCAGATATTTATATAAAGTTCACTTCCACCCTCTTAAATATCTGGTTGAACAAACCATACTAAAGACTCTTCCTCTCTTCTTCAATTGTTTTTACGCATCGAAAAGAATATCTTTGAACATTAAAAAATGAGGTTAATTTTGACAACTGAAAATATTATTCGTACGGTTCCGAAAGTTCTTTTACATGACCATTTGGATGGTGGATTGCGTCCCGAAACCATAATTGATCTTGCAAAAGATATTAAATACAACGCCCTACCAACTAAAAATCCTAAAGAACTCGCTGAGTGGTTTCATCGTGGTGCAAATAAAGGAAATCTTGTAGAATATTTGCAAGGATTTGAGCACACTTGCGCTGTTATGCAAACAAAAGAAGGACTTAGCCGTGTAGCTTATGAAATGATGGAAGATATGAAGAAGGACGGAGTTTGTTACGTAGAAACTCGTTTTGCTCCGGTATTTCATACGTCTAAAGGACTTTATATGGATGATGTTGTTAACGCTGTACTTGATGGACTCGAGCGAGGGAAAAAAGATTTTGGAGTTGGTTATGGATTAATCTTATGCGGTATGCGTAACATGAAAAACACTCTAGAAATTGCTGAACTTGCAGTTAATTTTAGAAATCAAGGTGTAGTAGGTTTTGATTTAGCCGGTGAAGAAGGCGGTTACCCTCCTAAAAAACATATTGATGCGTTTCAATTTATTAAGAGAGCTAATTTCAATATAACTATTCATGCAGGTGAAGCATTCGGTAAAGAATCAATTTGGCAGGCAATTCAATGGTGCGGTTCTCATAGAATTGGTCATGGTACACGCATTCTCGAAGATCTTGTTTTTGATAAGGATGGAAATGTTGTTGGACTTGGTGAACTAGCACAATATATTCTCGATCAAAGAATTCCGATAGAAATTTGCCTTCTCAGTAATGTTCACACCGGTGCTATCGATAAATTAGAAAATCACCCTTTCGAAAAACTTTATAAATTGAAATTCAGAGTCACAATTAATACAGATGACAGATTAATGAGTAATACAACTATGACTAATGAATTTATGTTAGCCAAAAAGTATTTCAATTTGAGTCTTGATGATATTGAAAAATTGACTATTAACTCTATGAAGTCTGCTTTCATTAATTATGAAGAACGACTTAAATATATTTATAATGTTATTAAACCCGGTTATCAAAAAATGCGGGAGCAACTCTTATCACTCTAATAATTACAGGAAATTATGAAAAAATCTTTTCAGAATTATAATTTCGAATTTGACAAAAACGAAAGAAAAATAATAAATACATTCTGCAAACAAGTAATTAAACAAACTGAAGGAAACCAGGATTATTTTACTGAAACTCGTGCCTTTAAATCAATAATTGAAAAATTAAACGATGGAAGTGACACAGTAAAATTTACAAAAGATGAATTGATACGTCTTAAAAGACAATTCTCCGAAAACATTAAATTTCTTAAAGAACAATCAACTAAAGGTTGGTTCTTCAAAAAATGGATGTATCGTTCAATGCATACACAATATTCATTAATTTTTGATTCTCATTTCAAGGATTAAAAATGAACGAAAACAAATCTGAAATAAGAGCTCCACATGGTACAACTTTAAGTTGTAAAGGATGGATTCAAGAGGCTGCACTTCGTATGTTAATGAACAACCTGGATCCAGATGTAGCAGAAAATCCGTCAGAACTTGTTGTTTATGGTGGGATTGGCAAAGCCGCAAGAAATTGGGAATCTTATCACAAAATTGTCGCGAGTTTGCAAAATCTAGAAAATGATGAAACTCTTTTAGTGCAATCGGGAAAACCCGTAGCAGTTTTCAAAACACATATTAATGCCCCAAGAGTTATAATTTCTAATTCTATGCTGGTTCCCCGTTGGGCAAATTGGGATGAGTTCAGACGCCTTGAACAACTCGGTTTAACAATGTATGGACAAATGACTGCAGGCAGTTGGATTTATATCGGGACTCAGGGAATTCTACAAGGGACTTATGAAACTTTTGCAGAATGTGGAAGAAAACATTTCAATTCAGATTTATCCGGTAAATTCCTTCTCACAGCTGGATTAGGCGGGATGGGTGGGGCTCAACCACTTGCAGCCACAATGAACGGAGCAGCCTTTCTTGGAATTGATGTTGATGAATCAAGAATTAACAAACGTTTAGAAACCGGATATATCGACAAAAAAACTTCTTCTCTCGAAGAAGCAATTGATTGGGTTCTTAATGCAAAAAAGGATAAAATTCCGTTATCTGTTGGACTGGTTGGTAATGCAGGTGAAATATTACCAAGATTATTAGAAAAAAATATTATCCCTGACATATTAACAGATCAAACATCAGCTCACGATACACTTAACGGATATGTTCCGACGGGGATGTCTTTCGAAGATGCTTTACTTTTAAGAAAAAGTAATCCCGAAAAATATATTCATCTTAGTAAGCAAACGATTGTAACTCACGTAAAAGCAATGCTTGAATTTAAAAACCGCGGTGCAATAACATTTGATTACGGAAACAATATTCGAGGTGAAGCAAAGGCAAATGGTCTTGAAAATGCATTTGATATACCCGGGTTCGTTCCCGAATATATTCGCCCTCTTTTCTGTGATGGGAAAGGTCCATTCAGATGGGCTGCCCTATCAGGTAATCCAAATGATATTTATGTAACAGATGAAGCAGTTAAAAATGCATTTCCGGAAAATAAAGCGTTAATTAATTGGATAAATCTTGCCAGAGAGAAAGTTCATTTTCAAGGATTACCGGCTCGCATTTGTTGGCTTGGATATGGTGAACGAGCATTAATGGGAAAAATATTCAATAATCTTGTTGCAGAGGGAAAAGTCAGTGCTCCAATTGTGATAGGGCGGGATCATTTAGATTGCGGCTCAGTTGCTTCACCATATCGTGAGACAGAAAGCATGATTGATGGAAGTGATGCAATTGCTGATTGGCCAATTCTTAATGCAATGTTAAATGCAATCGGTGGTGCAAGTTGGGTTTCAGTTCATCATGGTGGTGGTGTTGGAATAGGTAATTCAATACACGCCGGGATGGTGGTAGTCGCTGATGGTACAAAAGAAGCAGCAGAACGGTTGGAACGCGTATTAACTTACGATCCCGGAATGGGAATCGTACGTCACGCAGATGCAGGTTATCAAAAAGCAATTGATAATGCTAAAAAGTTTGATGTTCAAATACCAATGCTCAAATAAAAAAATCAAAATCAAAAGGGTGAAATCATGAAAGTATTAATAGCAGATAAATTTCCGGAAAAATATGTTCAACAAATTAAAGACCTTGGGTTAGACGTAATTTATTCCCCGCAACTCGGTGAAAATGATTTACCGCAAGCAGCATCTGAAGTTGATATGATAGTTGTCAGGTCAACTGTAGTGAATGAGGAGGCAATTAAAAATGCAAAAAACTTGAATTTAATTATTCGTGCCGGTGCCGGAGTTAATAATATTAATATCAAAGCTGCAAATCAAAAAGGTGTTTATGTAGCTAATTGTCCCGGGAAAAATGCAATTGCAGTTGCTGAACTTGCAATGGGACTCATCCTCTCTCTTGACAGACGTATTCCGGACAATGTTATCGATTTCAAAAACGGTGTTTGGAACAAAGGGGAATACTCAAAAGCTGAAGGATTATATGGTAAAAATCTCGGTATCATAGGTGTTGGAAACATCGGGAAAGAAGTTGCAAAACGTGCTCTTGCCTTTGGGATGAACGTATATGGGAAAGACATTTCACGAATTGAAGGTGTGATGATAAAAGATTTTTCTGAAATGGATCAAATACTTCCGATGTGTGATGTTGTTTCTATACATCTTCCATCAACGCCCGAGACAAAAAAATTATTTAATAAAGAAATGTTCGGTTACATGAAACCGGGTGCACTTTTAATAAATACTTCACGAGCAGATGTTATTGATGAAGAGGCAATGATTGAAGCGATAAAAGAGAAAAAAATAAGAGTCGCCTTAGATGTTTTCAAAGGTGAACCTGAACAAAAATCCGGTGTAGTTGATAGTCAGCTTCGTGATATTCCGGGAGTTTATATTACACATCATATTGGTGCGTCAACAGAACAAGCACAAAATGCTGTAGCTGAGGAGACTGTTAAAATAATTAAGGATTATATGCACAGTGGTGTGATAGCTCACTGGGTAAATCGGGCTAAAATAACTGATGCTCATTATCAATTAGTAGTAAAACATTTTGACCGACCGGGAGTTTTAGCTTCAATTCTTGATGTGATTCGTAAAGGTGATATAAATATTGAAGAGATTGAAAATATCATCTTTGAAGGAGGCGTTGTCGCATGTTGCACAATGAAATTAGAAACCTCTGCAACCGCTGAGATGTTAAAACTTATGAATGAAAATCCAAATGTACTTAGTGTATCTCACATTTCATTAGATTAAAAATAACATTCATTTTAACTTAGGGTAACAAATTTTTGTTACCCTTTTTTATATAAACTTAGGTTCAATAATATTTTCAACTAATCCATGGAAATATGGAATTCGAATTAATTGATTAATCCCTTCAATATCCTGCTCTTCAAATTCAACTACACAAGAATTAAAATTTTCAATAATAAAATCCTTAGCAGTTTCTTTAATTTTTAAATTGAAATTACCTTCTTCACCAAGTGAATAAAAATTGTCTGAAATTCCTTTCATTGAGGTATTGAATTCACTCAATAGCGTATCCGATTTTGAAGCAAATATAAAATTCACATAAGGAGCTGAGATAAGTTCAACCATTTCTTCAGCAAAACTTAATCCGGTAACATAAATATCCGATTGAAAATTCTCATCACCTACTAAAATGGTATTTTCAATAATTCTATCAGCATTAAAGTTTGATAAACTCACTTCAACTTCGATATTGTATAATTCAGAAAACAATATTTTTGCTGTTAAAGATTCAATCGATGAGACATCTCCGGATAGAAGAACCTTATCAACTTCATTTTCACCGGGTTTAAAGTAGATAAAAGAATTTGAAAGTGCACCGTCAAATGATAATCCTACTGAATTGGAGACAAACAAATCATTATGCTTAATTAAATCCATTGTAGGAATGAGCCCTATTGAATCTTCTTGTTCAACAAGTTTAGAAATCAATGCAGAAGGCATAAATTTTATTTTTGCCAGCATTGACTTTGGCATCGCATCTGCAATAATGTTGGTAAATATATTTGAAGGGAGATAAATTGTAGACATAAAATTCCAGAAGATTATTCGTGAGTAATTTAAAACATAAAGACCTTAAAGCTTAAACAAACTTCAAGGTCTTATTCAATAAATTTTAGAATTATTTTTTGCTTTTAATTCTTGCGGCTTTACCTGAAAGTTCACGTAAGTAATAAAGTTTTGCTCTTCTTACCAAACCTTCTTTTAGAAGCTCAATTTTTGCAATTTTTGGTGAATTAAAAGGAAAAATTCTTTCAACACCGACACCGCTAGACATTTTTCTAACGATGAAAGTTTTATTCTCCTGATTTCCACGAATGCTTATTACATCCCCTTCAAACGGCTGAATTCTCTCTTTATCACCTTCAATTACTCGAACGTGTACTTTAATATGATCACCTGATCGGAATTTTGGAAACTCCGTAGTTGCTTTAGTTTCAGGTAAAATTTCATTTAGACTTTTCATTATATCACTCCGAAATATTATTTATCATTTTCCAATTTTCAGTTAAAACTTTTGATTGTTCTTCTTCCCACTTTTTTATTGCAGCATGATTGCCGGTTAATAAAACTTCCGGGACATTCATTCCCCTATAGCTTGCAGGACGCGTATACTGTGGGGCTTCAATAGTATCACCATCCTGGAATGAATCATCAAGAGCTGAAGCACTATCATTCAGAACACCGGGAATCAATCTAACAATTGCATCAACAATCACCAATCCAAGTAACTCACCCCCACTTAAGATGAAATTTCCGATTGAAATCTCATCGGTAGCAAAATATTCTCTAACCCGTTCATCAATCCCTTTATAATGACCGGTAACAATCAAAATATTTTCTGATAGAGAAAACTTATTAGCAATCTGTTGATTAAAAACTTTTCCTTTTGGAGATGTAAAAATGACGTTGTCATATTTTCTCTCCGACTGCAATTTTTCAATACAAGCAAAGAACGGTTCCGGTTTAAGCAGCATACCGGCTTTACCACCGAATGGCTTATCATCTATTTGTTTATGTTTGTCGTAAGCATAATCACGAAGATTATGAATAACGATTTCAACTTTTTTCTTATCTTGAGCTCTTTTGAGTATACTAAAGTTCAGTGGACTAAATAGAGTATCCGGCACCGCTGAAATTAAATCAATCCTCATCATAATAAAGCTCATCTCCCGGAGTAAGAACCATTATTTTTGTAATTGGGTCAAAACTCTCAATCAAACTGATTAAAGCCGGGATCAAAATTTCGTTTCCTTTTTCATCATTAAGAACGTAAACATCATTTGCTGCTGTTCTCAACACATCAACAATTTTTCCAACAAGTTCATTGTTTCTAAAAACTTTAGAGCCCATCAAATCGTGTATAAAAAAGGTGTTTTCCGGAAGTGGGAAAACATTTTCTGAATCGACAAAAATATCTTTTCCTAAAAGCAAAGAACATTCTTCTTCAGAAAAGAAATTCTTGATTCGAATTGACCATGAACTTTTCTTTTTTCTAACTTCTTCTACGAATAATTCTTTTTTGTCACCAAAAAAATCGACATAGATTTTACCTAATTTCGAAAACCTATCAGAAAAATCAGAAAATGGTTCAATTTTTAAGAATCCATTTTTACCATCAAGGGCTGAAATTTTGGCTATTAGAAAAAACTCAGTCACAAAAAGAAGCTAAATATCTTAGTCTAAAATTTCTAAGATAGCTCTTTTACCATCCTTAGCGGCAATGGCAGTAAGCAAAGTTCTCATTGCTTGAGCCGTTTTACCTTGCTTTCCGATAACCTTGCCGATATCCTCAGGGCTAACTTTTAGCGAGAGGACGATTTTCTTCTCTTCAGGATTTTTCTCTTCCACAGCAACGCTATCCGGATTGTCAACTAGATGTCTGGCAATAAATACGATAAATTCCTTCATATTAAGAAACCTCCTATAATTCGAGCCTGGGAGCCTTTGGTATTATACACAGATGTAAAAACTTCCATAAAGAAGAGAGAAAACTACTCTTCGGTTTTTACAGAAGTATCCTCAGAAGCAGCACCCTTAACTTCCGCTGTGCTTAGTTCTTTCTGAATCCCCTTAGTTCCTTTTTTCTGACCTTTTTTTGCTGAAGCAGCTTCTTTAGAACTTTTCCAATTACCTACTTCTAAAGCAACTTGTTCTTCAGACAAACCTCTTTTAAGCAGTTCACGTTTAAGTGAAACACCTGCTTGACGAAACAAACTTCTTACTGTATCGGTTGGTTGAGCACCAACACTTAACCAGTATAAAGCACGATCTTCTTTAACTTGAATCGTGTGAGGATTTGTAAGAGGGTTGTACAATCCTATTGCTTCTATAAATTTACCGTCTCGTGGCGAACGGGCATCGGCTGCAATCACTTTATAAATTGGTTGCTTTTTCTTTCCCATTCTTCTTAATCTTAACTTAACTGCCAAGTTTGATAACCTCCGTATAACCTATTTAATTGAATTTAAAATTCTTGTTATTCATCATTGCATTCTGAAAACCTTTTTGAGCAAATTTGCTCATCATTTTTTGCATCTCTGCAAATTGCTTTATTAGTTTATTAACTTCTTGAATCGAAGTTCCGCTTCCGCGTGCAATTCTTTTTCTTCTATTACCGTTCAACACTTTTGGTGAACGTCTTTCTTCTTTTGTCATTGAATTGATAATCGCTTCAATACGAACAAATGCTTTTTCATCAACATTTGCATTTTTCATTGCCGAGCTGATGCCGGGAATCATTCCAATTAGGGATGACAAAGAACCCATTTTTTTAATGAGCTTAATCTGCTTAAGAAAATCTTCAAAATCAAATTTATTTTTACGTAATTTTTCTTCGAGTTTATCAGCCTCAATATCGTCAAAGTGTGCTTGAGCTTTTTCGACGAGTGAAATTACATCACCTTTTCCGAGAATTCTTGAAGCAAGTCTATCAGGATGAAAAGATTCAACAGCATCAAGTTTTTCACCGTTACTGATAAACTTAATCGGTTTACCAACAACGCTTCTTATAGAAAGTGCACAACCACCGCGTGAATCGCCATCCATCTTTGTAAGAACAATTCCATCAAAATCAACTTTATCATTAAATGACTTCGCTGAATTTACAGCATCTTGACCTGTCATGGAATCAACAACAAATAAAACTTCTTGTGGATTAGTTAATTGTTTTATATCGGCTACTTCGCCCATCAATTCTTCATCAACATGAAGTCGGCCGGCGGTATCTATAATTACAGTATCTAATCCATTTTCACGTGCAAAATTTAACGAATTTTCGGCAATTTTTCTTGCATTTTTTTCATCGAGTGAAAAAACGGGAATATTAATTGACTTCCCGAGCATTTTCAATTGATCAATAGCCGCCGGTCTGTAAATATCTGCAGCAACTAAAAGAGGTTTTCGATTGCTGTTTGAGAGCCGTTTAGCTAATTTTGCCGAAAAAGTAGTTTTACCTGAACCTTGCAAACCTACAATTAAAATTACAGTAACACCGGAAGCATTTATCTTTAACTCTGAATGACTTCCTCCGAGTAGTTCTGTTAACTCATCAAAAATAATTCTTGTTATTAATTGTCCGGGGGTAATGGATGAGATTACTTCCTGACCTAATGCTTTTTCAGTTACTTTTTCAATGAACTCTTTTGCGACTTTATAATTTACATCGGCATCAAGTAAAACTCTTCTAATTTCTCTAAGAGTTTCAGTTACATTTTTTTCGGTAATTTTTCCTTGACCGCGAATTTTCTTTAAAGTAGCTTCAAGTTTTTGTGAAAGATCTTCTAACATATTTTGAAGCTTTTAAGATTTATCTTTAAGAGCATTTGCTCCGGAAACAATTTCCAAAATTTCTTTTGTAATGGAAGCTTGTCGTTGTTTATTATAAGTAATTTTTAATGTTCTAATTAATTCTTTTGCATTTGTAGTTGCGTTTTCCATTGCAGTCATACGTGCACCAAATTCAGAAGCATTTGATTCAAGAAGCATTCGCCATAATTGAGCTAATAAATGTTTTGGTAACAAATGTTCAAAAATTTCTTTTTGATTTGGTTCAAAAATATATAATCCTTCTGATGAAGAATTATCATCTACTGAAATTGGTACAGGTAAAAATTGTTCACGAATAACTTTTTGCTGAACAACAGATTTAAATTCGTTGAAAACGATCTCAATCTTATCATAGTCGCCGGATAGAAAACCTTTAATAATATCTTTAGAAATATTTTTTGCGTTCTCATATTTAAGTGAATTAAAAATACTTATGGTTGACCCAAGAATATTATAACCCCGTTTCCTAAAGTGATCATAACCTTTTTTACCAACACAATATAAACTTGCTTGAATTCCCTTTGGTTTAAAATCTTCTTCAATTATTCGAGTTGTTTCTTTAATCAAATTTGTGTTAAATGCACCGCATAATCCTCTATCAGCAGTAACAACAACAATAAGAACATTTTTAATTTCTCTGGTCGAAATGTAGGGATTATCATTTCTATCACTCTCGGATGCAAGACTACTTAACATTTCGATGATCTTTTTAGCGTAAGGACGAGAATTGATTACGTTATCTTGTGCACGGCGCAATTTTGCCGCAGCAACCATTTTCATTGCTTTAGTAATCTGTTGGGTATTTTGTACCCCTTTAATTCGTCTTTTTATATCTCGAAGTGTTGCCATTAATTATCCGAATCAACTACTTTTTACAAATGAAGATAAAAATTCAGATGCTGCTTTTTTGATTAAAGCAACTGTATCTTCTTTCAATTCTTTAGTTTCTCTTATCGATACAAAAATTGATTTATACTTCATATCGATAAATTCGAGAATTTCTTTTTCAAATTGTTTAATATCGTGAACAGCAACATCATCTAACAATCCGTTTGTTCCCATAAAAATACTTACAACTTGTTTTTCAATCGGAACCGGTTTGAATTGTCCTTGTTTCAATAATTCAACAAGACGCGCCCCTTTTGAAAGGGTTTTAAGTGTTGAAGCATCAAGATCGGAACCAAATTTAGCAAAAGCTTCAAGTTCGCGATATTGAGCTAAATCAAGTTTCAAAGTTCCCGCTACTTTTTTCATCGCCTTAATTTGAGCATTTCCACCGACACGAGAAACAGAAATACCTACGTTAATAGCAGGTCTAACACCGGCATTAAACAAGTTCGATTCAAGATATATCTGACCATCAGTAATCGAGATTACGTTTGTCGGAATATAAGCGGAGACGTCCCCTTGTTGAGTTTCAATTATCGGTAAAGCAGTTAAACTACCTCCACCAAGATCATCACTCAATTTAGAAGCTCTTTCTAATAAACGGGAGTGAAGATAAAAAACATCACCTGGATAAGCTTCACGTCCGGGAGGTCTTCTTAGAAGCAATGAAAGCTCACGATAAGCTGCAGCTTGCTTTGAAAGATCATCATAGATAACAAGAGCGTGACGACCACTATCACGGAAGAACTCACCTAGTGTTGCCCCTGAGTAAGGAGCGATGAACTGGAGGGGTGCCGGATCTGAAGCGGAAGCAGCTATGACAGTCGTATAATCCATCGCGCCATGTTCATGGAGTTTAGCTACAACTTGTGCAACTGTCGAATTTTTTTGACCGATTGCTACATAAATACAAAAAACAGGATTCACTCCAAGCTTTTTTGCTTCTTCGGTATGAGTAAATTTTTGATTAATTATTGCATCAACTGCAACTGCTGTTTTTCCGGTTTGACGATCACCAATAATTAATTCTCGTTGACCACGACCAATCGGAATCATCGCATCAACAGCGGCAATACCGGTTTGTAAAGGTTCTTTAACCGGTTGTCTTTGAATAACCCCGAGTGCTTTTCGTTCAATCGGAAGAAATTGTTTTGTGGTGATGCTTCCTTTACCGTCAATCGGGATTCCTAATGGTGTAATAACTCTTCCAAGCATTTCTTCGCCTACCGGCATCGAAGCAACACGGTTAGTACGTTTTACTCTATCCCCTTCTTTAACCAATGATGAATCACCGAAGAGTACACAACCTACTGAATCCTCTTCAAGATTTAACACCATCCCAAAGACTTCATTAGGGAACTCGACTAACTCACTAGCCATTACCTTTGATAAACCGTAAACGCGAGCGATACCATCACCAACTTGCAGCACCGTCCCAAAATCATAAATGTCTACTTCATTCTCATAACCAGAAAGCTGTTTACGTAATATTGCGGTAATTTCATCCGGTCTAATGTCAACCATAATCTCTTTCCTCTAAATTTTTATTTAGATTGCACCAGCTCCGTTGACGAGCTGTTTTTTCATTAATTCTAATTGATTTTTTACTGATGCATCATAGATTTTATCATCAACTTTTGCGACAAAACCACCTATTATTGAGGCATCTATTTTTTTTGAAAATATTACTGATTTATTCAATAATTTTTCTAATGTAACTTTTATTTTTTCTAATTGATGTTCATCAACTTCAATCGAAGTTGTCAACTCAACTTTTGCTATTCCAAGTTGTTCATTTTTAAGAGTTTCGAAACATTCAAGAATTTCATCAAGAATTGTCTCACGTCCCTTCGAAATTAAAAATGTTATAAACGAAAAAAACTCTTCAGAAACACGGCTCTGAAAAACTTCATTTAAAATCGATTGTTTAACTTCTAATTTGACAATCGGATTTTTTAATAATCTCATAAATTTTGGATTTTGACGCAATGCCAATAATGCAAGGGTTACATCATCTCCAATTACCGCAAGAGAATTCTTTTCGACAGAAGTCTCAAGTAGAGTTTGAGCATATTTTATTGCAACTTTTCTAGAGCTCATAATTAATTCTTTTGAAGTTCATTTATGTATTTGTCAATAACTTCAGCGTTAAGTTGAGTGTTTAGATTTTGCTTAATGACTTTTTCGGCTATCTGAAGAGAAATTTCTGCAACTTGATTCTTTAACTCACCAAAGGCTTCTTCTTTTTTTCTCTCAATCTCTTCAGTTGCAGAAGCAATAATTTTTTGAGATTGTAATTTGCTGTCATCCATTATTTGATTTTTCAAACTCTCAGCAAAAACCCTTGCTTCATTAATAATTTTACGTGATTCTTCTTCAGCTTTATGAAGATTACTTTTATTCTCTTCCAGAAGTCTTTTTGACTCTTCTTTTGATTTTTCTGCAAGTTCAAGTGAATCTTTTATATTCTTCTCTCTTTCGTTGAGAGCAGCAATAATCGGTTTCCATGCAAATTTCGTTAGAACAAATACCAAGATTAAAAAAGTTAAACCGACCCAAAAAGCTAACCCTTCATTTACAGAAAGGAGCCCTCCGCCGCCTTCATCACCTGAATACATTGATGAAAAAGCTAAAATATTAGCTATCATAAATCATCATCCCTTTGAATTTCTTATAAAGAAAAATGGAGTGTAACCATTACACTCCTTTTCAATTTATTTACCTGCTAACAAAAAGCAGATAACTAAAGCGAAGAGTGAAATACCTTCGATAAGAGCAGCTGCAATAATCATAGATGTACGGATTGCTCCTGCTGCTTCCGGTTGTCTTCCACTAGCTTCCATAGCTGAACTTGCAAGTTTACCGATTCCTAAAGCACCGCCTAGGATAGTTAATCCGGCACCTAATCCTGCTGCTAAATATGCGAATTCCATTCTTTTTCTCCTTTGTAATAGATAGTTATTTCTTAATTAATTATTAATGATCCTGATGAACTGCCATCCCGATAAACAACGAGGATAACATTGTAAAAATGTATGCTTGTAATAAAGCAACCAAAATTTCTAAAAGATATATGAATAAAGCCATACCTATCGACACCGGTGCAATGAAATAAGATTTCATCACAAAGATCAAACTGATAAGTGCATAAATGACAATATGTCCGGCTGTCATATTTGCGAAAAGACGAATTGCCAATGCGAATGGTTTTGTAAATAGCCCCAATAGTTCTACTACCAACATAATCGGCAGTAGAAATACAGGAACTCCGTGTGGTATTAAACCCTTAAAATAACCAAATAATCCATTTTTTTGGATTCCACCGACTTGGGTCACCAGAAAGGAGGAAACAGCTAACACTACAGTCACCGAAATATTACTTGTAACTGTAGCTGAGAAAGGTATAAGTCCTAAAAAGTTACTGAAGAGGATAAAAAAGAAAGCAGTTAACAGATATGGAACAAATTTCTCATAACCTTTTCCAATAGTTGGTTTTGCAATTTCATCCCGAACAAAAATTATTAATATTTCAAAAAAGTTGGTCATTCCGCTGGGAACTAACGATTTCTTATATGCTTTTGCAACTTTCAACATAATGAATATTAAAAGTGCAGCAGAAATCCAAAGGAAAACAACATGACGGGTTATGGAAATATCAATCCCGAATAATTCTAAATGTGGGAGATAGATTTTACCGAATGGAGTAAAATCGAGATAATTACCATCCATTATATGATGCATTATCCAATTATCACCACCGGAGCTGTGTTCCGTCGCCTTTTGTAAAGTATCAGTCAATGTTTCTGAATTTTGTAAATCCATACAGTATTATTTAGTTATAACCTTCACGTCCCGGTTTGAAAGATTAATTATTTCTAAAGTCAAAAAAAAGATATAGAAAGTAAAGATTGCAAAGATAAAAGAATCTTGACTCATTTTCAACAATTTTATTGAAATTATTATCGAAATGAGGACGAAAAATAATCTGACAACCATTCCCCCCATCACAATTGCAAGAAATAGTTTATCCGGTTTATTGAGTCCAATTCTTAACAGATAAAAACCGGCTAAATAATTTACTAATGCAATAATTATCCCTGCAAAACCGGATCTAAATATATCATATTCAATTGTACCGGTTTGATAAAGTACAAAAACAGTAACACAAACGATCAGAGTTGTAATTAATCCAATGATCAGATATTTAAAGCTTCTTTTCATCTTTTGATTTCCGCGATTGAAGATTCAGCACAGTCTTAATCAACTGATACATTCCGGTAAAGATTCCCAATACCCCGAAAATCAATGTCCAGATTGGTGATGTCTCGTATTTTTTATCTATCCAATCACCAATAAAAATCATAACTACCATAGTAGCTGCAAGCTGCAAACCAAGTCCGAGATAAGGAGCCACTTCCCTATAAGTATTCGAAAGAGAATCCTTTTCTGGTTCTGGCATCATTATTCCGCTTTTGTCTCTTGACTGTTCATCATAGCACTTCTGCCGGTAAATAATGCTCCCTCTTCAACTATCAATATTTTTGCAGTCAAATCACCTTTTAGCTGGGATTTATCTTCAAGGACAAGCTTTTCCCTGCAAATTATTGTTCCTAAAATTTTACCACCAATTGTAATATTTGCGGCATCAATATTCCCTTCAACATACCCTTGCGGACCAATAGTCATAACACCATCTGCCTTAATATCACCTTTAACTTTACCGTCAATCCGAAGATTCCCTTTTGTTAAGATATTCCCTTGAATTTGCATAGTGCTGCTTATGATGCTTACTTCATCATTATTCGAACTTTGACTTCCCTTAAATTTCATTTTAGCTCCTTCAGTAATTCAGTAATAAAGTTTTCGGGTCAATTGGAATACCGTCTTTCCATACCTCGAAATGAAGATGAGGACCGGTAGTTAGTTTACCCGAGTTACCGGATAATGCAATTGTCTCACCTTGAATCGCAAAATCTCGAACATTCTTAAATAATAACGAACAATGTTTATAAACCGTAGTGTAATTATTTGCATGATTAATAATTATCATAAATCCATCGTTTACTGTAAAATCAGAAAAAACCACATAACCATTAGCCGAAGCAAAAAGAGGTGTTCCGATGGCAGTTGAATAATCAATTCCAAAATGACCATTTTCTGCATTAAATCCACGACTTTGAAAACCATTTATCGGCTGTTTGAAAAATATTTCATTTTGAATAAAAAACCGTTCAAGAAATAATTGGAATGCAAAGAAAATATTTCCGTTTAGTTTTGACTTACCGATATATTGTCTTTTATTCATGGTATCCCGCGAAGTCGAATCTGTTAAAAGGAGAATATTATTCAATTGATTATTCGTCTTTTTTAACTGATCAACCTCAAGTAACAAAAAGTTCAATTTTTCATTTAGAGTTTCAATCTTTTTTAATTCCTCTTTAGAGTATCCTTTGGAAGGGAAAAAGGATTCTTTAACCGGATTAAAGAAAAGAGAAAACAATATTATTAAGATTATGTTATAACTAAAAAAAATAATCCATGTATTTCTGAAGCTTACGGTTTTTGAGGATAGATTTGTTTTGGATGAATCAGGAACAATAATCACCGAGAACTTCAACTTCTTAAATGAATTGATAAAATTCTTAAACTTTAGAATATACTCGTCAAACATTATTATGTATTCTCATGTTCATGAAATCGAGTTAAAATATCTTCAAAACGGATTTTACCTTCACGAATAAGCACGGGTATATTTCCGGTTAAATCAATTAAAGTCGAACCGCAATTCATACTTTTTTTCTTACTTACAAATATAGCATCTATTTCATTCATGAATTCCATTTGAATCATACCAGCATCATTTAAGGGTGTATCATCTCTTCTGTTTACACTAGTAGAAATTAATGGCATTTTTGTTTCATTAAGAAATTTAAGACAAAATGCATTATTCGGAATTCTGAAGGCTGCTTTCTCAATCCCCAATGATGTGCTAATATCTTTATTCAAATTTAGAACTACCGAAATAGGGTTAGGCCAAATTGAGATTAGAAAATCATAATGATTTTCATCAACCACCGAGATATATTTCCGCAAGATATCTATTGAACCAACCAGAAAAATATATTGCTTATCAAGATCTCTCTTTTTTACGAGATTTAATTTTAATACAGCTTGTTGATTAAATGGATTTGCACCTAATCCATAAATCGTATCAGTGGGATATGCAAAAATCTTTCCAGTAAAAAACAAATTTTTTGCGCTTTCAACAGCGGCTAGAACATTATGTTCAATGTTAATTATTTCTGTAATTTTAGTACCCTCTCATTTAACATTTCTTGAATTTTCCCATAAACCATTTGAGGTAACATTTTTTTACCGCAATTAAAATGGGAAAGGGGACAACTTCTGTGTCCATGGATCCCGCACGGTTTACAATCCAATTCATCGTAGCTAACGTAACAACTTTTTTCATTATATGGATAAAATCCAAATCCCGGTTGAGTTGAACAATATATTGTTAAAACGGGAATATCGGCACTCATCCCGAAATGTGTCGGTGCGCTGTCGTTAGTTACTAATAAATTTACTTTTTCCAAAAAACATATCGTCTCAACAATTGATAACTGTCCTGCGAAATTAATACAATTTGATCCAACTTTACTAACAATTTGGTCGCACAAATCTTTTTCATTTTCAGAACCGATTAATATGCAATCATAATTGTTATTGGCACATTTTTGAATTACCTCAATCAATTGATCTATCGGGTATTGTTTAGTAAACCATTCGGTACCCGGTGCAAAAACAATTTTTATCTTCGTACTATCAAAGTTATTAAAAATAGTCGGGATTTTACTTTTTACATCTTCAGAATAAGTTACTTCGGGTTTTAACGATTTAAAATTGTAAGCTTCCGCGTCTTTTAAAAAAGCGAATAATCGCTCGATTTCATGGGAATTAAATTTATAACCAATTAAATTTTTAAATACATACGGAAACTCTGAATTATCAAATCCATATGTTTCCCGTACATTTGTAAAAAGTGTTAACAATGCACTTCTTAATGAGCGATGCGGAGTATAAACTTTTGAATAATTATTTTTTCTAAGTTCTTTTGCAAATTTTATTAAACTGAAAATCGATTTATGACGGTGAGATTTATCGAGAATAAATACATCATTTACTGAGGCAGAGGCTACAAAAAGTGAAGCAGTTTTGGCAGTTGTAACTACATCAATTAAATAGTTTAAATTTTCTTCTTTTAATTTTTGAAGAAATGGAAGAGTTAAAACTGCATCTCCTATGAACGCAGTTTGAATTACCAAAATCCTCTTCGATGATGAGTTTAATACTTCCATCTTTTATGCATCCAAAACCACTGATCGGGGTATTTTCTAATTAGAGATTCGAGATATTTATAATGCCTTTGAGTTAACTCAAGGACTTTATCATCATATTTTTCAGGAAGATTATCTTTACTTATTTCAACAAATTCAATATCATAATTTAAATCTTCTTGACGAACAGCAATTGCATATAACATATTCGCACCTGTTTTAATTGCAAGAGCTGCTGGACCGGCAAACGAAGCAGTTTCAACGCCCATAAATTTTATACGTGGACCGTCTTTTGGACCTCTTTGATCAGCTACTAACGCTGCAACTTTTTTTTCTTTAAGTGTAACTACAATATTTCTGATAGATACACCAAGTGGAACAATTACATTTAAGTAACGGGTTCTCATTTTATTCATCCAGTCATCAACCAAAATATTTCGCTGTTGTTTAGCTGCAACGTAAAAGGGGGTGTTGACAAGAACACTCAGCATCATCGCACCAATTTCCCAATTAGCAAAGTGAGCGGAGAGTAAAACTATTCCTTTATTTTCTTGATGTTTTTTGTGAAAAAGTTCAGGATTCTTTAATCTTAAAATCGAAAGAAGTTGAGCATCAGAAAGGGAAGGTAAAATAAGAATTTCTACAAGAGTTAAGCTAAACCCATAATAACATTTAAAAGCAATTTCATTAATTTTTGTATCATCCCACTCCGGGAAAGCACGTTTTAAATTATCAATTACAACTTCTTTACGAATCGGTAAATAGTTGAAAAAGAATTTCGCCATATATTTGGCAAATTTACGTGATTTATCAAGTCCGAGTAAACTAAAAAATTTACTGAACATGACAAAAAGCAAGTACTCATATTTATTTTTCACAACAAAATTTTAACTAATTAGAAACTACTTTTCTCTGCCAATTATCATCACGTAACTCTCCACGTAATGTAGAGTGTAACAATAGGTAATCAGAAAACCCTGTTAAGTCAGCAAAAACAAATTGAACTCCCCCCTCAAGTGAATTATACTGCCATATTTCATAAGGCTTGGAATCTATTTGATTTGGAAATCTTTCAATTTCGCTTGGCTCACCGTAAAGTAGAAAAACTCTTCCGCGATCAGTTTTATAACCTTTTTTCTGAAAAGTTGAATATTGAGAATTTGCAATCTCGGCTCTTTTAAAATAATCTCGTTTATATTCATTTAAAGAAGTAGTTGGATCTTGATCTCGAACTTTCCAAAAATTGAAAAGGAAATTTCTTTTCCCATCAATTTCTCTGATCCCTCCCCATTGTTGAATTTCAACTTTTTTTGCTAAATACTTTGATAATTCAAAAACCTCATTCAATTCTTCTTCTCCCATCGAAGCAAATTCGGAGGCTATAAAATCATTATCCGAAAATGATTGACTAACAGGTTGTGCAATTGAAGGATTATAAATAAATATTTTTTTTGAAGAAGCTAATGAAATATTTTGGATAGAATCAGTCAGAATAATTGCTAATGTATAAGTTCCCCCCGGAATTTTCGAAATATTGAGCGCTCCAGCTTCTACAATAGAATGATTTTTTCTCCCCACATATTTAGTTTTTCTTAAAACAGGATTGTTCTTAACGTCTAACAGTAAATGATCTACTTTGAGTAATTCAGACTTAACTTCTTTATCTATATCATAAAGTTCAGAATAAAAAAAGATAACCGGTAAACCTTCCCCGTAGACAGTTGAAGGATTTGGTATTACCTCGTAGGAGTTTTTATAGAAAACAGAATTAACATCAACGGCGCCCTGTTTAATCGATGAAGCCAATTGAATATCACTTAAAGAAAATGATGGTGTATTCGCTTTTGAAACATGGAAAGCAAACTGATCTTCGTATTGCAAAGTGGAAGATTCATCACCGCCCGTAAGTTTGCATAAATAATCTCCGAACGGGAGTACAAATGCTAATGTTCCTATTAGACTTTTATTTTTACCATTTCTTAATGAATCAGAAGCTAACGATCTAAATTTATAATCTTTGCTAATAATTAATGAATCACTCTTAATATCCTTAATGCTGATTGTCAGATAACCTTTAACAAAACTATTCCCCTCTTCTTGAATCGGCTGTAACAAGTATTCTGCAAAAGAATAATAGATTTCCAAAAAAGCAGTTTTTTCATCATAATTAAATCTTGCGTAATCATAATCAAAAAGAGGCTTTTGAGTTTGGGCTGTTAGAAAAGTATTTATTAAAAGGATGGCGAATAAGAATTTTATTTTCATTTTAAACTCATGTTTCGAATAAAAAAGGCGTCTTTATAAGAAAGACGCCTCATTAGATAAAATATTCAACCAAATTATTGGAGAATTAATTTAACTGTAAAAATATGGTTTGAAGTTGGAAAATCTTTTACATCACGGAAAGCGTAATCAAAAACTACACCTAAACCATCTGTAAATTCATAATCTAAACCGGCACCAAAAGTTACTCCGTAATTTGAAGTGGATGTATTCTTAGTCAAAAGATTATAACCACCGCGTATAAAGAAAGTTTTTGCGAATCCATATTCCAAACCAAGTTTTAACTCATCTTCAAATGAATTATTATTTACAAATGTACCACCAACAAGAATGTTGTTTGTAGAATTGATATCATAATTATAAGAAGCACTTAGTCCAAAGTAACTTGGAATCTGGAATTCTTCTGATGTTGCTTCGTATGAACCTGAAGGTGATCCCGGTTGAGATTGTGGGATACCGGTTTTCACTTGTAAATCTTGACCGGTATAACGCATATTAGTACCGATATTCTTTACAACAGCACCGATAGCAATATCTTTCGCAAATCGATATTGAACACCAAAATCAAGAGCAAAACCTGTAGCTGTAGTAGCCATAATGGTTTCACTGATAACTTTTGCATTAACACCGATGGAAACTCTATCTGTAATTACTTTTGAATATGTTAAAGTACCTGTTAAAAATGAAGGTGAATACATTGCACCGGTACCGTCAGGTGCATCAGCCGTTGTGACAGCTATTTGACCAATATCAAAAGTTTTAAAACTAAGTCCAACCGAACCGATATCTCCAAGTGATGTACTTACAGCAAAGTAAGAAATATTAATATCGGCAATGTAGGACATATAACTGAACATACCTTCGCTTCTAGGAACAATATCCAAACCGGCAGGATTGTAATAGATAGCTTCCAGACCGGTTAAATTAGAAACAAAAGCTCCAGCAGTAGCAATTCCTCTAGCTCCAACCGGTATCAATAATTGATCTGCTCCGGTTGTTCCTTTGCGCGCTACATCACCCGCAAAGCTTAAGGTAGAGAAAATTATCATCAAGAATACTACTGTCATTAATCTTCTCATGTTTTTAAATCTCCTTTTTTATACTTAAAATTTGGCGGCGGTTTTAAGTAACCGCCGCACAATTCGTTAAATTAGAATCGTTGAATTTGCTTCTGAGGCATAATTACAGAGAATTTAAGAATCTTTTCTCCATAACCAGGCGAACTAACAATTGCCAAGTAGAAACCGGAAGCAATTCTCAAACCGGATTCATTATTGAGATCCCATCGTAAGAATGGGCTCGTCTGAGAAGATTTATCAGCAGTTGTCATAGTTCTAATTAACATTCCGGATAATGAATAAACCTTAATCGTCACTTCTTCAGGTAAGTTAGAGAATGTGATGAAAGGTTCATCGGCCTTTCCATTGTTATAACTGGTTGCCGGATTGTATGCAAATAAAGGATTTGGGAATACGTTAACTTTATTAAATAAGTCTTTCTTCTCTGCTTCTGAAAGCGCACCTTTATAATTAGTAGAGAACGTGAACTTGTCAGCTTCTGTGTATGGATATTCCGCAACTGGTATTTTCAAAACATCACCTGGAGTAAAAAAATCGGTCTTATTCAATCTCTGAAATCCTACAACATATAGAGCATTAAATAATTGCGATTTCGCTATATTAGTATCAACTGTTATACCAGAAGGCGGGTTCCAACCTCTATTTATATCCGCCCAGACGGTTGAATCACTAAAAACACCACCGGTATACTCAAGATGACTACCATCTGCTTTATAGTCTGAATCAAAAATAATGATGACTTCGGAAGATCTATTTAAACTAGTGTCTGGATCCCAGATTCCATCAGGAGTTCCACCGTAACTTTTTCTAGCCTCAATAAATGCAACAGCTAATTGACGTTCTTCGTTGTACCTCGAATCAACAACCCATGCTGTGAAAGGGACATCAACAAATCCTACACCTAACTGTCCAATCTCACCTTTTCCCACAGTATCAGTGGCTGCAACACCGGCAGCATAGCGGTAAATACCAAGTGGAGCTGTTAATCCTGAACCAATAAATCCATTTAGATAACGATATGCTTTACCGGCATTCGGTGCACCGAATCTCAATTCTACTTTTCTCAATCGGTCAGCAGTTGTTTGTTTAGTTGTTTTAGGTGAAGCAAAATTTTTCGGGACAGGAATAGTAGTACTCCCGGGGATATCACTTCCTACATAATAAGCACCTGTACCGGTCACAGCAGTAAAATTAGTATACCAGCGTGGTTTTGTAGATGTATATGTCATATCAGTAAGTTCACCTAAAGCTGGAGAAACAGGTTTAACTTTAGGAATAAAGCCTTCATAAACGATTCCGGCATATTTTGTTGTATCGAAATCATATGTATCAGAAGAATCAATTAAAACAACATTTTTAGTTGTATTTTTTAATGACCAATATGTACCATAATTAGTCGGATTCTTTTTATTCTTGAATTCGATACTATAATTGTCACCGGTAAGATTTTCGTTATTCACGATAACATATTTTACAGCTCCGTTTGAGAAACCTGCAGCCATATTAGCAGAGCCGGTTTCATTAGCGGGAGCAAATAAATCTTTACCGAACGTAACAGGAACAATTGCGGTTTCATATTCTTCAAGTCCACCGCCAGTAGAGTCAGCGTAATCACCTAAACGACCGGCTCCAACAGATTTTGGAAAGCGATTTAAAGAATCTTTATGAAAAATCACCTGATGATTTAATGTATAAGTTGTTACGGTATAGTAATATTCTTTTCCTTTTACAAATGGACCATCGGTGAAAGGATCTTTTTTAAGTCTCACCTTAATTCTTCCTTTTACAGGATCGGCATAAACCGCAGAATCAAGTTTATTTTCTGTAGGAGCTTCAGTTCTTACTAAATCAAGACCGCCATTACCTACTAAAGTATAGTAATTGTTAATTGAATCTTTTATATCGTAGTTAGCAATTTCTTTGGAAGTCTCTAAGCCAGCAATGCTTGGCAATTTAGCATTTGTTCTATAGGCTGTTACATAATAACCTTGAACTCTTCTATCTATGTCCAAAACTGTATCAATTGCTTGATATGAAACTTGCTCGTTTGTAGCCCATGTCAAATCAATAAAATCTGCACCTGTATTAACCTCAACTTTTACCGGAGGTGGAGGTGGAGGTGAAGGGAAATTTGAGTCAAACAATAATTGAGCTATTTTGGAATAATTTTTTGTCAAAGAAACAGAATTCAACGCATTAGTGCCTCTTCCGACAACATAAGCCACAAAAATATCAACCGGTTGATCTTTTAATAATTGAAAAGGACCTGTGTTTGACATTTGTCTTTGGTCTGTTTCAAGGCTATTAATCCAACCTGTAGAAGTAACAGGGTCACCGGAATAGAAAAATCTATTATCAATTCCTGTAGGGTTAACTCCGCCAAGAACTGTTCCGAATGCCCAAGTCGCAGGATCAAGCGGATTACCTAATTTGTCATATCCAAGCATATAATTTCTTGCTTCTTGACGTGTATTTGGATCACCTAAGGTGGCGTGACTTTGCATGTAATGTACGAACGATGAAAGTCCAACATTCTTTGCGCCAGGAATTTTAGCCACCCTACGTACCTGCCCCTGAACATTATGAGCAGTATCAATTGGAGTATCAACTCCTTCATCGTATACACCATTTCCGTTTACATCAGTGAATGTAACCCCTGGAATATAAGTAATAGGTCCCTGGAAAAAGTCAATTAAAAATGAAGGCGGATTATTGCGAAAGTCTCCATCGTCGCCATTATTATAAACGTATCCAGCATCTAAACCTGCTGTATCCGCTTTTGGGTAACCTGAAAATGATTGTGGAGCATCACAACCAACTAAGTCATCGTATGCATCACCTAAATCAGGATCAGCCCAAACACCGAGATAAACAGAATCAATTACATTTGCAACTTTTCCGGTATTAACGATACTATATCTTATAAAGATCATATTACCGACAACACCTTTAGAATTGAATGCAAAAACTGTTTGACGAATTTCAATCCCCTGCGGGTCAACATCGTTGAAACGTCTTAATGCCGGATCAGTTCCATCATTATAGACACACCAAACGGTCTCATCACCTAAAAGATCAGGGCGGTCTTCATCACGGTCCCATTTTCCGTTACCGTTTTTATCAACCGGATTATAAACTCCGTCACCATCTCCGTCATAATAATAAGCACCAAGATCAACCGCATCTTTCCACTCAGTCCAACTTGCACTAAAATCGCCGTCAGTTTGTCTGATGATATAAAGTTGAGCTCGTGGATCATTACGACCGGAAGCAACTGTACCGGGGACATAATCTTGAATACGGGATGCAGATGCAACAGCATTAGCCCACATTCTGCCATCTGTGACACCACTTAGGAAAAACCCGCCGGAATATAGAAATACTTTTTTATTTATTTTTCCGCCGGCGGTCTCACCGCCAATAGCCACATCGGCTAAAACACCTAATCTATTTAATGGCAGATCAACATTGTTAATATTCATACGATACGCATCTTTTTCTTTTAGCAATGATTTGTTTGCCTTTGATTTTCCTTTATTACTCTTATCCCCTTCAGCGTTTCCTGTTGTTAAAAAACTGAAACTTATCAAGAGAACGAGTAAAGTTCTTGATAACACTAAAAATTTATTTTTCATTTTAATTCCCTTATTTAATGATATACTGTTAATTTAATTAAAGTGAGATACCTGAAAAGTTCACTTTTAATCCAACTTTAATTAATCGTGGAATACCGAAATTGAAGGGATTTCTTTCGAGCGATTCATAATCATATTTGAAGCCAATACCTCTATCCTGAATTAATTTTTTACCGTTTTCGGTTGATAAAAATCCTGTAGAATAGGCATCACCAGTAGATTGATAAACTGCAACTGGATTATCGGAATCAAATACGTTTTCTACCCATAAATAGGGAGTAATTAATGCTTTTCCAAAAGCAAATGATTTTTCAACTTTTAAATCAACTTTAAATGTTCCGGGACCGTAAGCTGAATTCACATAACCTTTGGTATTACCCCAGTTGGTTGAACCTTCAAGTAAGCTTTGTGATTCAATAGGGGTATAAGGACGACCACTTGCAAAGTTGATTAAAATATTTGCGCTCGTTAATTCAAAGAAACCGAGATCTCCTTTCGGAACGTAAAAATCTACATTAATAACGCCTGTGTGTCGCTGATCAAAATCCAACGGAGCTATAACTTTTGGAATTTCGCCGTTTGTGTTTCTGAAAGCAGCGGTAAATGATGAACTTGTAGATGAACCGGTTCCTTCTGCAATTGAATATGTATAATCTGCAGATAAGGAGAAATAGCTAATTCTTGATATATCCAATGATAGAGCAACACCTTTAATAGTACCAAAATCGGTATTAGTTGGGGTAATATATCTCAACATTTGACCGCCGGGAGTTCTATAAAAGAATACAGTAGCAGTATTTACCAATCCTTCGGTATTTTTATAAAATGCAGTAATATTTAAAGATGCTTTATTATCAATAATCTGCCTGAAACCAATTTCATACTGTGTTGTTACTTCACTATTCACATGGCCTGTATTCAATCGCCAGTTGTCATCTGTGATCAAGAAATTTAAGTCATAAATAGTTGTATACAACTGATCCAAAGATGGCTGTTGAGTGAATTTACCATATTGAGCATGGAAAACTGTACTTTGTGTTACAGGGAATCCTAACCCAATTCTTGGTGAGAAAAAGACTTCCGATTTCTTTGTAACAAAATCAGCTGCATCATAAGCATTTGGATCACCTTCAGCAAATGGAAGAGAAGGATCCCTTAATATTTCAGCTTTTGTATCAAAATAATCTAATCTCAAACCAATATTAAGAACCATATCTTCTAATTCAAATCTATCTTGAACATATGCATAAGCAAACATTGGTGTTTTAGCAGCATAATCACCGTCATCAACTTTGGTTCTTCCGGTAATATCATAACCAAAAGCTGTAGGTTGTAAACGACGATATTTTTCTTCTATAGGCAAATTTCTTATATTATCAGCAGATAAACCACGTGGTCCAATCGAAAATAATCTAACTGTGTTTGTATTGAAACCGCCACCGAATTCCATTAGATGATCCATCAACTGAGCTGTTAAATCTGCATCTACAGTAAGAGTATTATTATTTCTTTTTGAGTATGCGTTATTAACTCTACCATTCTTAGCGAAAATCCCATACTCATCAAAAGGAATGATTCCACCATTATTTGGCAAAGTAATTCCGATTTGTGCATTTAGGACACTATCGCCGTACCCATCAAGGTTATCAAACCAAACACCATCGCCGGATTCTTGATTAAAAACTCTATAACCAACATTCAAATTCCAGAAAGCATTGTTGCTTATATTCTGTGATAATTTACCACTTAAAGAAAGGTTATCTCTTTTGGTTAATGGATTATGAGCAGAGTTAGCTTTTGCATATGAATGAACATATCCTTTTGCATCACGGTTATTAAAATTAGCACCTAATCTTAATGCAAAGTCACCCAAAATGTGGGTGGTTCTTGCTGTTAAACGCCATACTGAAGATTCCAAATCTCTCTTTTTATCACTCTGATAACCGATGGACTGAAATTCATTTCCAATAGCTCTTGGGTTATTATCAGCATTCCATCCTCTTTCACCTGAAAGGAAAAATGTATGATTACTAACACCAGGAATGAAGGGACCGCTTAAGTTCATGGTATAAAGATTATAACCAAAATCATCTGTGAATGAAGAAGAAATAACATCAACAAATAAACCATATAATGGTGAACCTGATTTAGTTGTGACATTAACAATACCCGATTGGGCTTGTCCATATTTTGCTTCATAACCACCGATTTGGAAAGACAGCTGATCAATCGCCGAGTTACTAACCTGAGAATAGTTGGCACCGGTGTAGACATCGTTTTGAGGCACACCGTCAACTATATAAAGAACTTCTCCTCCACGACCACCGCGAACGTTTATAGTTGCATTACCGTCGGCGCCACCGCTACCTTCTGATTTAACAACTCCCGCCTGTAATGCAGCTAAGTTCTCAACTCCTTTTACAGGGAGTCTGTTAATTTCATCAGCATCAATAATTTTTGTGGTGCCAGTTGATTTTGCTTCAAAAAATTTGCGTCCTTCGACAACAATTTCAGGAAGTGTAAAATCTGTACTTAATTCAATATTTAACTCATAAGTAATACCGGGTACAATACGAACATTAGCTATCGTTTTAGGTGCATAACCTACATAACTAATTTTTACATCGTAATTACCGGGTGTAATATTAAGAATAAAATACTCACCGGAAATGTCTGTTGCAGTTCCGAGTGTAGTATTTACCAACAACAAATTCGCCCCTATTAAAGGCTCTCTTGTATCAGCATCAGTTACTTTACCACTCAATTTACCAACACCGGTCTGTGCAAAACCGGGTACAGCAAATACGAATAAAAGTAAAAGATTTATCAGATAAAATGAAACATTTCTTTTCATCTCTTCTCCACCATGTTAATTAATTTGATAAATTTCTGTTTAGTCTGAAGAGAAATTTACTATTGATACATTTATATAATTCAAGTTTACTATAAATAGGGACGGATTCCGTTTTCAGGAATCCGCCCTAATAAAAGAGATCATTAAAGCGAGATTACTTCATTAACATCATTTTTTTCGATGAGGTAAAGTTTCCTGCTTTAATTGTATAGATATAAAGACCGGAAGCTAAATCGCCAGCATCGAATGATACATGATGATTTCCGGCATCTTTTGTTGAGTTTACTAAGGTCATAACTTCGCGTCCAAGAACATCAAAAACTTTCAAAGATACATTACTTTTTTCAGTAATTGTAAAATTGATTGTAGTTGTTGGGTTGAACGGATTTGGATAATTTTGTCCAAGTTCAAAGCTAATTAAATTATCACCATCATAAATTGAATTGGGTAACTCAACTTTTATTGGTGCAACATAAAATACAGTAGGGCCTACAGTATTGATTGCAGGTCCATCATTCCCAGCTTCATACCAATAACCAACAAATGCTGTTAGTTCATTAGCAACTGCATCGAGTTTAAGTGTTGGAGCTAAGTGAATACCACACTCATTGATGTTAGGTGAATTTGTAATGTTAACCGGGGTTGACCATTCACCATCTAATTTCCTCCATGAATAGAAAATATCAGCAACAGTATCTGCTGGTGAAGCCGGTGCACTCCAAGCAGTAAATAAATACTCCTTTGATTTATCCATACCAAGATAATGTGAGGGACCCATTTGACCAAGTGATGCTGCATTATTTGAAGTAAACCATGCACCAAAGAAATTATCAGGAATTGACTCTAAGACGATTTTTGCATCCCAGCCACTTGCAGTTTCAAATAATTCTACAATAGAATTTTTGTTAGCCACATTGGTATCTGAAACAGCAATCATCATGTGAACATAACCATCTTTATCTACATTAATATCAGCTTCATACTGAACATATATATCACCTTTTATAAAATCAAATAGTCTTTGGTAACTTTGCAATGCCGGAATAGTTCTGAAATCAGCTACATGTGTTGTATAAGTTGCAAAATCATCAGAAGATTTAAAATAACCTGGATACCAACCGGAACTAATTGGATTATTGGCATCAGGATCAGGGTATGTACCAAGAACTCCATAATAATGTGTTCCGTTATGATAAGCTCCACCCATTGTTATATTACCACCATCATCAAAAGCTGAAGATGGGATTGTTGTTTTATTAATAGTCTGAAAATCTTCTGTAACAAAGATATCGATTGCTGCATCTGTACCATTATCTGAAGCCCACACGAATTTAGTATCACTAGTCCAGCATGGTACATGTGAACTATATGCCGGAGGACCCTGGTTAATAGCATAGAAATTTGGATTTTGCGTATCGCCCAATGGTTGAGCCGCGCCATAACCTAAGTACCCAAAAGCACTAGGAGTCAATTGAGGCCATGAGAATAATCCTGTGGTAGCATCAAGTCCACCACCCGAATTCTGAATTGCCATGCTTGGATAACGAGCTGCCAAATCAGCGTTATTAATAGCAGCAATTCTATTCCAACCGGCTCCGCCATCAGTTGATATACTGTACCATAATTGACCACTACCTAAAGAAAAAGTCGTTCTACCACGGTAAACTACAGCAACCACATCCGCATCGGGATCATAAGCTATTGGATTAAGTGAGGCAATTGCAGGTCCATAAGCATTTGCCATAGTGTCAACCGCTACCCACGGTGCAGAAACTGTACCATCACCAACTTTAACTTGTGTAAAAGTTTCGGTGGTTGAACTTGGTTCATTGAAAAAAATAGGTGCTTTTTTAGCAACTCTTTCCTGAGCATTTATAAGAACAGGAACTAGTACTAAAACCAACACCATTGTAGAGAGTCTTTTTAGCATAATGCACTCCTTTTGTTGTATGATATGAGATATTGATTAAATAAGTAACTTTTAATCTTGCCTTGTAAAATAAAGATAAATCTAAGATAAACAAATATTATTCGTCACAATTTACAAACTCTTAGAATCTTCTAAACAAACAATAAAGATTTTTTTGTTATTTGTCAAGAAGTTTTTTTTATCTATACTAAATTTTAACCGCATAAATATTGTTTACACCGCTTATCGAAGAAATTTTAGAAATCGTATTTTTGTCGATAACACTGTCAACATTGATTACGGTGATTGCTTCTTGACCGATTCCTTTTCTTCCTAAAGATAGTCCGGCAATATTTATCTGATTATCTGAAAGTACTTTTCCAACAGTTGCCAACACACCTGGCTTATCAATGTTAGAGTAAAAAAGTAAATTTCCTTCAGGTTTAATTTCAATTCTAAAATTGTTAATTGAAACAACCCTTATATCATTGTTCCCGAATACAGTACCGCTTAACGAATAACTGTTTTTATCTGAGTTTAAAATAACAGTAAATAAATTTTTATAATCTGTAACTTCACCTGAAATTTTTTCATCAACAATCAAACCCATTTCCTTAGCAAGTAAAGCAGAGTTAACAAGATTAACAGAGTCGGGAATTAATTTTGATAAAAATCCTTTTAAAAATGCTGAGACTAATAATCCGTTTGATGAATTTAATAATTCACCAGAATATTGGATTGAGATTTTTTTAATTTTTTCTTTAGTTAATTGTGATTGAAGAGTCCCCATATTTTCGGCAAGCTTAACATAGGGGGCTAACTCCTTATTCCCTATTGCTTCAATAGCAGAAGCATTAACGGCACCTCGAACAATTTTATTTTTAAAGAGATCAACAATTTCTTCTGCTATTTGAACAGCAACTTTTTCCTGCGCCTCTTCAGTAGATGCACCCAAATGCGGAGTTGTAACAACTTTAGGATGTTGTATTAATCCACCTGAAAAATCGGGCGGTTCTTGTTCGTATACATCAAAAGCTGCTGCAGAAACTTTTCCTGATTCCAATGCTTTCAGAATTGCAACCTCATCAATAATTCCACCGCGGGCACAATTAATTATTTTAACACCGTCTTTACACAAAGCTAAAGTTTCTTCAGAAATAAGATGGTGTGTATCTTCGTTGTAAGGAACATGAACCGTTATAATATCTGATCTCTCAAATAATTTAGATATATCTAACAATTCGATATCCATTTTTTCGGCAGCTATTTCAGAAAAGACAGGATCAAAACCAACAATCGACATTCCGAATCCCTGCGCACGTAAGGCAACTTCCCTTCCGATTTTCCCGAGCCCAATGACTCCGAGAGTTTTACCGAACACTTCAGTTCCTTGAAATTTTTTGCGTTCCCATTTACCGGATTTAATAGAAGAATCAGCTTGTGGAATATTTCTGCACATTGAGAGCATCAATGACATTGTATGTTCGGCAGTAGAGATTGTATTTCCACCGGGAGTATTTAAGACGATAATACCTTTACGTGTTGCGGCTTCTGTATCTATATTATCAACACCGCTGCCTGCTCTTCCGATAACTTCCATCTGATCCATATCTTGAATCAAATCTGCAGTAACCTTTGTATCACTCCTAACGACCAAACCGTGATAAAGTCCAATAACTTTTACAATTTGGTCTGGTTTCATTCCCGGTTTATAATTGACTTCAAATCCTGCAGAAGTTAAAACATCGACACATTTTTTATCTACCGAATCAGTAATAAGAATTTTTTTCATTTAGTTTAAACGCTTATCCTAAAACTGTATTAATACGTTGTACGATTTGAGTTTTCGGTAACGCACCAATAATAGTATCAACTACATGACCACCTTGAAATATTAGGAGAGTCGGAATGCTTCTTACGCCATACTTAATTGCAGCTTGTTGATTATTATCAACATCAAGTTTTCCGATTTTCACTTTCCCGGCAAATTCTTTTGCAAGGTCTTCAACAATGGGAGCAATCATTCGGCATGGTCCACACCAGACTGCCCAAAAATCAACTAATACCGGAGTATCTGATTTTAAAACTTCCGTTTCAAAATTACTATCTGTAAATTCAATTGGTTTCATCTTTATACCTTAATTATTTTTTATACATTTAATGAATTATCTGAAGGGACACGCTGCCCAACATACGAAACAACATCTTCACCACCATCAGCATTTATAACACCGCCGGAAATCCATTCGCCGCCATCCATACATAAAAGAGAAATTACTTTGGCAACATCTTTTGGAGTGGTCAAGCGGTTACGTGGATTTTTTCTTCTTGCAACTTCAATCATTTCCGGGTTCCCGGGAATTTTCCTTAATGCAGGTGTATCTGTAACACCAGCCATAATTGCGTTTACTGCAATTTCCATGTCTCCAAGTTCGGCAGATAATTGTCGGCAGTGAGATTCAAGTGCGGATTTGGCTGCCGATACTGCTCCATAATAAGGGATTGAAGAGTTCCCACCGGAACTTGTCATTGCAAAAATTCTTGCTTTATGAACAAGGAATTCTCTGATAAATAAATCCTGCGTCCAATATACTAAAGAGTTTGCCATTACATCTATAGTCATTTCCATTTGTGCTTTATTTAATGGTAACTCCCCTTTTTTAGGGATAAACGGTTTTAAAGTTCCAAAAGCTAAAGAATGCATCAACACCTTAACTTGCGGTTTACCTTCAGGAAGGTTTTCAAATTCATTTAATATTTCAGTTCGTTTTTGCTCATCAGCCGCATTCACATTATAAAAAATTGCTTTAACACCGAGAGAAGTTATTTCACTTTTTATTCGATCAACATTATGCATCGTAGCCTGACGATCAAGGTGCACGCCAACAATATTGTAACCGTCTGCTGCTAATCGTAAAGCAGTGGCTTCACCAAATCCTGATGAGGCTCCTAAAATGACAGCCCAATATTTTCCATGCTCATGATTGTTCATATATCCTCTTGCTTCTTTAATATTAATTATTTTGGGGTCGAATAATACAAAATTGAAAAATGCTATACAAGAATGTTAATTTTAATTGAAATAATTTTTAACCTCAAAATTTATCTTCCAAGAAGTACAACAGACTCTTCACCAAGTAAATTTTGAACTACAGAAATAAGTTTTGCGGACGGATCAATTCGGAATTGTTTTAAAATGAATAAATCCCGCCCTTTAATTACATTCAAAACTTCTAACATTACAGGGAAATTCCCTTGATGTTTATTGAGTAATTCCTTTAATGGCCGAACGACCTCTTCATTATATTTTTCTTTATCGATAATTATTTTGACATACTTTGTAAATCGTTCTTTAACTTTTTCGATTGGAATAATTTCATCAACATGTACTTTTACGGCATCACCGCTGCTTTCAGTTTTTCCTAAAAGAAGTATGGCAGATTCTTCTTTTACATACTCTCCAAATTTTTCATAAACCGATGCAAACATCAAACACTCACACGAACCGGTAAAATCATCAAGATTAAAAAACGCCATCGTTTTCCCTTTTTTATCAATCTTAGTTGATAAATCAGTTATTACTCCGACTGCACGAACCGAATCAAGTTTTTCCATCTCTTCAGTTTCACCAAGATGAATAGTGGCAAATGACCTATGTTCAAGTTCATATTTTCTTAATGGATGTCCCGTAACATAGAAACCTATTACAACTCTTTCGTGTGAAAGTCTTTCTTTTTCAGTCCAATCAGTAACTGTTGGTAATTCTGGTTCTTCAATGAGTTGGTCATCTTCTCCGTTTCCAAAAAGACTGTTGGTGTTTTTTGATTTATATGATTGTGCTTTTGAACCAAAGGATAATGCAGCCTCAACTGATTCGAACAATAATTTTCTGTTTTTGTTTATTGAATCAAATGCACCGGCTAAAATTAATCCTTCAAGAGTTCGTTTATTAACAACACGTGTTTCCATGTTAATGCAAAAATCAAAAATGGATGTAAAATCCCTGCCAAGAATTTCCTTCTTCTTAATAATTTCTTCAACCGCAGAGACGCCTACATTTTTTATTGCTGATAAACCGAACCTTATTTTCTTTTTTTCTACATCGAAAAAGAGAGTTGGTTTATTAATGTTTGGAGGGAGAACTTGTATGTGAAGTTTTCTACAGTCTTCCAAAAAATTTGCAACTTTAGTTTTATTGCCAAACTCATTTGTTAAATTTGCGGCAAGGAACTCAGCAGTGTAATGGGCTTTCAAATATGCTGTTTGATAAGCAACAACAGAATATGCAACAGAATGACTTTTATTAAAACCGTAATTTGCGAACTTGTCAATCCCCTCAAAAATTTCAGCAGCTATTTTTGCAGGAATTCCATTCTTTACTGCACCATCAACAAAGAACTTTTGCTGTTCACGCATAGCTTTAAGATCTTTTTTCCCCATCGCCCGGCGTAAAATATCCGCTTCTGCAAGTGTCATTCCCGCAACTTTATTTGCAATTTGAATTACCTGCTCTTGATAAACAATAATTCCGTAAGTCTCTTTAAGAATCGGTTCAAGCACCAGATGGAGATACTTAATTTCTTTTCTTCCGAATTTACGGTCAATAAAATCATCAATAAACTCCATAGGACCGGGTCGATAAAGAGCATTCATCGCAGAAAGATCACTGATAGAATTTGGTCTTAATTTTTTAAGATATTCCCGCATTGGGGGAGATTCAAACTGGAACACTCCGGTAGTTTGTCCTTTAGAAAAAAGCTGATACGTTTTTGAATCATCCAACGGAATATTATCAATATCAATTTCTACATTATGATTTTTCTTGATTAACTTTAATGTATCTTTAATTATTGTTAAAGTACGTAATCCTAGAAAATCCATCTTTAACAGACCGGCGTTTTCTAATTCTTTCATATTGAATTGAGTAACAATTTCAGTCTGCTGTGAAGCAGTTGCAAGTGGAACGAAATTACTTACATCGCCGGGGGCAATAACAACACCGGCTGCATGTTTAGAGGCATTTCTGTTCATTCCTTCAAGGACTTTAGCATATTTTATTAGTTTACGAATCGTATCATCCTTTGATTCTTTAACCCATTTTAATTCTGCTACTTCACTCAAGGCTTCATCAATAGTGTAAACTTTCCCGAATTTTGACGGGATGAACTTTGTAATATTATTGACAGTAGGTATCGGAATTTTCAGAACTCTTGCCACATCCTTTAATACCGCTCTTGAGGATAAACGATTAAAAGTGATTATCTGACTAACGCATTCGGAACCGTATCTTTTCTTTACATACTCAATTACTTCACCTCGTTGATCGTCTGCAAAATCAACATCAATATCGGGCATTGATTTTCTTGCCGGATTTAAGAACCGTTCAAACAGCAAGTTATATTTTAAGGGATCAATATTGGTTATCCCGAGTGTATAAGCTACAAGGCTGCCTGCAGCACTTCCTCTTCCGGGTCCCACCGGAATTCCCATTTTTTTTGCCGCATTAATAAAATCCTGGGTAATTAAAAAATATCCGGAGAAACCCATTTCTTTTATGGTCTTAACTTCAAAATTAAACCGCTCTTCAATTTCATTTGTAATTGATGAAAACTTTTTGTGCAATCCTTCACGTGCAAGTAATTCGAAATAATCATCTAAAGTTTTTGCAGAAGAATCGTCAGGTATTGGAAATACAGGGAAATGATGCCCTTCAAAATCCAAACTAAGATTTATCTTCTCTTCAATCTCAAGTGTATTTTCGATTGCTCCTTTATAATTCTTAAATAGATTAATCATTTCATCTTGAGATTTAAAATAAATCTCATCGGTACCATAACGAAGATTGTTATAGTCAGCTTCACCTGTTTTATCTGAAAGGAGAAGTAGAATATTATGTGCTATCGCATCTTCTTTGTTAATATAGTGGCAGTCATTTGTGGCAACTAATTTAATTCCGAGTTCTTTCGAAAGCTGAGGCATTCCCTCTAACATTGCTTTTTCAGCTTCCATTTTATGATCTTGAATTTCGAGATAAAAATCATCCCCAAAAATTTCTTTGTATGTTATAGCAACACTTTTCGCCTTAGCATAATCATTATTTACAAGGTGAGTTGCAACTATTCCTCCAACACAAGCAGAGGTACATATTAAACCTTCACCATATTTTTTTAATAACTCAAGATCGATTCTTGGTCGGTAATAAAAACCTTCCATAAATCCAAGTGTGGAAAGTTTGATTAGATTTTTATATCCGGTTTTATTTTTTGCAAGTAATATTAAATGATGGTAATGTTTCCGTTTTTTCTTTCCGGGGATTTCATCAGTTTTTGCTTTGTCAAATCTGCTTCCTTGTGAAACGACATAAGCTTCCATACCAATTATCGGTTTTATACCTTCTTTTTTTGCCAGCTTATAAAATTCAGGTATTCCATACATCACTCCATGATCTGTAAGAGCTACAGCGTGCATGTTGTGACGTTTTGCAGCCTTTACAAGGTTATCAACAGTGCAAGCGCCATCCTGCAAACTGTAATGTGTGTGGTTGTGTAAATGTATATAATCTGACATTAAAATATCGGTTTGGGTAATAAAGGTAAATCAATCTGACTGCAATATTACGAAAAGAAAATGGAAAAAAAAGTTTGATAATTAAGATTTTTTTTGTAACTATTTGCCGGTACTCCCGAATCCACCAGAACCTCTGTCGGTTAAATCCAGTTCTTCTGATACAGTCCACTCAATTTTTTCAACTTTATTTAGAACAAGCTGAGCTATTCTGTCATTTCTGTTAATTATAAAATCTTTTTCACCAAGGTTTATCAATATAATTTTAATTTCACCACGATAGTCTGAATCAATTGTTCCCGGGGAATTTAGTATTCCTATTCCATCACTCAAAGCTAAACCGCTTCTTGGACGAACTTGTATTTCATAACCTTCAGGTATTTCAACTGATAAATTTGTGGGAACTAATCCGACTGTTCCTTTTTGAATAATCAATGGTTCATTTACAGCTGCGCGAATATCCAATCCTGCGCTTCCGGTAGTTTTATATTCAGGAAGTGTTACATCTTCAAATCCGATTAAGACTCTCTTTAATTTTACAATCATAATTTTGAAATTCCGGTCTTTCTAAAAATTTTGTTAGTTAAGAATGATAATTCATTTTTAGTTACAACTCTAAATGCAACCAGCATAAAGAGGTAGGCGATGCAAAGTAATAATTTAACGTATCCGTTTAGATAATTTAATTCTGCAAGTAAATAATAGCTTAATGTTACAATCAATATCGCTAAAAATATTCTTGCTATTTTACCAAATTCATAATTAATAGGATAGTGTTTTTGAACTGCAAAATAGAATCCAACAGCCATCATAAAATAACTTGCAAGTGTAGCAATTGCCGCTCCCATAATATTGAAAATGGGGATTAAAATAAAGTTAGCCGCAATATTAGTTATCGCACCCACACCCATAATTATTGGGACGTACATGCTTTTTTCTTTTATATAAATTCCTGCAGTAAAATTGACATACATTCCGTTAAACAGATAACCAAGCAGAATAATAGGTACTATAGAGATTCCGGACCAATAATCCTTACCGATTAATGTTTTTCCAAAAAAGGGTGTTGTAACAATCTCAACAATAAATATTGATAAAAAGATTAAAATAATTGATCCAATTGTTGTGAATATCGTAAGTACTTTTGCAAAAATTTCTTTAGCGTTTGGTTCTTTTTCATTTTGCAGAAAAAACGGCTGCCAGGCATATTGAAACATGACAACATAAAGCATCATAAAAATACCGAGTTTATAATTTGCTTGATAAATCCCGAGTGTGCTTAAGTCGGTCAGGTGTTCAACTATTGGGCGGTCGATAACTTGTATAAATATTCCCGCTAACCCACCCGGCAAATATGGAAGCCCAAATTTTAATAAGCGTTTATACAATACTTTATTGAAGGAAAATGATAATCTTTTAATTATAGATGGTGACAAGAGAATAAGCGAAAGTATTGATGCCGCAAGATTACTAATAAATACTGCTTCAATCCCCATCTCCAATACTAGAATGAGAAAAAGATTTAGTACAATATTTAAAAATATGTTTAAGATTTTAATAGTCGAAAATTTTATCGTCTTCCGTTCTAATCTCAAATAAATAAATGGAAGTACTGCGAGTGCATCAAAGAAAAGAATACCGGCTCCGTAATAAATCAAATAGTCGTATTCAATGGGAATACTTAAAAATCTGTTTACTTGATGTTGAGATAGAACAAAAATCAAAATAAAAATAATTGAAGTTGTTAACACAGAGAGAAAAGGTGTTGAGAAATTTTCTTTTTTGTTTGGATATTCTTCAGACTCAGCAAATTTAAGATACGCTGAATCAAGTCCATAAATAAAAACGATATTCATAATTGCAATTACAGCGTACAAGTTTGAGATTATACCATATTGCTCGGGAGGGAATATATTTGTGTAGAAAGGAACTAGAATAAAATTTAAAAAGCGCCCTAACATCGTACTGATGCCGTAAATCGCAGTATCCTTAGAGAGTTGTTTTATTTTATCAAACATGATTTGCTAAATGAAATAATGAGATTTTCATCTTCTCAATTATTTTTTCTTATTGATAATTCGAGTGAAATATCAAGGGCTTTTACACTATGAGTAATTGCTCCAACAGAAATAAAATCTACACCTGTCTCAGCTATGCTTTTTATTGTTGATAAATTTACTCCTCCGGAAGCTTCTATCAAACATCTTTTATTAATTTGTTTAACAGATGAATCCATCTCCACTACCGAAAAATTATCCAACATAATTATATCGACACATGCTTCAATGGTTTCTTCAATTTGGGCGCTGGATGTAACTTCAACTTCGATTTTTGCTTCAATATTATTTTTTATGCGGAAGGATTTACATGCCATCACAGCATTAGAAATTGAACCTGCAATAGCGATGTGATTATCTTTTATTAAAAACATATCGAATAACCCCATTCGATGATTTTTCCCCCCGCCATAAAGTACGGCAAGTTTATCAATCATTCGAAGACCGGGAACTGTTTTTCTTGTATCAAGTAATTTTGCTCTGGTATGTTTTATTAACTCAATATAAGAAGCGGTTGCAGTGGCAATTCCACTCATTCGCTGCATAAAATTTAATGCTGTTCTTTCAGAAGTTAGAAGGGATTTAGCCTTGCCGGAAACTTCCGCCGCAATGGTTCCGATACTGACTTTATCGCCATTAACTAAATTAGATTTAAATTCAACAGATGGATCAATATTGTGGAAAATCTTTTCTGCAAAATCAATCCCTGCAATTATTCCATCTTCTTTTACAAGAAAATTTCCTTTTGCAAATATATCATCTGAAAAAATAGCTTCGGTAGTAATATCACCGATACCGATATCTTCTCTAATCGCAAGTTCGATTACTTGTTCGGTTAGTGGATCAAAAATAATTTTCTTATTCATAATATTTTTTAATTGCATCAAGAAAGAAATGAGGCGGACGGGTGAGTTTGCGAGTTTCAGCTTTCATAAATGCTAATTCGATGTAACCTTCAACAATTAGAACTTTTCTTTCTTTACTGAAAATTTTATGATCAATATGAACTTTTAATCGAGGCAATTCTTTAACTTCCGATTGAATAACAAGGACTTCATCATAAAAAGCAGCGCTTTTAAACTCGATCTTTGCTTCCATAACAGGCATGTGAAAACCATTCGCTTCAATTGCGTGATAAGTTAACCCGATTTCACGCATCATCTCTGATCTGCCGACTTCAAAGTATTCAAAGTACTTTCCGTTATAAACAAACTTCATTTGGTCAGTATCAGCGTATCGGACACGAACTTCTGTATTATGCGTTAACATTTAAAACCCTTAAAAAAGCTACTCAATCCATTCCCCCATTTTGCCAAATTTTTCAAGTCTATTATCGACTAGTTTATCCGGTTTTATTTTAATAAGCTGTGCAAGTTCTTCCTTAATTACTTTTTTTAAAAAAAGTGCTGCTTCTTCATGATTTTTATGTGCACCACCAAAAGGTTCAGGAACAATTCGATCAACAATTTTTTGCTCAACTAAATCTGGAGCAGTTAATCTAAGAGCTTCTGCGGCTTGCTCTTTATAATCCCAACTACGCCATAAAATACTGGAACACGATTCGGGGCTAATTACAGAATACCAACAATTTTCGAGCATCAAAATTCTATCACCGACTCCAATACCAAGCGCACCACCACTCGCCCCTTCCCCAATAACAACAACTATAATCGGGACTTTTAGTCTGCTCATCTCTAACAGATTTCTTGCGATTGCTTCAGCTTGTCCCCGTTCTTCAGCTTCTAAACCGGGGAAAGCACCAGGTGTATCAAGCATAGTAATAATCGGCTTATTAAACTTTTCTGCAAGTTTCATCAAACGTAATGCTTTTCTGTAACCTTCGGGATTAGGCATTCCAAAATTTCTATAAACATTCGATTTTGTATCGCGTCCTTTTTGATGACCGATTATCATAACTTTATATTCATCAATCTTTGCAAATCCGCCAACAATTGCTTTGTCATCTTTGAAATATCTATCGCCATGCAATTCGATAAAATTTTCAGTCATCAAATAAATATAATCAAGAGTATATGGTCTCTCCGGGTGACGAGCTAATTGAACCCGCTGCCAGCGTGTTAAGCTTTTATATACACTTTCTTTTAATTGTTTAACTTTATCTTCGATAAGAAGAATTTCACTCTCAATATCAAGATCATTTGAAATTCGTTTCATCTGTGTGAGTCGTTCTTCTAATTCAATTATCGGTTTTTCAAATTCTAAAATTGTCTTTGCCATCTTTACTTCCGTTTAATTAAAAATCGTGAAATAGTTTTTCCTAATATTTCGAGGTCGAGCCAAATATTCTGATTTTTGGCGTAAAATATATCTAATTTCTCGTTGTTTTCCTCATTGTCTCCTTCAGTTAACCATAAGCCTGTTATCCCCGGTTTTCCAAGATATAATATAGAATCAAACTTTAATGATTTAGGACCCACCAAACTCTTTTTTCCTATTAGCACTTGAGGAACTTGTTGAATTAACGCTTTTAGAGAATATGCTCCTTGATTTCTTTTACTAAATATAATCAATGGAAAGAAAAACATGACTAAAAACATTGAGACAATCAAATCAAACATTTTCTTTAAAAAACGATTTACAGGTTGAGAGATGTTATAACTTATGCCAATCAATGGGACTTCATTCAATAAATTAACCGATGATTTTCCGACAAGAAAATCAAGATCACCTCCGACAAGTTTGAACTCGACATTCTCATTTTGACATTGTGAAACAATCTGCATCATACTATTATAACTTAGTTCATCTGATGAAAATATTACTTCATTTATTTTATGTTCGTGAATTACTTTTTTAATATTCTCTATACTTCCAACCACCGTTAGTCCGTTGATTTCCTGATTAATTTCTTTTCGTGATAAACTAATTAATCCGATATACGAATAAAGAGATGAAGTTTTACTTTTGAGCTTATTCGCTAATTCAAGGGCAGAATGATTACTCCCCACAATTAAAGCCTTTGAAGCTGAAAGTTCCAATGCCGGAACACCCATTCGATAAATCATTTTAAGAACAATTCGCCATAATGAAAGAACAATCAGCAGAGTAATGTATAAAATTATTATAACACCCCGGCTGTATGCAAAATCCTTAAAGAAATATGTTATGGAAGAGAGGATAAAAAATCCGGCAATTATAGCTCCGATGTTCTTTAAAACACCAATATGTTCTTTCTTGTAAACTCCGAGAAATGCTGATGTAGTAATTTGAAGAAGTGCTGGTATAGTATAAACAATCGACAAAGAGAAATCAGGAAAACCGCGCCAGTCTCTGAAACTTTCATATGTTTTTTCGGCAATTAAAAGTGAAATATTGAAAAATATGAAATCTAAAAAGAGTGAGATAAAAACCAATTTTTTCTTCGCAATAAAAGAGATAAACTTCCTCATGATAATTGCAGTTCGCAAAATTATTTCTACTAAAAAAGATGACGCAAGATGTTTTTGGACGAATAAATGCATAGCTTCATAAAAGACTTTTGTCTCATCAAAACTGCTTCTCTTGGTGCTTTCTCCTTTGTAGTGAATTATTTGTGTACTATGATAATAGTAAACCTTGTAACCCGATTTCTGAACACGATAACACCAATCCAGGTCTTCACCATACATAAAGAATATTTCATCAAGTCCGCCAATTTTTTCATAAACTTCACTTCGAATCATCATAAATGATCCCGAAATTGCATCAACCTCATAACTTTTATTCTCATCAAGATAAGTAAGATTATATCTGGCAAATAATCGGCTGTTCGGGAAAAGAGTGCTCAACCCGCTTGCTTTACAGAATGAGGTCCATGGTCCGGGAAAACTTCTTCGACAAGCAAGTTGAAGCGTTCCATCCGGGTTCAATATTTTGCATCCTGCTAATCCAACTTCGGAATTTTCGTTAAAGAAATTAATCATTTTCTCAAAAGTATCTTCCTGAACTATAGTATCAGGGTTTAGGAGAAGAATGAATTTCCCTTTTGCTAATTTCAATCCGACATTATTTGCTTTACTGAAACCTAAGTTTTCCTTATTGATAATCAGTTTAACCAATGGAAATTTTTCTTGAAGTAACTCGATGCTTCCGTCATCTGATGCGTTATCGACAATTATAACTTCGGAACTAATATTAGTTGTAGCTTTACTTATAGAATGGAGTAAGTTCTGCAGAAATTCTTTTACATTGTAATTAACAATAATTATGGAGAGATCCAAAATTCCCTCTTATAAAATTCCGATTATGCTTCGGAAACGTAATTTCCAAACCATTAAAGCTGCTTCTCGCACTATTTTTTGAGACATCTTCGATTTTCCCATTTGGCGGTCTGTGAAAATGATTGGGATTTCGGTAATTCGAAAACCTTTTTTCCAGGCTTTGAATGTCATTTCAATCTGGAAAGAATAACCGTTTGAGTGTATATTATCCAAATCGAGTGATTCAAGAACAACTCTTCTGAAACATTTAAATCCGCCGGTAGCGTCACTGATAGGCATTCCGGTAATTATGCGGGTATATTTATTTGCAAAATAACTTAACAATAGACGTTGCATTGGCCAATTAATTACGTTTACTCCGGAATTATAACGACTGCCTAAAACTAAATCACTATTTAAAGTAGCTGATAGGAAATTTGAAATCTCTTTTGGATCATGAGAAAAATCAGCATCCATCTCAAAAATGAAATCAAATTTCTTCTCGATTGCATATTTGAAACCTGCGCAATAAGCTGTACCCAAACCCAATTTTTTTTCTCTGGTAATTAGATGAAGTCGGGGTTCGTTAGGCATCAAAGATTTAACATATTCTGACGTTCCATCAGGGGAGTTATCATCGACAATGAGAATATCAATTCCTGTTTCATATAATGAAAATATGTATGGAATGAGTTTTGGGATATTTTCCATCTCATTGTAAGTCGGTATTATAATAACTGATTTTGACATTCTATAATTAGCATTAATTGAAAAAAACTTTTAATCGTAATGTCCCTTGCCGAACATTACTAAAAAATTGTCGAAATAATATTTTAAGATCCATACGTAAAGACATATTTTCAATGTAAAAAAGATTGAACTTGATTTTTTCTTTTACATCTTCGATAGTTTCATCGTATTTATGTTTCATTCGCGCTTTTAGTAAGATACAATAACGGTCTCATAAGCGACTTTTGTTCATCCCCAGTTGTTTGTCTACTGAAACCGTTAACTATTTGATATTCTTTCTTATAAACTTACGTGAAAAAGATTAAATAACTTATTCCTCAACCATATTCTTATTAGATATATAAGCATGACTAATAATAATAATTCTAAACAAAAGTCCAGTCACAAAAAAATTGATGACTTGGAGATTAATATAATAAAAGAAATAAGAACATCAAGGTTCTCTTTATTTTTTTCTGGTATTCAAGCATCAATTTAAACTTTCTGTATGAAGTTACTTCTACAAAATATCTGCTGCCTCATTTTTAACTGTATGATAGTTAATATTGCTTACTGTATTTGGAGTTAAATAAATAGTTCATTTTATAGAACACGTTGTTTTAAAATTCGACATAACAAATTTCAAACCGCATAATGAAAATAACTTGAAATGAAAACTACTATTTATCCACAGAAGAGAGTTTAAATTATTATATAAAGATTTTATTCTCCTACTTGACATTAATGAATAATTTCATATTTTTGTAACAAAAAATAAGGAATATTTTATCGTTCGATTTGCTACCATCTGCTAAGTTTCAAATTTTAACATAATTTCAGGAAATTATAGCTGGATTACCAGAGTAGCAAATTATTACCGATTTAGGGAATTTCTCTGGTCGGTTTTTTGTTGTTAAATTAGTTATAAAAATAAATCGAGGTGAATAAGAGTTTTTTTGATACCTATGATCATGTTAAGCGTCTAATAAACAAAAAAGAAAGAAAGGGTAATGCTATGAAAACCATAATAGCAAAAATCAGCAATCCTTTAAACGAATTAATAAGTGATGATATATATGACTTATTAAATTCACATGGATTAATCGACGAAAAATCTGTCCGCGATTACCAGATTAGAAAAAAGTTTAAAGCATTGCGATCAAGCAAGACCAGTGCCGGTGATGCAATTGATGCGATAAGAGAAGAGTATCCATATTTGCAATTTGATACCATCCGCAAGATTGTATATCAAATAAGTAAATAAATTTTTTATATTTTTTGCTGATACTTGACAAATAGTATCGGTTCGTTTATATTTCCATTGTCTTTCTCGTAGGTTTCTCCCCTGGCCTACGAGATATAACAGACAGCCCAGTGTTTCCCCCAGCACTGGGTTTTTATTTTATTAACGGAGTATACATGGCAGCTAAAGTAAAAAAAACAACGAGAATTGTAAAGAAACAAACTATTTCCCCGTTCAAAATATATTGGGAGAAAAAAAACTATATCCTTTTATTAGTAGGGATTTTAGTTAGTATTATCGGTTATTATCTGCTTTCTGTTGGTACATGGGATAGTACAGAATCACTAATTATTTCTCCGATTCTACTTTTCATAGCCTACTTGATTATTTTTCCACTTTCAATATTTTTTAGACCAAAAGAATCGTCAAATACTTCTCAGGAAGGATAAGCGATGCTTTTAGCTAAAGTTAAGGGGAATGTTGTTTCTACTCAGAAGAACAGTGAATTAAAAGGACACAAACTTCTGATTGTGAATGAAATTGATCTTCAAGGTAATTTCAAAAACAAACAGGATGTAATTGCGATTGACCTCATTGATTCAGGAATTGGAGACACAGTTCTCGTCACCCAGGAGGGAGATGCTGTTCAACAAATTTTAGGACATAAAAAAGCCCCGGTTCATTCCATTATTGTTGCTAACGTAGATAAACTTGACATTCCCAATAACAAATAGCTTTCAAACGTGTCAAAATTAAGTTTTGATCAACTTGTCAATCTTCAACTCCTCCTTTCAATTGAAGGAATTGGGCCAATCAAAATTAAAAATCTATTGATCAAATTGAAAAAGTTCGAGAATGTAATAAATTCAGATTACCGAACTTTATCGAGTGTTGAAGGTATCGGTCCAAATTTGGCAAAAAGGATTGTTAAAGCAAAACAGAATAGAAGTGAGATCGAAAACTTATTTAATGAGAAACTGAACAAACTTCATAAAATGAATGGAAGAATTTTGACGATCTGGGATTCAGATTATCCTCAAATTCTAAAAAAAATTTATGACCCTCCGTTATTACTTTACATCAAAGGAAATTTTGAAGAATCGGATAAATATTCCATCGCAATAGTCGGAACAAGAAATCCTACAAACTATGGTAAAATTCAAGCTGAAAATTTTGCATCTTCATTGGTTGAACAAAAAGTTACCGTTGTTAGCGGATTAGCCCGCGGAATCGATTCAGCAGCTCACAGCGGAGCTCTTAAAAATAATGGCCGAACTATTGCGATATTAGGTAATGGATTAGATATTATTTACCCTCCCGAGAATAGAAAACTTAGAGATGAGATATCCGAAAAAGGAATTTTGATTTCAGAAAATGAAATAGGAACTAAACCGGACGCGCAAAATTTTCCCAGAAGAAATAGAATAATTTCCGGGCTTAGTCTTGGAACACTTGTTATAGAATCAGGAGCATCCGGAGGGGCAATGCAAACTGCTGCCTTTGCCCTGGATCAGAATAGAGAGGTTTTTGCAATCCCGGGTAATATTGGATTAACACAATCCGAAGGAACCAATCTTTTAATTCAAAAGGGAGAAGCAAAATTAGTTCTAAATGTTGAAGATATTTTCAGTGAGTTAGAATTAAAACTCAAACCTGTTATCGGCGAACATCACACCAAGAGACCTATTGATTTAAATATGTTTGAAGCAAAAATTTATGATGTAATAAGTAATGAACCACAACATATTGACAAAATCTCTCAATTAAGTAATTTATCATCATCAGATAGTTTAGTGCATCTTTTATCTTTAGAGTTTCGAGGGCTTATTAAGCAGTTAGCGGGGAAAATGTTTATTAAAACTTAGTCGTATTTTTTAGACTTTTTCCAAAGGAATTTCAATCTATCCTTCAGTGTTTTCTCCTGCCCATTTTCAGAAGGGAAATAAAATTGTTCACTTGCTAATTCGTCTGGCAAATATTTTTCATCTACAAAATTATTTATAAAATCATGCGGGTATTTGTAGTTCTTCCCATAATTCAAGTTTTTCATTAAAGCAGTTGGAGCATTCCTAAGATGAAGCGGAACATTATATAATGGTTTTTGCCTTACAGCATTATAAGCCTTCTCTAATGCGATATATGAAGAATTACTTTTTGGTGATGAAGCTAAATAAGTTACGCATTGTGCGAGAATAATTCTTCCTTCCGGCATTCCGATTTTTTCAATTGCGGAAAAGGTCGCTTCAGCTAATACAAGAGCGTTTGGTGATGCATTTCCAATATCTTCCGATGCAAGTATTATTAATCGACGAGCTATAAATAAAGGGTCTTCTCCCCCTTCTAACATTCGTGCCATCCAATAAAGTGCAGCATCGGGATCGCTTCCTCTTATACTTTTTATAAATGCGGAGATTATATTATAATGTTCTTCTTCTTTATCATAAAAAATATTTTTACTTTGAATTACATTCTCGATAACTTCTTGTGTAATTTTAATTTCAGCATCATTAAATGTATTCAGAATTGAATTTTCAAATACATTCAGCATAGTTCTTGCATCCCCACCGGAGATAAAAATCAAATAATTTTCATCGATAAAAGAGATATTAAGTTTTGATAGGAATTCATCTTTTTGTATCGCCGCTTTTAGTATTTGAATTAATTCGTCATTGCTCAAATTAGTCAGAGTGTAAATTCGCATTCGAGAACGGAGTGCCGGAATAACTTCGAAAGAAGGATTTTCTGTTGTTGCTCCGATTAAAATAATTTTTCCTGTTTCAACAGCATGCAGCAGTGCATCCTGCTGAGATTTATTAAAACGGTGGATTTCATCAATAAATAAAATTGTCCGAATTTTATTCTTGAGATTTTCTTCAGCTTTACTAATTACTTCACGAATATCTTTTACACCCGAAGAAATTGCATTTATTCTGTAAAAGTCGGAGTTGGTTTTTTGTGCAATTAAAAATGCAATCGTAGTTTTTCCGGTGCCGGGTGGTCCCCATAATATAAATGAAGATAATAAATCCTTTTGCAGCATCAATAACAAAGGTTTACCTTCACCAAGCAGATGTTTTTGTCCAAAAAATTCTTCAATGAATTTTGGTCGAACACGCTCAGCTAAAGGTACAGAGGGAAAATCCATATTAAAATTATTTAACCTCAACTTTGATAACTATTTCATTCGGAAGGCTCATACCATACTTCTCGCGGGCAATTCTTTCAATCTTATATCTTACTTTTTGTTGAAGAGAATCAATTTCCATTTTCAATCTCTCATTCTGTTCTTCTGAAAACTTGATTTCATTTTGTATGGATTGGATTTCAGATTTTAACCCAAAATATTTTATAAATCCATAATCATTAAACGTGAGATAAACTATAAATATGATTATACCCGTGATATATATAAAGAAGAAAATATTTTTTTTATTAACTGCCATTTTTTAAAGAAAGATTTACAATTTTGGCAATTAGTTCTTCAAATGATATTCCGATAGCTTTAGCCATTTTTGGGATAAGACTTGTCGATGTCATTCCAGGAAGAGTATTTACCTCAAGACAATAGCTCTTACCTTCCGGTGAAAGTCTGAAATCAGCTCTAGCGTACCCTATGCAGCCCAAAGATCTATAAGCTTTAAGAGCCTGGTCTTGAATATGTTTAAATGTTTCTTCATCAACCTGAGCCGGAACAATATACTCACTCATTCCGGAGGTGTATTTACATTCGAAATCGTATAGCTCATGTTTAGGCTTAATTTCGAGAAGAGGTAAAACTTTATCGTTAAGAATACCAACTGTAAGCTCGCGCCCCGGAATAAATTCTTCAATTATAGTTTTATTCGAATACTTAAAGGAAAACTCGATGGCTTTTTCAATTTCAGTTTCATCATCACATATTGTTAATCCCATTGTAGAACCTTCATCATTCGGTTTAACAACTATGGGAAAACCAAAGCTCATTTTTATTGATTCAAGTAAATCCTTAAATGAATAAGAAGATTTTGATATCACAAGTCCTTTTGGAACCGATACACCATTATCTTTGAAAATAATTTTTGCTTTTCCTTTATCCATTGAAAGTGCGCTAGCCAATACTCCTGATCCGGTATATTTTATGCCGCACAACTCCAACAAAGATTGAATAGTACCATCTTCTCCCCACTTACCATGTAAACCAAGAAATGCGAGATCGATATTTTTTTTCATAATCGAAGCAACCGCAGCAGCATAATTTTGCGTACTTACAATTACATCTTTATCGGGCAAAAAATAATCTTCTTGATTCTGATATTGATTATCACCTAAAGCCGGATCAATTAATATCACTTCATGCCCTAAATTCAATAGTGCAGAATAAATTGATTTAGAAGATAGTTTTGAAACTTCCCTCTCAGATGAAGCACCTCCCACAAAGAGAGCGATCTTTAGCTTATCATTCTTCATTGAAACTTTCTCATTCTATAAATTTGTTCGCATCTCTAATTTGAAGCCCATATGTTTTTTCTGCAATAGAATAAAGTTCTAATAATTTTTCCGCCGGAATTTTGTTTGTTCCACCAAGTAATTCTGCATTGATTAAAATTTTGGCAGTATGTTCTAATTTTTCCATAAAGAAATATGCTTGAGTGATATTTTTACCTGCTGCTACAACGCCATGATTTTGCAATAAAAATACTGAAGCAAAATCAACAAAGGGTTTCATACTTTCGATAAGACCATCGGTTGAAGGTGTCGCATACTCACAAAGTGGAATTCTACCAATTGTTAATACTACTTCAGGGAAAACCGGTTGATCCAAAATATTTCTTGATGTTGCAATTGCAGTTGTATATACAGGATGACAATGTATAACAGCGTTAACATCATTTCGATTTTGATATAAGAATAAATGTATTTTATTTTCTGTAGATATTTTTGCTGAACCGGAAATCAAATTTCCATCATAATCAATTTCCACTATATCTTTTTCGTTAACATCACCTTTACAAACACCCGACCTTGTAATTAAAACAGTATTATCTGGAGTTCTAAGTGAAAGATTTCCATCGTATGCAGCTACAAAGCCTTTTGAGTAGACCTTGTGACAAATTTCAACTAATTCTTTTTTGAGTGACATTTTGATTCAAACTCTTCAATCAATCGCATATTTATTAATCCGTCGTAACCTGTAACAAGAGGAGTTTCGTTTTTTCTAAATGATTTATTCACGGAACTCAACAAACGGAACAATTTATTCGCACGTTTTCTAAATGCTTTCCTAGCTTCACCTTCCAGAAGAATAGATAATTTTGCAGATTGATAACGCTGTCCTACTAAATTATCAATATTCACAGCGCCTTTATGACCAATCACTTCAACACGATTTATTGACTTCATGCTACTGTAAGAAACCTGGAAAGTACCGTAACCACCTTTTTCAAATTGAACAATACCGGAAGCAAAATCTTCAACTTCATTTTTATAAACTACATTATCCATCACACCGTCTATAAAATTAATTTCACCTCCCAAAAAGCGGAGAAGATCAATCATATGTGTTCCCAAATCTCTAACCGCACCACCACCGCTTAATTCCTTGCTAAACCGGAAATTATCATCCGGTGTTAGATTTATGTTGAAGGAAGTATTTACAGCAATAATTTTTCCTAACAACTGAGAATCAATTAACTCTTTCGTCTTCTGGATTAAAGGATGAAATCGATAAACATAACTAACCGCCAATTGAACATTATTTAACTTACAAGCATTAACCATTTCCTCAGCTTGCTTTGAAGTAATTGATAGTGGTTTTTCGCATAAAATATGCTTACCAGCATTTGCTGCTTTTATAACTTGTTCATAATGATGAACATTTGCACTGCCGATATAAACTGCATCAATTCCAGACTTTAAAAAATCATCATAATTACTAAAATGGTTGGGTACTGAAAATTTTTCAGATAGCGATCTTGAGCGGTTAGGATCATTACTAAAAATTGAATGCAGTTTTGCTTTTCTCACTAGATAAAGCGATGGTATAAATGCAGTCTCGCTAAATCTACCAAGCCCGGCAGCTCCCCAATTTAATTTCGGATATTTTTCGCGTCTAAGTTTTAACATGTTATTAAGAGACAAAATGATTCTCTTTATTTAAGTTTAATTTTTTCATCAACAAATTGATGGGTTTTGAATTTTGCATAATATAAAAATGAATACTTGGTACATTTGCATTTAATAATTCTTCAACTTGCTTTGCAGCCCAATTAACGCCAATCTCAAGAACATGTTCAGCTTTTGCTTCCATTATTTCGCTGGTTAATTCATCGGGTAAATTAATATAGAAATTTCTTGGAATAGTATTTAAATGGGATTTCAAAGTTAATATTTTTAATCCCGGGATTATCGGAGCATTTATTCCTTCTTCAGTACACCTTTTTACATAATCAAAATAGGCTTTGTTCTCGAAGAACATTTGAGTAACTATATAGTCAGCGCCTGCTTTTATTTTGTCCTTTGTATATTTAATATCAGTGCGAAGGTTAGGTGATTCAAAATGTTTTTCCGGATAACCACTTACACCAATACAAAAATTAGAAGCTCTTGCATCAAGCAGACCTTTTTCGAGGTATTGTCCATTATTCATATCCTTTACCTGTGCAACAAGATCAACCGCATAATCATTTGCGCTCCTGCCTTTGGGAACAGGTTTTATAAAACCATTATCATCACCTCTAATTGCAAGAACATTATCAATTCCCAAATATCCAAGCTCAATTAAGAAATCTTCAGTCTCTTCTCTTGTAAAATTTTTGCAGAGAATATGAGGGACTGCATCAATATTATACTTATTCTGAATGAGAGCACAAATTCCTAAAGTTCCGGGTCTTTTTCTAATAACCTTTTTTTGTATTCCGGTTGCAGTCTCTTCATAAACCACTTCAGCACCGTGGCTGGTAATATCTATATAAGGAGGTTTAAATTTAACAAGGTCTTCAATTACAGCAAAAAGACTTTTAATATCTCCCCCTCTTTTAGGAGGAATAATTTCAAAACTGATAAAAGGTTCTTTCGCCTGGACAAGATGATCAATAACTTTCATACATTCCTATTAATTTTACAATTGCAAATTTAACATTTTCTACATAGATAAAAACTAATGAAGTAAAAGTTTGGTGATAAAATTCAATATTCTTTTGAAGCAGGAATTAGACTAAATTGCATGAAAAATTATTAAAGAATAAAAGATGAAAATAGCAGTACTACTTTCCGGTGGTGTTGACAGCTCTGTTGCATTGCGTTTGCTTAAAGAAGAAGGACATGACATAACCGCCTTCTACCTTAAGATTTGGCTTCAAGATGAATTTTCGTATTTAGGTGATTGTCCCTGGGAAGAAGATTTAAATTTTGCACGAGCCGTTTGTGAGCAGGCAGATGTTCCCTTGGAAGTAATTCCCCTACAGAATGAATATTGGGACTATGTTGTAAGTTATACAATTTCCGAAATTTCAGAAGGTAGAACTCCAAATCCAGACATATTTTGTAACAGCTTGATTAAGTTTGGACAATTTTTTAATAAAGTAGGAGATTCATTTGATAAAGTTGCTTCAGGCCATTATGCAATTGTTGAGAATAGAGATGATAAATATTTTCTTCGGCGTTCGCCCGATCCAATAAAGGATCAGACTTATTTTTTAGCTTATCTTAAGCAGTTACAATTATCAAATGTTTTGTTTCCTATCGGAAAATATAACAAGAGTGAAATCCGTTCGATTGCACAAAAATTTGATCTGCCGAATAAGGATAGAAAAGACAGTCAAGGAATTTGTTTTCTCGGTAAAATTAAATTCTCAGATTTTATTAAACATCATCTTGGAGATAAACCGGGAGAAATAATTGATATTGAGACCGGCAAAGTTATTGGAATGCATAACGGTTACTATTATTACACTATTGGACAGCGTTCGGGATTAAAACTCGGCGGAGGACCATGGTTTGTTGTTGAAAAGGATGTAACAAATAATAAAGTTCTTATTTCAAAAAATTATGAACTTGTTGATAAGGATAAAGATCATTTTAAAGTAACCAAGTTTAATTGGTTCAATAATAAACCAAGCTCAGAAAATGTTCTTGTGAAAATACGTCACGGAGAACGGATTATAAAAGGAAAACTGCTTTTTGAAGATGATAATTTTGGAACTGTTTATTTAGAATCAGCAGATAGAGGCATTGCCCCGGGACAGTTCGCAGTCTTTTATGAGGAAGATTATTGCCTTGGTGGAGCGGTTATTCTTTAAATGTAATGTTTATCTGCAAAATAATTTGATGTTTGGAATTATTTGGCAATCAATTTTAGAATTTGACCGTTTTTTGTGAAACTCTCTTCATCTGTACGAATCTTGATATACTTTCCTGATAACCACATATCAGCTTGGTTTTTATAATGAGGGGAAAAAACATTACCGGATTGCCCGGTCGGTAATACCAAATAGAATTCATTCGGATTTGCAAAATCATAGATGAATCTCATAGAAGGTCCAAGATTATTAGCGAAATCTTTACTCCCCAACTTTTTCAATTTTCCATTGTATGGAACTAATGGATACTCGGTATTAAATAAAGTAGTTCCATCTCCACCAACTCCAAATGGACCAATATTAATAAGCTTATCGAGTGGACTGTTCTGACCTGAAAAAAAGTGTTTAAAGGTAACCGTATGAATTCTCCCCCATTGCCACAGTTGCGGATCGCCTCCATAATTTTGTTCAAGATATGTAATTGCGTCAACAAAACTTTCACGAATTATCACATCACGGGTCTCTATTTTTTTTGTTTTTTTATTATTGATAAAACTTGAACTGTTCTGTTCAAGAATTTTCAGAACAGATCTATATGGAACATTTGCAACAAATGAATATTCACTAAATAATTCCCATCCCAATTCATCTTCTAACAAATTTCTCAACAGATATTTGAAGAAGACCGCATAAATAGCGGGAGCTTGTAAATATGCATCAAAGGAGTGATCCCAATCTTTTATAAGTTCTAATGAAGTCATTAAATTTGAATCGGTTATTTTGATTTTGTCAAATGCATTTATTAGATATTTACTAATTTGTCTTGCAAATGGTGAAACAACATCACTCTGATATTTCATAAAATCATTTATTGAATGAACATTCTTACTTGTGAGTAATTCTGTAATCCTATTGATGCGGGATGAAGGCTCCCACAAGTTAGAAATATGATATTGGAAATTCTTAACAGTTTTATTATTTGCCGAAGCAATAAAATTTTCTTGAGGGTTAAATAACATTGGCATCTGCGCATTTGGAACAAAACCTTTCCAGTCATTCTCATCATTAGTTCCATCAAACACAAAAGTTGTTGAATTTGAGGGACGAATTGGAATTTTTGCACCACACAAATAACCGATATTTCCGGTTTTATCGGCATAAACAAAATTCTGTCCCGGTACCGCAAATGAGGCTATTGCGGATTTAAAATCATCCCAGTTTTTTGCTTTATTGATTGCGATAAAAGATAAATATTCATCGCTAAAATCAGCCCCAATCCATCGCATACTTATAGGTTGAGAAAAATGTTCGTTATCGTTAAACATATTCGGGAAAAGATGAATATCAGAAATTATTGGACCTCGATGAGTTTCAAATATTTCAAAAGGAACGACTTCAGAGTTTTTAACTTTTATCTCTTCTTTAATAGTGCTGAGATTTTTCCATTCGTTTTTGTAAAAATATTTTTTTGTTTTGGAATCTACTTTTTCAGAATAAAAATCTGCCTCATCAGCCATAACATTTGTTAATACCCAGGAAATATTTTCATTTTTCCCTATTATAATTCCCGGTACACCGGGAAGTGAAACACCTGCTACTTTTAAATCTCGTGTATTAATAACTGAAGCATACCATTTACCCGGGACTTGATGAGCCAGATGTGGATCATTGGCAATAATAGATTTATTTGAATTTGACAATTTTCCGTTCACTACCCAATTATTAGAGCCAATATGTGTTCCGGTAAAACCAAAGTAACTTCTAAATTTTTTATTTATATCAATGAACGAATCAGAAAATAATTTTCCCTTAGATAATGAAGAAGGGATTATGGTTGGAGCATTTTCAGGATAATCCGGTAAAATTTCCTCAGCCTTAGATACACCAAATTTTTGAACCAACCGTGAAAATGTAATGTCCGTCCACCAAGCAATATTTAATTCCCATGCCATCATACGTATAATCATCAACGAATGTTCAGGTTTCCATATTTCCGGATTGTAATCCAGCAAATCAAACTCAATCGGTAGAGGTGATTTAGAATTTAGAAAAGCATTTACACCTTTTGAGTATGCAGTTAGGTTTCTCTTAGTAATCGAACTTACAAGATTAAGATTCCGTTCAGAAATTCTTTTGATTCCAATCGTCAGGAACATCTTATCGAAGAGTAAAGTTTCTTCACCAAAAACTTCACTTAATTTTCCTTCGGCAGCTCTTCGAGCAATATCCATCTGAAATAATCTTTCCTGAGCGTGCAAAAAACCGAGTGCATACATTGCATCTTCGTCTGTTTCTGCATTTATATAAGGGATTGCCAGAGAATCACGATAAATTGTTATATCATTTTTTAAACCATCAACATGGAATTCGCTGTTATAATTTGGGACGGAAGAAGTTATCAAATAATAGCCAATTATGCCTCCAATCAGTAAAAGCATAACTAAAGCGAATGTGATACCGAGAATATATTTTAACCAGGTTTGCATTTGTAAAGTAAAATAAAATGATAAATAATGTGGCTTAAGTTAAGGAAGGTGTTATTGATTGCAAAAATAAATTGATAAAAATAAAGATGACACCCTATTAAGGATGTCATCTTAAAATGCTAATAACATTAAATACTATTTAAGTAGATTTAGTTTGATTGATTGACTGAATTTCCCTTCTCCTACTTTTATCAATGCTATATAAATTCCGCTCGCTAAATCTGATGCATTAAGTTGTACTGAGTGAACTCCCGGTTTTTGAACTTGATTTACTAATGATTTAACTTCTTGTCCAAGCAAATTATGAACCTTCAACGAGACAAAATTTTCATCGGGTAATTGATATTTAATTAAAGTTGATGGATTAAAAGGATTCGGAAAATTTTGCAATAATTTGAATTCTAAAGGTAAAATATTATTAATCTCAACAACTTGACTGTATGCAAATTTACCATCATAATCAATTTGTTTTAATCTATACGAAATTGCATTTGCAGATACATCACCAATATTATCCGTGAATGAATACGATTTTTGTTCAGCAGTTGTCCCAAATCCTTGTTTAAACCCTACAACTACCCAGTCACTTTGAACATCTGCACTTGAAATTTTTCTTTCAATTTCAAAACCGAAATTGTTTACTTCGGTTGCGGTAATCCATTCCAACTGAATATTGTTACCGGTTTGCATTCCTTTAAAAGAAGTAAGTTCAACAGGAACTAAATTACCTACATATTTTCTCATTCCTCCAGCCGTTGAACTTGTATTAAAGCCACCAGCCCAACCGGTAACTGCATCATAAAAATCTACACCTAAAAATTGTGTTCCTGAAGTTCCTATAAAATCAACCCAAGTTGTACCGCCATCAAAACTATATGATGCTCCTGAAACACCTGTTGCTGCCCCTGTACTTACCCAGGTATTTGGTGTCCCTGGAACATACGTATAATGATTCGAATAAAATGGACCATTTGGAATATAAGTTGTCCAGGTTGCACCACCATCAGTTGTTTTATACGCTGTTGAATTTGTTGGAACATAAGCAATACCGTAGTTCTGATCTTTGAATTTTATTTTAAACTGATTATTTCCAATTGGTGTGGTTGTTACCGTCCAATTCAATCCTTTATCAGTAGATTTGAAAAGTCGACCTTTATTAGTTGAGAACCATATTGTATTACCTACGACAGAATAATACCCGACTACACCATATTCATCAGAAGCAGAGGGAGCGGGAATATTTACCGATGGAACTCTCGTCCAATTTGTACCACCATCTGTTGTAGTGTATAATTCAAAATAACCACCGTTTGGATCACCCTGGCAAAATCCAACATTTTCATCCCAAAAATGGATAAGATTTGGGAAACCTGCAGGAGCAGCAAATGCAGCCGTAGTTTGGATATTCCAGTTTGTGCCGCCATCTGAAGTGTATAGAATTCTACCGCCACCGGCTGTTGTATTAAAAACCGGAATCCATGCTTTATTTGCATTTACAGCATAAATCATTGCTGTTCCCCATCCCGAAGCATAACCTGTAATTCCTGATGCAGTCCATAATAAACCGGCATTTGTCGTTCTAGTATATTCGACTATATATGTAGTGGTACTTAAACCATTATAAGCAGAAGCCCACGCGACATTTTCATTCACAGCAACAAGATATGATATTCCTCTTGAAGCTGTAGCAAATCCGGATGCCTGGTCAACCCATGTACCTGTTTCAGCAAAACCGTGTGCCGATTTGTCCCAGCCAACTTTTCTGATAGATTCTCGCTCACCATAAAGTGGAGTAACAATAAGTGACACAGTGGTAAGTAGAAGTAGGAATAGATAACTTTTTTTCATATAACCTCCTGATAAATAATTGAAATTAAATTATAAGAGTGAAAACAAGAAATTGATAAGAACTTTTTTCTCTAAATAGGTAATAAAAATTAAAAAGTCAATATTAATTTCATTAAAATAAAAAAAACGGTCCAAAAACTCGAACCGGTTTTATAAAATTTAGTGAAGATTATTTTTTAAAAAATATACCGGTTATCAGGTAGAATTCTTTATCCTCAAGATTATCGATTCCTTCCCAGTATAGTGCTCCTTCTTTTACCTTAGTATCATCAATCCTTAATAACTCATTCATTTTTTTGACATACTTTTCTATTTCTTCCTGATAGTATAAAACGGCTCCCTTCCCGATCTTTAATTGTTGTAACTCGGAATCGAGATTACTGGCATCAATCATACAAATCCAGTTTTTGTCGTATGTTGAATAATCAAGTGATTCAAGATTTTCACCAAGTTCAGTATTAACTTTTGTAATTTTTCCTGAGACCGGAGAATTGAATTTAGCCGTTCGTTTGCCTTGTTTAATTCCAAAAATGGGTTGATCAGCAGTAACTTCCATTCCAAGGTTTGGAAAATCAATTCCTTCAATTTTACCAAGAACTTTTTTTGCGAAATCATCTATACCAATTTTCACTGAACCATCCTGCATAATACTTGCCCAGCAGTGCCCCTCTGATATAAATACTCCACCGGGTATAGCAAATTCACCTTTAGATTGAGTTTCAGGTTCTTGTGTTGCTGATATGTGAACACGCGGTTTCAATTCCTTCATTATTCGTTCTTGTCGCTTCACAACAGCTTTTTTGGTAAATGCAAGTAATTCATCTTCGGTAAACGGTTTTTGCACATAATCCATAGCTCCGTATTTCATAGTATCAACAGCATTTTCAATTGTTGCATAACCTGTGATAACAATAACATCAATATCCGGTCTGATTGTTTTTACAATTTTTGTTACTTCAACTCCATCCATTTCCGGCATTTTAATATCAGTGAAAACAAAATCGTAATGATGTGATTTAATTAGTCCAATAGCTTCTGCACCGGCATTAACTGTATCAATGCTATAACCGTCCAACACAAGGATTTTCCTAAAACTGTCAAGGATTACATCTTCATCATCAACGCAAAGTATTTTTGCTTTAGGGTTTGGAACTTCAGCACGTTTAAGAGATTTAGCTTCTGTTGTAAAATCGTATTGAATACTCTCAGTGAGAATTGATTCTCTTTCTTTTCGAAGTTTATTTTCTTTTGATTTATCAACTGCATATCTGATGATAATATCTGCAATGATAAATATTATTACTGCAACAATAAATAGGGGCATGATGTTTCTCCTGTTTTAATAAAATTTTCTGTTAATCAATTAGTCCGAGCTGCATGAAATTAATTGACTTTTTTCGTTTTCAAGATCCGAAGGAAGAACTCTATAAATCCATCCTTCAAAATAAGGGTCTTTTTCTATCAATTTAGGGTTTGATAAAAGTTTTTCATTCACTTCCAAAATTCTTCCTGTTACAGAAGAATAGATTGTATGGATTAATCCATCTTCAGCAAATATTTTAGCACATTCATTTCCCTGTTTAAGACCATCATCTACATTTAATAATTCAACTTTTTCTATTGATTCTATCAACTTCAATAAAATATCAGTTGTCCCAAGTAAAACAGTGCTGTCATAATTTTCCGCTAACCAGCTTGAAAAACCTAACCTTAAATATTTAGGTGGACAAGGGATAAAAAATAAAGCCGATGAATCTTCTTCCATCTTCTTTAAGAGAGCATTATATCTTAAACCTCGTTTGATAATACTTGAGAGTTCATCAAAACTAAACGGTTTTGGGATAAAACCTACTGCACCATAGTACAACGCTTTGACTGTATTGTCAAGAGTTGAATATCCTGTTGTAATGATAACCGGAGTTTTAATTTTTCGCTGTGCAATTTCCTGTAGAAATTGAAAACCATCCATTCCGGGCATCATTATATCAGAGAAAATTAAATTGTAATTATTAGTTTCAAGCTTAATCAGTGCAGTCGGAACGTCAAGAGCTGAATCTATAGAAACATCTTCCATTTTAGCAATTTTGATAACCGAATCAATTATTACTTGTTCGTCATCAACAACTAAAATATCAAATTGCAGATTCATTTTTTATTATTCCGGTAATCTTATTATAAATGTTGTACCCATACCAACTTCACTTTTAACTATTATTGTTCCGTCATGGTTATCTACTATTCCCCAAATAACTGAAAGCCCGAGTCCGTTCCCTTTTTGTCCTTTGGTTGAGAAAAATGGATCGAAAATTTTGTTTAGATTTTCCGGTGGAATTCCACAACCATTATCTTCTATTTTTATTTCGATAAATTTTTTATCACCGCCAAAATCAACTGCATCCCAACTTTGCCATTCATCATTAAAAGAAGCACAGCCTTCTAAAAAACCCATTTTAGGAATCGGTATTCGATATATCGGACCGCCACATTCGGGACAAGTTTTTGTTTTATCTATTAGTGTAATATTACATTGTGGACACTTTAAGTCAATAGATGATTTTTTATTAATTGATAAACCGAAATAATGTTTATGTCTTCCATAAATGGGGTCAAGATTTATGAAACCTTCTGTTCCATTTGCTTTTACCTTTAATCTGATGGAAGGAGTTCCTTCAAGTTTATAATCTGCATCAAGAAGGCTATGGTTCTTATTACAAACCGCTTCTTTAATGTGTGTGATTCCTTTAGGTGAAAGACTAATTTCAGAAGTTGTAACAACAATCTTCCCATCTTTTTTTTCAATTGCGTCAATAGCATTTAGTAACAGATTTAATATTACCTGTTGAATTTGATTTGCATCGGCAACAATCTGCGGAAGCATATCTCCAAAATTCGTTGTAAGAGTAATTTGCTTAATCTTTAACTGATTTATTACTACTTTGTTTGCTCTCTCAATTACTTCATGGATATCAGTTTTATTTTTTTTAGGCACTGATTGTCTGGCAAAATCAAGTAAACCTTTAATGATTTCGCGGCTTCGCAAAGTTTCTCTAACAATCACATTAAGATCTTCCTGCATTTCAGGATTGTCTTTTGTTCTCTTCAACAAAAAACTGCTGTAAGTTAAAACACCTGTTAGCGGATTATTAATCTCGTGAGCAACACCCGCAGCTAATTGACCTAATGATGCCATTTTATCAGACTGGAAGATTTGCTGTTTCATATCTTCAAGTTTTTTGGTCATTTTATTAAACGAAATACCTAATCTTCCGAGTTCATCATTTCGTTTAGTTGGAATTGTATAATTGAAATTTCCAACAGCAATTTGGTCAGTAGCTTTTAATAATTCTTTAATTGGTTTATCGAGCCATCTTTTCACAAAAAAGCCGATTACTAATCCTATCGCAGTTATTGAAATTAAAGCAAAGAGAAGTTCCCGAAGTTTATTCACTTCAATCTGAGCATCAACTTTATCTAATTGAAATGAGACATCAAGAACACCAAGAACTGTAGCCTCTTCGGGATGAGCGTGACATTCAGATTCCCAGCAAGATTTTTCATTATAAATTGGGTTTATTATTCCCATAATTCGTGATGAATCAGGAAATAGTTTAAATATTCTGGTTCTATCTTTTATTTCAAGTCGTTCAATCGGTTCATCTTTTGCATGACAGACGTAACAACTTTCGGCATTTTTATCAAGAAGCTCACCAATATCATTTTTATTTGTTGAATAGATGATAATTCCTTCTTTGTTCATTATTCGTACAGAACTGATGGCTTTATCCTGACCAATGGTGTTGATAATCTCCTGAATCCGTTCTCTTTGATTCAGGAGCATATCATATCGCGTACTGTTTTTAACAGTTTCGCTCAACTGATTTGCGTGACGTTCTACCTCTGAAAGTAAAACTTCGCTTTGCGATTTAATATTGAAATAAGAATAAATCCCAATTATTGAAATCGAAGTAATACTAACAACTAAAATCAGTTTGAACGCAATTTTCTGAAACATAAAAAACTATCGCTTTACTTTTTTACCCGGAATAAATGCCGGATAAGTATAATCATCGTGGCAGCTTGAACATTCGGGTTTAGCGTAAGTTGGATTTGTATGACAACTTTCACAATCAAACTCTAAGTGAATTTCATCCAATACTAATCCGGTAACTTTGTGATTGAATTTTTCTTTGGTCCAAGTACCATGACATGTATTACAATTTTTATTCAATCCGGTAAACTTACCCGGTGTTGTATGACATCTTACACAACTTAATTTGGAGTGATAACTGTTTAGATTAAATCCGGTTGATATGAGATGGTTGAAACCATTCGTCTCTTTATCATTATGACAAGTTACGCAATTACTTTTTACCTTTGTATCGTGACATGAGCTGCATGCTTTATGTTTGAGTTCAACACTCATTTTTGGTTTTGCTGATGCGGGACGTTGATCGTGACACTTTACACAACCGTCATTTGAATGGCAAGATTGACAATCGAGTCCGAATAAATCTATATGTTCTTTATGGAAGAAGACTACAGTTTTACCTTCAGCTTTAGGTGTTTTATATGTGATTTTTTCAGGAGTCTCAAGTTTAGCATGACTCTTCTTAATTGTTCCTGTTATAAGTTTTTCTTTCGAAGGAGATTTTGTATTTAATTGATGACAAGCAGAACATTCAACTCCACCACTCCACTCACGATGACAATCCATACATTGTCTATGATAAGCACCTTTTAAATCGGGTCGATTAACATCTTCACGTTTGCGCGATGAATTATGGCAGTTATCGCAACCAATGATTTTTCCCGGTGGATTATAATGATGACAGGTTACACAACCACCTGACATTTCGGACATTTCTGCATGAAGTCGATGACTAAAAGTGACTTCTTTATAAATATCCTGATTACCTTTTAGTTTATTGATTACAATAATATCAGGACCTTCTTCAGGTTTTTGTTTGGTTGTAGCAATTGACTCGCGTGGACAATCACGTAAGCATGGGTTTTCTTTTGTAGGAATACTGCATGAATGGCAATTTTCACAAATCAATGCTTTTTGACTATGGGAAGTCCCCATTTTTTTTACTTGACCGTTTACATTAGTAAGTAATACTAAAGTAATTATAAATAAAAATATTTTTTTCATCTGAATAAACCTTTTACTGCATATTTCGTTTTAAAAGCGACTTTTTGCGGAACACTAACAATCGGGAATATCATAACGAATATTCTAAAAAGTAAAATTTCTAACGCGATGAATCCGAGTGTTACCGAAAATTCCCCAACCGATGGGAAGTAGGAACTTTCAGCATATGGTGGAGTGTACGCAACTATAAAATTGTTTAATCGATTCATCAATACACCGATAATAACAAACGCCGATGCCCAGAAAAGACCTTCAGGAGTTTTTGAGATTTTTCTGGAGAAAAACATCCTCAATGGAATTACGATACCAATCATAACTTCCAATGTGAACATTATACTCTCGGTATTTATTACCATTAGATGAACATATGTCTGACGAATAACTACATCAACAATTTTTGCAGTTAGATAAATTAATAACATTGGTCCAACCATTCTGCCTAAACCTTCGAGAACGTCAAGTTCAGGTTTTAATCCGAATGATTTCGAGCTTATAAGTGATTCAAAAATTACCATCGGGAAACCGACACAAATTGCAGAAAGTAAGAATAAAAGAGGCAGTATCGGAGTTTGCCACAATGGGTGCATTTTTTCACCCGCAATAACCATCAATGTTCCCAATGATGATTGATGCAAACAAGAAAGAACAACTCCGGATATAATGAAAATGAACATTGTTTTTTCTAATGTTCTATCCAATACACGTAAAAGTTTATCGATAATATTATTGAACTTTCTCAAGAAGCCGGGCAAATCAACTCTTCCAATAAATCTTTCTGTTACAATCGGTAGAAATTCAATATAAAGCACTGTAAGATAAATCATTACGCATATGCCAACCTCAAAAAGTACAGAAGTACCATTCCACATGACAAGAGGATGCCATATATAGTGATAACGCCCTAAATCAATCATCACACTCATAGCTACAAAAGTATAACCAAGCATTGCAGTTAATAAAGCAGGACGAATTATAACTTCATATTTATCTTTATGCATTATATGACCGAGTGCTGCGGTGGTAAAACCGCCGGCGGCGAGGGCAACACCTGCAGCTACATCAATTCCAATCCAAATTCCCCACGGAAATTGGTCATTCAAATTAGTAACCGCACCGAGTCCAAAAACAAATCTTCCGAGAAGAAATACTAAGCCATTAATGGCTACTGCCGAGATTAATATCACTAATGGAGTAAAAAATTTCTTTTGAATAGGAGTAGGTTTGAAAAAATGTTCCATGTTTATTCATCCTCCCCATGTTCAGTTTGCTTACGATTTTTGTTTAGCCACATAACTCCCCCTAACAAAGCATAAATTGCAATGGGTGGAATGAAGTATGCGAATATTCCATGCTGAATAGCTTCGGTAACACCGGGCGCAGGGTTTTTACCTAATTTTGGAAAATCAATTTGAGTAAACTCTTTACTTGATAGATACATCCATGATGTACCTCCAACTTCATGTTCACCCAAAATATGATCAACATATCTTTCGGGATATAATCTTATTTTTTCCTTTGCTGCTCTTAACAGATCTGATTTTTTTCCATAAGTTAAAACTTCCATCGGACAAATTTCTACGCAAGCCGGTAATTCCCCTTTTTTTGTTCGATCAAAACAGAAGTCACATTTCTTAATATCAGGACTCCATGCTTTATCAAATTCAAATGCCGGAATTTGGAAAGGACATGCAACCATGCAATACCTGCAACCGATACATTTATCACCATTCCACAGAACAGTTCCGTTTTCTTCTTTAGAAAAGGCTCCGACAATACAGGCTGATAAACAAGCAGGGTGATCACAATGCATACATTGAACTTTTACATCAATTGGAAATTTACCATTGGGGTTTTCGAATTCATTTACGACTGTTAACGCATTTGCATTCGGTCTTCTTCTTTTTTCGAATACTGTGCGGTCATCATATTTTTCAATTGGTTCGGTTGGCATGTTATGAGATGTTTTACAAGCCCATTCACATTTCCTGCATCCAATACAGACTGTTGTATCAACAAGTACACCCATTCTGTCATCAGATAGAATATTCTTCGGAGCACCTTTTACGGTTTTCGTTGAAGCGACTCCTGCAATCGATGCCCCCATGAAAGCAGAAGTTTTTAAGAAGTTACGACGGGATTTATTCATCCTGTTCTCCCCTATATTATTATCAAAAGATAGTCAATAACTATTTTCAGCAAATAATTTAAAAAATCCTTATCAAAATTATTCCCTTTTGAGAGTAAAGTCAACTAAAATTAAACAGTTTTAAGAATGAGTTGTTGAATTTTTCAACTAATTTAACTTTAAAAGTAGTTAAGTTGAAGAAGTGGGGAAAAAGAGAGGCTCATAGTAATACTGCTAAGAGCCTCATAAAAATTAATCTAATTACTCATTTTAGATTGACGCTCGGCTGCCTTTTTATCCCATTGAGTTGGAGTTGTTGAAAGGAATATTTTCTTTTGAGCATTAAGTTTTTCCATATCAAGTCCAATATACTTTTGGGCTTTTTCTTTAGTTGAGATGTCAGGCATAGCAATTGGAGTTTGAACTCCAAGATTTGTCAACAACTTAGAAAGTTCTACACGGGCTTCCTCAGCTTTTCTAATTGAAGTTGCTAATATCCTTGCACTTTCTAATGGTGCATGAAATGATCCTCCATGACTCGCTGCAACATAATCCCATCTCCATTGAGCATGGCGAATATTTGTTAAAATAGATTTCATCTCTTCTTCTTTTGCCCCTTTATCCCATGCAGTTTTAGCTTCAATATGTGCTTTGACAATTGAATGTTCAGCTAATAACAGAAGCTCTTTAACTTTATCTTGTCGTTCGTAAACATTGTTCAATAAAGTTTCTTCACTTTCACGGTGACAAACCTGGCAGGATCGAGAAATATTATTCAATGGGCTTTGAATATGATGGTCGGTAAACTTAACCCCACCTTCACTCTTATAAGGCATATGACAGTCTGCACAAGCAACTCCCCGTTGAGCATGAATACCAAATTGAGCCATCTCCCAATCAGGATGTTGTGCTTTAAGTACCGGTGTTTTGCTCAAAGTATGAACAAAGTCAACGTGTTCAATTTCATCATAATACTTTTCCATTTCCTCTACACTTATCCCGCCATCCCACGGAAATGTTAAATATTTTTCAGTCTTCCCTTTGAAATAATATTCTACATGGCACTGTGCACAAACAAGTGAGCGCATATCTTGATGTGAGGATTTTGTAATATCTTTTCCCTGGCGTTCAAAGGCTTCAATTAAAGCCGGTCGGGTAATTCTCAAATTCATTGTTTTAGGATCATGACAGTCTTGACAACCGATTGCATTCACGACTTCATCACCTAATTCATTCCAACTTTTTTTATAAAAATCTGAGACACCCATTTCATTCATTAATCTTGGGACATCTGTACTTTTACACGTCCAGCAAGTTGCGGGTTGAGGAACATCAGTTCGTAAAGTATTTCTAATATCTTTTATTGCGTAATAATGCCCACGTCCTTGATTATAATCCCGCGAGAAAGCGTAACCTGCCCACAGGACAACCAAATTTGGTTCTCGTTGCAACATATCAACCATGCCACTTCCGCCATATTTACTGACAAATGTAGTATCAAGTGTTTTTATATATGACTCAAATTGACGATTAAAATTTTCACCCCAAACTTCATTTCGCGGTTCCCACTCTGCAATTGGTGTTACTAATTGAAATCGTTGAATTGCTTCACTTCTTCTTTCAACTATTGAAGCACCAAATAAGCCGATAAAAAATACTACCACCACCGTCGAAAGGAAAAGTCCCCAGGCAATTAATGGTTTTTCTGTTATTAACTGTTGAATTTTTTTCATGTCTTACCTGATTATTATTATTTATTTGATTTTTCTAATTCTAAATATTTTTGTAACCATTCAGGGGTTACTGGTGTTAATTGCGGAACACGTGCAAAAGGAAATGAGGAGAGACTACTAACTCTTCCGTGCGGAGTTTCTCTATGGCAATCCCAGCATAACTTTTCTCCTCCATGTCTTGCGGCTGAACCTGTTACTGAAACAACTGATGCCATGTTAACATACTCATAATGACATCTTATACAATTTTCCTGGACTACACTTTTACCCGCTTCTTTAATACGTATCACTTCCGGTTCTAAACGAAAAGTAAACATTGTAGCATGCCGCAAACCATCGCTGGCTTTAAAATAATAAGTGCGGATAAAATTGTCTTGAGGGACATGACAGGCTGTGCAAGTTGCCACTCTTGCATGACTACTTTTTTGCCATGATGCAAATTGTGGTGTCATAACATGACAATTCATGCACGTTAGCGGATCGTTTGATAAATATGAACTTGCATTTGATATGTGGAAAATCACTATTAACATTCCCACCAAAACCCCTAATACTATAATAACCTGTATTCTCCATTGAGGAGGTGGAAAAAGAAACCGAACTTTATCAAATATTTTCATAGATTTTTTCATTTTATTTTAAACTATGTTATACATTTAGAAGGATTATCTTCACGATTCAATTTTTGCGAGAGCTGATTTAACTCATCTTCAGAAAATTGAGTTTGGATTTTTTCAAATAATTCGCGCTCTTCAAATCGGATATGTTGCTCTAACAAAATTCCGAATTCATTTAAATCGGCTTCGGGATTTTTGGAATTGGATAGGCGGAATACATACTCACTTAGTTTTATATGCTCTTCTTGAAGCTGATTAACTGCAGATTCGAAATACTCATTTTTTTTCTTTATAAATTCGAAAAGTATTTTTTCCTCTTCATCAAAATGATTTTTCAGTTCATTTTCATAAAAGGAGACAACATAATTAATCTTACCTGGTGTATCATGTGGAAGTCCTTTATAATGTGGGGCTTCCTTCTTAACTATTTGTGCGAGAATAAGACCATGATGGTGATCTCTTGATAAATAAATAAGTGACGGGTGTCGTTTCATTTAATTGATCCGAATTTTGTTTAGAATTTATCGTAATACGATTAATAATTCAAGACTATTTTATCATTGGTTGTAACTAAGATTTTTAAAAACTGAAGTGGCCAATGACATATCTTTATTTAAACCTAAATGAGTATGAATAATATCCCCTTTTGAATCAAGAATAACTATCATATTCGTATGAGAAAAATCTCCGTTATCTTCTTTACGATATTTAAATCCAAGTAATGCAGCTAACTCTAACACATCATCGTTAGTTCCGGTAACCAATTTCCATCTATCCATATTTATTTTTTTTGATAAAGCAAATTCTTTTAATCTCTGCGGAGTATCTCTATCAGGATCAATTGATACAAGGATAAATTTACTGCTTCCGATCTCTCTATCCGAAAGTTTTTCTTCGATTTTTTGCATGTCATTCAGAATGATTGGGCATGCATAACTGCAATTAGAAAAGAACAACGCCATGACGACTCTTTTTCCTTCTATTTCTTTTAACATAAATTCATCATTTTCCTGATCTCTCCAAACAGCAGAAGTTTGATAAATAGATGTTTCACTTACGGATGAGTGTGCGGTAATCTCATCACCGCAACAACTCGATTTCCCTTTTGCTTCATCTTTATCAAGCACTTTTTCATTCGACGATGATGTGATTAAAAAATAACCTGTAGTCAGAGCAACAAATAATATAACTACTGTTAATATTGTTTTTAAATAGGTTTTCATATGGATTCCTTTTTATTTATCTAAATTTTTTGCACATCTGAAACCAAGATTATGCACAGTATATTCTGCTTTCAAACTCCCACGAAAAGCATAGCGCATAAAAGATGCATAATCTGTAACATCAGAAAACGATTTTGAACCTGCTCCACAAAAAAGATTACTATCGAAGCTTTTATCTCCACGAGATTCACCTGTTACCAAATTCGAATTGAAATCTGCAACCCATTCCCATATCAATCCATGCAGATCATAAACTTTGTAATAATTTGGTTTCTGCATACCAACTGAGGTAATTAACTTTTCACCAGATTTTGAGTACCAATCGATAATTGTTTTATTTTTCACATCATCAGTTTTTCCGTTGGCTTTTTTCTGACTCGTTAAGGCGACATATTCCCATTCATCCGTAGTTAGAAGTCTTTTGTTCTTCCATTTTGCATAAGCCCGAACTGCATACCATGATACATTTACAACCGGACTTTGAGGATTGACTTCAGAACCAAATGTAGAGTCATTTAACCAATGGGTTAGGTAATTTCTATCGGCAAAGATTTTTTTTACACTATTTTTTCGCCAAACAGGATTTGCTTTTGCAAACTGTAGGAAATCTTCATTGGTTACAGGAAGAGCATCAATTAAAAAGGAATTCACTTTTACTAATGCATTACCTTTTTCTTTCTTCTCAAATCCTATCATCTCTCCTGCCGGAATTAAAACCATTCCATCAAAATCTTTTTTATCAGAATGTCTCCTCCCTTTTTGAGCAAATGAAATTTCAATTAAAAAGATAGCGAGCAACAAAAAGCACAATATGTTTTTTACAATTAACATGTTAGTTATTTTCTATTTTTCGCAACTTCTTCTTTTGAAATGATACCCCCGGAATTTCCGAAGTTATTATAAACATAGGTTAAAACTGCTGCTGTCTGGATATCGTCAAAGTTTTGAGGAGGCATGATATTATTATATTTTTTTCCATTTACTATAACCTCTCCGCTTAAACCTTTCAACACAGTTTTAATAGTTTTTGATTTATCCTTCAAATAATCAGATTGAGCTAATGGCGGGAAAACATTTGGTAATCCTTTTCCGTCAACTTGATGACAAGCTTGACAAGTTGCAGTATAAAGATTTTTTCCCATTGCCATTAATTCTTCTTTTGACATTTTCTTGTTTGAATTTTCGGCAGTTGAAGCACCGGACTGCAAGGTGGCTTTTAATAATCCCGGATCATTATTGTTGGTACTTCCCAAATAAACTTCTTCCCTCTGTTTTCCGGAATAAATTTCAAGATCTTCATCTCCACTCACTTTCAACATTCCGATTGCCCCTTTATTGAAAGCTCTGAATATCGAGTGATCAACAAGAATTAAAGTTCCGGGAACATCAACTTTAAATTCGACAATTGAAGAACCACCGGCGGGGACTAATGTGGTCTGAACATTATTCTGATTAATTTTTGTTCCACCTTCACCATATACATTATCAAAAATTTCTCCTATAACATGAAAAGAGGAAATTAAATTTGGTCCTCCATTACCGATGAATAATCTAATTTTCTCTCCAACTTTTGCTTGAATTGCTTTTTCACCAACTAATGAACCGGTCGAGCCATTAAAAACAACATACGATGGTCTTTCATCAACAGCTTTTTGTTGATTAAATGGTTGAAGTCCGGAGACGCCAAAATCGCCATCAGTATAAAATTCACTTTGCATTACATAATATTCGCGGTCAACTTTTGGGAGACCTTCTTTCGGTTCGACAAGAATTAATCCATACATTCCATTTGCGATATGCAAACCAACCGGAGCAGTTGCACAATGATAAACATATAAACCTGAATTAATTGCTTTAAAGGAAAAAACTGAAGAGTATCCAGGTGCTGTAAATGAAGACGCTGCACCGCCACCAGGCCCGGTAACAGCATGCAAATCTATATTATGAGGCATTTTACTAGATTGATGATTATGAAGATGAAATTCAACGAGATCACCCTCTTTTACTCTGATAAATTTTCCGGGAACTTCCCCTCCGAATGTCCAAAAAGTATATTCAACACCTTCCGATAATTCTCTTACTACTTCAGAAGTTTCAAGGTGCACAATCACTTTAGTCGGATGGTTTCTGGTGATTGGCGATGGAACATAGGGGGCATGTGTTAAGACTGCAACTTCTTCTCCGCTGACTTCTGTTGAATATGAATCACTGCATCCATAAAACGGATATGTGAGAAAACTTATAGCAAATAGTATAGTTATACCCGCTAACATCGGGTAATAAGTATTTTTGAGTTTCATAACTGACCTCATTCTTTTATGTTACTTGAACCTGTTTCATTGATTTTATTATTTATTTGTGCTTCTTTATTTAAGGCTTTTATTTGGCTTGTACCTGTCGGATGCCCGAAAGAATTCAAATCTTTGAAGAGAATTAAATATTCATCTTTTTTAATTTGATTATTCCAATTTCCTGTCATCATTCCTATTCCTGTAACTATCATAAATACTACCACAATGATGAAGGCAAAATGTTTCTTAGCTAATTTTTTCTTAGTTAAAATATTTTCTACATAAAGTGTATCTTTCACAGGACAGGCATCAACACAACTCATACATGAAGAACATTCATCCGATAAAACTGTTTTCACTTTATCTACTTTAATAAATGATGGGCAGGCTTTTGCGCATAGGTTGCAATCGATACAGCTAACTTCATTTCTTTTTATTTTATTCGTGCTCAGAAAAGTTAGTGCTCCAAGAAGAGCTCCGTAAGGACATAGGAAACGACACCAAAAATTTCTTACAACTATTGATAAAACGAACAAAACTGCGATAACAATCAATGAAGTTCGAGATAAGTCTGCGAAGAAATAATACATCTTCACATCACTCATTAAATTGTAAGGACTATCGAGAAACATTTTTAACGCAGCCTCACTCATAACAAAAAAAACGGAGTAAAATAGAAATCCGAGTAGAAGATATTTTAACGAACGGAGAGGATAATCGAGAAACTTCGGAAGTTTTAATTTCCTTTTGAATAATTTTTCTCCAAAGTCACCTATCATTTCCGACAGCAATCCAATTGGGCAAAACCAACTGCAAAATGATTTACCGAAAATTAGAGAGACAACTACAATTCCAAGAAAGATGAAAAAACCGGCAGGATGTGCCGGGTGAATTGTACCGGATATAAAGTAATAATAAAAACTCATTAACGAACTGATTGGTAAAAATCCATCTACTCCCGCTGGACGATTGTAAAACTTTTCTACTCCCCCGCTTTCTAAAAACTGAGTGAAATAATAAAATTCAATACCTATCCAGATACAAAGAAGTGCAAAAAGAATTTGCACAATGAAACGGCTTTTTTGAATCGGCTTTTCTTCGTTACGAATTATTTTATTTTTAGTTTTCATTATCGGATGTTTTTGTCTGATTATACTTTAAAAGCTTAACTTTGTATTTATCCAAATAAATTTATTGAATAGATTCTATCTTATTTATTGTTAGTTGTTTGAACTTGTCCATTGTCTCATCACCAAGCATATTAAATGTTTGGTTAATCATTTGAGACCATTTATAGTGAAGCGGACAAGGAGCTTTATCTGAACAGTTAGGAAAACCGAGAACGCATCGATTAAAAATATCCGGTCCGTCAATAGCTAATACTATATCTAAAAGTTTAAGTTCATTCGGATTTTTAGCAAGCGCAAATCCACCCGACTTCCCTTTTTTGGAAAATATTATTCCATTGACTGTTAATTCTTGAAGAATTTTAGAAACAAATTCTTTCGGAATTTTAAGTCTGTTGGCTATTTCTTCTGCTGTATGAATTCCGCCTTGCTGCTCTGTAGTTAAGAGCAAAACAGCTTGAATTCCATACTCACATTTTCTTGAAAATATTATTGACATAATCAGATTTTTTTATCTGATTAAAAATAAGAATTATTTAACAACCTGTCAAGTAAAATCTTAAATTTTAGTTCCCCTGAGGTCGAGAAGTAGTTCTCGGAAGTCGTAGGGAATTTTCTATAGAATATCCAATTTCTAAAATGTAGGGAACGGTCGCGACCGTTCCTACAAAAATGGACATTTCGCAGTTAATGATAAATCATAAAACCCGAAACGCATAAACTCAAGGAGGTCGAGAAGTAGTTCTCGACAGCCGTTGGAAAATAACCCCTCTTGGGTTATTGGCTTGTTACATTATCTCCGTCCTTTAGGACGGAGATTAGAATAGGATGTTTAACCGGGCTTTAGCCCAAAGAAGAGAGTGTTTTGTTTACCATAAAATCAATTCGGCTAAAGCCATGCTCTGCTTTATTAGGATTGCCCACGTCATGAATGACGTGGTTAATGAGAGCGTGATGTACTTGTGAACATAGTGCTTCTTATTAATTTTCAAATTAATTGGTTTTCTATGAATACATTAACTCAACCTGAAGAAGTTGTGTGAAAAACCGTTAGATGTCCCCTGGAGGTCGAGAACTATTTTTCGAAAGGCGGGGGTAATTTTCTATAGAATGTCCAATTTCTAAAATGTAGGGAACGGTCGCGACCGTTCCTTACAAAAATGGATATTTCTCGGTTAATAATAAATCATAAAGCCTGGGTTCTCGACAGCCGTGGGAAAACCCCGGAGGTTTTTAAAGTTACCAATCTCTACTTCATAGCAATAATTTCTTTTAAGATTTACAAACAGGGGTTTTTTTTATCGGGGAATAAACGGGAGTTATTGTTCGGAATAGTCTAAAATAAGTGATTTTGTTTGTCCGCAACTGCAGACAAATTTAATTTCTCTGATGTTTTCGTTTTCATCTTTTCTGAGAATCACCTTAATACCGTCACCATCTTCATCGTCAATTGATATTTTTACTTTACCTTCAAAATCGGCATTCTGGCATTTAATAAGCTTGCTCCTGCTTCCATTGGGAGTAAATTTCATTTCATTAAAAATCGGTTCTTTAAATTCATTATCCATCGTTTTACACTAATTTATTTATTTGATCAGCAATTTTTTCTAAAGGAAGAACAAGATCGGCAAATCCGCCGTCAACAATAGCTTTTGGCATTCCGTAAACCACACACGATTCCTCGTCCTGTGCAATGGCGTGTCCGCCAAGATTTTTAATCTCCTTAACAGCTTCAAAACCGTCTTTTCCCATTCCGGTCATTATAATACCGAGAGTCGATTTGCCAAAAATCTCAACAACAGAACTCATCATCACATCAACACATGGGCGGTGAAGAGTTGTAGAAGGCTCTTCTGAAATATTTATTAACACTTGACTCATCGAAGTTTTTTTTATGGTCATGTGATAACCCCCGGGGGCAATATATACAGAACCATTTTTTACAACTTCATTATTTTCGGCTTCGTGTACTTCTACATTACTCATTCCGTTCAACCGGTCAGCCAACGACTTTGTAAACTTCGGCGGCATGTGCTGAACAATGAACATTGGAACTGTCATCTCTTTTTTTAGAAGCGGGATAACTTTTTGAAGCGACATCGGACCGCCTGTTGATATACCAAGGGCAATAGCTTTATAATAGATTTTTGAAAGAGGTTTATTGTCGTGCTCGGTGTAACTTGTTTTTGTGGATGATTTACTTGAAATGCTTCGTAACCGCTTCAACCGTTCGGTTAACGATCTTTGCTTTACAATTTCTTTAACTTTACGGACAAGGTCTTTTTTAATCTTAATAATGTTTACATTAACAAAAGATAATTCCTTCGGAATAAAATCAACTGCACCAAGCTCCATCGCTTTTAAAGTTGAATCAGCTCCTTCAGTAGTCAAAGAACTTACCATAATCACGGGGACAGGGCAATCCTTCATTATTTTTTGAAGGGCGGTTAAGCCATCCATTTTAGGCATTTCGATATCAAGAGTAACGATATCGGGCATAGAAGATTTAACAAGATTATAGCCTTCAAGTCCGTCTCGTGCCGTTCCGATTACTTCAATTTCACCGCTGCTTTCCAACATGATAGATAACGACTTCCGCATAAATGCAGAATCATCGATCACTACCGCTTTAATTTTCCGCAACAACTTTACTCTGCTATTTTATGAATAAGCTCACTTATATCGAGAATCATTACAACCGTACCATCTCCCATAATTGTTGAGCCTGCTATTCCGTGAACAGTTCCTAAATAATTACCGAGTGATTTAATCACAACTTCTTTTTGCCCGACAAGTTTATCAACTTTAATTCCGAATTTTTTCTCGGCGATACCGACAACAACAACATATTGCCAGATTTGTGATTCGGCAATATTATCTTTTTTATATAAAAGATCATCAATTGAAATTAAAGGTAAAACTGCATCACGCAATTTAATAACTTCGTGTTGATTTATTGTATTAATATTATCAGAATGAACTCTTACAACTTCAATTACAGAATTTAACGGAATAACCACCATCTCTTTTCTTACTTTAACAATCATTCCGGGAATAATGGCAAGAGTCAACGGAAGTTTAATTATTATTTTGGAACCGAATCCGGGATTTGAGTCAATGTTTATAATACCGCGAAGCTTGGTAACATTGGTTTTTACAACATCCATCCCTACGCCTCTACCGGAAACATTTGTAACTACTTCCGCAGTTGAAAAACCGGGAAGAAATATTAAATTAAGTGCTTCCTGACGGGAAAATTCTTTTGCTTTTTCTTTAGAAATTAATCCTTTAGAAATCGCTTTATCTTTTATTATTTCAGGATCAATTCCTTTTCCATCATCTTCAACAGAAATGATTATATTATTTCCTTCATGTTCTGCAGAGAGAGTGATTGTACCGAGTGGATTTTTGCCGGCTTTAATTCTCACTTCGGGTAGTTCAATTCCATGATCAACCGAATTTCGTATAAGGTGAACAAGCGGGTCATTTATTTCTTCTATAAGAGTTTTATCTAACTCGGTTTCTTCCCCTTTAACGATTAGTTGAATCTCTTTATTTGTTTCTTTAGAAAGATCACGAACAAGTCTTGGGAAACGGTTAAATACTTTTCCGATTCTAACCATTCTGGTTTTCATTACAACTGATTGAAGCTCGTTGGTCATCAAATCAATTTGTTTGGTGGCATCTGCGAGATCACGTGAATGTTTTGCTCCTTCATTTTCAAGTGCAAATTCCGAATTAACCTGCGATAATCTGTTTCTACCGAGAACTAACTCGGATACTATATTTAATAAGTCGTCTAATCTTTGTACATCAACACGAATAGTATTTTCAGAGGCTTTTGTTTGTTGTGATGATTTGCTTTGTGCAGCCGAAGTCGATTTTGTTGTTTGAGTTTGAATAACTTCTTTTTGTTCTTCGTGCTGAATTTCATCTGCTTCATCTTCTAAAAATTCGATTTCCTCTAAATCAACTACTTCCGTTTGAACCGTTTCAGAAATTTTTTCGACACTTTTTTTCTTTTTAGCAGTTGCTTTAGGTTTTGGTGTTTTCTTTGGAGAGGGTTTTGGTTTTTCAACTACGGCAGGTTTTATTACAACATCTTCACCATTGTTACCGCTTTCCAATGATTGAATTAACAAGTTTAGTTTTTCTACAGTATCATCAATTGGAACATCTTCATTTTTATTTAATTCAATTGAAACCAGCAAACTCTTAATCTTATCGAAAGAAAGAAGTATTGCATCCATTATAACTGAATTTAACTTAACTTCCTGTTTGCGAAGTTTATTGAGAATATCTTCGCATCTGTGTGTAACTTTTGTTAGACGATCAAGTCCAAGAAATCCGGATGTCCCCTTAATTGTATGAAATGCACGAAATATCTGATTAAGTAAATCCAGATCGTTCGCATTTTTTTCCAACTGCATTAAATCTACATCAAGATTTTCAAGAATTTCTTTAGTCTCAACAATAAAGCTATCAACGATTTCCGCCATTTCCGGATCAACGAGCATCTGGTTCATTTTTAAAATTCCATATTATGAAAATAGTTTGTCGATTTCATCTTGAGATGTATTTCCCAACTGTGTTTTAATGATGTCATCTACATTTTGCTGACCTTCATCTGACTTTGAGTAGCGTGCATTAGGATCAAAAGAGACCCCTTCCGGTACCGGCATTGAGAGATTTCCGAAGTCTTTTATTTCATTCACTTCGAGGTCGGAAACTAATCCCGAAAGTCTCACCTGTACAGATTCAATTAAGTGGTTTACCGCAGCGAGCTGTTGGGCAGTTATATCCTGTACCTGTAAAGAAAGGGTTATGTTATATGCTTGATCTTTTATTGTGTTCAAAGCTTCAAACGAAGACTTTATAACATTACTTGTATTTGACTTCGATTTATAGTCTTCGAAAATTTTTAATGCTTCATTATTGTCTTTTATGAATGGAAGAAGTGTTTCAAGTAGTTTTTCTTTTTCCTCTTCAGTAATTAAAAAAGATTTTAAAGTTTTTTCAACTCCTCTAACTTCATTTGTTACACTGTCAACTAAATCTAAAATTTCTGTAGTAGCTAATTCGGTGGCACTTGTAACATTATTCAATTGATGAGTTGCTTTAGGAATTTTTGAAGTGCTGTCTGCAATGGAATGATTTATATTTTCCAAAAGCGGAACGGTATCTTTCATAAAATCGACAAGACTTTTAATTATGGGAACAAGTTTTTCACCATAAATAAAAAGCGATTTTAAGTCGTGCAATTTATCAAACAGATTGTTCATATTATTCGGTTGATTCATGATAATTCCCTGGGTTAAGATGATACAGATGCCAAAATCTGGTCAATTTTTTCTCTTAATATTTGCGGTGTAAATGGTTTAACTACATAGTTATTTACACGGGCTTTGAGGGCTTCGATAATATCTTCTTTAACGCCTCTTGTAGTAACCATAAGCACAGGAATGGCATTCGTTTTTTCATCACTTCGGATTGCTCTAATAAGTTCTAATCCTGAAAGTACAGGCATATTCCAATCAGTGATAACGAAGTTTATTGCATCATCGGATGATAATTTTGTCAATGCCTCTTTACCGTCTCCGGCTTCAACAATTTCTTCAAAACCGAGATTGCGTAAAGAATTAATAACTATTCGTCTCATTGTAACTGAATCATCAACAACAAGAAATTTTAGTGACATGGTATTCCTCTGAATTCTTTAGTTTAAATATTTAGAAACTTCGTACAACATTCTTTTTGAATCGAACGGCTTAACGAGGTAAGAATTTGCTCCGATTTCTATTCCAAGATCAATATCATCTTTACTGGTAAGGGATGAGAGGATGATAATAGGAATTTCTTTGAACTCTTCATTCGATCTAACCGTTCGTATTAGCTCAAAACCGTCAACGTTAGGCATGTTTAAATCGGTAATGATAAGATCAATTTTTTCGGCAGGGAGCATCTCCAGTGCCTGCATACCATCAGTTGCAGAAAGTATTTCGTATCCTTTCATTGCTAAGGCGAAGGAAACAAACTTTCTTATTGTCGGCGAATCATCGGCAACAAGTATAACCTTCTTCATTCTATTTTCTACTCCTTTTTATATCCAATAGTTTTGGGGAAACTCACAACTTTAAATGCTTTTGAAACACCGTGAAGAGTTTCAGAATACCCGATAAACAAATAACCGCCGCGCTGTAATGAATTGTATAAATGTTGAACCACTTTAATTTTCGAATTAAGATCAAAATAAATCAATACATTAGCACAATAAACCAAATCGAAATTTATCATAGCCTTCATACCGGCATCATCATAAAGATTTAGTAATTTGAAAGAGACCATCCGCCTAATATCCGGACTAATTTCATAACCGGTACCGTTATATTTAAAATACTTTTTAAGATAATACGGCGGTGTGTTTCTTATTGCGTATTCCTTATATATTCCTCTTTTTGCAGTATCAACAACAGCATAACTTATATCGGTACCAATAATTTCTACATCAAGATTTGGAACTTTAGGTTTTATTAATTCATTAATAACAATAGCCGTGGAATACGCTTCTTCACCGGTAGATGATGCGGCACTCCATATTCTTATTTTAGGTCTTCCGTTTTTTCCTTTTTGTTCTAATAATTGTGGGATAACCGTGGAAACCAGGGCATCCAACTGCGGCTGATTCCTGAAAAAGAAAGTTTCATTTATTGTGATAGCCTCATAAAGATACCGCATTTCTGCGTTACGGTTTGAATTGAACTTTAAAAAGTCGAGATATTCGTCAAAGTTTTTCAAACCTAAATATGTAACTCGTTTTTGTAAGCGGCTTTCAAGTAAATATTTTTTATTATCTTGAAAATAAATTCCGCAGCTATCATAAATAAAACTCCTCCATTTTTCAAAAGATAGTTTTGACAATTCTACCTTAACAGTAGTTGTCCCCAAAAACGAAGGAGTAAATGCTGAATTTGTATTCATAAATTGATTCATGATTAATTACCACCGGATGCTAATCTGTTTGATAATATTTCTTTTGCCCTTTGACTAACCATTTCTTCGGGATCTTCAGATAATCTTGTAAGGGCTGCAGTTGATTCAGGAGTATCGATTGTTTCTAAAATATCAGGCAACCGTAAACGATTCCACATATTATCGTCTTCAATCATTACATCTATAAACATAATTCCCATTTTCATATCAATCATGAAAATTAAATCAATAGAAACTTGTCTTACTTCTTCATCGGGATGCTGGAGACAGGTTGAAATTGCGTCTGTTAAATTTCTTAGTTCAAGCGGCGAAAATTCTTCTCTGATATTTGGATTGTATTCAACCAATTCTTTCAAAAGATTTAATAGAGATAGAAGATTATGAGGTGATTTGTCAATTACTTCATGTGCTTTTGTAAGAATGAGTTTTGCATTTTCAAAAAATTTCGGTTTGATAGTTTCATCAAGTTCATAATCCGATCCATAAACTCGTAAAGAGGCGAGAATTGTATCGGGGTCATTAAACATCATAACGAGGTAAGCTGCTACTTTTTTGTATTTAAGTTCAGCATCAACAAGGGTTTCAAGTATTGAGTTTTTCATCCTTTCATCAAAAGGAATATCAAATCCGAATTTCTCTTTTAATGTATAGATTGAACTTAAGATGGGCCAGGTTAAAGCTCCACTTGTTAAACCTAACTCAGAAAGCAAGAAGAAGAAAGTCTCTTCATCCCCAATAAGACCAAGACTTTCAACGATAGAAAACTTTGTTAATTCATCTTCCTCTTTATATTTATTAACTATAAATTCTAAACCCTCTTTAGAGCCAATTTTACCTAATGCTTCGATAACAGTTGGTCTAAATAATTCATTCTGTTCATAAACAACGAAGAGATGACTTAGAGATTCAGTACAGCCCAGACTACCAAGAGCTTCAATACACGCAAGGGTTACATTTTCATTTTCGTTTTTATGGAAAATTTCAAGAATTGTTTGATTTACTTTCGTATCACCTATTAATCCGAACAGATCAATTATGAACTTAATGTCATCGTTGTCTCCTTTGGAGAGGTAAAGAAGCATCGCATCTACTGCACCGGAACCAATCCTAAGTAATATTTCACCAACCAAATTTCGTAAGGCGATATTTGAAGAGCTAACGAGAGGGACTAAAATATTTGGGATAACATGATTTCCGTTATTATAGAGAAAGATGGAAGCCGCATCAATCACTCCCTTATCTTCACCACTTAATAAACTGCAAATTTGCAATAATGTTTCCTCGTCAAGATGCTCATTTTGAATTTCTTGTAAGAGTTCAATTTTTGCCGGAGCATCTGAGGAACTTAGTATTTCCATTATGTTTGAAGAATTTTCCATTTTACTTTCAGCTTGTTCCTATAATAAATAAGTTAATCTTTATCTAAATTGTTTTCGGCAGAAGACTTCACCAACAATTTGATAGAGGTGAGTCAAATTTAGTGCCTAAAAAAAAGTCGTTCCTATTATGTTTACCTTCGATTTTGATCTTTGTACCTGGTCAATATTAACCACATGTCAAAATTTCTTCAATTCATCAAATCAATTATTATGACTGTTTATAAGTTTTTTATTCTCTTTATACGAGGATTGAGTCCCCGGTAAAGAGGCATGACCATTTGATTTAGTAAATTTAAATCTGTTCATTGAATTCTGTAGAGAAAGCGTAAGTTGATTAAGATCTTCAGCCGCTCTCGCAATTTGTTGAATACCGGTTGCGCTTTGTTGTGTTACACTGCTAATCCCTTCGATATTACGGCTTATTTGTTCTGCTGTACGGGATTGTTCTTCACTTGCAGCGGCAACCTGAGTGGCAATATCACTTACTTTTTCTGCGCCGACTATGATTTCAGTAAGTACGGTATCAGCTTTCATGGCAAGGACTTTTCCTTTTTCAACTTCTTGTTTTCCTTCGTGCATTGAGCCGACAGCTTCAGTTGTATCTTTCTGAATCTTCTTAATCATCTGGGCAATTTCTTTAGTTGCTTTAGTTGTTCTCTCTGCTAATTTTCTAACTTCGTCTGCAACAACTGCAAAACCTCTGCCTTGTTCACCGGCACGGGCGGCTTCGATAGCAGCATTAAGAGCCAATAGATTGGTTTGATCAGCAATGTCATCAATTACCTGAACGATCTCACCGATTTGGTCACTGCTTTTACCAAGTACTTCAACGGTATCAGCCGATTTATTTACCACCTCGGTAATTCTTAACATTCCGGCAATAGTTTCTTTTACAACTTTACCTCCTTCTTTAGCTTTATTACCTGCTTCAATTGCCGTGTGGGCTGCAAATGAGGCGTTTTTAGTGTTCTCGAGAATTGTCGCCGTCATTTCTTCTACAGCAGCAGCTACTTCAGCGGTTTGCTGTGTTTGTTCACTTGAACCCGCTGCCATTTCTTCAGAGCTTGATGAAATATCACCGGAAGAAGTTGCCACTGCCGAAGCACTATTTGCTACTTCAACTAATGTTGAACTTAAAGAATCAATAACCATATTGATATTATCTTTCATCAATTTATAATTACCGAAGTAATTGCCGGTTATTTGCTGTGTGAAATTGCCTGCTGCCATTTCCGATAAAATTTTTGATGATTCATTTAATGGTGCAACCACACTATCAAGAATAGAATTTACTCCTGCAATTAAATCACCCCAAGCACCCGAAAACTTAGAGACATTTCCTCTTACCGAAAGGTTTCCTTCTTTATTAGCTTTAATTAAAAGATTAGCTTCATCCAGCATCTCATTAATTGTATCAATTTCTTGATTGAATGCGATTGAAAGAGTATCCATATCGGAAGCTATCTTTACTTTTTTCATATTGCCGGCTGCTATTTCTTGTGCGGCATGAATTTTATCTACTTGAGATTCTTTAAGTTCCTTAAACATCTCGGTTAATTCACCGATTTCATCTTTAGTGTTGCTAATAATTTCAACATCAAAATTGCCAACAGAAAATTCCCTTACTAAATCCTTTAATTTATTTATTGGTTTGGTTACTGCAGGGGCAAGATAAAATGCGCTGATTGAAAATATTATTGTTCCCATGATGGCAGCTAATATTGTTAATAGAAGTGAGGTATAAACTGTACTAGCGACTGAAGCATTAAGTTCGTCGGCTTTTTTTACAAGCGCTGCATTAATTATTTCAAACTTAGCCTGTAATGCCACACCGACATCTTCGCCTGATGTTGTAGCAATAACGGAAGCCATTTCATAATCACCTGTAATAGAGGCACTCAAAATGGCATCAGCAACTGTATTTTTATAATTCCGCCAAATGTTCTTTATTTCATCAAGGTCACCTTTTATTTCTGCATCCAAATTGGAAGCGAACAGAGAGTCGATTGAATTATCAATTATCTGTTTCAGGTCATTGTATTCGGCAGCATTATGCTGAAATTTTGATGAAAATTCATTCATCGAAAGCTGCATCATTATAAATTGTGTCTGTTGAAAAGAAGAATAGACAGTCATTATTTCTTCGCGCGGGGCAATATAATCTTTAAAAACAGAATCATTTATTTCACCCAATTGATAAAGTTGGTAGTAGCCCATTACAACTGCACAAGTAGAAACTCCAGCAATTAGTAGGAAACCGCCCTGTATTTTTCTAACGAAAGGTAAATTGTTTAACCAATCCATTTAAATCTCCAAAACTAAATTTTAAATTCTAACCGATACCAGGTTAATTAAGTTTAAATGTTACTGCCATAGACAACTTAACCTTTAATGGTACCCCTTTATTTTTTCCTGCAGAAAACTTACTCTCTTTAATAGCTTTTACAGCTGCTTCATCGCAACCGCCCCCAAGACTTTTGATTACCTTTACATCATCAACTCCGCCATTTTCGTTTACGTAAATTAGCAGATAAACTTTCCCTTCGATGTTTGTTCTTTTAGCTATTTCGGGATAAACTATTTTTTTAAAGACTCCGGCTATACCCCCGACCGGCTCCGGCATAACTTCCGCAAAAGCAGCATACGCTTCATCTTGCATTAAATAAGTTCCCGGAAAGTGAGGTTTTGCTATTAAATTAAATTCAATAATAAGAAGGAAGAATATTATTGATAGGGATGTGATTGTTTTTTTTGCTTTCATGTGTCGCTCCTTGACGTTTTTATCCTTTTAAAAATTTCCTTACAACTCATTATCGTATTTTGAGTAAAAAAGTTAAACGATAGGAGTAAGATTTATAAAAATTTGTTTGCGGGTTTTATAAAGATGTGTGTTTCGAATGTATTAACGGGATTGTGAAGACATTCACAATCCCATATAATTGAGGGTTTAGAATCTTGTCTGAAGTTCCAGAATCAGTTTGTCCGGGTTTTTGGTGACACCATCTTTGTAGTTAAATTTTTCATAATTAACTCTAAATCTGGCAAAGTTTATTTTTGCAAATTCGAAAGAAAGCCCTACTGTAATTCTACCAATTTCATTATCAACAATATTCGAATTGGGGTCGTACATTTCGTATCGAACAGCAGGAATAACTTCCTTAATTAAATTTCCGGGGAAAGGAAAACTATATGTTGCAAAAACAAAATAGGAGTTTGATTTTAAATCAGATCCGGAGGTTTTTGAGTTTTTTCCTCCATATTCACCATCAACCAACAATTTTCCAATTTTATAAGCAAGACTGAAGTTCATAAAATTAACTGCATAACCTTGAACTTTTGCACCATAATAATTTCCGGCAATCGCCAGATCTTTAATTGGTGATACTACCGCTCTAAAGGTATAATCTGTTGATTTATCATTTTCTGATTTATTCAATCCCGAGCCATTAAATGAGCCTGCAATTAACTCTGTTTTAAAAGGAACATTAAAATTATAACCGATGGAGAGACCAATATCTCTGATAGAAGGAGAAACATTTGTTGATAAAGGGCGGTTAGCAAATTCGGCATTCTGGTCTGAGCTTAAATTATCGGTACTAAAAGGAACTTTGAATTGCCCTGCAGATATTTCCAAATTTTTAATTGGTTTAAATACAGCCGCAGCATCCAGCATAACATCCGAAAAATTTGCTGTAGCACCGGTGAGGAATTTTTCTCCTGCCGCAGTAGTTCCCGATGTGGTTTTTAGTGAACCTAATCTTGTGAAGTCAAATAAGAATTTGTAAGCGGCATAATCATTCACATAACCGTTAATACCTAATCGAGCCTGTTTTACAAGATACTGTCCTTGTCCTTTTGCAAAATCAGTTTGATGCCATGCTCTCACATAACCTGAAAATTTAGGGGCATAGTCGGGATTATTTTGTGCAAAACCCATAAATCCTAAAACAGCTAAAATGAGTAATGATTTTTTCATGATTTATCCTTGTTTATAATTAGTCAATGAAACTTATAATTTTTTGAAATCTAATTTACTCACGTTACACAAAACTTACTAAATAAGGTTTTGATTTTAAAATTTCATTGCCAAGCAAGGGAACGATCGCGACCGTTCCTTTTTGAATAATCAAACAGACAAAATAAATTCATGTATAATTATTAGAAATGCATGGAACGGTCTCGACCGTTCCCTACATTATTACAGTAATTTATTTTCCGATTAAAAATTAACTAAAGCAGCAATGAAGACCAACCTCACTATGATTGAACTATTTTCTTAATAGATTCGTCCGTTTTGATTGTGATTTATTCTGATTATTAATAACAAATCTCCCAACCATTTCTTGAAGGTTATTTGTTAGTTGATTCAAGTCTTCTGCAGCGGTCGCAATTTGCTGAATTCCGGAAGCAGATTCCTGAGTAACCCTTGAAATCGATTCAATATTTTTACTTATTTGTTCGGCTGCAGAAGATTGTTCTTCGCTTGCGGCGGCAACTTGAGAAATATCATCAACCACTTCGCTGGAACTTGTAATAATTTGATTTAATGCCGACTCTGCTCTTTGTGCAAGTTGTTTTCCCGAATTAACTTCTTGTGAACCCTTTTCCATTGAATAGACGGCGTTTTCGGTATCGGTTTGAATTTTCTTAATCATCTGAGCAATTTCTTTTGTTGCCTTTGTGGTTCGTTCGGCTAATTTTCTTACTTCATCAGCAACAACAGCAAAACCGCGTCCTTGTTCACCTGCTCTGGCAGCTTCGATTGCTGCATTAAGTGCTAAAAGATTTGTCTGATCTGCAATGTCATCAATCACTTGAACAATTTCCCCAATTTTGTCACTACTTGTTCCAAGTTCCTTCACCATATCAGCCGCTTGAATAACGACCTCAGCAATTCGGTTCATTCCATTTATAGTATCATTCACCACACTTCCGCCATCACGGGCTATATTTCCCGATTCTTTGGCGGCTTCAGATGCACGGGTAACGTTTGTTGAAGTTTCAATTATCGTTTTAGTCATTTGTTCAACAGCTACTGCTACTTCAGCGGTTTGACGGGTTTGTTCTTGAGCACCCAAAGCCATTTCATCACTACTTGCAGAAATTTGAGATGATGCGCTTGCTGTAGCGTGAACAGCCTCGGTAACCTGAATTATCATTGCCTGCATATTAGCAACTACACTATTAAAGCCATTAAACAATGAACCGATAACATCATCTTTTTCTTTTTCTACTCGAACTGTTAAATCTCCGTTTGCAAGTCTATCCATATTTTGAAGTAACAATTGAACATTGCGCATTAAATATTCTTGCTCTGCTTTTGTTTTATTTTCGGTTATTAGAATAGCATTTTCAACTGACAACATTGAGGCGAGAAATTGACCGTGCATTCCGGTGGACTGAAGTTTTCGAAAGAATTTCCCCTGACTCATGTATTCAACTGTCGTCTTCATTTCACGAGTAAAAGCTTCTAATTGATCTAAAACATCATTTAATGTCCATGCGAGTACTCCTAATTCAGTTGATTCATTAATATTGGTAACACGTCCGTCAAATTTCCCTTCACCTATTTCCCGGGCGAGTGAAATAATTCCGGGCAGTAATTCAACTTGAGCGGAGATTTTTTTCAAACCATAATAGATTAATATGAATTGAAGAGAAATGAAAACTACAACTTCAAGCCACACTGAAAAATTGAAAAGTTTAGAAATTATTAATATTGTAATCGAAAGAGTTACAACATAAATCAGTAATCTTTTAATATCATAAACTAAGGACGAATTCTTCATAAGACTTTCCCCCTTTCGATAAAATAGACATTAAATATTCTGTTGAAGCTGAAATTGCATCCCTGGTACCTGAACGTCTTTCAATATCAACCATTTCTTTATATAAATCTGAAACAGCTCTCACTGCGGTTGATTTTGGTTTTCTTCTTACTGAGTAATGACCTATTATACTATTATTTTCATCTAAAGAAGCTGTAACATTAGCGATAACCCAATAAGCGGAACCGTCTTTGCTCATATTTTTAACATATGCAAAAATTTCCTTTTTCTGACCTATTGTTCCCCATAGCAATTTAAATATTGATCTGGGCATATCCGGGTGTCTAATAATATTGTGCTGTGAACCGAGCAATTCTTTTTCTGTATACTTTGCATACTCAATAAAAATTTTATTACAGTAGGTGATGAGTCCTTTGGAGTCGGTTTTTGAGACGATAAAGTCTTCCTCTCGCAGTTCAAAAACTTTGTTGTTCGGTGAAACCTTATATTTCATAAATATTTCCTTGAATAATGAAATGAATAGACTAATTGTCATGTAGCATAACATCGTAGACAAATCTTAACAATCACAAGTGTAGCACAACATCATAGACAAAGGGACTTCAACTCCCTATAGGGAGTTTTTAACAGTCCCAAAATAGCAGGACACCGTTTACACTTCATTTCATGGTGATCATATACCTAAAACTTGCTACCACGGTATCATCTTGATAGACAAGTAATTGATGTATCTTGATGCAAATAATTGCTCTAACATAGCTGTAGACTACTTCTTTCGGCAGCTCAAATAGTTCTCCAAAAACATCAAGTTTTCTATCACTACGAATAAACCGTACCAGGATTATCTCACCTTCATCAATCGGTGGATATTGCTTCGGTAGTTCGTAATTCTTGGCTAACAACGGTTTATAGCTAATGCGGGAAAATTCATCCAAAGGAGTCTTGTTTCCAATAGCTTGATAATGATAATACTTGTTATGAAAATCTTCAAACTCTTTGGCTCCTGTAAGCATACTCTCATAATCTGTAAATATCTTTTTTCTGAAAAACTTTTTATCGAACGTATCATTAAATTTTTCAATTACACCGTTTCTCCAAGGCTCTCGCTGAGGAATAAAAATCACGGTAACTCGCTGTGACAACGCAAATTTTATTATTTCTCCAAAACTATGAGGATATCCATTACTTCCACGAAAGGATAATTCATTATCCATTTGCAGATAGTCAGGTATCCCAAATCCTTGCCAAAAGCGGATCAAACAAGCAATGACATGTTCTGCTGCTTTGCCTTTTACCGGATTTACTTCAACGCAATGGCTATCGACATCCATAATATTAAGCCAATAAATTCTCCCGTAATTTTTTATGTAACGTGGTCCAACAAAATCCATTTGTTGAACTTTGCAGTAATCACCACAAGGATACTCGATGTTTTTTCTTTTTCTTCTCTCCGGTTCTCGTTTAAGTTTATTCCGTTGAATAACTCTGTTAATTGTCCATACTTTGGGAGGCGTTTCTCCTAATTGCTGAAACTCCCACTGAATACTGATTGCGCCAATTTGTCCCGACTTGTCGGGATGTCTTCTCTAATTGCTTCCTTACTGCTATAATTTTTGTTTCTATCTCTGCTGCAATTTTTTTTTACTTTGCTTTGGTCTCCGACTCTCGTCTTCGTACCAACTTCCCAGAGGTTCTTCTTTATAACGGTTATACCATTTGTATGTCCAGGCTCGACTTCGTTTCATTGTTTTTGAAATCAAAGTTACATTTTCTTCTGAGAGTAGCAAGCGTATTGCTTCTTTTCTCTTTTCTATCTCGTTCATCTTTTCTCCTTTTTTAAGAAGAAAATTAATCAATCAGCCCTCATTTGTAAACGATGTCATGCTACAGTTCTATCATTAAACTGTAAACGATGTCATGCTATTTTTTCTGTCTACGATGTTATGCGATTTATCAACTAGTTAGTAGCTTGTTTGTAAGTTAGGGACTACATACGTTTACATAATAAATTTAATAATATAATGAATTCCTACGATTCAACTTCATTTTGCTCTTTTAAGTTAATAAATATTTTAGTTAACATTCTTTTCAAATACCAGCTAAATACTCATAACCACTCACCGTAATATTCAATTTAGGCTAAGTATTTATTTTGTATTTTTATTTGAGGTTTAAAGTGAAAAAGTTCTATAAGGTTTCTCTAATTCTACTTGCTTTGTCAATTTTAGTTTTTAATGGTTGCGAAGATAAAACAACAGATCCACCCGCAGTTGACAATAATTTTACATTTGCAAAAGTTGGAAATAAATGGACATATAAAGTGACTTCCGAAAGTCATATTTCAGATATGACGCAGGAAATTATCAAAGATATGGGAAATCATATTTATAAAGTTGAAACAATTTATCAAGGTGCTTCTTTCGGAACCGTATATCTATTTTGGTATGTTAACGGTGAGGAAATTAGCTTCAACTCTGATTCAACAGGTATTAGTAAAAACTTCATGTTTGATAGTTCAACGGAAGTGAATAAAACCTATATGTCAATTGTTGAATATAGCCCATTTTTGCAAAGAGGTGATACAGTCTATGCGAAAATACTTTCTCTTGATGAATCAGTTACAGTTCCTGCCGGGACATTTAGTTGTATCAAAATCCAAGTTTGGGGAGGAACTACTTCCTCAATGTCTGAATCGATGGTTTATTTCAACCGAAAAGTTGGACAAATAAAACAAACGAGTGCACAAATGAATTTGGAATTGAAATTAAAGAATTTTTAATTAATTATTTAATTTTAGTTAATTAATTATCTAGCAAAACTGTTAATAATGAATTTACTGTGAAGGTAAAACAATTCTTTCTTTATTATTAACAGTTTTGCTTAAATATTTCATTTCAAAAAATATTTACGTCTTCAGATCAATCCTTTATGCAGATATATTAAATATTCTTTTCCCTGATCGTCTTAATGCCAATCACTTAGGTTTGATTTCTTTTCAATTATCTTTAACTTTCAACCAATAAAACCAATCTTACCATAAAGAGGCATCAATGGAAAATTTGAAAAATGAGAATCAATTTAAAACTGCTTATGAAAAAGCAGCGGAAGAAGGAATTGATCCACGCTGTATTCCTCAAAAATTGATTGAATCAGTTCCCGAAGGGGATTCAATCGATTACCCAAATTATTGCTCGGAAGACCAGGAGACATGGCAAATCCTCTATTCAAAACAAATAGAATTATTACAAGGCAGAGTCTGTAAAGAGTATCTTGATGGAGCTGCCCTAATGAGGTTTTCAGAAAACAAAATACCATCACTTAAAGTTCTTAGTTCAATTTTAAAACAAACTTCAAATTGGGCTGTTGCGAGAGTCCCAGGACTTATACATGAAGAGAATTTTTTTGAGTTTTTAAGAAGAAGAGTCTTTCCATCAACTGATTATATTAGGGGGAGACATGAAATAGATTACACACCAGCTCCGGATCTTTTCCATGATATTTTTGGACATATGCCATTGTTGACAAATAAAAATTTCGCAAATTTTTATGAAATGTTCGGCAAAGCAGCTTTAAACGCCAAAGCTGAACAGCACATTTTTCTTGAGAGATTTCACTGGTTCACAGTTGAATTCGGTTTAATTAAACAACCGGAAGGTAACAAAATTTATGGAGCGGGAATAATCTCATCGAAAAATGAAGTTCAACATGCTTTATCTAATGAAGTAAAAGTAATTCCGTTTGACCCTGAGAAAATAATAAAACAAGAATATGAAGTATGGCACTTACAGCCGCTTCTCTTCGTTATCGACTCATTCGAACAACTCGAAGAGGGATTTAAAGAATGGATTCAAAAAGAAGGTTTAATTTAAATTGTGCATATTTGGAACTATAAAAATAAATTATTGTTAAGTTTGTTAGTTATTTAATCAAAAATATGGAGAAAAAATGTCAGTTACAGAAGGTTCAGCAGCCCCCGATTTCACATTAAAAAATCAAAATGCAGAAGATGTAACTTTAAGTTCATTTAAAGGTAAAAATGTTGTCTTATTATTCTTTCCCTTTGCAAATACAGCGACTTGTACAAAAGAGATGTGTACATTCCGTGACGAGTTGAGTATTTATAAAGATTTAGATGCGCAAGTTCTTGGAATTAGTGTTGATAGTCCCTTTTCTTTGAAAATGTGGGATGAGAAGAATAATTATGGATTTCCTCTTCTCAGCGATTTTAACAAAGAAGTATCAACTGCTTATGGTTGCCTTTTTGAATCATTTGTCCCGGCAAAATATGATTATAAAGGTGTTTCAAAAAGATCTGCTTTTGTCATAAATGCAGAAGGTATTGTAACATACGCCGAGATTTTGGAAAGTCCTGGAGACGAACCAAATTACGAAAAAGTTCAACAAGCACTTAAAGGTTAATGAAAAGTTTAAGTCCGACCGAAGCAATTGAGTTAATTAATTCGGATGATGGCGTTAGAATTGTCGATGTGAGGGAGAAGTGGGAATATGACATTGTCCGTCTTCCTCACTCTGAATTAATGTCTTTAAGTAATTTTCAAAAACATATTTCAAATCTTAACCCTGAAGAAATAATACTTGTTTATTGCCATCAAGGTGTGAGGAGTTTAAGTGTGTGTAAATATCTAGAGTCCAACGGATTTATAAATATTATTAATCTTTCCGGCGGTATTAACGCATGGACTGATGAAGTTGACCAAAATATGCCAAGGTATTAATAACTTTTTTTTTGATCGAAATTAAAGTCATTTATTTTTTAAGATAAAAGATTTAAGAAAGGTTCTAAATGTTACAAGTTGGTAAAAAAGCACCAGCGTTTTCACTAAGAGATCAAAACGGTGAAAAGAAATCGTTAAAAGATTATTTAGGAAAAAAGGTTGTACTTTATTTCTATCCAAAAGATAATACTTCGGGCTGTACAAAAGAAGCTTGTAGTTTTAATGATAATCTTCCATCATTTGAAAATATTGATGCTGTGATTATTGGAATAAGCCCTGATTCAGTCCCATCACATAAGAAATTTGTTGATAAATATAATCTTAACTTTTTACTTCTCGCAGATGATGAAAAAAAAGTTGTAGACGCTTACGGTGTTTGGAAAGAAAAAAGTATGTATGGCAGAAAATATATGGGTGTAGAGAGAACGACTTGCATCATTGATGAGTCAGGAAAAATTACTCATATCTTCAACAAAGTTAAAGTTGAAGGTCACACAAATGAAATCTTAAATTCATTGAAATAAAAAATCCAAAGTTGAAACAATCATGATTTATGTAACACGTAGAGAAGTATTTGCTGCTTCACACCGACTATACAATTCCGAAATTTCCGAAGAAGAGAATTTAAATCTTTATGGAAAATGTAGTAATAAATATGGACATGGTCATAATTATACTCTTGAAGTAATTGTCGCTGGAACAATAAATCCTAAAACAGGTTATCTTATCGATCTGAAAATCTTAAAAGATATAATTAGGGAAGAAATAATTAATTATGTGGATCACAAACACTTTAATTTTGACGTTCCATTCATGACAAATATTATTCCGACTTCTGAGAATATTGCAACTTCATTTTGGAATCGTCTCGTGAATAAATTACCATCAGGGAAACTATATTCCGTCAAACTTTACGAGACTGAAAATAATTATGTAGAATACAAAGGTGAATAAATTGAATCACGAAAAAGTTAAAAAATTAGTCGAAAGTCTACTTATTGAGATCGGTGAAAATCCCAAAAGAGAAGGATTATTAAGTACACCCAAACGTGTTGCCGAAGCGTATGAATTTTTAACCGCAGGATATGATAAAGATATTGAAGAGGTATTGAACAATGCAATATTCAACGAAAAATATGACGAGATGGTTCTAGTAAAAGATATTGATTTTTATAGTTTGTGTGAACACCACATGCTCCCGTTTTATGGGAAAGTGCATGTTGCATACATTCCCAACGGGAAAATTGTTGGACTTAGTAAAATTCCAAGAATTGTGGATGTATATGCGCGCAGGCTTCAAGTTCAGGAGAGAATGACAAAGCAGATTGCTGATACAATTGATAAGTTCCTTAGTCCTAAAGGTGTTGCAGTAGTTTCTGAAGCACGACATATGTGTATGATGATGCGTGGCGTTGAAAAACAAAATTCATCTGCTACCTCAAGTGCAGTTCACGGAATATTTAAAGATGATGCAAGAACGCGGGATGAATTTTTTAACTTAATAAAACTACGCGGAGTTTAATGTCATCAAATAAAGAAATTATATGGATAACTGGAGCAAGTTCAGGACTTGGTGCCGAGTTAACTAAAGAATTTTGTAGAAGAGGTGCCCTCGTATTCGCGACCGCCAGAAGATTTGAAGCTCTTGAAGATTTGAAGCTCCAAATTGACAATTTAGATTTGAACAATGATTACAATCTAATTATAAAAAAATGTGATGTTAGTTCGAATGATGATGTAAGCGAAAGTCTCAAATCGATTTCGGAGAAAGGTAATTTGGTCTGTCTAATAAATAATGCAGGAATAACCTCTTTCAAACGTGCTGAAGAAAATACTATTGAAGAAATTGAAGAAATAATTCAAACAAATTTATTGGGCTCCATTTATACAATCAAAAGTGTTTTACCAGAAATGATTTCAAGAAAAAAGGGAATCATTTTTAATCTGCTCTCAGTTGTTACAAAGAAAATATTTACAAATAGTAGTGCTTATTCTGCTTCTAAAGTTGGACTGATGGGTTATGTAAATGTTCTTCGGGAAGAAGTTAGAAAGTACAATATTAAGATTGTTAATATAATTCCCGGTGCTACTGATACTTCAATATGGTCAAAAGAAATGATAGAAAAATATAGTTCTCTTATGATGCGTCCTGAAGAAATAGCCAATCAAATTGCAGAAATCTATTTTAATCAAAATAGCATTGTAATAGAAGAAATAGTAATGAGACCAATCGGGGGTGATTTATGAATCCGAAGGAAGTAACAATAATTACAGGTGCAAGTAAAGGGATAGGGGAATCAATCGCCTATAAATTTGCTTCAGAAGATCATCATGTTGTATTGATTGGGCGAAATGAAGAAAGATTAAAAATTGTTTCGAAAAAAATAAATCAAACCGGAACCTCTGAATATTACGTCGGAAGCGTAACCGACCCCAATTTTATTAAAAATTCCTTAACTGAAGTTATTGAAAAACATGGCAAAATCGATCATCTAATTAATAATGCCGGAATAATGATAATCAAGAGATTTGAAGAAGCTACATTGGAAGAGTTCCAGTCTCAAATGGAAACAAACATGTACGGTGTTTTCATTTGTACAAAAGAAGTTTTGCCGACGTTGATTGAAAGAAAATCCGGTAGTATAATCAATATTTCATCATTAGCAGGGAAGAATAATTTTGTTGGCGGAACTATGTATTCCACCACAAAACATGCATTAATGGGATTTACAAAATCGCTGATGCTTGAAGTTAGAGATCATAATATTAGGGTGGCTGTTGTTTGTCCCGGCTCAGTAGCCACTGATTTACTTCTCAACTCCCCAATTACCCCTCAAAATAAAGGAAAAATTCTTCAACCTGATGATGTTGCAGAAGTTGTTTTTTCGATTATAAAATTACCACCAAGAGCGCTTGTGAGTGAAATTGAGATTAGACCAACAAATCCAATATAATAATTTTACAATGGGAATACTATAATTCAGAAGTTTTAACATTTATAGGCATAAAAAAACCGTTCAAAGTGAACGGTTTTTTTATTAGGAAGAATAATAATACTTACCTGCAATTTCGATTCCCACGACCTGGTCGATCCATTTTACCCATTTTCATGTTTTCTTTAGGACCTTTAGACAACCATTTCTTTTGTTGATCTTTGTTGAGTATTTTTAATAAATCCTGTTGATGATCAATTCGTGTAAGGTGAAGATTATTCATACTTTTCATTAATTTTTCTTCAACTGAACGAAGTTTTGAGGTTTCAAAATTTTCACTATTAATTATCTCACGTTTTTCAAGGCGAATCTTCTGAATGTCAGCTCGAAGATCAATCATTTTCTTCTGATGAGCTGTTCTTAATACTTCCAATTTTGCTGATTGCTCTGCAGTAAGGTTTAAACTTTCATGGAAAGCCGCTTGTCCCATTCCACGACCTCTATCTCCGTCTCTAAAGAAACCTTGAGCAAGAGTAACTGAAGTCATTAAGAATAGAACCATAAATACTGAAATTGATTTTGAGATTTTCATCTTATCCTCCGGATATTTTTATGAATGAATTTGTTTATCTTTCATGCATTGGACAATCTTTTTTTGTGTATGGTTTAAACTCGATTTATTTAAACCTTTTATAACCGGAGATTGTCAAATTCATAACTAACAATAATTCTATGAGTGAACAAAGAACAGATTCTGAAAATATCGAACGTTTTTTGAACGGAGATCAGTCTTCATTCAAAGAAATTGTTAATAAGTATAAAGATAAGATTTACTGGCATGCAAGACGGATGACAGGCAATCATGTTGATGCTGATGAAATAGTTCAAGAAGTATTAATAGTATTGTACAAAAAAATAGGCGACTTTAAATTTCAATCTTCGCTATATACTTGGATATACAAAATTACTTCAAATCGTTCATTGAATCTTATTAAAAAAAGAAACATTAGAAGATTCTTCTCAATTCATGAAGAAGAGTACGAACAAATCAGTGCTGATGATGATATCTTAAGTAATATTGAAACAAAACAAAAATTGGAAGAAGTTGATAAAGTTTTGAAATCTTTGCCGGTTAAACAAAGAGAAATCTTTATCTTACGTCATTATGAACAATTGTCGTATGAAGAAATCTCAAAAATAACTGGCAAAAGTTTGGGTGGTTTGAAGGCAAATTATTTTCATGCTTTAAGTAAAGTGATGAAAGGGATGGAAAAATATAATGGATAAAATGGATCATATACTAAAGTATATATTTAATGAACTTACCCCGGAAGAAAAGGAAGAGTTCGAAAAACAATTAACTGATTCTACAGAACTTCGATATCAGCTTAACAAAGAACAAATCAAATTAAATCTCATTAATGAGTATAAATCAGTTGAAGTAGACGATAGATATTTTATAAATATTTATCCCCGTTTTTTGCAAAAATTAGATGCTCATAAATCTCATATATCAATTAAAAGTTTCAGTGCCGGTTTTTCTTTTGTAATAATGATATTTTTAATGTTATCAATTGGAATAAATACCGGATTAAGGAACGGATTCTATGAAAGTTTACTAATGTCTACAAATGAAGAAGAAATCCTTTCTTATTTGAATTCAACTTCTTTTTATAATCGAGATAATTCACTATATATTAATTATGAAGAAGTTGATCACAAATTGATTAACACTACTTATAATAATCAGATTTATTTCGAGACATTTGAGTTAAAAAATTACATAAATATTAACAACGTTGATGTAAGTGAAGTGATTCAAAATCTAGATTCAGATGAATTTGATTCTATTTACGAGAGTTTAACAGAAATAAAATTTTTATAAAGGGTAATAAAATGAAAAATCTATTTTACATTCTTTTGACGTTGATATTAGTTTCATCTCAAATATATACTCAACCGAACAGAGGAAAAAATCATAGGAATATGGACAAAATCGCCCAATTAGAAAAAATAAAACTAATGGAGATTTTAGAACTTGATGAAGAAACAAGTGTTAAGTTTTTCGTTAGATTAAAAGACCATCGCTTAAAAATGCGCGAGAATATGGTACAATTAGATCTATTAATTGATGAAATGCGTAAAATAATTGATGAGGATAGTTTTGAAAAGGGGGATAACTCCTTTAAGAAATTTAATGACAATTTTATTTCTCTTGAAAATAATGGTATAAAAATAAGATTGGATTTTATTAAATCTATTGGAGATTTACTATCACCGTCACAAATCTCTAAATTTTTAGTCTTCGAAAAAGCCTTCCGAAGTGAGATGCAAGATTTGCTAATGAAACCACGTGGCGGCAGGGGAATGCGGTAAAAATTTCCCCATAAATTTGATTTTTGTTGCATTTATAAGTCGAGAAACTTAACTTTGAAATTAAGTTTCGCGGAAGTGGTGAAATTGGTATACACGCTACTTTGAGGGGGTAGTGCCCGTTAGGGCGTAGGGGTTCAAGTCCCCTCTTCCGCACCAATTCAAATTTAATCTTAAAGGAAATTATATGAGCAATTTTAGTAAATTCTTTTTTCTTTTGTTGTTTTCATTAATCTTTAACAAATCATTTGCACAAGATATGGAACCTGAAGCTGCAAAATTGTACAATCAAGGCAATGTACAAATGAAAGAGGGGAATTATAGTGGTGCCATTGAAAGTTATGATCATGCTATGCAAAAACAGCAAGACTACAGAATCTATTATCAAAAAGCAATTGCTCAAAAGAAATTAAATAAAGATCAGGATGCAATTTCAACTCTCCAAAAGGCAATTGAACTTAATCCCAAATTTGACATTGCATATAATGCGATTGGTGGGAGTTATTTTAAATTAAATAACATGGAAGAGGCTATCAAGAGTTTTGAAAAAGTAATTGAAATTTCTACTAATAAAAAATTAAAAGATCAAGTTAAGGAATATATTGCACGTTCTTATGCAAAACTTGGTAATAGTTCTTTAAGCGAAGGTAATGCTGATAAAGCAGTTCAATATTTCAATAAAGCTATTGAAAACGCAAATTTGGACGCTGCATACCTTGCCTTATCAAAAGCATATACTGAATCCGGAGTTTGGGATAAAGCTATCTCTGCAGGAGAAAATGCTATTAAATATCGCTCGTCGATTAGTAAAGGTGGTGCTTATTATTATATCGGTTTAGCTTATAAAGGTAAGGGAGACATGACAAAGGCAAAAGAAAACTTTAATCTTGCAAAAGCTGATCCAACATATAGGGCAACAGCCGAATATGAATTAAAATTAATTAAATAATTTATTCTTAAAACCTCCGCAAGTCGGAGGTTTTTAATATGGACAAAAAACATCTCATCATAAAGCACGATTTAACTAATCTCATTACTCTCCCACATTTTGAACTCTCGTTAGAACAAAGGATAATAATTCTATTAACTGTTCTAAGCATTAAAAGAAAGAAGAAGCAATTATTAATTCTATTTGAAATTCTTAAAGAGAAGAAATACAGTCGTAGAAGACAATATGAGACCATCCTTCAAATGTATCTTTTTGCAGGTTTTCCTTTGGCATTGGAGACTCTGAAATTATTAAACAAAGTTAACCCCCTACAACAAACAAAAAATTATTCAGAAGATTATAACATCCTTTATGAAAAGGGGATAAATAATTGCAGAAAAGTTTATGGAAGTAAGTCAGAAAAGTTACTCGAAAATGTTTCGTCTTTTTCACCTGAACTCTCAAATTGGTTGATTATTGAAGGTTACGGGAAAATATTCAGTAGAAAGATTCTTTCCTTTCAAGAGAGAGAAATCATTGCAGTTGCAACTTTATCATTATTGAAATACAAAGATCAACTCTACTCTCATCTGAATGGAGCTTTTCGAGCTAAAATATCTCTTCATAAGTTAAATAACATTCTCGACTATATAAACCTAATTGATCCCAAAACAGGAGTGAATTTTGCTAGAAAAATTTTATTGCAATTTTCTTTTAATAGAGGGCTTGAGATAAATAATTGAATATTGAGTTAGTAATAATTGTCATATTACTTTTGGGGGCAATTTTAATTTCAGAGATTGCGGCGAGAAGAAAATGGCTTCCAGAGATTATCTGCAGAAAATTACTTCATCTTTTTGCGGGAACTGTAGTCTTGCGAATAATGACTATTGTTGATAATCAACTTCTACTTGTTATAATTGGTTTATCCTTCGCAATATTATTATTTGTTATAATTCAAACAGGGGTTTTGAAGGAAATAAATTCAACAGGTAGAAGAGGTTGGGGGATAGTATTTTTCCCATTATCATTTTCCATATTAGTATTCTTTTTTAATAATGAATTGATTGTTGCAAAAATTTCATTTGCAATTATGACATTTTCAGATTCATTTGCTGCGCTATTTGGAATTCTCTTCGCTAAAAATAATTATTATCTCGGTACCGGTAAAAAATCATATCTTGGCTCAACAATATTTTTCATCACCACACTAATAATACTCTCACTTTTATTAATTGCGACATCAGTTGTGTTTTCCCCTCAACTAATTTCAATGATTTTTATCGTTGCATTTATTCTAACGATTATTGAGGCACTTAGTTCAAAAGGAAGTGATAATCTTTTTGTCCCACTCTTTGCTGCTGTTTTAATAAAATTAGTTTTTATAAATGGTCACTCCACATCACAGATAGATTTAACAGTTGGTTTTGTTTTAGCATTATTTACGGCAGTCACCTCAATCCGTTTTAAAGCATTAACTAAAGATGGTGCAGCAGTTACGTTTATATTAGCTTTTATTATCTATGGATTTGGTGGACTTAAATGGACTCTGCCGATTTTCGTTTTTTTTGTTTTATCAAGTGTACTTTCAAAAATTCGTCATTCACGAAACAAATTAGTTGAAGAGAGATTTGAGAAATCTGGTAATAGAGATGCTAATCAAGTTCTTGCAAACGGAGCTGTCGGATTAATTTTAGTAATTGCAAATTCATTTTTCCCTAAAGAACTTTTCTATCATTTTTACGTCCTATATATAGCATCAATGTGTGCTGATACATGGGGAACAGAAATTGGAACATTCTTTAAAAATAAAACTTACAGTATTATAACATTCAGGGAAGTTGATGCAGGAGTATCGGGTGGTGTTTCCTTACTTGGGACTCTTGGTTCAGTTGCAGGTGCGTTAATTATAGTCTTAGTAAGTTCCCATTGGATAGAAAATGTTTGGATGCTATTAATTATCGCTTGCTTAGCGTTCATCAGCAGTCTAATTGATAGTCTGCTGGGATCAACTATTCAAGTGCAATATAAATGTAATATTTGTAAATTAGATACTGAAAAAGAAATTCACTGTGAAACTAAAACTAACTTGTATTCCGGGATTAAATTCTTTAATAACGATGTTGTAAATTTGTCATCGGGGATTGTAATTCTACTTATATTTTATTTATTGATTTTATTCAGAGCAATATGAAGAAAACCTTAATTATTTATTTTATTCTATCTGTTTCTATAGCTGCCCAGTCAATAATGGAGCAGTACTCAAAAGCAATGGAAGCTTATACCCGAAAAGATTATGTCTCGGCTCATAATTATTTCAAGCCATTCCTCGAAAAATATGAATTGCGTGATGAGTTATATTCTTCAGCAATTTTTCATTCATCAGAAGCACTTCTTTTTTTAGGTGAATATAACGCAGCGAGTTCGGGTTTTGAATTTTTAATTAACAATCATTCATTTTCAAATTTTCGTCAGAAATCATTGTATCGTTTGGGATTAATTTATTTTGAGAGAAAAGAATATGAACTTTGTCGTTCCCGCTTACAGAAATTAATAGATGAATATCCGAATAATGAGTTTTATGGTTCAGCTTTATACTGGATTGGTGAATCATTCACTCACGAAGAAAAGTTGGATGATGCAGTTGATTTTTTTCTTGAAGCCGTCTCAAATCGTACTAACAATAAATTTATAGACTATACAATCTATTCCTTAGCGAATGTTTATGAAAAACTTGGTGATTATACAAGTGCCGTAACATATTATGATGAATTATTGTCTTACTTCAAAGATAGTCCGTTAGCTTCTGCAGCACAGATAAGAATAGGTCTCTGTTATTTCAAATTAAAAGAATACGATAGTTCAATACTTGAATTAAGAAGTCCGTTAATCACAAATCTGGATAATGACAAACAAGCAGAAACTTTATATTTACTGGCAAATTCATATTATCGGGTTGGAGAGTATGATAACGCAGCAAAGACATACCTTGAAATAGTTTCAAAGTTTCCAAACATACCAATAGTTCGAGATGCGAGATATGCATTGGCGTGGTCATATTTTCAACAAAAAAAATATGCTGATGCAAACAAAATATTCAACACACTAACAGATAAAGATGACTCATTAGCCGTAAAGGCTTTCTATTGGAAAAGTGAGTCTTTACGTTATTTGGGTAATGAAAATGAGGCTTTACGCTCTTATGAAGATTTTATAAAAAGATATCCGAATAATATTTTAACTTATGCCGTTCAATATCAAATTGGAGTGCTTTACTATAATTCTAAAAAATATGAATTAGCATTGAATCTTTTGGAAAATGCCTGCAATTCCCCCGATGAAGTTATTCAATCTAAAGCTTATACGTTACGAGGTGAAATTCAACTTCAACAAAAAAAATATCAGCAAGCGGTTGAATTATTCAAAATGATCGAGACACTTCCTAATACAGAGTTAGAACTCGAATTAAGAGGACTATTAGGATTAGGGATATCTTATTATTTTTTAAATCGATTTGATGATGCAATTTTTCTCCTTACCAATCTCGATCAAAAACATTCTCAATTCGAAAGTGATAAAGTAAACTTTTACTTAGCTGAAAGTTATTTTGCAAAAGGAAAATTTCAAGAAGCGTTAGCATCCTATCAACGAATAAATAGTTTGGATAATCCAATATTTGAATCTCAGGTTTTATTCGGTAAAGCATACACTTTTTATAATATGAGAGATTATACCAATGCTTCTTTTCAGTTTACTGATTTTTTAAGGAAGTTCCCCAACGATTCGAAGATTAGCGATGTTCGAGGAAAACTTGCCGATAGTTATTTTGCAGATAAGAACTTTACAGCTGCAGTTAAAGCTTACGAAGACATTCTAAAAACAAAAGGTAATTTAAGTAATCGTGATCAGATCAGTTTTCAATACGCCTTAGCATTATTCAGAAGCGGTAAATCTGATGCAGCTATTGATGAATTATTACGTCTCAGAACTAATTATGCTAAATCTCCATTTGCCGAAAATGCTCATTATTTGGTGGGTTGGATTTATTTCAAAAAAGGAAATTTTTACGAAGCTATAAATAATTATCGAATTTTAGTTGAGAGTACTTCAAACCAAAAACTTATTCCACTTGCGTTATATGCTATTGGTGATTCATATTTCAATATCGGTAACTATGATTCAGCAATTGTAAATTATCAAAGAATACTCGATTATTATCCCAAATCATCAAATATTTTTGATGCTTTAAACGGAATTCAGTACAGTTATGTTGCAAGAGGGGAGACAGAAAAAGCAATTTCTTTGATTGATAGTTATGTAATGAAAAATCCTCAATCAGTTTTTAGTGACCAATTATTTTTAAAGAAAGGTGAAACCTTTTACAGCTTAAGAAATTATGAGAAGGCGAAGAATAGTTACAAGGAATTCATTGCATACTTTCCTAAAAGCAAATATATAGCTGATGCATATTATTGGGTGGGAAAGAGTGCACGAAATTTGGGTGCATTTGAAGAGGCAATTTTTAACTTCAAGACAGTATTTAACACTTATACATCTAATGAAATTGTGCCGGCAGCGGTTATTGAAATGGGCAACATTTACAATTCTCAAAAAAGATATGCTGAAACCATTTCACTTTATGATCAAGCCTTGACAAGACTTAAAGGAACAAACAGGGTACCAGAACTGATGTTTATGAAAGCAGAGACTTACAGTCTTAAAGGTGATTTTTCTTCAGCTTATGATCTGTATGATGAAATTGCAATTTATTATGGAACAAATGTATTTGGAGAAAAATCAAAATTAGAACTTGGATTAATTGAGTTAAAAAATAAAAGATACGATAAAGCAGTAAAAAACTTTCAAGTTATTATCGGAAAGAAAACTGATGATATAGGCGCTAAAGCCCAGTATTATCTTGGTGTTGCACTTCAAGAGCAAAACAAAACAAGGGATGCAATCACTGCGTACGTTAGAGTTCTAAATCTCTTCTCAGCATATGATGAATGGGTTGCAAGATCGTATATCAGATTAGGTGAATGTTATCAGAAACTCGGAGATAAAAACAAGGCTAGAGAAATGTTCAGAACTGTAATTAATAAACGTGGTAATGATGAATTTGCACGAGAAGCTCGTACGAAATTAGCAGGTGTAAAATGAGAAAAATTTCGTGTCTTATCCTTTTGTTATCAATCTTTGTTTATGCACAAGATTCTCAAAAAAGTCCCAATGTTGAACTGCCGGATTTTGTAATAACAGGAAATGAAGAAGTACAACTTCCGATAGTTGCGAAACCACGTCCTGAGTTAATCTCGACTGTGTCAGAAGAATACTTTAAACCACTATTTAGTTCTGAGGAATTAGACGTAAAGGATTTTTCTGATCCACTTAAAAAGAATGCGATTTTCCTTGATTCAATTCAATATTTAAATTTTAATCTTGATGCTGCGGTTGGTATGGTTTCAATGCCGAAAGTAGATTTAAAATTGAATCTTCCATTTACAAATACTCTTATCAATGCAGGTGTTAATGGCGAATATCAAAGAGCTTACACTGATTTTTCAGATAGAATATTTTATAAAGGTATGTTGAATTTTGATCATTACTTTGAAAGGGACGGCGGCTTTTTACCAGGTGTAATATTTGCATTAAACGGAAATTTAAGTCAGGACCATTATAAGTATTATGGTTCATCACAACCGGATAAAAAAAATAACTTGATGCTGGGGAATTTTCAATTTGGAATTAAGAATTTAGGTTCAGAAAGTTTTCCATTTTCAACTTTTATTATAAGTGAATATTTGAATCTACCTGAAAATAATATTTCTGAAAACAATGTTAAGTTGAAAGGGTTTACTGCACTTAGTTATTCTAGAATAGATGTAAGAACTAATTTCACATATTCAACTCAATATTTGAAAAATAGTTTACTTCCGGAAATAAATATGAACTATTTGGATTTTTCCGGTGCCCTAAATATTAAGTTTTCACAACAGTTTAAGATTCACATTGGAATGCATTATTCAAAATCAGATACAAATTCATTGGTTTCCCCTTATGCAGCTTTAGCATTCAGAATTGATAAAGGGATTTCTTTTTTTGCTGAATATCATCCCGAATCAGAATTTTTAACAAATAAAATGCTACTTGAACAAAACAGATTTTTTGATGCTTCTAATTTCAGAAATTTCTTTTTTAAGAAATCAGGAAAATTTATACTCTCATTTAAGTATGAATATGATAAATATTATGAAATAGAAGCAGGAGTTGGACATTTCTCATCATTTAGATATCCATATTTTAGTGATGCTGTGAAAAATGGTTTTTTTAATCTCTCAACAACTGAAGCTAAGAATGTTAATGGATTTGTAAATTTGTTTTTCCATCCCGGTCCGTTTGGGTGGTTTTATGGTGAAATTAATTTTCAATCAATCAGAGATTCATTAGAAAATCAACTACCTTATTATCCGATAGCAGAGGGATTTTTGTCTTATGGACATAAATTCCCATATAATATTACTTTGGAAACCAAATTTAAATTCCGTTCAAAGATGTACGCTGATATTGGTAATAGTTTTTCGATTGCACCAATATTCAATTTGGGATTAAAGCTTTATTATCCATTCTATGAATATTTGAACATAACTCTTGAAGGTGATAATCTATTCAATCAAAGTAGTTATCGTTGGAGAAATTATTTAGAACCTCCGATGAATATCATGTTAGGTATAAATTATAATTGGTAAAAATATTTATTATTATTGCAGTCATAAATTAATAGTTAAATAACATTGATGACCAGAACTGAACTTGTAAAAAAGATAATTCGTTTTGCCGGTGTTCCTGAGCAAGAAGCTAAAATATTTATGGAAACACTGCTAAGAAAATTGTCTTCGATTCTTTCAGATGAAGATGTCTTTCAGATAACAGGGATCGGTGCGTTTAAAACTAAAAACTTACACACCGATTTCAATTCAATGACTTCAGCTACTCCAAATGTTATAATTTTTAATGATGATTATTTTTTCGGTGATGGTGGTACCGAATTATTATTCGGAATTCCTGAATCTAAAAGGGAAAAAGTATCAGAAATAGATGCTCTATTTTCATTGAGTATTGGAAAACCAATTATACCACTTCATGTTGATGATAAGTCCGATTTGTATTCATTATATACCGGTTCAGAAATAAATTTTATTATTGATTCAAAGGTCGAAAAGCTAATTAATAATTCTGAATTGATACGTAATCAATTTTCAGTGAATATGGAACAGCTTATCTCTGAAGAGATTCCGACTACAATTGACGAGATATCCGAACCCGTTTCAATTCCGCAACAAATCGACTTATTTAATGAATCTGATTTTGCGGATGGAATTTCATGGGATTTCGGACAAACCTGGCAGGATGAATTTGACGAAAATGAAATTCTAAATGTTGAGGAGAGTGGCGACGGGGTTTCCATAACAGATTTTCCTAAAATGGATGATAAAGAACTTGATGATATTTATTCAACCTGGGATTTTGGAAGAAATAAATCAAAATCATTCATTGATGAAGAACCTCAAGAGCCCCTTTCGGATGAAGATTCTATTAGTGATGATTATATTGAACCAGAGATTGATGATGAAAAAACAAATGATATTGAAAATGAAAAATTAACTCCAACTCAAGAATTTTGGCAATCAATTGATGATGATAAAATAGTTGAAGATGAACAAAACATTAATATTGAAGATTCATATTTTGATGATTATAAACCCGTAAAGTCTCGAACACAAGAACTCAATATTGATTTGAGTGGAATCGATTTATCTGAATATGAAAACCCTCCTCATGTTTATGATGAAGAAGATGATGCGTGGAAAAGACTTACAAATGAAATTGAAGATGACAGTTTTGTAGAAGTCACAAAAGGAGATGAAAATAAGTTTAAGATTGATGACTTCTATTATAACCCCGAGCGAACAGCAGAAGAAGAAGAAATTGCTGCAATTTTAGAAGCCCATAAAAATGAAGAAAAAAATGCTGCTTCAAGGTTTGAAGTTTATTCTTCATCAGAAAAGTTTGACCAGCAACAAAATATTGAGTCGCCTTACGAAATAAAAGCTTCACCATATAAGAACGATGAATTTGATACTGCAAAACCTTTATTTGTTTCTTCAGAAGATAATGTTGAATCAACTTCAACATCAGTCCCAATTGATTCTCCGATAAAGAAGAGAAAAACAACCCGTGCATTTCTTAATGTACTTCTATTATTGGGAATTATAGTTATATCAGGATACTTATATTCTAAATTTTATGGTATCCCCAAATGGACAGGATTGCAAAAAGAAATTTTCATTAAAGTAGAAAAACCGATTTCAAATCCGGTGATAATTGAGAGAGATTACAACATTCCGGTTAATTACCCATACCTCAAACAGAATATGGCAGGAGAAGATTTTAATCATGATTTACAAATTCCTGAGAAAAGTACACAATCTGTATTAGGAGCGGAGGAAAAGACTCAAACTCAAGTTGAACTCGAACCTAATGAATTGTTTTCAAAACAAAATCCTGGTAATATCTTGAGCAAAAAAGCCAATGATAAATTACCTGAGCAAAAAACAAATGATGTATCCGTTAAAGAAAAAACTGAACTGACTGCAAAAACCCAAACTATTGGAACAGAAAAGAAAGTATCAGAGAATATATTTCAGGATGGTAACTATTATTCTGTTCAAGTTTCATCATGGAAAGCAAAATCGAAAGCACAAAGCGAAGTAGCACGGTATTTAAAATTAGGGAGACAAGCTTTATTAGTTGAAGCACAAATTCCGGGACGTGGAATTTGGTATAGAGTTAGAATTACTGGATTTAATTCAATTTCAGAAGCTGAAAAATTTTTAACACAAAACAGATAAATAAGGATTAAATATGGATTTATTAGCGATTTTTTTAAAAGGCGGATTTTTAATGTGGCCAATTCTATTATTATCAATAATAGGTTTTGCAGTCGCCATCGATAGATATATTGTACTTAGAAAAGCGAAGATAAATGCTCCTTCATTTTTAATTAAAATTAGAGGTTTACTTAGAAAGAAAGATGTTTCAAGTGCCGTAGCATATTGCATGGAAGAAAGATCACCCGCTGCAAACATTGTTAGAAAGGCGTTGAAGAAACATAAATTTGGTCATGACCGAGTAAAAGAAGCAATTGAAAATGCCGGAAAACAAGAAATTGTTAAATTAGAAAAAGGATTATCGGTTTTAGCAACTGTCTCCGGTGTTGCTCCTCTTTTAGGCTTTCTCGGAACTGTTACAGGGATGATTTCAGCATTTATGAGAATTGAAGATTTACAGGGTGCAGCAAATCCAAGTGATCTTGCAGGAGGTATTTGGGAAGCATTAATCACGACCGCTTTCGGATTAGGTGTTGGAATTCTTGCACTCATGTTTTACAACTATTTTCTGAATTCAGTTACTAAAATGGTTCATGATATGGAAGTAATTTCTACTGACGTTTTAGATACAATGCAGGAAGTTTCATCCGGTATTAAAGATGATGATGATCTTGAAATTGAATTGTAGGACAAAACATTATGAAATTTGAAACATCAAATAAACCATTATCATCATTCAGTTATTCTTCGTTAACAGATATTGTAATGCTGTTATTAATTTTCTTTTTATTAACATCTCAGTTTGTTATTCAGACAGGTGTGAAGGTTAAATTGCCCGGTGCCAAAAATAATGAACAAACTTCACCGTCAAGATTAATTGTATCAATAACTTCATCCGGAACCGTTTACCTGGGGAGTGAACCTACTGCTATTGATGAATTAGGAGCAAAATTGAGTATTCAGAAAGAACAAAACTTAGAGAGTAATTTGATAATAAGATCCGATAAAGATGTACCGGTAGATTTAGTAATTAAGGTTATAGATGCTGCCCGCGGTACCGGAATAGATAAATTTACTATCGAGACTGAAAAAGTAAAACTATAAGTGTTAAAAGTTTAATATAGAATGACAATAACAACAACAAGAAATTTATCCTTTTCACTTTCCATTTTTTTTCACTTTCTGTTATTATTCATTTTTTATCTTATCAAGATAAACATCGAATATCCACAAACAGAATATATAGAGATTGGATTTGGGACAAGTGGAACACTCGGTACTTCCGGTGCTGTCGGTACTTTATTAGAGGAATCTGAGAAGGCTGCAAATTCGGACGAATCAGAGCAATCGAAAAATAAAGATGAGAATGTTAAAGAAGTAACATTACCAACTGCTAAAAATACTTCCGATAACGAGATTTCTACATCCTCAAAAAAAGATGATAAAAAGATAACAGAGGATAAAACAGGTACTAAAAACGAGAATGCAGTTTCTAAATCATCAAGTGACAGCAAAGGAAATAAAAGTACCGGTGATGGCAGCTTTGGTTTCGATATTGATTGGGGAGGAAAAGGGAAGCGCAGAATTTATAGTTATTCTCTTCCTGCATATCCACCCGGGGTTAATAAAGAGATTGATATTCGACTTAGATTTGCAATTCTAGCTGATGGAACTGTTGGGACAATCTTCCCACTTACAAAGGCTGATACACAACTTGAAAATGCAGCAATTAATTCACTGCGTCAATGGAAATTTGAGCCAATCCCCAAAAACCAGGTTCAAGGAGAACAAACTGCAGTTATTGTATTTCCTTATCGGCTTCAATAAAGAAGGTATCCTTGTAATACATTTTATAGAAAAAGTATTCAGATATCGACAGTAAAGTGAGAGAGAAAGTATCTCTATCAAAGTAGATTCCAAAACCAACCGGTTCCATAAGCAATTTGGCGAAGATGCCTGTGATAGACCAACCAACAGCAAATAGAATTCCAATTAGAGCTAAATTTGTAAATCCGGAAGATAATCCTTCATTTTGCCATTTTTTTGTAAATACTAATAATGAAAAATATAAATGGATGAAAAATATAAATGCTGTAATCATCCTTTTACAAATCCTTATTGTTATTTTGTTTGTTTAGAATTGCCATCCCTAACAATCCACCAAGAAAACCAAAAATTGCATCGGTAATGATATTACTCGTAAAAAGAAAAAATGTAAACTGAATTGAAAAACCGGATTCATTAATTTCAGCTGAAATATTTCTAAGCATATTTATTATATCCTCAGAAACAGTTCCTAATTCCATTTGGGATAAAAGTACTTCAAGTTCAGGCAAGGTTTGAGTTAACTCATTCGACTTCAAAATAAAAGTAATAAATATTTCTAATGATGAACTGAATAAGGCAATAAGTATTCCTGTAATAATTCCTGTAATCATTGCTTTGTTTGAGGAGATATTAACTTCAGATTTGTTGAATTTTTGATCTAAATAAAGTGCTAAAACAGATGCAGCAGGAACTAATAAACAACACGCAAAACTTTTGATTCCCGGTATAGTTGTTAAAACAGCGGCGGCAAAAGCACTTACAAGTGCAGGATAATATTTGTGTTGATTCATTTTTTGGTAACCTCCCAAAAACAGGTATTTTTTTTATTCATAATTTTCTGATTTTTCATTAATTATTTGGTAGGATTTTTATGCTTAATATTTCAAAAATAAATTTATTCAATAACATGAAAAAATAAGTTAGTTACCAGCCTGATTTTCTGATAAATTTTCCTTGTTTAATATACCCAAAATAGCTGAAAGAGAAGAAAATCCCAAAAATGATCCGCTCAATAATGCAAGATTTGAATTGAATGTAGTGATTGAAAAATATTCGAGACTTACATCAATCAAAACTATTATAAGACTTATATAGAATAAGTATTTAAAATTAAATTTATTATAAAATTTCTTCGGGATAAAAAATGCAGGAATTCCTCCCAAATAAATTCCGGTACATCTTACGCAAACATGAAAAAATAAATGATTGAAAGAGAACGATCTTTCGGGCAGTTGATGGCACAAATTCCCGTATACGAAATGAAAAAATGGTTGCATAACTTTAAACAATGCAGAATCAGGAAATAAAGTATGAATTGAAAAACCGGCAATCCATATGAGGAGTAAAATGAATCCGATTATCCGAATAATGGTAAAGTTACTCAGCATTAATATCTTATTAAATATACTCAATCGCTTCGCTTTATTTCTTTTTGAATACATGAATCTGATTGTTGGTCAAAACAAACAATCTATCATTATAAAACAAAGCTGATTTTATTTCGTTATCGAATTCAAAATCAGAAAATTCGACCGGAGCTGAATTCATGATATTTAAATAAACACTTTCTTTTGAGGTGAAGATTAATACTCCGGATGCAAACTTTACATCAGATAATTTGATTTGTAAACGAGATTTACTAATACCATTTCCAAATTCATCAAAAATAACTAATGACTTTCCATCAGCAATATAAATCTTTCCATCAGGTGAAATTGTCATTCTTGAAGGATTTGATAGAGTTAAACTTCCTGCATCATAACCACCGAATGAATGAGAAAACTTTCCGAATAAATCATACTTAATCACCCGTTTATTTTCAGAATCAAGAATAAAAAAATCACCTTGTCGATTACTTAAACAAGCGAGCGGAAAACCGAATGATTCTTCATTCTCATTTGATTTACGATTACTAAATGAAGAAACAAAATTCAAATCTTTATCAAAAAGTTGAATTCGATGGTTATTATAATCAGAAACAATTACATTCAATCCGGAAAAATAAATTGACGTTGGATTATCGAATGAAGAGTTTTCCCAGCCATAACCACCAGTTGTTTTATGTACAACTCCATTTGTATCAAGTTTTATTATTTCATTTCTTGCCGCATCAGTTATGTAAATGAATCCCAAAGGATTCACTGCAAAATCCGATGCATCTTCAAAATTCCCGATTGATTCTTGAAACTCATAAACTTGAGGGAATACTTGAACACAAAAAAGTATAATGAATAGGAAAAAATATTTTTTCATTAATAATGATTTCTTAAATTATTATTGTTCTAAAATAAGTGTAATTGTCGAATGAATAAAGTTATTTCCGATTGTTTTTTGAACAAGACTTCGCTAATTTTGAAAATCATTTTGCCCCATAGTGTAATTGGCAACACGTCTGACTCTGGATCAGAAGAGTTCAGGTTCGACCCCTGATGGGGCAGCGAAATCTAAGGTTTGGGAATTTATTTTTCAAACCTTTTTTTGTTTTGAGGGAAGGAAATTAAAGGTAAGATGTCCCTTTCTTTTTTTATTTAATGATTTTTTCTTGTAAATAAAATTGGGAAATATCAATGTTTGTATAGTAGTTTTAATATCTCATTATTATGTACTTCTGCTAGATTTAGTTACAGGTTTTTTCGAATAATTTGAAAAGAAATGCTATGGAAAAGATTACTACAGGGTTTAATTCTTTCAATCTACTACTCATTTTGTTTCTCATACAACCGACCACAAACATTATGTATGCCCAGGATTATAACTGGACTATCACTGTCAATAATAACACCGAATATAATGATGTAATTCCGCTTGAAATAAGAGAGAATTATTTAATACTAAAAAGCTCAACTGCATTAACCGGAATTGATGTTGAAAAAATAGTATCTCTTAAAAAAAGAGTTGGAGCAACCACAGGGTCGTATGTGGGTTATGGGGCTATAATTGGTGGAGGAATTTTAACTTTGATAAATATTATCAATCCGCAAGATAGAAGTTTTAGGGGGGCATTCAAATTCTATGTAACATTGGCTACAATACTTAATTCGGCAGCTATTGGAGGGCTTGTAGGTGGGTTGATAGGAGGATTGGTCGGTTACACAGCGAGTAGTGAGGAAGTTTATGATTTCAAAGATATTCCCTTAGAAGAGCGGTTAACTCAACTTGATTGGATTATTAAGCATATGGATAATTAACGAAGATTCTGTTTAACACTAGTATTAAAAATGGGATTATTTTGGAAATCGAGTAAGGTCTTATTTTTTTTGTAGCGGAAAAATAATTGTGTCATGGACTTTAATTTGTGGAGCTAAGCGGGATCGAACCGCTGA